>JAFZAH010000037.1 GCA_017548275.1 Prevotella sp.
AGTCACCGTTTACGTCGCCGGGGATGAAGTCAATCACGCTGAGGGTTGATTTCAGTTTCTCGACGCTATGCGACTCGTTCAGGTTGTTGCTCAGGCTCACATTCTTCAACAATATGGCGTAGTCGCCTTTTGTCATGGTAGAGGCTAAGTTGACCGTGATGCGTGCCACCTCGCCGTCATTGCCGTCGAAGGTGTAGCCGTTGCTTGAACTGCATACCACACGCAGGTTGCCGTCGGCGTCGATGTTCGAACCGAAGTAGTCGGTCTTGTTGGCGGTGGTGCGGTCCAGACTCAGTGTTGCCATGGGGAAGCCGTCGGCGTCAGTGGCGACGGTCACACCATCAGGCAATGCGAGGGTGAATGCAAGTCCCTGAATAGGCTCCGTGTTCTTCATCTTCACAGAGAGCGTCGTTTGTCCGCCAGCCACACCTTGTACAGGCTCGAGATAGACAGTGTTGTCGATGAGGCTGTAGTCAGTGTCGGGCTCCACGTCGGTTTCCTTTGCGAGGAACATATCGTCGAAATAGAAATCCATGCCGTCCGCATCGTTCACAGCCATGTAAAATTGCAGTTGGTTGACAGAACCTTCTGCGGATTCAGAGACAACGCCCTCCACTTCAAAGGTCTGCCATTCATCAGTCAGGTTCATCTGACCGATCAGTCCCCAAATAGATATGTTGATGTCGCTATTCGTTCCGTGACCGGATATCATCACATCGTCACTTGCTTTCGCACGCATGGAGAAGCGGAAATGGTCGCCCGGTTCCAGGGTGCCGTTCAGGTTGACAATTAATCTGTTCTTCCATTCATTATTCGTCTCAACCTGACCGAAATGTGTAAACAGACAATGGTTATCCGTCACGTATTCTATCACATCATCCAATGTTAATGGAGAAGGAATCCAACTAATATCCTGTTCCACCTTGCTGAAAGCATCCATGTTGGTTCCTTCAAAGGTGCCGTTGACAATCATATTGTCACCATAGACAATAGGACCAGGCTCGTCACCACCTGCTCCGATGAGATGCATATCATCGAAGTAATAAGTAACGGATTCCAACCCCTCGTTCAATGTGAATGCGATATACTGTGCGCCCGCCATCTGAGATGTAACGGTTACCTCTTTGGTAAAGGTTTGCCATTGGTCGGTAAGATTATAACTCCCGACAAATTCCCAGTGTATATAATCACCGGGGGCATTGCGATCTGCCTGAGTGGTTATTAGGACATTCCTGTCGGCTTTGGCACGCATGGTGAAGGTAAGTGTCTCGCCTTCTACCACCGGCCGCGACAGACCTACAAAGAACTGTGTGTCCCAGCTATTAGCCGCACCATCCATAGATGTGATGACCATAATATTATTACCGCTCTCTGTCTGAATGAAAGAACTGGTTATAGGATTGTCATAACCCGAACTCGCACCTCTGTGATAAGAGAACGGTGAGAGGTCTGAGTCTTCGAAGGTGCCGTTGACGATGAGGTCGGTACCTTCAGGCAAGACGGTTTCCATCTCCACGATATTGCTGAATTCGCTCCATCCAGAAGCATTCTGGTATGCGCTCAGGCTGCCGGCAGGCACATAGAGTGTGGCGGTGTTGGAGGCTTCTATTAAAAGGGTAGATTCATACTCTGAAATAATTGCCGGAGGTGTCGTGGCATAACAATAAACCGATTCCACAGCAGAACCGTTGAACAGCAATGAACCCACGCTTGTCAGCGTGCTCGGCAGGGTCACGGTAGTCAACGCGTAGCAACCATTAAAGGCACCATCACCGATGGTTGTCATTCCTTCGGGCAGGGTGATGCTTACTGCTGAACAGCCAACAAAACCCCATGGATTAACGGCGGTGACGGTATACGTTTTATCCCCATAAGTCACAGAAGCCGGTATGTCAATGGTGCCAGTGTAGTCATTCCAAATGACACTGGCCTCATTGGTTTCCCCATAAAGATAATATCTGATGCCGTCAATGGTGGCTTCCACTATTGTTTTTAAGATGGTGACATTCGTGGCAAGGCTTCCGTCTGGATTTTTCAGGTCTTTGGTGTCGAAATAGGCACCTTCAGGTGAGTATATAAAACTTTTTACGAGATCGAAACCTCCCTTAAGGTCGCAGATGGCCCCCGGTTCATATCCGCTGGTAGCGATGGACACGTTAGAATTATTGATGGTGAGTTTTTCGATCTGTGTATCTCTCGGACCGGCTATGCCCCAAAGGGCCTGAATGACAATGTCGGAGTCATAAATCGTCAGCGAAGCCCCTCGTGTCACGTAGAATCCAGTTTCATTTGGCGAATTTACAATGAGTAATCCTGAACCAGTAACACCGGCCGATTCATTAAAAGTAAATACGGGAGCGTTTTCGGCCTCCAACACGGAATAACTTTTAATATCGACCGTTAAGCCGGGAATAGAAGATTCCACGATACGTTTTCTGTTCTCCCCCGTGAAACTGCCGTTGATGCTAAGGATGTTGGCAGTTGCGTCATAAGAGAACACACCGTTGCCCAAGACGTCAGATGCATTGTCGCTGGTCACTTTCACGCCATGGATTGTGAGATTGTAGTTGGTTACGTCGTCGTTGGTCTCCGCAACCGATGCCGAAGTTGTCATCGCAAACAGCAGCCCGACGAAAAGAGTTAATAGTTTTGTGATTTTTTCCATTTTTATGTGTGGTTTTGCCTGCGTCTCCCTCGTCAGGCAGTTGATAAATGTTAATTTTAGTGGCAAGGTGCAGGAGAACACCTCATCATATAATAGTGGCTATTCAGCCCGTTTTCGGTCATTTTATATACATTATAAATGTTAAGACACACTAATGCGCGGCAAATTTAAGACATTTGCAGTAGTTTTCGCCCTTCTAAATGTTAATTTTTACAAAAAGTAGAAATTGTTGACAAAACAAGGGGATAGGGGCTATCAATAAACAAAGATGGGCTCGTCTGCGCCCCGTAGGGGCAACGAGCACACAGCCCAAGGCAACGCCCTGGGGATGTGGTTATATGGAAATTGCGCCCTATAAGGGCAAAAGCATTGATTGTCAACCGCTTTTGCCCTTACAGGGCGAAGGCTACACAAACGTCTATCCCCAGGGCGCTGCCCTGGGCTATGTGCTGTTTGGCCCTGCAGGCCGTTTTTTTCCAGACACCAATATATATGAATAAAAACAAAGATGGCTGCCCATGACGAGCGGCCATCTTTGTTTATTGATAGTCCCTATCTCCTGGAGAACACTAAACACTAAACCCTCTACCCTAAACCATCAGGGTTACTTGTGGAGGATGATGTTGGCGATACCTGTCAGGTCGGCGACATCGACAGAACCATCGGGCGCACCGCCTGGGCCGCCAGCCACGTCGGCTGCTTCCATGATAAACACCGTGAGTGTTTTGCCGAGCAGGTAGTTTGCCATCAAGGTAAAGTCTGCCACATCCACCTCCAAGTCACCGTTCACATCGCCGGGGATGGTTTCGATCACCTTTTTAAGGGAGAAGTCATCGAACATGAAATTTCCCATGCTATAATCAGTCACTGGGAGATAGAGTTCCAGTTTGGTGATATCATTTGAAAGGGTTTCATCAACAACACCTTCCACTACAAACGTCTGCCATTCATCTGTCAGGTTAAATTCACCCAACAAGTTCCAAACTGAGCCATTATTGCCGTGACCGTTGATTGTTATTGCGCCACCAGAGTTTTTAGCACGCATGGAAAAACGGAAATGGTCGCCCGGGGCGAGGCTGCCGTTCAATTTGATTATCAATTGATCTTGATATGCCCATGGCTCTCCTGTAGATTCATTGATATCCACTGGCGTGAAGTACGCATACAGGAAATGATTACCGTCGCCTTCCCAACTTTCTATATTATCCGTAGTGTAATCAAATCTGTTAAAACTACCGCCTCCCAGTTGTTGACCACTGAAAGCATCCATGTCCGTTCCTTCAAAGTCGCCGTTGATAATCATATTGTCACCATAGACAATCGGAGCGGCTTCCATCTCCACGATATTGCTGAAATCACTCCATCCGGGAGCATTCTGGTATGCGCTCAAACTGCCGGCAGGCACATAGAGTGTGGCGGTGTTGGGGGTACCTATCAAAATGGTTGCACCATACTCATTATTAACAACTGCCGGTGGTGTCGTGGCATAACAATAAACAGTTTCCAAATGACTGCACTTGTAAAATATATTAAATTCCACATTGGTCAACGTGCTCGGCAAGGTCGCGTTGGTCAGTGACGCGCAACTGGAAAAAGCACCTTCACCGATGGTTGTCATTCCTTCGGGCAGGGTGATGCTGGTCACATCCATAGCGGTAAAAGCATATCGGTAAATGGATGTCACAGCGTACGTTTGGTCTTCAAAAGACACTGATGAAGGAATGGTGATATCGCCAGCGTAACGCCATTTGTAGAGGACCATGGCCTCATGGGTGTTCGGATTGAGTTCGTAGTTGATGCCGCCTATGAGTATTTCAAATGGCTCTGCCATCTCCACGATATTGCTGAAATCACTCCATCCCTGAGCATTCAGGTATGCGCTCAAACAGCCGGCAGGCACATAGAGTGTGGCGGTGTTGGGCGTAAAGATCGGAGACGTAATATCAAACGGTGTGGTGGAATAAGAATAAACGGTTTCCAAATTTGTGCAACCGGCAAATATAGATTCACCAACATAAGTCAACGTGCTCGGCAGGGTCACGGAAATCAATGTTTCACTATTAAAAGCACTATAACCGATGTATGTCACGCCTTCGGGTATAATGACGCTGGTCACATCCTTGTTGTAAAAAGCATTATAGTCAATGGATGTCACAGCGTACGTCCGGCCTTCATAAGACACCGATGGAGGAATGACGATATCACCTGTTTTATCACATGAATAGACCGTGGCTTCTTGGGTGTTCGGATTGAGTATGTATTTGATGTCATCGATGATTATGGGCTCTTCCATCTCCACTATATTGCCGAATTCACTCCAAACTGGAGCGTTCTGGTATGCGCTCAAACAGCCGGCAGGCACATAAAGCGTGGCATCAGACATGTCAGAGAATGTGCCACTGGTCAAAGTCGGCGGTGTCTGCATATAGCAATACACTGCGGACAGGGGACAACCAGAGAAAGCGCCCTCACCAATCTGTGTCACGCCCGCAGGCAGAGTGATGCTCGTCAGGCTGGTACAGTTCATGAATGCCATAGAGCCAATCTTCGTCAAATTATGAGGCATATCAACTCTCGTCAGGCTGGAACAATCAAAAAATGCTTTTTCGCCTATGTTCTCCATGTATTCAGGCAGGGTAACTCTGGTCACATCACAACCGCTAAACGCATTATCATAGAGACCAAATACATAATAAAGCTTACCCTTATAGGTCACCGCTGGGGGAATGGTGATGTGACCTGTGCAATCTTCAATATAACGGACATAAGCAGACCCGTAACCATACGACGTATCAATCAACGCGTAATTGATGCCGTTGAAGGTGGTTTCTACTGCCACCCAAGAGATATCGTCGAAATAGAAGTTGTTTGCGGTATCATTCCAATTAAGCCAGAACCCAATAGTCTTCATTCCGTCCGCGCTGGATGGGATATTGCCCTCAATAGTGATATCTTTCCACTCATCTGTGATGCTCTTTAAGAACATCTGCGTCAAGTTATAACCTGGTTCTGCTTCTGGTTCTATCATAGCCCAAGCATCGAGTAACATAGCCGCATCGGCTTTCGCTTTCATACTGATGATGTATCTGTCGCCCTTATGCCACACATGGTCGGTGGTGATAAAGAACTGGCTATACCAATCTTTGGTACCGTTACCATCACAGTTGACCTTGATGCCCCTGCTGTTGTTATAACCTATTCCATCCGTGATGGTGGCATCAACGACATCGCCGGAATTTTCTACTTTCTTGAAGCAAATATTGTTTCTACCCTCCAAATCGCCATTGATAACCTGCTCACCGTATTTCTCAGGGATGAGCACATCCTCTTGCGACTTCACCGAGATGTTGTCAAAGACAAAGGCATTGGTCTCACCCGGAGTGTTCAACAGCACAACAATGCCTTGTGTGCCAAAGCGTCCAGCCTGAGCCGTTGTCACCACGCCCTTATAGGATATCCTCTTCCAGTAATTGCTAACTTGATAACCGCCGTCAAGGAAAGGTACCAAGACTGTGGTACTGCCGGTGGTTCTTGGCTGGCTTTTTGTATAAATTGTGGCTGCTTTCTGCGCTTTCACCATGAACTGCACTTCAATGGAATCGCCCGCCATCCAAGTCTTGTTAGGCGTCCGGATGATTAAGGCTGTCGATTCCGGGTCATCGCTGCCGTCAGTCACAATACCTATACCACGGGAACCGTTATAACCGATATTATCTGTGATAGTGGCTTGGCCCGTTCCGCTGGCTTGCTTGACCATGAAGCATATCGTACGGGTGCCTTCTAAATCTCCGTTTGACACTTCTTCATACCAGATGGAACCGGTGTCTGCCAACATCTGAAGCGGGATGAATAGTGACAACAGTAAAAATGTTAAGATTTTCTTCATCATTTATTTTTGTACGGGTTAGTATTATATATGTTTTTTTAGCGTTGCAAATTTAATACATTAGGAACATAATACGCCTTTTATGTTTGTTAAATTGTGTAAAAAGTAGGAAATCTTGACAAGAAGGGGTGACAGTCCGTGTCGGTATCGACTTTTTTTACTACCTTTGTGCTCTCAAAAGTATATGAAAAGGGGTTAAAATGAGGACTTAAACTCTTATCACAACTCATGTTAACGCCCTTGCTGTTCATCATGTAAATAACGATAATAATGAAAAAAATCTTTCTTCTCGCTGCGTTCTTTACCATCACCACGATGGCGCAGGCACAAGACAAACTGTATGCCGACGAGTTTCCGCTCGGCGATGTGACATTGCTCGACGGACCGCTGAAAAAGGCGCGCGACCTGAACATCCAGACACTGTTGAAATACGACTGCGACCGACTGTTGGCCCCCTATCTCAAAGAGGCAGGTCTCACACCGAAAGCCAAGTCATACCCCAACTGGGACGGGCTGGACGGTCATGTGGGCGGCCACTACCTGACGGCCATGGCTATCAACGCCGCCACGGGTGACGAGGAGTGCCGCCAACGCATGGAGTATATAATAGACCAACTGCAACTCTGCGCCGACGCCAATGCCAAGAACCATCCTGAATGGGGCAAGGGATATGTGGGCGGCGTGCCTGGCAGCGACCGTGTGTGGGGGAACTTTAAGAAGGGCGATTTCGGTGCCTATTATGGTTCATGGGTGCCGTTCTACAACATTCACAAGATGTACGCAGGACTGCGCGACGCATGGGTCTATTGCGGCAATGAGCAGGCCAAACGACTCTTCTTGGGTTTCTGCGACTGGGCTATCGATTTGACGGCAGGACTTTCAGATGCTCAGATGGAGCGTATCCTCGACACGGAGCATGGCGGTATGAACGAGGTGCTGGCCGATGCATACGCTATGACGGGCGAGCAGAAATACCTCAATGTGGCCAAACGGTTCTCGCATCGCCGGTTGCTGACTCCGCTGATGCAGCGTCGCGACTGCCTCGACAACATGCATGCCAACACACAGGTGCCCAAGGTGATAGGATTTGAGCGTATCGCCGAACTGAGCGGCGACGAGGCTTATCATAACGCGGGTACTTTCTTCTGGGACATCGTCACGGGCGAGCGTTCGTTGGCCTTCGGCGGCAACTCGCGTCGCGAACACTTCCCCAGCAAGGAGGCTTGCCAGGACTTTGTGAACGACATCGACGGCCCTGAGAGTTGTAATACGAACAACATGCTGAAACTGACCGAGGATTTGCATCGCCGCAATCCCGAAGCACGTTTTGCCGACTTCTATGAGTTGGCTACCTTCAACCATATCCTCTCTACCCAGCACCCCGAGCACGGCGGCTATGTCTATTTCACCTCTGCCCGTCCGCGCCACTACCGCAACTACTCTGCACCCAACGAAGCCATGTGGTGCTGTGTGGGCACAGGCATGGAGAACCACGGCAAGTACGGGCAGTTTGTCTATACCCACAAGGGCGATGCCCTGTTCGTGAACCTCTTCGTGGCGTCAGAACTCAACTGGCGCGAGAAAGGCGTGACCCTGCGTCAGGAAACCAATTTCCCCTACTCTGAGAGCAGCCGCATCACCGTGACTCAGGGTAAAGGCGAGTTCCAACTGCTCGTGCGTTATCCTGGATGGGTGAAACCCGGCGAATTCAACGTGAAGGTAAACGGCAAGGCGGTAGCCGCAGTCACGGGGCCTTCATCATACGTGAGCATCGACCGCAAGTGGAAGAAAGGCGATGTCGTCGATATCCAGTTCCCCATGCACAACAGTGTGAGATATATGCCCAACCTGTCTCAATATATAGCCCTGATGCACGGTCCTATCATGTTGGCCATGAAGACGGGAACGGAAGACCTCGCCATGCTGATTGCTGACGACAGCCGTTTCGGGCAGTTGGCCGTTGGCAAGAAACTGCCCATCGACCAGGCGCCGATTCTGATTAACAACGACATCGAGGGTATTGCCAACCAATTGCAGCCCGTCGCCGGCAAACCGCTCCATTTCACCCTCTCCACCAAGATGGTCAATGAGATACGCAACGAACTGATGCCTTTCTTCGAACTCCATGATGCCCGTTACATGATGTACTGGCTGGCACTGTCGGAGGATAACTACAAGGGTTACCTCGACAATCTTGCCAAACAGGAGCAGGAACGTCAGGAGTTGGAGGCACGCACGGTGGATAAGGTGCAGCCAGGCGAGCAGCAGCCTGAGTCAGACCATTTCATGGAGACAGACCGCTCATTCACGGGCAACACGAACGATGTGTTCTTCCGCGATGCCAGCGACAACCATTATTTCAGTTACCTGATGCAGACGGGCGGCAAGACCGACCTCAACCTGCGCCTGAAATACTGGGGCGTGGGCGAATGGAAGAGCCACGAGTTTGACATCTTCGTCGATGACGTGCTGGTACAGTCTGTCAATAACACCGGCAAATACCGCATCTCGGAGTTCAAATACGAGACCTACCCCATCCCCGCCGACCTGCTGAAAGGAAAAACACAAGTCCGCGTGAAATTCGTGGCCAAACCCCGCAAACAAATCGGCGAGATTTACGAAGTGAGGTTGGTGGAATAGGAACCTGAAGCCCCCTCCCCATCCACCCCCTCCATGCTCCCCCGTTTGTCGGGGGAGAGCAACCCCGAGGGGAGGGAGTAGTTAGCACACTAACTATGATGTCGGTAAATAATGATTTAACTGTATCACAAATAGATACGTTAGGGCGGATTTGCAATCCGCCCTAACTGTGTCTAATATCATTTGCTATTTGAGGGGTAATTACGCCCTCCCCTCGGGGAGGGACGGGGAGGGGGCTTCGGAGGTTTCGGAGGCTTTGGGTTTCAACCATTTCATATATTCGTCGTAGGGTATGAAGCGGCCGCCCATACTGCGAAGGTGGGGCGTTTCTAATTGGCAATCGATGAGACAATTGCCAAATTTTTGCAGGTGGGTAGCCAAATATATGAGCGCCAATTTGCTGGCACTGGGCACCCGTGAGAACATGCTCTCGCCAATGAATACCTTTTTGATGGTCACGCCATACAACCCGCCGACCAACTGTTCGCCGTCCCACACCTCCACCGATGAGGCGAAGCCCAACTCGTGGAGTTTGGTGAAAGCCTCAATGATCTCAGGCCCCAGCCACGCACGCTCATCATCAATACGGTTGTTGCATTGGCTGCAACCGTTGATGACCCCCTCAAAATCCTTGTTAAAACTCATCTTGTAACGGCCTTTGTTCATCAACGTCCGCATGGAATGTGACACATGAATTTCCTCGGGGAAGATGACAAACCGTTGCATCGGACAAAACCAAGCGGGATCAGACAACCGAAACGAATACCACGGGAAGATGCCATGACTATACGCCAGCAACAGCCGACGCACACTCAAGTCGCCGCCTACGGCTATACACCCGTCATCGTCGCCCAAACGCGGGTCGGGAAACCAAATCTCTTCTTCGTCTAATTGAAATACCATCAAGCCCTCCTTTCATCCCCCGACGGAGAAGTCTTTAATTGTAGAGCAACTACGCTCTCCCCTCGGGGAGAGTTGGAGAGGGGGCTACTGATTATCACCTCCACCTCGCCTCCGTTTTTGAGGGTACCAAAGAGGATTTCGCGCATAAGGAGCGGTTTGAGGCGCTGAGCGATGACACGGTCCATCTCGCGGGCTCCGTATTCGCGTGTGAAGCCCTCATTGAGCAAGTATTCATGCGCTTCGGGGCTGAGGGTCATCTTCACGTTTCGCGTATCCAGTTTTGCCTGCAACTCACGCAGTTTCTTGTCGAGAATCATCGTGGCCATGGTGCGGTCCATGTCATGGAAGACAATCTGTCCGGAGAGACGGTTAAGGAACTCGGGCTTGAAGGTCTTCTTCACCTGCCGCAGCATCGCCTCGCCCCTCGACACATTGCCGCCGAAACCAATAGACGCCTGCGAGGCGTATTGCGCGCCTGCGTTCGATGTCATGATAAGCACCACATTGCGGAAATCGGCCTTGCGTCCCTTGTTATCGGTCAGTTTGGCATAGTCCATCACCTGCAGGAGGATGTTGTAGATGTCCTGATGCGCTTTCTCTATCTCATCGAGCAGGAGCACACAGTTGGGCGTCTTGCGGATGGCATCAGTGAGTAGTCCGCCGTCCTCGTATCCCACATATCCCGCCGGCGAACCGATGAGTTTGGCCACGGTGTGTTTCTCGGTGTATTCACTCATGTCGAACCGAATCAGTTCGACACCCATCTCACGCGCCAAGACTCGCGCCACCTCGGTCTTACCCACGCCCGTGGGACCGACGAAGAGCAATGAGGCGAGCGGTTTGTTGTCGTCGAGCAGTCCCGCCTTCGACATCTGCACCGCCTCGACCACCTGTGTGACCGCCTCGTCCTGACCGTAAATCTGGGCTGTGATTCGCTCGCGCAGGGTCTCCAGCACCGCGGTGTCGTCCTCTTTCACTGCCATGGCCTCGACCTTGCATATCTTGGCGAGGATGTCGGTGATAAGTTGCTTATCGACCGTTTGCGGGTCTTTCTCCAGCGGATGAATCTCACGATACGCGCCCGCCTCATCGATGAGGTCGATGGCTTTGTCGGGCAGGAACCGGTCATTGATGTGCTTGGCGCTCGCCTCGACGGCAAAGGGGATGACGCCCTCCTCGTATGTGACGTGGTGGAACGCCTCGTAACCCTCTTTCAGTCCCTCGATGATTTTCACCGTCTCATCAATCGACGGCTCATCGATATCAATCTGCTGGAAGCGCCGTACCATGCCTTTGCTGCGTGAGAAATAACGGTTGTACTCATCGTAGGTGGTGCTGCCGATAAATCGGATTTTTCCTCCTTCGAGATAAGGCTTGAGCATGTTAGACGCGTCCATCGAACTGTCGCCCGTCTGTCCGGCACCAACAAGATTGTGTATCTCGTCGATATAGACCACGGGGGCTTCCTCCTGGCTGATGCCGTCCATAATCATCTTCAGCCGTTTCTCGAAATCGCCACGGAACTGGGTGCCTGCAAGCAATGTACCCAAATCAACCTGATAGATGCTGCTGCCCTTCAACCGGTCGGGCACGTCGCCCGCCTCAATGCGCGCAGCCAGTCCATAGACGAGGGCCGTCTTTCCCACGCCCGACTCGCCCACATGCAGGGGGTTGTTCTTCTCTTTGCGGCAGAGCACCTGAATGGTACGTTCCAGTTCCGCCTCACGGCCGATGAGGGGGTTGTGCTGTGCCACGGTGTCATTGAGTCTGACCACCAGTTGGCGCCACGGTTGCACCTCCTCGGCGGGCTGTTCTTCGGTCGGATTGTCAAATATTTCATCCTCGGGAAACTCGTCGTCGTCAATGCTGTTGGTGTCGTTCTCTACGTTGTATTCCGACACAAGCGTTGACAACAATTCCTCTTTGGAGAGCACAAGGCCGCCAATCAAGAAGTAAGCCGCCTTACTGTCTTCAAGGCGCAGGATGCCGCCCACGAGATGGGGAACATCGAGTTGCGTGGCCGACGAGCACCTGACCGTCTCGTAAGCCACATTGAGAGCGGCATCGAGTTGGGCTGACGTGGCAAGGGGCACATCAGTATCCTCGGGCACTTTCTCCACCTCTTGGTCGAGATAATTCATCAGTTCGCTTTGCAACTGCTCATTGTTGCCGCCACAGAGGGCGTAGGCCATCTGGAACTGCGACTGTTGAGCGATAGCAAGCAACAGGTGTTCGACCAACACGAACTCATGTCGCATGGTCTCACGGTAATTGACGGCGTCAGTAAACGCCTTACTTGCAAATATACTGTTTTCTAATTTTCTGGGCATTATGTTTAGTTGTTTGGGGGGTTGGTCGTTTGGTCGTTTGGGGAGTTGGTCGTTCGGTCGTTTGGGAAGATGGGAGTAATGAGAGTGATGAAAGAAATGGGAGTTCTGGGAGTTCTGGGAGTTTTGGGAGCACTGGGGGTTCTGGGAGTAATCACTCCCCTCTCCCCTTGGAGAGGGGTTGGGGGTGAGGCTGCTGTTTTTTCACTCCTCCTCGGGTTGGCAGGTGAGGCGGAGGGGGTGTCCGGCTTCGCGCGCCATCTGTGTGGCCCGGCGCACCTTCGACACTGCCACATCGTAACTATAAACACCGACGACGGCTTGTCCCACACGGTGCACCTTGAGCATGAGCACCAAAGCCTCTGCTTTCTTCTTGAAGAAGACTTCGACAAGCACCTTCACCACGAAATCCATCGTGGTGAAATCATCGTTGTAGATGATGACCTTGTATCGGCGCGGCTCACGCACTTTCGTGCGTTCCTTTTCCCGTATGGATGATTGTTCTTTTGCCATGAACCGCAAAGATAATGTCTGAAACAAAAAAATCAAAATGAAATTGTAAATTTTAGGTTTTTTTAGTAGTGGCTACCACCACTTGGAAGCCCCCACCCCATCCCTCCCAAAGGGGAGGGCGAGGTTACAACTCCACTGGGGGGTTGGTTGGTCGTTTAGGGAGTTGGTCGTTTGGTCGTTTAGGGGGTTAGTCGTTTGGTCATTTAGGATGATGGGAGCACTGGGAGTTCTGGGAACCCCGAAAGTATTCTTATGTTCCTATGTCCTTATGTTCTTATGTCTAAAAATGTGTTCTTATGTCCGATAAATATGTTCTTTTGTCGGTTTTTTCGTGTTTATTTTGGCGATTCAATTATTTTTTGTATTTTTGCGGCATTGATACTTATTATTCACTAAAACTTGAAAATTATGAAAAAATTATTCTTAATGGCAGCCATGGCTCTGATTTCTCTGGGTGCCAGTGCACAACATGCTGTAGGTGGTCTTACCCTTCAGCCCCAAGTTGGTTTGTCTTTAGCAACCGTTACCAAGACCGATGATACCAGTTTGAAAGCAGGTCTCATGGCAGGTGCAGAGTTGGAATATCAGGTAACCGACATGTTGGGCTTGGCAGCCGGCGTGAACTACTCTATGCAGGGAACGGCCCGCGATCACACTGACAACTTGAACCTCGACTATGTGAATATCCCTTTACGCGCGAAAGTATATGTTGCTCCCGGTTTCTCTATCAACGGTGGTATCCAACTTGGCTTTATGGCAAGTGCAAAGGTTGACGGAAAAGACTGGTCTGACGTTTATGACAAGACTTTCGACCTCTCTTTGCCCATCGGTGCTTCCTACGAGTATCAGAACATCGTGTTCGACGCCCGTTACAATTTCGGTCTCACTGGTGTCAGCGGCAACAAACTGATGGACGACCAGAAGAACTCTGTTCTCCAGTTCACCGTCGGCTATCGCTTCGACCTCTAATCAATTTAGATATATAAAAAGAGGCGCCACTACATGGTGCCTCTTTTTTGTACCTGTCCTAAAAAGCCTCACACCAGCAGCCTCACCCCCAACCCCTCTCCAAGGGGAGAGGGGAGTGATTACTCCCAGTGCTCCCAGAATCCCCAGTGCTCCCAGAACTCCCATTACCCCCATCTCCCCAAACGACCAATTCCCCAAACGACCAAACAACTAACCCCCTAAACGACCAAACGACCAACCAATGACTTCCCAAGAACTTTTCAATCGTGTGAGCGATATCATCGGCGAGGCGCGAGACGGCGACTCCACGGCTCTTTTGAACCGCATGATGCACGACACCCTGGTACTGACGTGCAGAGAGGGTGTGCGCGACACACACCGTGCCTTCGGCAACCTCTTCTCGCAAGTGGATTATCTCTGCCGAGAGCACCATGTGAGCACACCCGACCTCATTGCTATCCAGACCATGCGCCGGCACACCAACCGTCAGGCACTTATCGCCCATGACGACTTGATGTATGACCTCCGTGCCCTTTGCGTGTTTATCGCCGCCGTCTTTGACACCTCCATCCCCGCCAACATCACTGGGAAAATTCCCGCCACTGGCAAACCCTTCACTCGGAGCCATGAGGACAAAGCGCCCTACCTGCGCTGCATCGTAAAGACTTTTGACGGCGCCACGCTCACAGTGAGTACCGACCGTGAGACCGATGACACCCTCACCGTGGACTGGCAACCCGAGGAGAACGGCTACCTGACACGCATCCTGCGGGAGGGGATGCAACTCAACCTGCTGGACAGCGAGGTGACCGACGGCAATGACAACACACGCATCTATCGTCCGCGCCTCATCATCGTCGAACCCGACTACCTGATAGATATCAGCACATTGGCCTCTTGCTATATCGAATGCGGACACCACCCCTTGCTCTACACACTCAAGCGCATGGGGCCGAAACCGCTGTCACAAGCCATTCTGTTAGGAAACTATGCCGGCAAGGCACTTGACGACATCATCCATCTGGAAGGTCAAACCTACGACTACCGCCAGACCATGGTACAGGCGTTTCGCGAGGCTGCCCTCGAATACTGCGCCTGCCCGGGGTTCAACGATGCGCAGTTTGCCAAAGACGCATGGATGCAAGCTCACAATATCGCCGAGGCGGTGGAGGTGCTGTTCCGGCAGTTCGACCGTAAAGACGCCATCCTCGAGCCGTCGTTCGTTTGCGAGCGGCTGGGCGTGAAGGGACGCGTCGACCTGATGACGAAGGACCTGCGCCTGCTTGTGGAGCAAAAATCGGGCAAGAACTGGTGGGTAGAACAAGGAAGGAACAGTCCGAAAGGGTTCCAGCACCTGGAAAACCACTACGTGCAGATGCTGCTCTACTACGGCGTGTTGCGATACAATTTCGAGGTGGGCATGAAGCACATCAACGAGTATCTGCTCTACTCCAAATTCCCTGCCGACAAAGGACTGCTCTACTCCACCTACACCGACCAGATGTTCCGCGAGATACTACGCTACCGCAACCAAGTGGTAGCCACGGAGTTCCATGTGGCACGTTACGGTTTCGGCAGTCTGCTGGCGCTGTTCAAACCCGAAACCTTCAACACCGAGCACAGCGAAAGCAAACTTTACCTCAACTACACCTATTTGGAGCACAAGGCACTGACCGACCCGATACATGCCCTCTCGCCGCTGGAAAAACTCTATTTCTGCCGGATGATGACATTTGTGTTCCGCGAACAAATGATTAACCGTGTGGGCAACGCTGACGGCAAATCTTTCAACAGCGCAGACTTATGGAACATGCCTGTGGAAGAGAAACGCGAGTCGGGTAATATCCTGACGGGGTTGCGCATCAGCCAAAAGACCAACAGCGACAGCCAAAGCGGTATCGACACCATCACACTCGACATACCGACGTATGGTGATGATTTCCTGCCCAATTTCCGACTGGGCGACATGGTTTATCTCTACAGTTACCAGGACGGTAACGAGCCGGATGTGCGCCGTAGCATCCTCTTCACGGGCAACATCACAAGGTTGCGCACGGACAGTGTGACGGTGGTGCTGCGCAACGGGTTGAAGAACGGTGACTTGCTGGTTGACGACGCCCTTTACGCCATCGAGCACAACGGCAGCAACATGGCCGACAGCGCCATCAGCGCACTGCACCAGTTTGCCTGCGCCTCGGCCAGCCGCCGCCAACTGCTTCTCTCACAACGCCCCCCCGTTTGCGATTCATCACTCAGTCTCTCGCGGTCTTACCATCCTGATTACGACGAGGTGGTGCTGAAAGCCAAACAAGCACGCGACTATTTCCTCTTGATTGGTCCTCCAGGGACGGGCAAGACATCGATGGCGCTGCGATACCTCGTACAGGAAGAACTGACAAACGACGCCGCCTCGCTGCTGCTGATGTCATACACCAACCGCGCCGTGGACGAGATATGCGGCATGTTGTGCGATGCCGGCATCGACTTTATCCGTATTGGCAACCGTTACAGTTGCGACAGCCATTACCATCCATATCTTTTAGAAGAAAGAGCCAAAGCCACCCCTCGCAGGGCAGACATCAAACAGATGCTGCAGGAGTGTAAAGTCATCGTGGCCACCACCTCGATGATGAACAGCCGGCAATACCTTTTCTCACTCAAACGGTTTACCCTCGCCATCATCGACGAGGCGAGCCAGATACTCGAACCCAACATCATCGGCCTGCTCTCGGCCCATACCGATCCGCGTGCCGCTTTCCTGAACGGACAGGAAGCCAACTGCATCCAGCGGTTCATCCTCATAGGCGACCACAAGCAACTGCCCGCCGTGGTGCAGCAAAACGAGCGCGCATCAGCGGTCACGGAACCGGATTTGCATGACATCTGCCTCGACAACTGCCGCCAGTCGCTCTTCGAACGGCTTATCCGCATGGAACGCAAGCAGGGGCGCGACGCTTTTGTCGGCATCCTGCGCAAACAAGGGCGTATGCATCCCGACATCGCAGAGTTTCCCAACCGGATGTTCTACTCGAAAGAACGGTTGGGACCCGTTCCCCTACCCCATCAGACGGAGATGACGCTCGACTATCACGAGCCATCAGCCGACGCCATGGATGATGTGCTGAAAAGCCATCGCATGGTGTTCATCCCCTCCGAGCCTTGCAGCGAAGAGAATCTGTCGGGGAAATCAAATATCAACGAAGCACGTATCGTGGCCGATGTGCTGCGCCGCATCTACCGATTCTACGGCGACAGGTTCGACACCGCCAAGACCGTCGGTGTGATAGTGCCGTATCGCAACCAGATAGCCATGATACGCAAAGAGATAGAAAAAACAGGCATCGCGCCACTGCTCGACATCTCCATCGACACGGTAGAGCGCTATCAGGGAAGTCAGCGCGACGTCATCATCTATTCATTCACCGTGCAGAATATCTATCAACTGGAGTTTCTCACAGCCAACTGCATTGAAGAGGACGGGATGATAATCGACCGCAAACTGAACGTGGCTATCACACGCGCCCGCAAACAGATGATTATGACGGGACATGTGGATACACTGAAAAACGATGCCGTCATTGCTCAACTGATCACTTATGTCAGTGAGCACGACGGCATCGTGAATCGGGAATAATTCAAAGCGTGATGACTACATCCCGCCGGCAAAAGCAGCGCCGATAATGGCGAGAGCAAGGAATGCCAGATAGATAATGGTGAGCACACCGAAGAAGACGCACACATACTTCCATTTGCGTAAGCCGTCCTCCAGGTCTTGCGCATCACCATATAGTGCAGCTTTTTTCATTTTCGCCGCAGATGAGAGCGCCCAAATCGTAGGCAAGAGGAATATTGCCATAACGACGACGTAGAAGATAAATACGGCTCTCAGTACGGTTTCTGTCATGCTACGGGAATACTCATAGCCATAACCATAACCGCCACTATACGAACTACCGGACAGCATGTCTGAAGGGTTAATTATAAAATACAAAAATAGACCGATAAAAAGAACAATCGAAATCAGCATCACGATGGAGAGGAACTTGGTCCATCCGGCAATGGATCTCAAGTGCTGGCGAGCATAGTCGGTGACGTACAATGTACCGCCAGCGCCTCCCTGTCCCGTGAAGTTGGGATAGCCTTGCTGCTGATACTGTTGATAACTCTGCTGTTGCCCATACGGATTTCCATAGGGTTGTCCTGCCGTCTGTGTCTGGTCAGGGTTGATGGGCGGAACGCCCGGATTGTTTTGATAGTTGTCCATAAGAAAATATTTTGAGGTTGATTATTAGGGGCAAGGAGCAAGGGGCTAGAGATTACTCTTAGAGGTTGGAGGTGAGAGGTTGGAGGTGAGAGTAAGGTCCTTAACGACCTTAAGGGGCAAGGGGTTTCTCGACTCGTGAACTATTGTTTGAACTCCTGAACTCCTAATCAGCGGACTATTGTCTGAACTCCTAAACTTCTGAACTTCTGAACTCCTAATTGGAAACTCCTTCATCCAGGAATTTGAGGAAATCATTGACATCCTCCTTGTAACTGAATGAGCGGGTGAGCGGTCGACCCTCGTTATCGACCAACACATAGAGCGGTTGGGTGAGATAACCGAATTTCGTCTCCTCCAGATAACTCCATTTGTCGCCCACGGTGCGAAGGGTCTTCTTGCTGCCGTTGGGCATTGTCACCCCCACTTTCTCCTTCAGCGGGGTTTTGTCATCGACAAATAGCGAGATGAGCACATAATCCTTCGTCAGGCGGTCGGCCACGGTGGGGTCGGTCCATACGGCGGCCTCCATCTTACGGCAGTTGACACAACCAAAGCCCGTGAAGTCGAGAAACACGGGTTTGCCGTGCTCTACAGCGTATGTCATTCCTTCGTCGTAGTCGGTGAACTGCGCGCGAACCTCCTTGACGTTGAGGTTGAAATCCTGCGTGTTCATGGGCGGTGCGAATGCACTGACGGCCTTGCAGGGAGCGCCCCACAACCCCGGCAACATATATACCGAGAAGGCGATGGAGCACAACCCGAGCATGATACAAAGCACGGGCATGGGTTTCCTGGGCTCGCCCTCGACCATATCGCTCTGGAACTTCAACACGCCGATGAGATACAATCCCAACAAGAAGAAAATGGCTATCCATAATGAGAGAAAGACCTCGCGGTCGAGCAGATGCCATCCGTAAGCCAAGTCTGCCACGGAGAAGAATTTCAGGGCAAAGGCCAGTTCGATGAAACCGAGCGTCACCTTGATGGTGTTCATCCAAGAGCCCGACTTAGGCGCCTGTTTCAACCATGCGGGGAAGAGGGCGAAGAGCGTGAACGGCAAAGCCAATGCCAAGGCGAAACCCAACATACCGAACGCCGGACCCAGCCAGTTGCCGGAAGTGGTGCCCTCGACCAACAGCAGTCCCACAATGGGGGCAGTGCAGGAGAACGACACCAAAGCCAATGTGAACGCCATGAGGAAGATGGAGAGCAGTCCGCTGGTCTTCGTGGCTTTGTCATCGACCTTGTTGGCCCATGATGACGGCAGGCGCAACTCGAACCATCCGAAGAAGGAGAGCGCGAACACCACCAAGAGCAGGAAGAAGAAGATATTGAAGACGGCGTTGGTGGCCAGATCGTTGAGTTTCTGCGCCCCGAAGAGCGTGGTGATAAGCACGCCGAGCGCCAGATAGATGACAACAATGGACACGCCGTAGGTTAATGCGTCGCGTATGCCTTTTTTCTTGTCTTTCGAGCGTTTGAGGAAGAAACTCACCGTCATGGGAATGATAGGCCATACACAAGGGGTGAAAAGCGCCAGCAATCCGCCCACAAATCCCATGAGGAAGATGTAGAGCCACGAATGGTCGGTGATGCGGTCGCCGTTGAGCGCATCCAACTCTGCCACCCGGGATTGCCACCAGAGATTGTGGCGGGCATCCGCCGAGAGGGTGTCAACCGTCAGTGCCGCGGCGGCGATGGTGTCTGTGGGTATCAACGCCGTATCAGCAGCGGGCACGGCCTCTTCCTCAGATGACGCGACGGGTGCCACGGCCTCGGGTTCCTGCTCATTCTTCTCAGCAGGAGCAGCGGCGGTTTTTTCCGGTCCCTTTCCCGTAAAATCGGCTTCCACGCTGGTGGGCGGCATGCACATCTGGTCATTGCAAGCGCCATATTCCAGATAGCCTTTGATATGGTATTCCGGCTCAGTCACCTGATATTTCTGCACGAAAGTCACCTGTCGCTCGAAATAACGCACACGCATGTCGAAGATTTTGTCATCCTCGCTGATTTCATTGCCTTTGGCGACGAGTTTGCCGACGGGTTTCGCACCTTGCGAATTCTCGTCGTGATAGGTAGCCGATGTGGGACCGCCGTCGCCCAGACCCGTGGAATAGACATGCCACCCAGCATCTATGGTGCCGGTGAAGATGACCTCCACTTCCGTAGGCGACTTCTGTTGCTGCTGTGCGGTGAAATGCACAGGCATGCCTCCCTGCGCCCATGCCGTCAGCGACAGCAACCACACTGCCGCCAAAATCCAAATGAACTTATTCTTTATCAACATTTTAATTCACAATTCATAATTCACAATTGGCAATTCACACCCCCTCCCTTGGGGAGGGTCGGGGTGGGTTTAGTTCAACATTCACAATTATCTCCCTCCCTAGGGAGGGTCGGGGTGAGTTTATTTATCACCTCTTCCCCTTATGCGTCATGATGTCGAGCACATAGCGGTCGGTCTCGTCCATACCCTTGCTGCCGATGGCTACCAGATTGCGTATGCTCTGGTCCACATCATCGTCGATGATACCCTCCACCGACGACACATAGCGGTGCTGTATGGCGAGCATGGCGCTCATCACTGCCGTGCCCACGCCCGAGGTCACTTTCAGTGCGCACGAGGGTTTGGCTCCGTCGCAAATCATGCCCGTGAGGTTGGCTATCATATTCTTCACTGAATAGACCATCTGTTCGTACGTGCCACCCATGAGATAGGTGATGCCGCAACTGCTTCCCGTGCTCGCCACCACACATCCGCAGAGTGCCGACAGTGTGCCGAGATGCTGCTTGATATAGATGGCAGCCAGGTTGCTGAGGATGAGCGCCCGTATCAGTTCCTCCTCGGTGTTATGGTTCTCCTCGGCGAACACCACCACAGGCATGGTGGCACAAATGCCCTGATTGCCGCTTCCGCTGTTGCTCATGACGGGAATCATGGCTCCGGCCATGCGCGCATCGCAGGCACAACTGGTCCGTGAGAGGATTTTCGAGAAGATGCTCTCGCCCATGATACCCCTGCCGAGCGGACTGCACATGGTCTTTCCCAGAGAATGGCCGTAGTTCTCACGCAAACCGTCATCGGAGGCTTTCTCGTTGAGCCGTTTCGCCTCGAGTATGAAGCGCAAGTCTTCCACATCGGTCTCCGTGGCGAAATCATACACCTTGCGCAGGGTGAGTGGCACCTCGCCACAGGCATCGTCGGCGACGGAATCGGCATCACATTGCATGATAACCTCGTCATCGCGGCGGAGGAAAACGAACCGGGTGTGACCGCCCTTGATAATCGCTTCCGCCTCATGGCCATTGGCCGAGCACAGACAACCGATATACAGTTTGTCGGGGTCGTGCTCCTCCAGGCGGATATGGATGCGGTCCTCGGCGATGAAACGCTTGCCGCGCTCCACGGCCTCGCGGTCGCTGTCGCGCAGCACCTCCAACTGATACTCCGAGCGGCCAATGATGGCACCCAAAGCCACTGCGATAGGCAGACCTATCATCCCAGTGCCGGGAATGCCCACACCCATGGCGTTTTTCAGGATGTTGGCGCTGAGCCTCAAGTCGATGCGCTCGGGCTGATAACCCAGAGTCTCACGCGCTTTCGCCACACACAATGCCACGGCTATCGGCTCTGTGCATCCGATGGCAGGCACCACCTGCTGTCGTATCAGCGAGATGATGGCCTTTTTCTCTGTTTGTGAAATCATAGTATGATGATTATTCTGTGTCAAATATGGTGCAAACGTAATAAAAAAACGTGAAAAACTGATACATTATTCAACTTTTAACACGTTTTTATTGCGGCAATTAGAAAATTGTTTTATCTTTGCAGCCGAATTAAAACTATCAAACATTGAGCGCAATCAGGATTCCGACATCAAAGGACGTCGGAATTCTTAATTTTTTTGCGTCGCAACCCCAAGCAATTAACAAAAACAAAAAATATAACGATTATGGCATACATGTCACAAGAAGGCTACGACAAATTGGTAGCCGAACTGGTTCGATTAGAATCAATAGAGCGCCCGAAAGCATCTGCGGCAATAGCCGAGGCACGCGATAAAGGCGACTTGAGCGAGAACTCAGAGTATGATGCGGCCAAAGAGGCTCAGGCTCATCTGGAAGACAAAATCAACCGTCTGAAGATGACCATCGCAGATGCGAAAATTGTTGACACCTCGCGTCTGAGCAGCGATGCCGTGCAAATCCTCTCTACCGTGGAAATGACCAACCTGACCACCAACGCCAAGATGAAATACACCATCGTGAGCGAAAACGAGGCCAATCTGCGCGAAGGCAAACTGTCTATCAAAACACCTATCGCACAAGGACTGCTCAACAAGAAGGTGGGCGACGAGGTGGAAATACAAATCCCCCGCGGCACCATCAAACTGCGCATAGACAGTATTAGCGTATAGTTATTGTGTAGGAGTGTAGGAGTTCAGAAGTTTAGGAGTTTAGACATTAGTTCTCTATAAGCGGAGTAATCTCTTGCTCCTTGCACTCCTCAATAAACCTCAAATCTCAAATCTCAAACCTCAAATCTCAAAATCTATCATGGATATCTTTTCAAAAATAGCAGCAGGGGAGATTCCCTCATACAAATGCGCCGAGAGTGAGAAATTCTATGCGTTCCTCGACATCAACCCGCTGGTGAAAGGCCACACGCTGGTCATTCCCCGACGCGAGGTGGATTATGTTTTTGATATGGATGACGACGAGATAGCCGAATATCAGGTGTTTGCCAAGAAGGTGGCTGTGGCCATCAAGCGCGCGTTCCCCTGCATCAAGGTCGGTATGGCTGTCTTAGGACTCGAGGTGCCCCACGCCCATATCCATCTCATTCCCATGCAGAGCGAAAAAGACATGCTTTTCTCCAATCCCAAACTGAAACTCGGCGAAGACGAAATGCGTGACATTGCCGACAAAATCTACAACGAGTTCAAGAATCTGTAATGAGAAGACTCTTCACGTCATTTGCATTGGTTGCCTGCACCTTGTTCCTGCAGTCGTACTCTTCGCCCACAGAGGTGCAAGAGACGGTATTTATTAGCGAGAAAGGCGAGGTGTACCATGCCCGTCGCGATTGCCCTTCACTCAAAATCACGAAGCATAAAATCAAAGCTGTAACCAAGGAAGAGGCAATCAAGAAATATAACAGGCGGCCCTGTAAGAGATGTTATAAGTAAACTCATCAGGCAGACGCCAAGACGATTCCGACAAATAAGTTATCCCAGAGAATCAGGTTATCTAGATCCTCCGGGATTTATGTATCAACCCTAAACCCTCTACCCTAAACCTTTACACGAACTCGTCACCGTATTTCATCTGCACCTCGTTGACATATTTTCTCACCAGGGCCGATGAGTCCTCTTTCTTGCAAATCATCAGCACATTGTCGCGCTCTGCCACGATGAAGCCCTCCAAGCCGCAGAATACGCCCAACTTCCCTTTCGGCAGTTTGATGACATTGTTGCGGCAGTCCTCCATCATCACCTCCGAGTCGAGCACCACATTATCGCCCTCGCCCTTGCTCAGCGCCTCATAAATGGAGTGCCACGTGCCCATATCGGCCCATCCGAAATTGCAACGCATCACAAAGACGTTGTCCGACTTCTCGAGGATGCCGTCATCCATCGACATGTTGGGATAGGCGGGGAAGTGCTCGTGCACGTAATCGTGCTCCTCCTCCTCGGTGAGCGTCTTGCCTATCAGCGGACGTAGCACGGAGGGGAAAATCTTCTTGAAAGCCTCAATCATCGTCTCCACGTTCGCCATGAAGATGCCCGAGTTCCACAAAAACTCGCCGCTGTCCATGAAGATACGCGCAAACTCACGCTCAGGCTTCTCCGTAAACGACTTGATGCTGTACAAGTCCTCCTCCTCGGCGGGCTCACCCATCTGGATATAACCATAGCCGGGCTCGGGGCGCGACGGGGTGACACCCAATGTCAGCAAGTTGTCGTGGTCGCTCACAAACTGCAGTGCGCGCTTGATATTGTTGATATACGCCTCCACGTCCATCACCGCCTGATCCGACGGGGTGACGATGATTTTAGCCTCGGGGCACTGCCGCCGGATACGGAAACACGACCACGCCACACTCGGCGCTGTATTACGGTTCACCGGTTCGGCCAGTATGTTATTCTTCGGCACGTCGGGCAGTTGCTCCTCCACCATCGGCGCAAATTCATGGTTGGTACATACATAGAAATTCTCAGGGGGCAGGATACGGAGCATCCGGTCGTAGGTCTGCTGCAGTTGCGTGCGGCCGGTACCGAAAAAATCGATAAACTGCTTGGGTTGCGACTCTCTGCTCGAGGGCCACAGCCGTTTTCCTCTACCACCTGCCAGGATGATACAGAAATATTGTCGGTTACTCATACGTTCTTACTATCGGTTAATAGAAATCGTGTACGAAAGTACATAAAATAAACGTAGGAAACAAAGATTTAGTATTTTATTTCGACATTTTTACCTTATTCAACGTTTTTTTTACGAATTTGCGCGAAAGTAAGATAAAAAATTTGCCCGTTCAAAAAATAGTTGTACCTTTGCACCGCATTTGATGCCCAGATGGCGGAATCGGTAGACGCGCTGGTCTCAAACACCAGTGGGGCAACCCGTGCCGGTTCGACCCCGGCTCTGGGTACAGCATCAAAAAGTGCGCTGACTCTCAACGAGTTACAGCGCACTTTTCTTATTTTTTGTCCTTTTTGCCATCATGCCGTCTGTGGTGTAATGACGGCGTGAATAGTGTCAATGTATTTGGCGAGAGGCAGCATATAAGGGGTGAATACCGCAAGCCGCTCATCAAAAGGCGGTTCATTCACCACGATTTCTTTTGTGATGTCGCCGTTTTCGCAGACGTAGGATATGACTGTCAGGAGGAAATCTTCCTGTTCAGCGGTCAGTTCATTGCCCGAGATGAACTGAGAGAATCGTCTGACAGCGTTTTTCCTATCAACTCCGACCATCGAGCGGACAAAAGCCGCCACATTGCTGCCACAGGCCATACCTATGGTGTATTTGTCGTAGTCATCTTTGCTGCCAAGTTCCTGCCACAGGATTCGTTCAAGTTCGGCGAAGTCTGCCCCTGTCAGCTGCTCCATATCGTATATCTTTTGCAGAACGGGGAGGTTGCGGTTCTGCGACAGGAAATCCAAAACGCTCTGCTTGTACGATACCCTTGGAGTGATGCCCTCTATCTCGCCATCGTCGCTAATCTTGTCCTCAATATCCACCGAGAACCATTGATTATCCTGACCGACCAAGAACTTGATGAGGTCTCTGAGGTCTGCCCTCACCTTTTCGAGCCAATTAAGCGACAAGTTCTGCCATGCCACCTCCGAGAGCACCTCCTTGATGGTTTCCATCTTCGCCTGTACCTGTGGCAGCGTGGCCTTTCCCTGCAGTTTCTCGGCGATGGTCTGCACCGAGCGGACGGGCTTCACAGGATTGGTCTCTCCGTCAAGCAATGACAACTCTATCATCAGCACCAACACGTCAAATTTCTTCGCACCCTCGTCTAACGTGTTCCTGGGCAGCAATGGGGCTATCTCTGTGCTTAAGGTGTTCACATCGACCTCTGACAGATAGACCCATGAACTATCCTCCTTGAAATGGCTGACATCTGCCCATTTCTCCCTCACGGTGATGTGGCTGTCGGAGAGAGCCGCCACCTGTTCTCTCAACAGCGACTTGATTTCGTCGTGCAACCCTTTGGCGTACTTGTCCTCTTGCCATTTCTGATGCTGCAGGTGGAAGGCTATCCTCGCCCTGAGTGTGAATATCTTTTCCGTCAGCGACTGCACGGTGGTTCCTTTCGTACCGTCGGGATTCTTGTCGAAATACTCGAAGTTCCGACACCAATCGAAAATGTAGAAATACTTCTTGTCTTGCCCCTTTCCGAAAATGTGCTTCGACAGGCGTGTGCCACGGCCTACCATCTGCATGAACTTGATTTTGCTCTTGACCGTTTTGAAGAACACGAGATTGAGCACGTCAGGCACGTCGATACCAGTATCCAACATATCCACGGAAACGGCTATCTGGGGATTACCGTCCCGTATCTCAAACTTGTTAATTAGGTCGTGGGCATACGTCACATAGTTGTCGATGAGGGCGCAGAACTCGCTGCTCTCGTTGGCATATTCTGGATAGAGGGCATTGAAACGCTCCACTATCATTTCCGCATGACGGTGGTTGTAGGCGAAGATGATGGACTTTCCTATCCGCTCACCGCTCTGCACTTTCAAACCGTTCTCCATCAGGTCTTGGAGCACTCGGTCTATGGTGTCTATGTTGAAGATATAACTGAATATCTCGTGATTCTCGATGTCCCGATGGTAGCCGTAGCCGACAGGAGCGCTTTCGGCTGCCATTTCCCTTTCGGTTGGGGAGAACTGATAGGTATACCCCTCTCCCTCGACAGCCTTTCTCGCCTGCTCATAGTCCCACACCTTTTCGAGTTGGTCTTTCTCCTCTTGGCTCAGGTTGTTGTATTTGATGCCCTCTTTCAGGATGAGCGAGCCACGCTTAAAGCCCTTGTAGTTGACGAGGTATTCGTCCGCCACGGCATCCTCCAACTCATAGGCGTAGTTGGGTACGCCCTGCTCCATCTGGAACACCTGATAGGTGCTGCGGTCTATCTCGTCTCTCGGTGTGGCGGTCAGGCCGACCAACAGACAGTCGAAGTAGTTGAAGATGGCAGAGTATTTACCGAAAATGGAGCGGTGAGCCTCATCGATGATAATCAGGTCGAACCGCCCGACGGAAAACGCTTTCTCGTCGGTGTCGATGTAGTTTATCATCGTCTGATAGGTCGAGAACGTGATGCGTGCGGTGGTGTCGGGGTCTTTGTCCTCGCTCAGTATGGAGGTGGTCATGTTGGGCAGCAACTTCACGAAGTTCTTGTGCGCCTGACTGACCAAAGGTATTCTGTCGGCAAGGAACAGCACGTTCTTCACCCATCCGTTGCGGGTCAGCACATCGACCAATGAGATGGCGACACGGGTTTTTCCCGTGCCTGTAGCCATAACCAACAAGCCTCGGCGGTGCTTGGTGTTGAAATGCTCACAGACCGACTTGATGGCCATCTTCTGGTAGTGGCGGTCCGTGATGCTGTCCTTCACGCTATAATCATTGATGTCGTGCCGATTCCGTTTCTGAATGAGCAGTTCCAAGTCGCTCTCAGAATGGAAGGCATATAACCTGCGTGGGGGATAGCCCAATCCGTCGATGATATGGGTCTCGAAGCCGTTGGTGTAGTAGATGACTGGCCTCACCCCGTATCTCTTTTCGAGGCAATCGGCATATAGTTCGGCTTGGTGCTTTCCCTTGACAGGTGAAACGCTCGTCCTCTTGGCCTCGATTACGGCAAGAGGCAGTCCGTTGCCGCCGAACAGCACATAGTCGCAATAACCGATTCCCTGTTCGTTGGGCATACCCTGCACCTCCACCTCGATGCAAGCCTTTGAGGGCTGTATCGCTCCCTCCATATCCAACACTTCCCATCCTGCCTCTTTCAGCATGAGGTCGATATACAGGCGGCGTGTCTCTGCCTCGGAGATGTCGGTCGGTATTTCCTTGACGGGGGTCTTGTCATTAACGGCCTCTTTGCTTGCCGTTTCGACGATGGTGGAATGTGGTGTCACGGTCACCGTGGCGGGTGTCAGTGGCGGTGTTTGCGGTCGGTCGGGTATGAGTGACCTGTCGAAGGGCTTCACCTCTTTGATGACGGTCAGTTTAAGGAGTATGGCGGCGACCACATTGTAAATATTCAACAGGCAGAAGAATGATTCCCTTTTCGTGACCTTCACGCCGTGCGCTCCGTTGTTGCCTGTCTTGCGGACATAATGCACGGCCATCATGATACGGTCATCGCCGATAAAATCACGGAACACTTCGCCATCTACCAATTCAAACAACGATGTCCTTTCGGGCACCTCGATGTTCTTCATCGTGTAGAGTGCCTTGACCACATACTCCAACGCCTTACGTGCGCTGATGGCACTGAGGTCGGGACTGCTGACTTGCAGTTCCTCGGCCGCAGCACAGAAATTGTGGAGGTCGGTCAGACCTAACTCTTGCAGATAGTCGAAGTTCCTCATAGTTCCTTAATTGAAATAATACTCCATACGGCTGTTGAACAGGGTTTCTGCCTCAGCAATGGATTGCTTGATAAGTTCCTTTTGTCGCTCTATCGCTTCTATCTTCTCAGCAAAGGATTGTTGGAGGGAGAGAGGGGGAATACAAATTAGCAAATCGCCATATTGCTTTGCATTTATATTGGGTTGAGCAACCGCATTTTGTGCTTTTTGAACGAACTTCTTATAATATAATGTCTTAGTATATCCAAAGACATAAGAAGGTTCAACAATTCTTTTATTTGGTATTAATCTTATAAGATAGCCTGCATAGATACATTTTCCGTATTTATTCTTATGACAATACGTTTTTCCTACGGTCGCACCACTTCTTGCAAAAAGAATATCTCCTTCATTAAGAATATACTTTTCATCATAGGCATTAGGAGAAACCACGTCTTCATTAAGTTCTCCGTTATCGTTAATGTCAGTAATTCTTATGTATCTAACATCTTCGTTATATGGCATGGCAGAAGCCCCCGAACCATAGGATAGTTTCTCCACAGATATATCTGAAAGTTTCTTCACTTCCCACCCCTTTTCATTCTCCACGGGGTCGCCGAACATATCATAGAAGATGGATTGGGCGAGATGGTCATATTCTTTCAGTTGTGCCTTTTTCTTTTCGATGATACTCGAAAGAAGGTCAAGTTCAGAAACGATACGCTCTTGCTCAGGGAGGGGAGGATAAGAAAAAACATTCGTCGAGATGCTTTTTTTGTTTAATGTCAATCCCATCACAGCCTTGTTTGCCCCTAACCATTTATATCCTTTTAGGTAGTAATAAATGTATTCAGGAGAAACAACTCCTTTTTGTTTTGGAGTGAAGGACATAATCGCTTCATTGGTAAACAAATCCTTTGCGGTAATAGCACAACGTCCAACTGTTAATTTGAAACTCATAATTACAGTCCCTTTCTTTACAACCTTTATGTTTGATTCAGAAACGGCCTTATCTGTAATATTTTCTTTGGAAGAATCAATGTATTGACGTTGCAAATCAGATATTGAAACCCATGTATTCTGCCCTCCCCAATACAGGGGATTATCTCTACTTGGAGTTTTGCCCATTTGCAAATCGAAAACCTCTTCAAACTTCTTATATTCCCATCCTTCCCTCATAGATATTTCTCCTTAAACTCTGCCATTGCGTTGTTGATTTCCTCTTGCAGGGCGGCTATCTTGCCGAATATCACATCAGGGGCTTCATACTCCACCTTTTCACGTTCCACCTCCTTGTATTTGTTGATACTAAGGTCGTAGTCATTGTTGCGGATGTCCTCAACAGGCACAAGGAACGACTGCTCTTTGCGTGTGCGGTCAGCCTCACCCTCCAAGTTCTTGAAACGAGCGATGACATCGGGGATGTCGTTCTCTTGGCACTCCGTGCGTTTTTGGTCGAGGGTGTATCCGTCGGCTTTCATGTCGTAGAACCACACCTTGTCCGTGCCGCCTGCATTGGTCTTGGTGAAAACCAATACAGCCGTGGAGACTCCCGAATAAGGTTGGAATACACCGCTTGGCATGGAGATGACCGCTTGCAGACGCTGATTGTCAACCAACTCTTTCCTCAGTGCCTTATGTGCCGTGCTGTTGCCGAACAGTACACCATCGGGGACGATACTCGCACAGCGACCACCCATCTGCAACATACGGATGAAGAGGCTCACGAACAATAGTTCGGTTTTCTTCGTCTTGGTGATGGCAAGCAAGGATTTGCTCACCGCATCATTGTCGAGGCTCCCCGTGAACGGCGGATTGGCCAAACAGAGCGTATAGCGGTTTTCGTCGGTGTTGTCGGTAGATAGGCTGTCCCGATACTGAATATCGGGATTGTCAGCACCATGAAGCATCAGGTTCATCGCTCCGATTCTGAGCATCGTGAAGTCGGTGTCGAAACCGTGGAACATGCCGTTCTTGTAATGGTCAGCGTTCTCTGTCCTCAACAGTTCGGACTGATAGTTCTCCTTGATATATTTGGCACTCTCGACGATAAAGCCCGCACTGCCCATCGCAGGGTCGCAAATGGTGTCTTTCAGGGTGGGCTGCATAATTTCTACCATCATACGGATGATATGCCGTGGTGTACGGAACTGACCATTGTTTCCTGATGCGGCCATCTTGCCGAGGATATACTCATAGGTATCGCCCATTGTATCACGATTGTTCATGTCGAGGTGGTCGATACCCTCCACTATCTTGGTCAGTGTACGTGGACTTTGGATAAGGAACGTGGCGTTCTGCATGAAACGGCTGTAAGCGGATTCCTTGCCCTCATTGAGTGTCTTGATAAAGATAAAGGCATCCTTGCTGACGATGCGGTACATGGTCTCAGGTTCCTTGTTCTTGAACACGCTCCAACACAGGTCATTGTAATCGACATCCCTGTCGGTGTCGGGATTGTGCCACATGCCCTGCTTGAAGGTAGGGTCTTTCACGGCTATTCCGAAGACATTGGCATTGGCCTCTTTCGTGCGTTGGGCATCGTCGAGCATTTTCATGAAGAACAGATAGGTCATCTGCTCCAATATGGTGATGGAATTAGTGATGCCCCCTGTCCAAAAGGTATCCCAAATGGAATCTATGCGGTTCTTAATCTCTCCTGTTATCATTGGTTATTCGGTTAGTCTTTGCAAAGATACATTTTTTATTTGTAATAAAAAGTATTTGAGTTTCTTTTTGTGTAATTGTTCCCAAAAAGCCAATCAGGTGCGAGGGGCAAAAAATCAGAATGCCCGACATCTGCCGAGCATTCCGAATGGTGTGGGTAGAATTCCGCCATCTGAAAATGGTACGTCCTATCCGCTTGCAAAGATACTACAAATTATTTAAATACAAATACGTCCCCCAAGATTATTTCATTCCAGTCCGGCTACTGAAATTGATACGGACACCTTTGTCAACCACCATCATGTCATTGCCTCCGTTGTTACCGTTGCTGGCAGTCGGCTTTCGTTCACCGTCGAGTATCTCGCGGCACATGTTCTTGATGTCGGTAACACGTTGGAGAGTCTCCAGATTGTCACCGCTGTAATGACCGGGAAAGAGGAAATGGATATCATTCTTCTTCATATAGTTCTCTATCCTCTCGGCAGAGTACATGACGGTCGAAAGGTTGATGAATACCAATAGGTTGGTCGAACCGAAAGCGTCACCACTGAATCCATAATGTTTTGCCTTGTCGAAGAATGTAGTGCTTCCGGCAGTATGACCGGGAGTAAAGATGACCTCTATCTCACGACCGCCAAGGTCTATCACTTCGCCATCGTAGAAATACCTGATCTGACCCTTGTAATTACGCATGTTATTCGGAACGATAGGCATATCGCCTGCGTTCAGATAGACCTCAGGAAAAGGACCTGCTCCACCCACATGGTCACCATGGGCATGGGTTAGCATCATTGTGACAGGCTTGGACGTAATCGTCGCCACAATCTTGTCCAGATCAGGAATGTATGCCCCCGCATCAATCAGAAGGGCGCGCTCATTACCCTCAACGATGTAGAGGGATTCATTATAGACTCTATGCCCGTTCCCTATCCATGTATGCTCGTCAAGTTGGCGGAACACCACTTCATCATCCTGATAAACCACTTTGCCGCGCAGGTCGCGACTGTTAATGTCTGTTTCCTGCGCCTCAACAGAATACGACACCAGGCCAAACAGCATTGCTGCCAAAAAACTGAAAGTTCTCATATTCATATCAGTTCTGAAGTTGTTGAATCTAACGTCTCGCTTTTGCTCAACTTCTTTAACTTCCTAAAATTGAGTTACTCATTTGAAGATTTTCTGGGCGAACTCGGTCAGATAGATGCGCCAGTTGCGCCAGATGTGACCGCCGTCGGTCTCATAGTACTCGTAGGGATAGTTTTTGGTGTCCCAGTAGGCGCGGAGGTCGACACAACTCTGATAGAGGAAGTCGGTCCTGCCCATGGCTATCCAGTAGAGTTTGGGCTTACTGCCGAAGAGTGCGGCAGACTGCTTGGCGAAGTCGGGGTCGGCCTTGATCTGCTCGGAGAACGGCTGATTCATGTCGAAATTCTTTCCCAAGTGCAAACCGGCTGAAAAAAGGCCGTAGTAGTCGAACGTCGTGGGATAGGTCAGGCTGATGCCGAAGGTGTGTCCGCCACCCATCGACAGACCGCAGACGGCCCGGCCGGCCCGGCTCTTGATGGTGCGGTAGTTGGCATCCACATAGTTCACAATATCCATGAAACTGGCAGGTATCGTTGCCGCGGCAGGCGCTGTGGGACCCGTACCTCCACCGCGGAACCCTGGTGTGTACATGCCAAACGACCACTCACCGGGAGCCGCCTGGCAGTTGGGGTTGCCGTTCGGCATCACCACAATCATGGGTTTGGCCTTACCCGTGGCAATCAGGTTGTCAAGAATCTGTGCGGCCCGGCCGAGTTCGCTCCATGCATTCTCATCGCCACCGGAACCATGCAGCAGATAGAGCACGGGATACTTGCCACCCTTATCATAGCCGGCAGGTGTATAGACGGTCATACGGCGCTGCATCTTCAGCGTAGGACTGTTGTACCAGACCTTGCTGAGATTTCCATGAGGCACTTCGTTCACACGATACAAATCGCCCTTGTCACCCTTCTCGTTGCTGACGATGAAGATATTGGTGAACGATACGATGTCGCGGTTCACATAGATGTTAGCAGGGTCTTTCACGCCTGTCATACCGTCGATGTTAAAGGTATAACTGTACATCTCCGGGGCGAGTTTATCGGTGGTGTAAGTCCATACACCGTTTCTGCCTTCTTTCAACTCAGCCACGCCGGGGGCGTCATACTTCCCGTAACCCTCGATTTCGACAGTCTGCGTGGGCAGGAAATCACCTGTCACCTCCACCTTGACGGCCTTGGGGGCATAGAGATTAAATGTCACTGTGCCGTCCTTGTTGACGACCGGAGACTGCACACTGGCGCTATTGAAGAGTTTTTCCTGTGCCGAGACACTAAGACAGCAAACGGCCAAGGCTATTGTTAGAATGGTCTTCTTCATATTTTATTTGCGGCTTCTGTAGAATTTTTCCAATGTACGGTAAGCATTCTCCTTTTCTGGCGAGGCAACCTCTTTTGACTCCACATCAATCTTCATGACGGGGGCTTTGTCCAGATTGTCCTTGGTGATGGCTGTCCACTGAGGAAGTCCCTCGCCGTTGGGATTGCCCGTCTTGCAGAAGTTAGCATAGTAGGAAAGGAATAGTTTGGAGATGTCGTAGTCCTCTTTCTGCCAAGCATAGTACTCGTTGGTATCGAGGTTACCCATGGCATACTCGATATCGGCAGAATGCACTGCACCCGGGGCAATCTCCGGCTGGGCGGCAGCCTTCTTCTCTTCCTCGGTCTTCTCACGCACACCACCGGCAAGGGCTCCTACCTTGTCGCCCATCTTTTCGGACACCTGAGGACGCGGGTGCATGTAGTGGTAGCGATAGACGGGCAGACCAGCCTTTGCATGGTAGTCGCAGACCTTCCATGTGGGGAAGCCGGTGAAGAGGTCGGAAACGAGGTCGAGGCCTTTCTGACTCAACACGTCTTCATCAGCAGCGATGCCGTAGGCCGTGAGTATTTCGTCGGTCATATCGCCAAACTGTGCTTTCAGCGCGTTCTTGAAGTTCTGGAACGTAGGAGCCTGTCCCTGAAGCATCTGCATGGGATGCGCCTCGAGCGAGTTCCAACCTGCAAGAAGAGGAACCTGCGCCTGCTGGCCTTTTTCAAAGACAGCATCTGCGCTCTCAGTCATGAAATAACCGTCGAGCACCACGCTGGCCATACCCTTTGGAGGAAGGATTTTTTGCAGAGAGTCAGCGTTTAGAGCCATAGCGTCAGCCAAACTGGCTATACCCGCCTCCTTGAGAAGGGCAGCCCCAGCGGCATCGGCATCGGCTTGCGTTGTGGGATTATAAGGCAGCACCTCGGCACCCGACGAGAGCATGGCACCGGCGATGAGGTCCTTGGAGAGCGGTGAACACATGAGGAGAGAAACTGAGAAAGAACCTGCGGATTCGCCTACGATGGTGATACGGTCAGGATTGCCGCCGAAGGCCGCGATATTCTCCTTGACCCACTTGATGGCAGCCACCTGGTCGAGGAATCCGTAGTTGCCGCTTCCTTTGTAGTCGGATGCTCCAGTAAGTTCAGGATGGGTAAAGAAGCCAAACACACCCTCACGATAGTTTGCCGTTACGCCTATCACGCCTTCCTTGGCGATGGCGGCACCGTCATAACGGGGCTCACTACCTGAACCGGCCATCAGTCCGCCACCATTGAAATAAATCAATACAGGAAGCGCCTCATCCGTTGTGGCGGCAGTTGTCCAGATATTCAGGTAGAGACAGTCCTCACTGCGTGCAGGACCGCGGAACGACATATCGCCAAAGACATCGGGCTGCATGGGGTCATTGCCGAATTGCTTGGCCTCGCGCACACCCTCCCATGGCTGGACGGGCTGTGGGGCTTTCCAACGGAGTTCGCCTACGGGGGCTTGTGCGAAAGGAACGCCTAAGAATTTCTTCACACCGTTTTCTTCGATGCCCTCAAGGACGCCATATTGCGTTTTAACCTGAAGGGTAACTTCTTCCTTTTGTTTGCAAGCGCTAAGGATTGCAAGACCGGCGATGGCAAGCATCGCAATTTTCTTGATATGATTCATCGTTTATCTCTTTAATAAGTTCAATTTCACATTGGGTTTCATCACATTATTCACTTTCTTCGTCCAGGCTTTCACCTTGGCGGTGGCCTTTGCCTCCACATCGTTGGCAGAAGAGCAAATCATAAAGGTATAGACTCCTGCGTCGGTCTTCCAGGCAGAAGCCTTCTCGTTGAACGAGGCGAGGTCTTCGGTGGCTACGGTCATGGTGACGGTCTCCATCTGCCCGGGTTGCAACAGACGGGTCTTGGCATAGTTGCGCAGTTCCTTCTCGGGTTTATTGACCTTTTTGCTGTCAGGTGCTGCCACGAAGAGTTCCACTACATTGCGTCCTGCCTTGTCGCCCGTATTCTTCACATCCACTTTGACGGTATAGACGCCATTGGCTTCAGTGACGCTCATATTCTCGTAACCGAATGTGGTGTAACTCAGTCCGTAACCGAATGGATAGGCCACAGGCACGCCGAATGAGTCGAAATAGCGGTAACCCACGTAGATATCCTCCTCATAGTTGGTGAAGTCGATATCCTTCTGCGGCTGGCGCTCCTTGGCGGCTGTGTCTGTGTTATTGCCCCACATGAACATGGCGCCCATCATTTTGTCATCCACATTGGCGGGGAAGTTCTTGTCAGCGTAAGCATCACCGTATTTGATTTGGAAGGTCATTGGCAATTTACCGCTGGGATTCACCTTACCGGAGAGTACGTCGGCCACGCTGAATCCACTCTCCTGACCGCCCTGCCAAGTACAAACGACGGCATCGACCTGGTCTTGCCATGAAGCCACGTCGATAGGGCTGCAGATATCGAGCAGTACCACTACCTTCTTGCCCTTGGCATGGTAAGCCTCGCTGACAGTCTTGATTAACTGCTTCTCACCTTCCTTCAGATAGAAGTCAGCCTCGCTGCGGTCGGCAGCCTCACCGCTCTTGCGACCCAAGGAGATGATGCCCACGTTGCTACCGTCAACGGCGGAATTGAGTTCATCGGCCGTGAACAGCTTCTCCTCTGCACGTGCCGGGGGCAACAGCGAGAAGGGCGGACGGCCGTTGGGGAACAAACGTTTCTCTTCATCGGCGATATGCTTGGTGTAAGTGTCGATAAGAGGTTTGTAAACGCCATAACCCACACTGCGCAGGCCCTCGATGAGAGAGACTGTGTAGTGGCCTACGCTGGTTCCACCAAAACCTGAACCGCCCGAAATCCAATCGTATGAAGTGCATCCGAACAATGCGACAACCTTTCCCGTAAGCGGAAGAACACCGTTGTTCTTCAATAGCACGATACCGTCGGCACCGACCTCGCGAACCACCTGCGCATGTGCTTTCAGGTCAGGATTGTTCGCAGCCTTGTAGCCTTTGAAGTTGTGTGTCTTAACGACGTACTCCAAGATACGCTTGACGTTGGCGTCGAGAATATCCATCGACAGTTCTCCGCTCTTTGCGGCAGCGAGGATGGCCTGATACTGCTTGTCCTGTCCGGGTTGCAGCATGTCATTACCGGCTTTCATGGCTGCCACGGCATCGTCGCCGGCATTCCAGTCGGAGACGTACATACCCTTCCAACCCCATTCGTCACGCACGATGGTGGTCAGCAACTCGTGGTTCTGCAGGGCATACGGACCGTTCAGTTTATTATATGAGGTCATGATGGTCCAGGGATTGCTCTCCTTAATCATAATCTCGAATGCCTTCAGATAAATCTCACGGAGTGCACGCTGCGATATCTGCGAGATATTATTGTTACGATTCGTCTCCTGATTGTTGGCAATGAAGTGCTTCGGACAGGCAGCCGTACCCTCGCTCTGTACACCGTTCACATAACCTGCGGCAATGGTACCCGAGAGATAGGGGTCTTCCGAATAATACTCATGGTTACGGCCACAAAGGGGATTGCGAATCAGGTTCATCGAGGGTGAGAGAATCCAGTCAAGGCCAAACTCTTTCACCTCGTTGCCGATGCCTTTACCCACTTTATAAGCGGCCTCACGGTCCCATGTCGAGGCGAGCGTCATCGAGGCGATGAAGTCGGTGGGGTAATAGTCGCGATGGTCCCAAGCACGTTTGCTGTCCATTCGCAATCCTTGCTGACTGTCGGCACAATAGGTTTCAGGGATACCAAGACGTGCCACGCCAAAAGTACTGCCGGCAGTGCCGGGGAACTTGGCCTCATCGTTGAAGTGCATGCCACATCCCAACACCAGGTGACACTTCTCCTCGAGCGTCATGGCCTTAACCACCTCATCGATGTTATCTGCCTTCAGCAACTGGGCAGAAGCACAAAGGCTGAAGCCGCACATAGCGACTACCACGACACATTTTAGACTTGCTATTTTCATGTTATGACAGTTTTGATATTATCGCTTCAAGAGGTTCATCTGGGTCTGAGGCTTCATCACGTCGTGCGCTTTGACTTGGCTGGCCTTGGCATTGGCGGTGAGGGTAGCCTTGATGTCCTGAGAGGATGCTCCAACGAGGAACTGATATTCGCCCTCAGCCACGACCCATGCTGAGGCAGCCTCGTCGAACGAAGCGAGGTCCTCGGCCTTAACCGTGAGGGTGAGGGTCTCACTCTCACCGGGTTTCAGTTGCTTGGTCTTGGCAAATGCCTTCAACTCCTTGACGGGTTTGTTGGCAGCCTTGTTGTCAGGGGCGGAGATATAAACCTCGACCACTTCCTTGCCCTCGAACTTACCGGTGTTCTTTACAGTGACTTTCACTTCGTATGCATCACCCTTTGAGGCAATCTTGGCGTCGCTGTATTCAAAGGTGGTATAACTAAGGCCGAAGCCGAAGGGATAACTGACGGGCACTTCGAACGAGTCGAAGTAACGATAACCCACATAGACATCCTCCTCGTAGTCGGTATAATCGACATTCTTGACATTACCCTTCTTACCCTGGTTCAACATGTCAATGCGCGGGTCTTCGTCGATGGGGAAGTTCTTCGATGAATAGGCGTCGTTGAACTTGACGGGCCATGTCATAGTGAACTTGCCCGAAGGTGACTGCTTGCCGCTGAGCACATCGACGACACTGTTGCCGCCTTCCTGACCAGCCTGCCATGCGCAGAGGATTGCATCGGGCAACTCCTTCCATGAATCGGTCTCGATGACACCACCAATGTTCAGCAGCACCACCACCTGTTTACCGGCCTTGTGATACACCTCGCATACCTGCTGTATCAGTTTCTTCTCAGAGTCGTTCAAGTTGAAATCGGCCACCTTGCGGTCGATGAACTCACCAGAGATACGTCCGATGGTGATGATAGCCACATCTGCCACGTTGGCCTGAGCGGTCAGTTCATCGGCGGTGAACTGTTTCTCGGCAGGCAGCGTGCCCGGCATGAAACTTGCGAGCATGGCTGCCTGCTCGTCCTTCTTCGCCAATTCCTCCTGAGCCTTCTTCTGGGCTTCCTTGGCATCGGCAATATATTTCTCATAGGCAGTCTTCAAATCGTCACTGACCGTGTAGCCGCCATTTTTCAGACCATCGAGCAGAGAGACGACATAGGCATGGTTCACATTACCAGAACCCGTACCGCCGGCGATGAAGTCATAAGACGTACAGCCATAGAGAGCGACATTCTTGACATTCTCCTTCAGAGGCAGAGCCTCGTTGTTTTTCATCAACACCATTCCCTCTGCAGCCGACTGACGGGTGACGGCAGCATGGGCCTTCAAATCGGGCTTGTTGGAATACTGGTAACCCTGGTAACGCGGACTGCGCTCCACAAGTTTCAACACACGCTGAACATTGCGGTCGAGGTCGGCCTCGTCGAGTTTGCCACTCTTCACGCCTGCCACGATGCTGTCGAACTGCTCAGCCTTGCCAGGTTGCAGCATATCGTTACCAGCCCACATCTGCAAAGCGCCGTCCTTGCCTCCGAACCAGTCGGTCATAACCGTGCCCTCGTAACCCCACTCATCGCGCAAGATAGTGGTGACAAGGTCCTTGCTCTCAGAGGTATAGACGCCATTGATGTAGTTGTAAGAGGTCATCACCGTCCAAGGTTTACTCTCCTTGATGGCAATCTCGAAACCCTTCAAATAGATTTCGCGCAGAGCACGCTGCGAAATGTGCGCGTCGGTGTTCATGCGGTTCGTCTCCTGGTTGTTGGCAGCGAAGTGCTTGATGCTCGTGCCCACGTCGTTTTTCTGCACGCCAGTGATATAAGCGGCGGCTGTCTTACCTGCCACGACGGGGTCTTCGGAGTAGTACTCGAAGTTACGGCCGCAGAGCGGATTACGCATGATGTTAAGAGCAGGGGCCAGCAGCACGTCGGCACCATACTCCTTGACCTCCTCGCCGATAGCCTGACCAACCTCCTCCACGAGTTGGGTGTTCCATGTAGAAGCCAACAGCGTACCGATGGGGAAGTGTGTGCAATAGTATGTGGCTTGGTCGCCTTCGCGCGTAGCGTCAATGCGCAATCCGGCAGGTCCGTCAGCCAGCACCACAGCGGGGATGCCCAGCGAGTCGAGAGGATAGGTTGTACCAGCGGCACCGGGCACGAGATTCTTTGTGGAGCCAATCACAGCATCGTCGCCAGAGAATCCGGCCATACCTACACCTATCACAAAGTGAGCCTTGTCCTCAAGCGACATTTTGGCCATCACCTCTTCCTGATTGATTGTGTTCATAGTCACGTTGTCGGCAGAATTACAACCCACCATGAGGGCTGCCATGCCGAGGGCGAAAAAAAAAGTCTTTTTCATATTCTTATCTTATTAGATTATTTGATTCTCTTCAACTTCAACACCTGTGGAATGAATTTCATCAGACGGATGTGCAAGCCGCACTTTGTCCTTCGAATATTGCCTATTTATATGCAGCACAACGCCATTGAGACACAGTTAGGGCCCCAACCATTCGTCATTTAGAAATTACACTCTTTTCAATGGTAAAATTTAGGTCTTTAGTCATAGATATAGATGACATGTGCAAAGATAAGAAAAAAAATGAGAATATATTTATTTGTCAAAAAAAAATTAAAAGTACATGATGCTTCCGGCATTTTCAGTCGTACTTTTTACAACGATTTTCGTTAAAATACATATAAACTATTTAATTTTGTTTAATAACTAATATTTTTAGTTGCACACATATAAATGTTTAGTTATATTTGCAGCCGATATGACGCGCAAAGATGAATCTGTAACTATTAACGAAGAAAGAAATGAAAAAATTGACCAATAAGGAAAAAGAAATCATGGACCTGTATTGGAAGCACGGAGCCATGTTCGTGAGGGAATTGCTCGACCATTACGCCGAGCCGAAACCCCACTTCAACACCCTCTCCACAATGGTGAGGCTGTTGGAGAAGAACGGCTTCCTGGGTCATCGCCAATACGGGAACACCTACCAATATTACCCTGTCATCAGCGAAAAGGAATACGGTGAGCGCAGCATCGCCCATGTCATCGCCAGTTATTTCAACAACTCTTACATGAGTGCCGTATCGGCGTTTGTAAAAGAGGAGAAGATTTCTGTTGACGAGTTACGCCATCTCATCGACGAGATTGAATCAGCCAATTCACAACAATAACCCCAAGAACGACAACCATGCTTGATTTCCTCATCTACGACCTCAAAGTGGCCTGCCTGATAGCCATTTTCTATATGTTCTATCGGTTGCTGCTTGCCAAGGAGACGCTTCACCGGCTTAACCGCGTGGTGCTGCTCGCTACTGCGGCCTTGTCGTTTGTGCTGCCCCTTTGTGTGTTAACCTTCCACCAAGAGGTTCGGATGGTTCCCACGGCCGACATAGAGATAGGTGCTCTCACCATGGAGGTGGTAAAAGAGGAGGCGACTCAACCCTGGTGGTTGATGCCCTTGGTGGTGGTTTTCCTCACGGGAGCCATCGCGACCATTGTGTATTCGCTGTATTCCATATTCCAAATCATCTTTTTGATAAAAAAGAGCGAGAAGCATCCACAAGCCGACGGCACCACCATCGTGGTGACAGACCACGACGAGGCACCGTTCAGTTGGATGCGTTATATAGTATTGAGCCGTAGCGACTACGCCTCGCCCGATGCCGCTATTCTCGCTCACGAGCGTGGGCACATCCGCCACCATCACTCGTGGGATGTGTTGTTCACTTATATTGTCACCCCCTTGCAATGGTTCAACCCCGCGATATGGATGCTCAGGTCCGACCTGCGCTCCATCCACGAGTATGAAGCCGACAAGGAGGCACTCTCTCAAGGCATCAACGCGCGTCAATATCAATTGTTATTAGTAACCAAGTCGTTGTCCACTATGCGGTACTGGGTGGCCAATGGCATCAGTCACAGTACCCTCAAAAAAAGAATCACCATGATGTTGAAAAAACAATCCAGTGAAATGCGGGGCCTGAAAGTGCTCTTCGTATTGCCTGTCATAGCCATATCCTTAGCCCTTAACGCCAAAACCGTGACCACCTATCTTCCCGTGGAGAGTTCCGACGGAGTCGTTCCTGCGGTAGAAGAAACCAACAGTGTGGCACCCGTTTTACAAGAGCCATTGACCACGGACGACGACGGCGACGTTCTTTACATCGTCGACGGCAAGCAGATGACCGATATCAGCGGTATCCCCTCAGACGACATCAAGAGCATCACCTACTTGAAAGGCGATAAAGCCCGTCTGTTCGGTTACTCGCGCGATGTGATTATCGTGGAGTTGAAGAAAAAAGCCAAGGAACTTTCTGACGTTTCCCCTGACGTAGCGGCCGAACCTGTTTATGAAAATTGCGAGAAAATGCCCGAGTTTGAAGGCGGCATGCCCGCATTGGCGAATTATATGAAGGAAAACGTCTGTTATCCGAAGGAAGCCTTTGAGGCAAACGTGCAAGGCCGTGTACTTGTCAGTTTCATCATCAATGAGAACGGTGAGGTAAGTGATGCCAGCATCATGCAGGGTGTAGAGGAACATTTGGACAAGGAGGCATTGCGTGTCATCAGCACGATGCCTAACTGGAGTCCGGGCCTGCAAGACGGCAAACCCGTTAAGGTGAGATACACCTTGCCTGTCAATTTCCGTTTAGCGTCGACGACGGTGAAGATTGAAAACAACAATAATGCCGAAAAGAATACCCGCATCTTCATACGTAATAGCGATACTTCTTCCGCCGACCATTCCGATGACACAAAATACACCGTCTTTATTGACGATGTGGAATCGACCAAAGAAGCATTAGAAGCCTTGCCACCGTCATCTATCGACCACATATCCGTTGACAAATCATCTGACGGAGAAAAGTCAACCGGCATTATCAAGGTTTACACCAAGAAATGAGGTCTTTGAATAGTTGAAATCCAAAGGAGACTATCAGGATATAGACTGAAGAAAGGAGGCTTGAGCGTAAAAACGCCCAAGCCTCCTTCTTTTATTCAGAATTGTCTGTTATTTTTTTCTGTCGTCGTCAATGTAAATCCTGCCGGACTAACATCTTTGACCTTTACCTCCTGCTCTTGAAGAATTCTTCGAAGAAGTCCATTTGGCGCTGGTTGGGCACCTTGTCGAGGTGGAAACCGTCACGGATAATCATGACGGAGGGCTGACCTTGCTGATAGGTGGTCCAATAAGGCAGTGTGCCGCCGTTGGGGTCGCCTGTCTTTGTGAAGTTTATCCAGTACTGCGACATGATGTCGAGCATGCGCTGCTCGGTGTCGGTCATCTTGCCACTGCCGAACTTATACCCGTATATGAAGGGCATCTCTGCCACATGGCTGGCTCCGCCACGCGCGCTGCGCAGGATGGTGTTCTCGGAGTTTTGGTCAAAATAATACATATAGACGCGTCCCTTGCCAGTCTTGCTTTGCAGGTTGGCCCATGCATAGGTGCCCCATGCGAAACTGCCGTCACGGAAGATGTCGCTTTGGGCGAAATACACTTCCATGTCGGTGGTGGCGGGATATACCTCGAGCAGACGGTCGGCCCAGTCGCCATAGATCTCCTTGACACGCTCTTTGTATTGCTCTACAGGAACAGGACGTGTAAACATCGAACCCTCGTCGGAGTTGGTGCCGATGATGACATCCACATCATTGTACTGTCCTGTCTGATAGAGTTTATACTGGTCGTCGGTGATGACATAGCCGTCGACCACGGGCCAGAACGACTCCATGCGGCAACTGTCGACCAACGTCTGGAAGGGCACTTTACGCATCTGGCGGATGTTTTTCTTGCCCAATTTGCGTTGGAAATCGAGTCCGGCCTGTTGTGCGGCTTTCTCACGGACCATCGCCGTGTTGCCGCCACGCACATCAGCCACGGGCCAGAACGAACTGCCGCTCTCGCTGATGGCACCGCGGAACAGTCCCTTGCACAAAGGCGATGCGCAGAGTATGCTGACGGAGATGCCGCCCGCTGATTCGCCAGCGATGGTGATGCGGTCGGGGTCGCCGCCAAATGCCGCGATATTGTCATGTATCCATTTGAGTGCGAGAATCTGGTCCATCATTCCGTAGTTGCCCGAGATGCCGCGCTCCGACTCTTTCGCCAATTCGGGATGGGGCATGAAGCCCAGCACTCCGAGACGATACTCGATGCTGCAATAGATGATGCCCTCGCGCAGAAAACTCTCCTGAGTGCCGCTGTACGAGCCCGTGGAAAATCCACCGCCATGAATCATGACAAAGACGGGCAGACGTTCGGATGCCGATTTTGCGGGTGTCTCCACACTCAGGTAGAGGCAGTCCTCGCTCATGGGGATGTCATTGCCGCTCTGATTGGGGTCGGTGACTTGCGGTGGCCGTGCGCCCCAGTTCTCGGCCTTATATATGCCCGTCCATGGCTTTTTGGGCACAGGGGCCTTCCATCTCAAATCGCCCACGGGCGGCTCGGCGTAGGGGATGGCCTTGTAGAGTGCAAAGCCCTCATGTTCGACACCTTCTATCTGTCCTTGCGCCACAACCGTGCGTAACAATTGGGCATCACTCGGCATTGCCATCGCAAATGCCATCATCGATAACAAAATACACTTTTTCATATTTATTAGGTTTGAGATTTGAGGCTTGAGATTTGAGGCTTGAGGTTTATTGAGGAGCAAGGTGCAAGGAGCAAGAGATTACTCCACTTATAGAGAACGAATGTCTAAACTCCTACACTTCTATACTCCTATACGCCTAAACTCCTAAACTCCTGAATAATCAATACCCCTCCACCAGTCTGTAATATTCGATAAGCGTCTCCCACTGGTCACCGCTGGTCACGGAGGCGGCACGCATCTGGTCTTGCAGTTTCCCCACTCTCGTGCGTATCTCCGAGGCAATGTCGGACATCTGTTCTTTCAGGTCTTCCTCTTCAAATTTCACAGCCTTCTGATAGGGTGCTGCCTGTTTCTTTCCAAGTTGATTGCGGAGATCACAGAACCGGTTGGTCAGGTCGTTGAGCTGTTGCTTTTGATAGGCGTCGAGCACGACGGTTGGCGGTTGTTTCTTCTCTTCGACAGCGTTCTGTTTGTCAGTGCCTTCGTTGCCGGATTCAACACCAGTACCACCTCCCATATCCACCTGCCACGATTCATCGGCATTACCTTTGTTGTCAGCATTTTGTCCGCTCTTGCCGCAAGCCATCATCAAGCAGCAGCACATCGCCATTAGGAGCAGTTTTTTCATCGTTTTTCGTGATTTGTCAAGTATTATGTGCAAAATTACGCATTTCAATTGATATTTCCATCTTTTTTTGTTACTTTTGTACAATCATTAAAGGTTTGAGGTTGTAGGACCAAACGACCAACCCCCTAAACGACCAAACGACTAACTCCCTAAACGACCAAACGACATGAGAAAAATTGCATCTATCCTATTGCTTCTCTGCCTGACATTGACAGCGGCGACGGCGCAAACGTACAATCAGGTGAATGACATCAGTTACACGAAAAAGACGGATGCCTACGCTGTGGAGCGCCTCAAACTCGACGTGTACTACCCCGAAGGCATGAAGGACTGCCCTGTCGTGGTATGGTTCCACGGTGGCGGTCTAGAGGCTGGCAACAAGGAGATACCTTGGCGACTGCAGCAGAAAGGATATGTGGTCGTGGGCGTGAATTACCGTTTGCTGCCACGGGTGAGAATCGACGCCCTGCTCGACGATTCCGCCGAGGCGGTGGCGTGGGTGTTCCGGCACATCGCGCAATATGGCGGCGACACGAAAAAGATTGTCGTCACGGGTCATTCTGCCGGGGGGTACATCTCCATGATGCTCTGTCTGAACAAAGCGTGGTTAGCCGCCTACGACATCAATGCCGACGACGTGATGATGTACGTGCCGTTCAGCGGGCAGGCCGTCACGCATTATAATGTTCGTAAGATGCAAGGCATCCCGCCGCTTCAAGCCACCATCGACGAATATGCGCCAATCTACTGGGTGCGCAATGACTGTCCGCCACTGGTGCTCATTTGCGGCGACAGGGAACAAGAATTGTATGGCCGTTATGACGAGAACCAATATCTGGCGCGCATGATGAAACTGGCAGGACACACCGAGACCTACCTCTACGAACTCGGCGGTCACGACCACGGCGCCATGGTGGACCCGAGTTTTCACATCTTGGAATCGCACATGAAAAAGATGTTGACGAAGGAATAGTCTCACACCGCCCTACCCTCCTGTCCCGTTTGTCGAGTCACCGCCATGACTAAAAACGCTCCCGTTTTTTTGGCTATTTGAAAAGTATCGTTTACCTTTACACCCGAAAAAGTATCATTATTTTATAAAATAACTCATTATGAAAAAACTCTTATTATCAATGGCAATTATCGCATCAGTAGCCACAGGATGTGCGCAACAAAAAAAGACCTTGGTGCTCTACTATTCAGAGACCGGTACGACCAAGGCTGTAGCAGAGGCACTGCAAAAACAACTCAATGCCGACATCGAGAGCATCGAGGCGGTGGAACCCTATTCCGGCGATTTCCAGGCAACGATGCAGCGCGGACAGCGCGAGATGCAAAGCGGACAGACGCCCGCCATCAAACCCCTCCAGAAGAAAATAGCCGACTATGATGTCATCTTCCTCGGCTATCCCATTTGGTTTGGCACATATGCCATGCCCATCGCCACTCTGGTGAAGGAGAATGACTTCGCCGGCAAGACCATCGTACCCTTCTGCACCTTCGGCAGCGGCGGTCTGAACACCTCAACCGATGCGCTGAAGAAAGCCCTGCCCAAGGCCGACATCAAGGAAGGCTACGGCGTACGCACCGCCCGCGTGACGGCGGCAGAGAAAGAACTCGACCGATTCCTCAAAGAAAACGGATTTAAGGAGGGCACCGTAGAGAAACTGCCCGACTATTCTGCTCAGGTGCCCGTGACCGACGAGGACAAAGCCATCTTCGACGCAGCCTGCTCCAGTTATCAGTTCCCGCTCGGCACCCCCTCAACCGTAGGCAAACGCGAGACCGCTGAAAGCACCGATTACATGTTCATCGTCAAGGGCCGCGGATTCGACGGTGGCGAATCTACCTCGACCATCTACGTGACCGTAGGCAAAGAGCCCGGTGCTAAACCCGAATTCACACAAGTGGTGAGATAAGACAGAATCCACCCGGGAGACACACTACGAATTTCACGAATCCTCCTTTTAGTGTTTTTCATGTTCTTCGCAGATATGACTACGAATTTTACGAATTCAAGGACAACTGATGTTACGGATTCAACAGATTCGAATGAGACAGGACACTAAACCCTCTACACTCAAGCCTAAACCTATTTAGGACTACGAATTTAGCGAAATATACGGATTGGCGTACTAATGTCTGAACTCCTGACTCCTGAACTCCTAAATAAAGACTACGAATTTCACGAATTATAAAAACGGCCGGTTGGCCGTTTTTTGTTGTCTATTGAATGAATTTCTAAAGACCGATAGCCGTTTTTGTGGTTTTTTATCGTACCTTTGCAATCAAATAACCTAATGACATACAAAATCATGTTAAAAAAATCACTCCGATTGATAGTCCTTGCACTATTCCCCATGACTATGACTGCACAGAATGCGCCCCAACTGAGGGCAGACAACATCGACGAGGTTCTCGCTGCGATGACTTTGGAAGAAAAAGCCCAACTGCTGGTGGGCGGTGCCAACAACTTCTTCAACGACGGAGCCGTAGTGGGCGGTTCGGCGGAGACCGTGCCCGGAGCAGCCGGCACCACAGCCGCCATCCCGCGACTCGGTATTCCTGAGACCATCCTGACCGACGGACCTGCGGGCGTGCGCATCAATCCCACACGTCAAGGTGACAGCCGCACCTATTACGCCACGGGCTTCCCCATCGGCACCTGTCTGGCATCGACTTGGAACACTGACCTTGTGCGGCAAGTGGGACAGGCTATCGGCAATGAGACTAAAGAATACAACTGCGACGTGATACTCGGGCCGGGCATGAACCTGCACCGCAACCCCCTCTGCGGCCGCAACTTCGAATACTACTCGGAAGACCCCGTGGTGACGGGCAAGATAGCCGCCGCCTATATCAATGGTGTGCAGAGCGAGGGAGCCGGTGTGAGTGCCAAGCATTTCGCCGTCAACTCTCAGGAAACCGCCCGCACCAGCGTGGACGAGCGTCTGTCTATCCGTGCCGCCCGCGAACTCTACCTCAAAGGTTTCGAGATAGCCGTCAGAGAGAGTAACCCGTGGACCTTCATGGCTGCATACAACCGCATCAACGGCGAATACGCGCAGTGCTACCACGACCTGCTGACCAAGGTGCTGCGCGACGACTGGGGCTATAAAGGCATCGTGATGACCGACTGGATAGGCATCCGCGGCGACCTGCCCGTCATTGACGAGGTGAAAGCCGGCGACGACCTGTTGGAGCCCGGACAGCCCAAACAGGTGGAGGAGATTGTCAAAGGCGTGAAAAACGGCACGCTCGACATCGCCGATGTGGACCGCAATGTGCGCCGTATGTTGGAATACATCGTCAAGACACCGCATTTCAAGAAGTTCCGCGCCTCAAACCAACCCGACCTGCAGGCACATGCCCGCATCACCCGCGAGAGTGCCAACGAAGGTATCGTGCTACTCAAGAACAACGGAGCACTGCCTTGGAAGGGTGAAAAAGCGGTGAAGACCGTCGCCCTGTTCGGCGTGGGTTCATACGATTTCCTGTCGGGCGGCACTGGCTCGGGCTGCGTGCATACACCTTATGTGGTCGATTTGACACAAGGATTGAGCAATGCGGGCATCGAGACCTCGAAGACCCTGACCGATATCTACCGTAAATATGTGGAATACGCCAAAGTGAAGTTCCAAGCCGAGCGCCATCCCGCCAGATGGTATCAGATGGAGATGTTCGGACAGCAGAAATACCCTGAAATCAGCATCAGTCCCGTCTGTGTGAACAATGAGTTGAAAGGAGCCGACGCCGCCATCGTCACCATCGGACGACAGGCGGGCGAAGGTGTGGACCGCGACATGAATACGGAGTTCAACCTCATAGAAGAGGAGCGCCAACTCATCTATGACGTGTGCAACGCCTTCCACGCCGAGGGCAAACCCGTGGTGGTGGTCATCAACTCCGGTTCGGTCATCGAAACTGCCTCATGGAGCGGATATCCCGATGCCATCGTCTGCGCCTGGCAGCCCGGCGAGGAAGGCGGCAACTCCGTGGTTGATATCCTCACAGGCCGCGTCAACCCTTCGGGCAAACTGACCATGACATGGCCCATCGCAGCCGCTGACCATCCCTCCACGAAGAATTACCCCGGCAACATCGATTTCTATTCCTACCAAACGATGAAAAGCGGCGGCAACCCCGTGTCGGGATACGACTACACCAATCATGAGGAAGACATCTATGTGGGCTACCGTTTCTTCGACACCTTCGGGCGCGACGTGGCTTATCCCTTCGGTTATGGCCTCTCCTACACCACCTTTGAATATAGCAAGCCGACGGTCAGCCAGAAAGGCGAGAACATCGAAGTGACGGTTCAGGTGAAGAACACCGGCAGCGTGGCCGGAAAAGAGGTGGTGCAAGTGTATGTGAGCGCACCGGAAGGCTCGATGGAGAAACCCGCGAAGGAACTGAAAGCCTTCGGCAAGACGGCGGAACTGAAACCCGGACAGAGCGAGACCCTGCGCATGACGCTGCAGCGCCGCGACCTGGCATCGTTCGATGAGTCGCAGAGCGCATGGGTAGTCGATGCGGGCAACTACACCTTCCATATCGGTGCATCCGTGGCCGACATCCGTCAGAAATCCTCCCTCCGCGTTGACGCCATGACAGAGAAGACCAGTCAGGCCATGGCACCCCAACAAGCACTCAATCTGCTGAAAAGAAAGAAGTAATTACGAATTACGAAATACGAAATTCCCAGCCCTCTCATTCTCTCCCAGAATTCCCAGCGCTCCCAATCTCCCCAAACGACCAAACGACCAATCTCCCAAACGACCAAACGACCAATCTCCCAAACGACCAAATAAAAATGTTTGACAAAAAGTATTCCAGTCTCAAATCTCTGATGTTCCTGCCATTGATGATGGCTTTCGGTTGCACAGGCAATGCGCATACCAACGGGACAACAAGTGACAACGACACAGCTCAGGCCGACACCGTGAAACATCAGGTGACACTGCTCTTCGCGGGCGACCTGATGCAGCACGACGGGCAAATCAAGGCTGCGCGCACCAGCGACGGCAAATACGACTACGAGGACGTGTTCAAACGGGTGAAGCCCGAAATCAGCGAGGCCGACATCGCCATCGCCAACTTCGAGGTGACGCTCGGCGGACCTCCATTCCGTGGTTATCCGCAGTTCTGCGCGCCCGACGAATACCTCTACGCCTCCATCGATGCGGGATTCGACGTGCTGCTCACCGCCAACAACCACTGTGTCGATACCCGCGACCGCGGACTGCGGCGCACCATCGACATGATGGACTCATTGGGCGTGAAGCACCTCGGTACCTATAAAAACGCAGCCGAGCGCGAGAAGTATTACCCGTTCTTCATGGAGTATGACGGCATACGCATCTGCCTGCTCAACTTCACCTACGGCACCAACGGCATCCCCGTGCCGGCGCCCTTCGTGGTCAATATGCAGGACACCACCGAGATAGCCGCTGACCTGAAAATTGCGAAGAGTTTCAACCCCGACGTCATCATCGCCTTCCCCCACTGGGGCATCGAGTATGTACAACAGCCCAATCGCGAACAGCGCAACCTCGTGGACTGGATGTTGCGCAACGGCGTGGACCACGTCATCGCAGGCCACCCCCACGTGATACAGCCCTTCGAGGTGGTCAACCGCGACGGCAAAGACCATCTCGTGGTCTATTCATTGGGCAATTATGTGTCGAACATGACCAAAATCAACACCGACGGCGGAGCCATGGTGCGCATGACGCTGACCAAGCAGAACGGCAAGACCGAGATGACCGACTGCGACTACTCGCTCGTGTGGGTGTCGCGCCCCGCCACCTCAGGCCGGAAGAACTTCCGTATCTACCCCGTCACCTACCCCACCGACGAGATGAACGCCAACGAGCGCAACCTCCGCACCCGTTTCATCAACTCCACCCGCACCCTGCTGGACAAGTACAACAAAGGTGTCAAGGAGAGGGGGAGAGAAGAATAATTATCTGATGTTATTTGACTGAAGTTTCGGGAGTTATGAGTAGGAGTTAAGAATAGGAGTTATGAGAGGGAGTTATAATGAGCCATTACTATGCTACATGCAGAAAGAACATGTTTCAGAGGCATTCGGCTCTTCTTAACTCCTCGTTTTAACTCCAATTGATAACTCCTCATTATAACTTCCTAACGTTTAATCATCGTGAAATATATGGAGCAGGAACTATTGAAAAAAGAGGTGGGGCGCAAGGCCGGTTTCACGCCAGAGACGTCGCACGACTTTGAGGATTTGAGCCAACTGATTCAGGCGGCCACGGGCGAATATTTGTCGCCCACCACGCTGAAACGCATCTGGGGCTACCTGCAAAACGAACAAGTGCAAACGCGCCGCCACACTTACGACGTGCTGGCCCGATACGCAGGCTATGCCAGTTACCGTGGCTTCACCAACGAAGCAACCAAGAAACAGGGTGTGCAAAGCATGATTCTGACCGAGAACAAAGTGACGGCAAAAGACCTGTTCGTCGGTCAGCAACTGTGCATCACGTGGTTGCCCGACCGGCGTATCGTGGTAGAGCATCTGGGCGACGGACGTTTTGTGGTGAACGAGGCTGAGAACGCCAAATTGACCATCGGCGACACCTTCACCTGCCATCTGATGTTACAAAATGAGCCCCTCTACCTCGACGAGGTATCCCACCATGGCACCGTCTATCCCGCATACATAGCTGGCAAAATCGACGGAGTAAAGATATATACCTTGAATTAAGGGGCAAGGGCAGGCGCAAAAGACAAAAGATTGCCCAAAACCCGCCCCGACTTTCCAAGAGATGGAGGAGAGAGGTTGGAAGCAAGAGGTTGGAGAGGAGAGGCAAGAGGTGAAAGATATGCTCACTTTTTACCTCTCTTCCTTTTTTCCCCTTTTCTTCTCCGTAAGCAGCGGTTCCACCGCTGCCGATTCCCGGTTCTCCCAGACCTCCCATTGTTCCCAGACCTCCCAGTTCTCAGAACTCCCACCCCCCAATCTCCTAAACGACCAAACAACCAAACGACCAAACGAAAAAGGACAAAAATGGACATGAAAAGGACAGCAAAGGACTTGCCAGAACGAGAAAGAAGTGCTTATTTTGCAACGTCATAACCGCTTTGCCTGTTCTTGTCCAATAGGAATCTAGGATCCATTATCTTAACAAACAAGAACGACGGAGCGGTTTTTTATACCCGCTCAGGGAACCCAACCCCCAAAAACCACCCCAACCCTCCCAAAGGGAGGGAGATGAGAGGTGAGAGTTTAGCTCGCTCCTCCTAGTATTCCCAATATTCCCAGCCCTCCCATTGTTCCCATAACTCCCAGTTCTCCCAGAACTCTCAACTCCCCAAACGACTAAACGACCAAACCTCCCCAAAATCCAAAAGGACTGAAATGGACAAAAAAAAATTTGGAGGAAATAAATTATTTTTATATATTTGCAACCGAGGATGTGTTTCCCGGGTGTGGGATTTGCCCCTGTGTGGGCGCACATCTTCAACGACTTAGACTGTAACTCTTTGTCGACCAGTACTTTACCGAAATAGTAAGCGTTATGCTTTTCTGACAATAGAAACCTAGGAAATTTCTACTCAACATCAGAAATCGCATGATGATTAAGCCCATATTGCGTGGCCTGTTGTCATGGCATCTTATGTTGAAGGTTTTCCTAGGACCTCTATTGGAAGATGCAGGCATACAGTGCCACGCTTCGGTATATTTATCACCCCACCAAGGAACTCATCGCGACCCAACCGATGGGAAGGGGGACGAGGGCGTGAGCCAAGATTGGGGACAAAACGTGAGGATTTATTTCATTTTCTCCTCGGACCGAGGAGAGAAGGCCGAAAACCAGTGAAATGAAAGTACACGCAAGCCCGTCACCCGTAGAAACATGATATACGCCCACCGTACCACGAAAACGGTGTGTGTTCGGTCTGAGATAATCTAAACCTCTACACACCAACCATAAAATATTAACCATATAATTTGATGACCAACCAAAACCGATATACAACAAACCGAATAGAGTCGAAACATTACATTTTGCCTTCAAACAAAAAAACGAGCTGAGGGCAAGAGTTGTATTCGTTTATATATCTAACATTATTAACTTAACATATCATAATTATGGGACTTTTAGACAAATTATCAGATCGTATTAAAGATGCGAAAGAATTACTAGAAAATCAAATCTCTAATGCAGGAGGCACAACTAAAGATCAGGGAACGGCCAATCAAAGCCAAGAACCGCTTCAGCAGCATCCTCAGCAACAAGATTCTCAAGGGTATCCTCAGCAGCAATATCCCCAGGGGTACCCTCAGCAGCAATATCCCCAGGGGTACCCTCAACAGCAATATCCTCCCATGAATCAATTTCAGCAAGGACCCATGACCGATTTTGGACAAAAGAAGGGCGGAATGTTTTCCCCAGAATTGGAAAATCTGATACAGGCAACCCTTGAAGATGGCGTTTTAGAGGACTATGAAAAAGCCGCACTAGTAAAACGTGCGCAAGCCGAAGGCGTAGATCTGGCAGAATTGGAAATATACATTAATTCTATCCTACAACGCCGGCAGAAGGAACTTGAAAAAGAAAAGAACATCAAGGCTCAAAAGAAAGCACAAGAGCGTAAAGAGGCTTTGGGACGCATTTGCCCAAATTGCGGAAAACCGGTTCCTCCAATGACCTTGAAGTGTGAATGCGGGTTTGAGTTCAATTCTGCAAACCAAAACCTTTCTTCTGTACAAATGCTTTCTGATAAGATTGAGGCTATTAATAGCAGACCGTTACCAAAGAAAAATAAAAGAAGTCGAAAGGAACTAAAAGAAAGAGCACAAGAAAAGCAAGATATCATTACCATGTATGCTGTGCCAAACACAAAAGAAGACATTATAGAATTCTGCTCAATGGCAGTTTCCCTGTCTAAGCCAAAAGGAGGCATTTTAGGAACAATTCCTGGCCGTGTTAAAATACTAGTACCCGCGCTTATAATAATAGCGTTAATTATAGGTCTTATTGCCGGTGCCGCATCAAGTAATGGGTACCATAGTTTTGGGGCGGTTATGGCTGAAACTGCATTAATGGTAGTGTTTTATGGTGGAATAGCATTATATTTCTTTATTACTCGTTATGATTTAAGTACCGTAAGAAATAATATGGTTGCTCAGGCATGGCGAGCAAAATTAGAACAGGTAATCCTTAAAGGGCGTAGTTTGCGTGGAGATTCTGATTTTCAACAGCAATTAGATTATTTTGAGAATATGATTAATAAATAATAACAGTTTTATTGTAACTAAGCGAGTTTAGTTGTGGTTTGTTTTTGATGAGGTTAATAATATTTGATGTAAAAAAATAACTGAAGTGTCAATAAATAATGGCTAAACTCCTTAGTTGCGAAAAAATATAATCAACAAATAATAATATTAGAATATGGCAATTTTCGGAAAAGGTAAAAGCGGTGGAATGATGAATGTCATACGCTGCGACGAACAAGATTATATTGTGTGGAAATGGCGACCGTTGGGTCAAGAAGCTAATACTACAACAAGAGAAAACAGTATTCGCTATGGCAGTAGTCTGCGCGTGAAAGATGGAGAAGTGGCGGTGTTTGTATATAAACAGAAGGACGGCACAATGCAAGATTTCATTGAGGGTCCTTATGACGACACTATAAAAACGGCCAATTTCCCTATTTTAAGCAGTATTGTGGGACTGGCTTTTGGAGGCGAGTCACCATTCCAAGCAGAAGTTTATTATATAAATCTGGCAGGCAATAACCAATTGCGTTTTTCCGTCCCTTATTTTGATGTGTTCGATCCCAGGTTGCCAGACCATGGGGTTCCCATGGCAGTAAGAGGAACCATCACATTCAACATTACCGACTATCGTGGCTTTATAAAATTGAATAGGCTCATTAATTTTGACCATCAACGTTTAATGGAACAAATTAGGGGCGCCCTTACCAAATATGTAAAGGCTGTGGTGATGAATGTGCCGCAAGAAATGGGTATCCCGGTTGTCCAGATGGAACGACAAATCATGAACATCAATGAAAAAGTGGAGAACTATTTAAAGCCCCGTATAGAAAAAGATTTTGGCGTGAATCTTAAAGGGTTGGACATCTCTTCTTTTGAAATTGACAAGGAAAGCGAATATTATGAGGAATTACGACAACTCACCGCAGGAAATACGGCAAAGACGATGAATGCGCAAACGGACTTGAGCATAAAAAATATGCAGGAAACTCAACGTATAAGTCTGGCAAATATGGAAGAGACCATGCGTATCCAACGTGAAGAGGCACAAAGGGCGCAGCGCCTGCAAACCGAGACCAACTTCCTTGGAGCACATGCGCTTAACCAACAAGCTGATGTGCTTAAGACCGGTGCACAAAGTCTTGGGCAGATGGGAAACATGAATATGGGTTCTGGCGGTGGTCTGAACCCTGCTGGTATGATGACAGGTATGATGATGGGAGGAGCCATGGGACAACAGATGGCAGGTATGATGCAGAATATGGGCCAAAACATGCAACAAACCATGAACACACCACCGCCCACTCCTAATGTACAATATTTTGTGTCTGCAAATGGCACACAGGCGGGACCGTTCAATATACCTCAATTGCAACAGATGGTTCAAACGGGACAGCTGACCCCACAATCATATGTATGGAAACAAGGAATGGCTAATTGGGAGTTTGCCGGACAAGTTCAAGAACTTGCGTCACTCTTCGCTCCTCCTTCACCGGGAGCTATGCCTCCTCCCCCCCCTATGCCATAAAGACATTTGTTGAATATATATATAAGAGAATGCCGAAACGCTTAAAAGGGAGTAGGCTTTACTTTTAAATAATTAATATCATGGGATTATTTGATTTAGAAGACATCGTTGATTATGCCGCAGATAAAGCAAAAGAAAAAGCTCAAGATAAGGCGACAGATCAAGCTGAAAAATTAGCGAAAAAATCTGTTAAGGGAAAAAAGAAAAAGGGTTGCATTGGTGGACTCTTTTCTATATTCAGAATTTTTGGTAATTAAATTTTATAAACTATGAAAAAAATCTTTATCGTATCAAGTTTTTTAGTCTTGATTATTGCTTTTTCAGCTTGTAAAAAGGAACAACCGCAACCATCAGAATCTGTTCCTCAATCCAAAGAAGTTGACCAGACAGCCCAATTAACTGGTCTTATCAATGGGAAATACAGGGTGACAATGTCTTTGAAATGTGAAGGAGAGAGAGTGACGGGTACTTACTATTATCATAGTCAGGGGTCACACAACACTCTCAATCTTAATGGTGTGCTTGATGGAAACGGTAATATGGAAATACATGAGACGAACAATCAAGGACAACCAACGGGTCATTTCGATGGTGTATACGGAAAAAGTCACGGTTATCAAGGAACCTTTGTAAATTATAAAGGACAGCAAATGTCATTTAAAATTGATGTCGAGAATGTGCAGGACGCTGCAGGTGATGGTGAAGGCAGAGGCTTTCTGTATGACTATGTAGGTGAGCGGGCAATCCCGACGCCACAGGTGTCAAATGCATCTAGTTATGGTGGTTCTGTATCTGGATCGAGTTCTTCACGTGGTTCTTCTGATGTAGATGCTATGTTGGATTCTTACGACAGATATGTCACAAATTATATCTCATATGCAAGAAAAGCTGCCGATGGCGACATGACGGCAATTGCTGAATATACGAAATTGGCTCGGGAGGCAGAAGAACTGTCTAGACGCATTGAGGCTTGTGAAGGGGATATGTCATCTGCACAATTAGCAAGGTATCAGAGAATAACAATGCGGATGGCTCAGGCCGCTCAAGATTATTAATCAAATAATATTATGGACAATAGCAATTTCTTTTCCGTTGACCGGCTTGTAGAGTTTGGTTTGGGAATGGGAATGGCACAACAAATGGTTGGAATGATGAACCAGTACATGCAGTCTATGTATGTACCTGGTTCCATCCAATCGATGCCACAGCCCATGCCTCATATTTTTTATGTTGTGATTGAAGGCCAACAGGTTGGGCCGTTGAATGAAAGCGAGGTGTCTAAATTAATCGGTCAACAACGCATCAATAAAGACACGCTTGCATGGGTGCCTGGAATGGCGGCATGGCAACCGATAGCACAGATTCCCGCCATTTTGAAGATTGTAGCATTAACACCTCCCCCATTAAACGTATGAGAATTTCATTTTTCCCTGCTCTTATTTGTATTATTGCGGCTGGGTTTATTGCCTATTTGGCATTTTATTTCGCCCAATTACATTTTGACGCCAATGACATTATTGTTGCAGTTGGTACCTTTCTGTCCATTTTTTTGACATTAGGCAGTTTAATAGCTTTAAGATTAGAAAACGAACGGACGGGAATCAATATGAAGGCATGGAGTTCTGTCGCTTTTATGTTGACTATATGTATCAATTTGGGCTTTGCAATTTGGGGAGTTTTGATGCCTTTATATGTCATCGTATTGGGATTGTTCCTGCTCATTCACTTATGGATAGTATGGAAAATGGCTTCCATGAAAGATGTGTAGATAATCCTTTTTTTCGGAAGAATGTTGGGCTTGTCAATCGTTTTTCTTAAAAACGATTGATATGGCTCAGCATGATGAAAACTGTTGAAATTATGTTTGAGAAGATAAAGTCATTTTGTCAATCTCTGACCACAAATCGATGGTTTGAACATTTTATTACGTTTATTATCGTTTTAAATTGTTTTTTGATTGGTGTAGAAACATACCATACCAATGAGACCATCACATTCGTACAAAACACCATCCTGGGTATTTTTACTATAGAGATATTGTTACGTTTTATTGCAGCAGACGGAATAAAGGCTTTTTTTTCTAATGGTTGGAATGTTTTCGACTTGTCATTAGTGCTTGTTTGTTTTATCCCTGAAAGTGCCGTTAGTAATGGTACGACACTAATGGCATTGCGAGTGCTTAGAGTTTTTCGTGTACTAAGGTTACTAAGAAGCGCAAAAGAGATTAAGCTCATAGTTACGGTTTTAATCAAATCGTTGAGCGCACTGTTTTATAACGTTATCTTCTTTTTCATTTTTATTTATTTGTTTGCTATTGTTGGAGTCAGCCTGTTTCGATTGCCAACTCCAGAGCAGATGACAGAAGAACAGAGAGTGAAATACGAAGAATTTATGAAAGTTGCACCTAATGCGCCAAGCAACAGCCCGGATCCTTTTGGCTCCTTGGACGAATCATTTTTCACATTATTCCGAGAATTAACAGGAGAAGATTGGACTGATGTAAGATATAATCTCATAACGGCTTCGGAATACGGGCTTATAAAGGTGAATTCGACTATTGTCACTTCTTATCATGTTATATGGTTTATTGTATCTGCTTTTTTGCTTCTGAACCTTGTTGTAGGTGCCATAGTAAACAACTATCAAGTAGTTATGGAACAAAGTAAGAAAGAAAAGGAGAGAAATAATAAGGTAAGTTGAATATGGCAGAATATAAAAATGACAAAATCACAGAATGCTTGTGGAACAAAGTATCGTGAGACATTTCTCTTTTCAAAAAAGATATAACAAAACCACAATCCATTTCAAGTAATAAAAAGAATAAAGGAGTATGCCGAAAATCCTTTAAAGAGTAGGCAAAACTAATTAATAATCTATTATGGAATATTTTATTGCACAAGGGAGTGAGAATCTGGGGCCGTTTACAATTGACCAATTGCGCGAACGGGGTATTAGCCCAGACACAGAAGTATGGACTGATGGTATGGAAGAATGGCAACCGGCATATAAAGTAACTGAGTTGCAGACACTTTTTGAAGGAATAGACACCTCTGTTTATGCTGCAGAAGCTATAGCGGCAGACGAAGACAGCAATTCTTTGGGCTCTTCATTTCTTCCTGCTCTTGGACATGCATTTTACACAATCATTTACTTATTATTTGTTTTACCCTTTGACTTATGGCGTAAAGCTATTATTAGACTGGCCAAACAAAAGAGAGACCGTTCTTTACGAATTATGGGTATTAAAACAGAATGGCCTCTTCTTTCGTTTATTAAACGGTATATCTTCGAATTCCTTTTCGATTTCGTGATTTTCTTGTCTTATTTTGTGGGATTGATTATTGCAATTATATCATATACAAAATGGATTTCCGACATTCCCGAATATTTACAACCCAATTTCTTTGACTATATAAAGGCATTGTTGTTTATTTTGCTGCCTTTTTATAATTTACCTGTTTTCATCAGTCTTTTTCGAGATATCTGCCAAATATCACTTTTACCAATCCGAAAACTTATCAGTTGGTTCCGCAAGCCAGCCCAGTACTATGATTTGAAAGTGAAATAATTATTATATTATAACCTTAACAAACAGTATTTATCATGGTTAATAACAAACATGTGCCCCCCCCTCGAGGGGGTGTTCCTCCATCTCGGAAAAAGAAAGAACTAACAGGAAGAGAGAAATTGCATTCCCTTTTTCTCGATAAAAAAGAGGAAGAAATAGTGACGCCTTCTTCTCCTGTAACGAACGAGGAAACTGCCTCAGGGCCTTCTCCCTCATTGAAGAACGAGGTTGTGACAAAAGTACCATTCGAGCAAGAGAAAAAAGAAGATGAAATGGTGTCGACAGTATCATCTCCTGCGACAAAAAGTATCCTTGGCATCGATAAGAGGAAAGTTCTTATAGGTGCGATTTGCTTAGCAGGTGTTTTGTTGTGTATTATTTTAGTGACAACACCATTTGGGAAGAGTTTATCACCCAAAGATGTAGTTGATACTTATATGAAATGCTATATTGATAATAATCACAAGGAGGGAATAACTAAATGTTGTTTAGATGAGACTTCAGCTGAAGCTGCTTATACACAGGCAATCAATCAAGACATGTTGATTAATGTTACGGAATACGAGATTGCTAAAGAAGATTTGCAGGGCGACGATAATGCTGTGGTGGATGTAAAATGCAAGCAGAATGATGACATGGATTATGTCTTTAAGTTTTTCATGGTGAAGAACAAGAATGGAGATTGGAAAATTAAAAATTCTCAGGCACTCTTTTTATCGCCCAAAAGTGCTGTTGATTTCGCGATGAAATGTCTTGTAATACAAGATTATGCTACTTATGCCCAATTCTTATATGTTGACGAGGACAAACCTGAATATGAACAAACGTCAGAAATCAACATGGCTGCTAATACTACCCAAAAGATGTACTCGGAGAATCCTGTGACCGAATATGAGATACTTAATGTGGATGATCAAGGCGATGGCAAGACCGTAGTGGAAGTGAAGATAAAGCAGAAAGACGGTAAAGAGTCAATCTCGAAGATGAACATGGTAAAGAACAGAAATGGAGAGTGGAAAATCAAGGCTAGCGATGGATAAGTGTTGACAAAACAAAGACCCGTTTGTGTTCAATGACTATTTCCTTTATTGTCTTTGTAAACAGGTACGCTTTGTCAACCTGCGTTATCTTGACCGTGGTAGTATTATCTTGTTTGGCTCAACGATTTCCGCAAAGAAAGGCAGTCCCGATTTCGTGGTTGATACCGTGTTCGTTGTTGACGAGTGGAGAGAATACCATCCAGGAAAAGCTAGGTCAGAATTAAGAAGTTTTATTCCAAAGTATTATGATGATATCATGTTGTTTGCTTATACTGGATACATAGCTACAGAAGGAAGGACATATAATGCAACTCTTCATTTCCTATAAACTAAATGACAATGTAATAGGTACAAGCCGAAAAACCTTAAAAGAGTAGGCGTATAATTATATTTGACTAATATGAAAAAAACATTTATTGTAGTAATCTTTGCTTTATTAGCAGGATGCATGTTATCCGTTTCCTGTGGTGGAAATAGTAATAATTCTAAGAGTAATAGTAGTGCTTTTGAATCAGGATCAAATGACGAGAACGATAACGTCAGCAGTAAAGATGTGTCTGAGTCTGCAGCACTGACATCTTCAGATGAGTCTGTGTCTGAAGACGCAGATAACGCCTCATCTGTAAACGACATGGTGGATGAAGCCAACAGGACTGTGGACGAGATGGTGGATGAGGCCAACAAGACTGTGGACAAAATGGTAGATGAGGCCAACAAGACTGTGGATAAGATGGTAGAGGACGCTGGGGGTGTCGCAGGAAAAATGATGAACAATAGCGGTGCTGTTAGAGAGATGCGTCAGGCTCAAAAGGAGGCTGCCGCCGAAATGCGTCAAGCCCAAAAGGAGGCTGCCGCCGAGATGCGTCAAGCCCAAAAGGAGGCTGCCGATGAAATGAGGAAGGCCATGGGGTTCTAAACCATTATTTGTCCTGAAAGAAATAAATTAGGCTAATTATACTTTTATACGATTTATGGCAATTGCCCGGCGGTCATCCTGAACAGGACGGTCGCCGGTTTTTTGATGATTCAGGAGAAAGATGGAGCCGTATGCTTGGGTTAAGCGAATAAAGTCATTCTTTTTTGCCTGTATAGATAACATTTGTTATCTTTGTGGGCAGAAACAATAATAGGTATGAAAAGGTGGGTCATAAGTATCATCATGACATGTTGTCTCCTCACTGCACAGGCACAGGTGCGTGAGGAGGGCAATTATTTGTTTGTGATGATTGACAGCGTGCGGAAATTGGAACTGTGCATTGCTCGTGACCCATTGGGCACTGAGGCTGGCGTGGGCATCTCACAATACCATCATCCGGCGGTTCCTGTAACCACCACGGGCCGTATCGTCATCCCCTCGTCAGTGGTTGACTGCCGCGGAAAAAGATATGATGTGAGGGGAGTGACAAGAGCCGGGCTGCAAGGGTGCGCCGAACTGACAGAGGTGGTGCTTCCCGACAGTTGCGAAGGTTTCGGCGACCAAGCCTTTCAGGGGTGTGCCAAGTTGGAGAGTATCACCTTCCCGCCAACGATGAAAGTCATCTATGCCAAGGCGATGAGCGGCTGCTCATCGCTGCGCAGGGTGACGGTGTTGGGCGCGACTCCGCCATGGTGCGATGAGAATGTGTTTGACGAACAAACCTACCAAAAGGCTACGCTTGTGGTGCCGGCAGGGAGCGAGGATGCTTACCGCCGCGCTCCGGCATGGAGGAGGTTTAAGTTTAGAATGACAAAATATGAATGAGGTATTAGGGAAGCGGTATCAATCCGTGAAATTCATTGTCTTTATGGTTTAGGGTAGAGGGTTCAGGGCATATCTCTTGCTCCTTGCCCCTTGCTCCTTGCCCCTCTTTATCAGTGTTTAGGGTTTAGTGTTCTACCGCTATTTCGAATCCGTAGTATTTGTGTAATTCGTAGTCGAAGTGATTGAAGAAATCCGTATAATTTGTTAAATCCATTGTTTAAGAAATAATTCGTAGTCTGGTAAATGGTAAAACGAGTATTGTTGATGTTGATTTGTGTGTGGGGCGCGTGGGGCGCTCAGGCACAAATCGTTTACTCAAAGGTGATGGCGGGCGACTCCGTCACCAACATCTTGTTACAGATTCAAAGATTACCACAAGGCATCATTACTCATGTCGGACCGCTTCGCCGTGGCCACGCCTGCATCGACTGGTCGCTGCGGGGCGCGTTGACCGTGCCCCCCTCGGTTACTGACTTTGACGGAACGCCCTATCCGTTGTTAGCAGTTGGTTTCCATGCTTTTTATAAATGTGTGGGACTGACCGAGGTGACGCTACCGACTACGATCCGCCTGCTGTGCTACGAGGCTTTTTACGGATGCGGCGCACTTACCGAGATTTATTTATCAGACAGTCTGTTGGTGGTTGGTGAACGCTCGTTCAGCGGATGCACGTCGCTCAAGCGCATCAACTTGCCGTGTGCTGTGCCACCACGATGCGATGCCGACGCCTTCGATACCACTACCTATCAAGAGGCACAAATTATCGTGCCGAAGGGGTGCCGCGAGGCCTATTTGGCCACAGAGCCATGGAACCGCTTTGTGCAGATAGAAGAAGGGGATGAGACGGCAGCGCCAACGTCTAATGCCGACTATGGCTATTGGCTGCGCGCGAAAGAAGCCTTAGAGACAACCTATGCCGAGGAACAATGGCGTATTCCGCAGCGTGTGGAAGAAGACGAGATGTGGACGGTCATGTTGGCGACAGACCGAGGGGCTCAACAAATGGTGTTCTCTACGCGTCGTGCGTTTGGTATGGCTGTGGTGGGGAGCGGCTTGGCTGATGAGTGCTGCATCGACACGACTTTCGCAGGAACGCTGGCACTGCCCGACAGCGTGACGGCACCCGACGGGCGTCGTTATATGGTGGGTGGCGTGGCTAAGAATGCTTTCGCGGGATGCAGACGATTACAGCGGATAGATTTGCCCACACATCTGGAGTTTATCGACAATCTGGCTTTTTACGACTGCAAGTCGCTGAATCAAGTGGTCATTCCCGCCAATATGAAAGAAATCATGTCGTCTGCCTTCGCGGGGTGTGGCGGTTTGAACAGAGTGGAAACCTTGGCGCAGACACCGCCCGACCTCTTTGTTGATGCCTTCGACGACCGCACGTTCAACACGGCCACACTGGTCTTACCGGAAGGTGCGAGCGAAGCATATATGGCCACGGACGCATGGCCACTGTTCAAGTTTAGAATGTTGAATGTTGAATGATGAATTGAGAATTCGTTATTCAAAAATTCAACACTCAACATTCAACACTCAACATTCAACATTCAACACTCAACATTCAACACTCCTTACCCCCGCTCTTTGCTTCTAAGGGTTTTGATGCGTTTCTCCACATCGCTGTTCCACTCCTGCCAATGCTCAAGCAATGCCTCGCGCACCTTGTCACGGTCGCTGGCGGAAAAACGTGAGTCGAGGGCATCCACATAATCATATACAAAACGGTTCATCTCCTGAATGCGCTGATTGAGGTCGGCATGCCGCCAAGACCAGTGACGCAAGGTGTCCAACTCACGGGTGACACCCGACTTCGCGGCAGCCCTGTCAAAGGCTTGCAAGGCCTGAGTTTTGGCGGTGGACACGCGGTTGAGTTCCTCCTGCAACCGCTGGCTCTCAGCATGTAATTGTGCTATGCTGTCACGCATAGTACCCATTCTCGTGGCCATCTGAGCCTCCATCTCGGCTTGGGTGGCCGCATTCTCTTCTTGCTGACGTGCCAGCACCTCGCGAAGAGAGTCGGTGGCATGACGGTCAACGATGGTACGTGTAACCGGTTCGCTGACTGTCTGTGCTGGACGGAAAAGCCATACGGCGAGGGCTCCCAACGCAGCCAAGCACAATGCTCCAACACTGGCAATTGCCCATTGACGGCGACGGCGACGACTGGCAAGGGTACTGTCGATGGCATTACACAACTCATTGATATTGGCATAACGCTGGTCTATGGGACGCAGACACCGTTCGATAATCTGTCGGTAGGGTTTGCCCGGATTGATGTCTTGCATAATAAGCCCGAGGCTGTAAATGTCATTGCGCACATCTGGTGTGTATGCGGTGGTCTGCTCCGGAGCCATATAGCGCAGCGTGCCGGCGGGTTGTTTGAGGGTAGTGTGGCTGTCGGTGTCGGCCATACCGAAATCTATCACCTTCACCTGTAAGCCGTTGTGGGCTATCATGATGTTCTCGGGCTTCAGGTCGCGGTGGATGATGCCCTTGGAATGAAGATACCCAACAGCCGAGATAAGGTCATCGATAATTTGCCGACGCTGCTCTTCCGAAAGCGTATCACGCCGCTCGCCTTCGATATAATCGGTAAGCGTGGTACCATCGATATATTCCATCACGATGCACTGCCCCACTCCATCCACCGTTTCCAGGCCGAACGCTTGAACGATGCCAGGATGCTGCAGTTGCATCATGATTTCCAACTCTTTGCGCAACATCTCCCGGTACATGGATTGACGCAGAGACTGGGGCGTGAGCGACTTCAACACGAAAAGACGACCAAATCGCGTTGCACGGTAGAGCCGGCTGACTCCAGACTCGCAAAGCATCTGGATATCAGTGAATTTGCGGCTGATGCCTTCGAAACTGTCAGTGAAGAATTCGGATGAGTCGTTCATTGTTGATTGGTCTATGGGTTGAAAATCACTCTTCCTCCTGGCTCAGGTCGAGGAATTGTTTGCGATAGACGGAGGGGGTGATGCCCACCGCTTGCTGGAAAAGTTTGTAGAAGGTGGCGGGTGAATTGAAACCGAGGTCGCTCCAAATTTTCTTGAGAGGGTAATCGGTCTTTTCGGGGTCGGAAAGGATGCGGATGGCCTCGTTGATGCGGTAGGAGTTGACGAACTGCAAGTAACTCATGCCGCTCTTCTCTTTGATAATGGCAGAGAGATATGTGCGGTTGGTGCCTAACAATTCCGCCAGATGCTCACGGTTGAGTTGCGGGTCGGCATAGAGTCGCTCATGCTCCATGAGATGGCAGGCGCGGTCGTAGAGTTCCTGCACCTTCGCCTCATTGGGCATATTGGGCTCACTGGGGGAATTCGGTTCATTAGCTGCATCGGGCGTATTGGGCTGATTCGCCTGATTGGCCTCTTGTGCGCTCTCTAAGTGGTCGATACGTTGTTGCAGTTCTTTCTGCCGCGCCACCGACTTGGCATTCTGCCTGACGATGTTTTTATAGAGGACGTTTCGTTTGCGGTAGAGCCATGCGATGACCGACAACAGCGCCAACAGCAAGGCGACGGCAGCCACCAAGAAGAGGTTCATCCTCCGCTGGTCGGCCATCTGTTGTTTGCGCACCTGTGCCTCCTGCTCTTTTTTCTGGATGTCGAGCATGATGGTGCGCTCGTGGTTGAGTCGGTCCATGTTCACGCGCGTGAGCGTGTCCATCATCAGGTTGGCACGCTCCAGACAATCCATGGCTTTGGAGTTTTGCCCCAACCGCTCACAATTTCTCGCCATCAGCCGCAGACAAGCCACCACCTTGGTCTTTCCCGATGCCTCCTGAGCGGCATCGAGCGCTTTCTGCGCCATATCGTTCGAGAGAGCGTAATTGCCCTTGCGGTTCAACACCTCGGCGTATTGCAGATAGGTATCGGGCAACAGGAACGGCTGGTGCAGACTGTCGGCAAGGATAACAGCCCGTCTGGCAAACTGCTCGGCCGATGCGATATCGCCCATGTCCAACTTCACTTTTGAATACAGCGTATAGACCGAAGCCACATCGTCGTAGGGATAGACCTGATACATGTCCAACGCTTCTTTAAGAAAAGCCTCTGCCCGTTGATTATCGCCTATGAGATTGTAATAATTGGCCTGATAATACGCGCCCATGAACGTCTGCTCATAGTCGTCGTTTTTCTTTCCGTAGTCATAGATACGGCGGGCGTTTGTTATGCCCGCAGTGTCGGTGGCGGAATGGGTCAACGTGAGCAGATTGCCATAGACACGGCCCTTGAGTTGTTCGTATTGCGCCTTTTCGGCATAATCGAGACTGCGGAAGAAAAACTGCTGCGCCACAAAACTGTTGTTCTCGGTCATGGCGTGATAGATGCCCATCGCATTCGTGACGAGCGCCATCACCGAGTCGTTCTCAATATCCTCGGCCAAATCGCGCGCGCTGTTGAGCAGAAGAAGCGATGATTTGCCCTGCCCCGAGAAAAGTTGCGACAATCCCTGATAAAACAAAGCGTAAGCCTCGCCGCGGCGGTCATCCTGTCGTTTCGATACCGACAACAACTGTGCGGCATAGACCGTCAGCGAGTCATAGCGGCATAGGCTGCGTGCATTTTCACAACGCTGCCACAAGTCGCCTTGACTGACGGTCTGGGCGGTCACCGGATGTGCCAACCCTGTCAAAATGATAAGACAAATACTATAAATATAACACGAAAAGTGTTTCATCCGACTATTTACAAGATTGCTAAAAATGTGACTACAAAATTAACCGATTTCCGTAAAAGAGCAAAAAAACGAGTTGAAAAAGTGGTTTTTTAGTTCAAAAATAGCAATTTGCCGTAAATGAAAAAGAATGATTGCCCGTATATGTCCAAAAAAACATATCTTTGCAACAATAAATAACATGCGGAAGCACAATAAAAAAATAACGACCAACCTTCTTTTAGTAAACCTTACTATCATAGTTAATTAAAAACTTGAAATGAAGAAAATCTACTTTGCAACATTGATGGCTCTGTTGTTCTGTATTCCAATGGGAGCACAAGTGAAACTCAAGGGCGTGGCGGAGAACAACCGTTACGACGGCACCGACGGCATCCATGAGAAAGGCGACCAGATGGAAAGCGAATATGTGGGATGGAACTCTGAAATCGGAAAAGCCATCTTCATCGTAGAGAACGGCATCTACACCTTCAATGTGGGGGAAAACTCCGTGTCAAAACCTGTGAAGGAACCGGCAGTGAACAAAGCCGACTTCTACAGCGGCGGCAAATACACCGATAATGACAAAGCCATCTGGGCCAATAACTTCAACCTGATGGTAGGCAATTCCGGCGCAGCCTACATCGACGGAATTATCACAACGGTTTTATCGCGCGACTATCAATCGACTCCTGACGAGGAACTGTTTGCCGTGCGAAAGTGGGATGCCGTGACGGGCGATTTGCTGACAGGAGAAAGAGATTATTTCCATGTCAACACCAACCTCGAATCGGCAGGCATGGCCTACAACCCTGCTGACGGCAAGGTATATGGACTGTTTTATCTGACCGAGCAAGCGCTTGGCAGCGACATCACCAACGACCCCGACTTCTTCGTTGACCAGGACGGTGACGCCACCGCTACGGATGCCGGATATGCCATCTGCACCATCGACCTGCAAACCATGAAGATTACGCCCGTGACACCGGGACTCTATTATCGCAATTTTATCACGTTTGCCATCAACGCTGAAGGCCGGGCGTTCGCATTGACCAGCGGCGGAAGCAACGGCGTGATTAACGCCGACGGCAAGATGGAAGACATCAACGGCAAACTGGCTGGCGCAGAACTGTGCGAGTTTGACCTGACCACCGGCCTGACACTCACAACTCCCGTGGAGGCCACAGACCCCGAAACCGGCGAAACCTATACGGAATATGAAAATATCTATCCCCGCATGGGTTATGCCTCACAATACCGCCGTCAAAGCGCATGTTTCGCACAGAGTAACCCCAACATCATGTATTGGAACGGCTATGTGAACAGCGGTAAGGGCATCAACGAGTGGGGTTCATGGAGTTCGCTTTCTGACAAGGAGTGGGTTACCAACGAGAAATACGATACCGCCATCTACGAGATAGACATCACCACAGGTTTATGCCGCCGTGTGGCCAAAGTGCCCAACCGCTGGACATTCTCCTGCATGTGGGTCGATGGTGACGATGCTTCAGACGGTTGCGGACTGCGCGACTACATCAGCAATACCGTCATCACAGGTATCGAGGATGTGAAGACAAACACTGCTGTCAACGCTTCGCGTCAAATCTTCAACGCAGCCGGACAGCAGGTGAACGATATGAATCAGAGAGGTCTGTACATCATCAAAGAAGGAACAAGAACTAATAAAATACTAGTGAAATAATACAGAACAGACAGAACTGCTATTGATTGAAAAATCCTGCCAATGTGATATTGGCAGGATTTCTTTATATAGAGCGATAAATAAGTCTTATAACCTCACGACCTTACGACCTTTGAATCCCCCTTTCATCCCGCCAAGACATGCAGCAGGACGATGAGAACCCGCCAAATGTCATTGATGGTGGAGAGTTCCACGCGCTCGTTGACGGAATGGGGTTCCACGATGCGCGGTCCGATGCTTGCTATCTCGATGCCGGGATATTTCTGCACGAAATAACCTGCCTCCAACACAAAGTGCATCGCCACGGGACGGGGACGCCAACCCAGCACATCCTCAAAGACATCGGATGTGAGACGCAGGAAGTCAGAGTTCTGGTTCTCCTGCCATGCCGGTGCCGACATCACCAGTTCGGAAGTCGCACCTTGCGACGCAAACACATCACGGATTTCTTTACCCAATGCCACCATATCGTCGTCGATGAAACTGCGCGTATGGGTAGAGATGAGCAGATGATTGTCTTCGGTCACGATACGTCCCACGTTATTGGAGGTCTCCACCGTGCCTTCCATCTGTTCGCTCATCTTCACCACGCCCTGCGGTATCTGCTCCAAAGCCGTGAGCAGCGCTTCCATGGCCTTGCGGTTCATGATTCTCTCACGGGGTTCGGTTTTCTCAATATGGCACCGCACGTTCGGGTCTGTCGCGCCATATTCATTTGCAATCCATTCGTTTAGCGACTGTTCCTGCGATTTGACAAACTCTGCCGCCTCGCCCGAAGGCACACAAATGACCATCTCTGCCGACGAAGCGATAGAGGCATTGGCTTCGCCCACACGGATAGAAGCCAGGTCGAAATCATATTCGTTGTAAATGGCCGCGAGAACTGCCCACGAGAGCACGACTGCCGAAGCGCGCCCTTTGTTGATATCCACGCCGGAGTGACCGCCGTGGCCGCCCGTGATGCTGATACGATACCAGCGGTATTTGCCTTTGGGAGCCGGTTGCCACGTCACGGGGAGCCGATGCAATTGCAAATATGCGCCTGCCGCACCTGTCGTGATGGTGTCATAATCCTCCGAGTCGAGGTTGATGACCTTTCGTCCGCACAGGAAGTCTTCTGACAGGTTGGCTGCACCCGACATACCGTCCTCCTCATTCGTGGTGGTCATCACCTCCAGCGGTCCGTGCACGATTCTGTCATCAGCCAACACCGCCAGCGCCATCGACAGTCCGATGCCGTTGTCTGCGCCCAACGACGTGCCACGCGCCTTCATCCACCCGTCTTCGGTATAAGCCTCGATGGGATCGTTCAGCGGGTCGTTCATGCCCACGCACACCATATCCATGTGATTGAGCAGCACAATAGGCGTGCAACGCTCATAACCGGGAGTAGCCGGTTTGCGTATCACCACACAGTTGTGGTCGTCACGGTCATATTCCAACCCCAACCGCTCTGCATATTTGCAAAGGAAGTCTGCCACGCGCTCCTCATGATGCGAGGGACGGGGTATCTGGTTCAACTGTTTGAAAATCTCGAACACCACATCAGCCTGTGGTATGGCAATAGCATGATTTCCCATGATAATATGATTTGGTTTGTTTGTTGCAAAAATACACAATTTCAGTCAAAAGGCATCAAGAATTCGCTTTTTTATATGTTTCCAACCACCATGAAAGCATGAATCGCTGTAGGTCGGAGAGTTGTGTGACAGCCATCTTCCGTTCCATCTCGTCGATACTCACCGGTTGGAGACCATCTTCTTGGGCGATGGCACCGAGAGTGCTTTTTTCGAGGCATGACACATCCGTCACCAGTCCGTCGGAAGCGGAGAAAACAGCATCGACCACCGCCTTTGCCGAGTCATCGACGGGCGAAAGGTCTATCAGCATGTCTGCCAGCGGTTCGGGATAACATCCTAATGACCGCAATGCGGCGGTCAATACCATGAAGGCATTTTCTTCCGCTTTACGTTGGCATACACCATCACTGTGCCGTGCAGTGAGGTTGCCCACACGCAGGATGCGGGCATCGAGCGCTTGTTGGCTGACAGCATCTTCAATGAGTTGTTCTGCAGCGGCCTTGGAACGGATATAAGGGGTATCGACACCATGATTACCAACTGAAATGGTGGAAATATGGATTAGGCGTTGGTGAAGATTCGCACATAGACGGACTACATTACGGGTGCCCTCCACATTGGTCTGATAGAGTTGGTCGCCAACGGCAAACTGGCGCACATCAGCAGCACAGTGAATGAATACCGAGGGGCAGGGGGAAGGAGGCAAAGGGCAAGAGATATGATTGTGAAGAACGGTTCGGATCCACTCTTCCGTACCGAAATCAGGGTCGGTGAGGTCGGCGGCGATAACAATAAGGTTGGAGGTTTGAGTATTGAGGTTTGAGGTGTTAAAATACCACTGCCACGTTTCCTCAAGCCGGGCACGGGCAGCAACATCATCCGCGCCCCTCACCAGACAAATGACCTGACATCCCCGTGACAGCAACTCATGCAACACATGGATACCCAAAAAACCCGTGGCACCAGTAAGGATACATGGAACGTGGGACGTGGAACGTTGAACGTGGAACATGGAACGTTGAACGTTGAACGTTGAACATGGAACGTTGAACGTTGAACATGGATTGTTATGGTTATTATTGCTGTCTGAAGGATTCTCATGTTTTTCCTCTACACGGAACTTCTCCCTCCTTTCGGGAGGGTCGGGGTGGGTATTGGGATGGAGGCCTAAGCGGGTATCGGGGAGGGTATTTTCTTGCTCCTTGCTCCTTGGCCCCAGCCCCTCTACAGAACATATCTCCCTCACCGTGGGATGCTCGAATATCTGCTCGTAAGTGAGATGGAGCCCCTGTTCGGCGGCTGCGGCGAGGAGATGGACCGCTGTGAGTGACGTGCCGCCACGGGCAAAGAAATCGTCAGTCACGCCGACGCGCTCCACATTCAGCACCTGTGCGAAGATGTCACACCAACGACGTTCGTCCTCGGTCATCGGAGCCACATAATCTGTCTCAGACTCGGCTTCGAACACCTCCGGCAAACGGTCATAATCGATTTTGTCTTGACACGTCATGGGCAACATGTCCATCTGCAGATATGCCACAGGTATCATATAGGGAGGCAGAGTGGCGCTCAAAGACCGTCTCATTTCCTCAATGGCGATAGTTCTATCGGCGGAATAATACGCGCAAAGATGGTCTTGACCGCCCACCGTACGCACCGCCACCGCTACTTGGCGCACACCCTCAACACGGGCGATGGCAGCCTCCACCTCACCCGGCTCGATACGGTAACCGCGCAACTTTACCTGACGATCGATGCGGCCAATATATTCCAACAACCCGTCGCTGTTCCACCTGACGAGGTCGCCTGTATGATAAACACGCCCCTCTGCAAAACGGCAAGAGGTGAATTTCTGTGCCGTCAACGCCTCGTCGCCCCAATAACCTTCAGCCATCTGCGGTCCAGCCAACCACAACTCACCCGGAGTGCCTTGCGGCAACAGATGCCCATCCGCATCGACCACGTAGGCCGACAGATCAGGCAACGGGCGTCCGATGGGTATCGTCTTGTATTGTTTGCCGGGCTCAAGTTCATAATACGTGGCATCAACGGTCATCTCCGTAGGGCCATAGGTATTATACACCCTGCCACGGCAACGGGGATTGACGGTCAACCGCTCCCCGCCGAGACAGAGATATTCGACTGGCAAATCATACCGCTGCGCCATCAGCACTCCCCATTGTGTGGTGTAACAACCTCCTGTAATCTGGTTGTCAACAATATAATGGTAAAGCCGTTCGGGGTCGCGACGAATCTCCTCGGGCACGATAAATAATTGCCCGCCCACCGTGAGCACCGGGTAGAGGTCTTCCACCGACGCGTCGAATGACACGGAAGAATGACAGGCAATGCGGCTCTTGTCGTTCAACCCCCACCATCGCACGATGAAATGAATGAGGTGAGTCAACGCCCGCTGTGGTATCATCACCCCCTTGGACTCGCCCGTGGAGCCGGAGGTGAAGAGGATATAAGCGGTATTACGTTGAACGTTGAGCGTGGAACGTGGAACATTGAACGTGGAACGTGGAGCGTTGTGGTTGCTGTCTCCGTCGAGATTATTATCTATATCCCGGCCATTTGTTTGAAGCCACTCCCTCCCTTTTTGGGGGACGGAGCGGGCAGCACTATATCCCGCCCCAATGCGCCAAACGGCTATTACGTCTATCAGGAACTCCTTTGTCTGACGGGCCTCCACGGGGATGATGTCGCCCTTGCCGTAGCCTTGCCGCAATAATCTCTCAGCGCAAAGGGCCGACCGGTGAGCCAACTCCGCATAAGTGAGACTGCCCGTAGCGTCGGTCACAGCCACGGCATCAGGTGTCTTTTCCGCTTGACGGAGAAATAACGCGAGGAAGGTGTCTTGCTCATCATACGCCATCGGCTCGCCCTGAGAAAGTGCAATTATCCGCTCTTGCTCCTCACGACTGATGAGCGGGATGTCGGCAACGAGTGATTCCGGATGCGCCATCATGTTCTCTGCGGTCCATTTCACTGCATTTGCCACGGTCTGCAAAGTAAATGGGTCATTCAGGGCATCACTTGACTCCATACGCACCTCATAATGCTCATCAGAGAGATAAACCATGCAACTGAGGTCGTTACGGGTCATGGGCGGCGGCAACTGTCTGCCTAAAACGGTGATATCGCCGAGGGTGACGGTCTCTTGGATGGCTGCGCTCTGAAAACCGAAAGCCACATCGGGTGTCACTCCCATGTCACGGCAGAAATGGGTGAAAGGATAAACAGCATGGCGCACGGTGGAGGTGAGTTCGCCACGCATCGAGCGGATATAGTCGATGACGGTCTTAGCCTCCGTATCGGCCAGCACAGGCGCTGACTTTACAAACATGCCGTAAGCATCGGCATATTGACGTCGCCGACCGTGGTTGATGACGGTGAAGGCGATACGCGCCTGACGGCACCAACGACTCAAGACCAATCCGAATGCCGCCATCAACAACAGATTAGGAGCCAATCCGTGTTTCTCGCACCAGGCATCCACCGCCTGTCGTGACAACAATGATGAACGGCGCAAGGTCTTTCCCCATGGGGCAGCCACCTCGGCAGACAAACGGGCAAACGACACCCCGGCAAAACGCTGCCGCTGATGGTCTGAAGAAAGTTGATAGGCTTCGGTATGGCACGCCCTTTCTTCCTCTGCTGCCACATCATAAAGCGTGACGGCAAATGGCAGCAACGGCTCACCCAGATAAGCACGAGGCAGGTCTTCACCCAACAGGCTATGCACAATGCTCAGTCCGTCGGCGATGATATGGTGAATATCTATCAACAGATAATGGTGTTGAGGGGTCTGCAATACCTCAAAACGAGCCAACGGTTCACTGCCGTCAGTGGCAAAGGGTCGCACAAAGCCGTTTGCGATATACGCTTGCGCCTCCGTCTCGCTCATCCGCCTGCGCTCCACCTTCACAGGCATGGACATGTCAGCATATTGACAGGGACGACCGTTTTCGTCGGTGACTATCCGGGTATGAAGCGTTTCTCTTGTATCGGCTATCCGCTGCATGGCCTCCGTCAGCCGGGCGGCATTCACCGAACAAGGAAACGGCACTACTGCCGGCAGGTTATAACCCGTCGTCTGCGGATAAGCCGCCCATCCGGCGTACACACCCATCTGTGATGATAACAAGGGAAACATCATTATGGTTTGAGATTTGAGGTTTGAGGTCTGGAAACCCACCCTAACCCTCCCAAAGGGAGGGAATGGATTAGCGAACTATCGGCTTTAACTACTTTAACTACCTTAACTACTTTAACTACCTTAACTACTAAAATATCTTCACTCCTGAACCTCTGAGTCACTATACAACTCGAAAGTGGCGGGCAGATGTGACAGTTCCACCTCGTAAGCCCGTTGTTCGTCGGTATTGTATTTTAGTATCCACGAGCGGGGCAGTGACATCCACCGAGTGCTGTCGTCGGGCGCCATATCGGTATGTCGGAGCGTGACCGTCGATTCCATATTGGAGAACCCGCCACCCGTCTGCCTTGAAAACTCCTGCGACTGTTCATCAGTGTCATTGGGGTCTTCTGCCTTGAAATAGAATTTATAAGCGATGTCGGCGGGATGCCATGACCCTGCTGTCTCTTCGTATGTGACGCGGTAATCGACCATCCATTCATGTATTTTGTAGCCTGTCACGATACGCGCCATACTCAACATAAAATCCGATACCCGCAACAGTTTGTTGGTTTTCAGGCCGATATGCCGCTGTGCCGACTTGATGACACAGCGCGCCGTGTCGATGACGAAATGGCCGCGGTCGTCACCATGTTTCTTGTCTCGGAATATCAGCGAGACTTCGTTTTTGCCGCCCTCATAGTCATAGTCAATATAGAAGCGGTGACCGCTGATGAATTTCTTGTCCATCTCATCGACAAAGTCTTCATAGAGCATCCTCCGCAGATTGGCCACATCGGTCAGAGTGGTGCTGTCAACGGCTGTGATATGCCCCGAAAACTGGTGGAAGCCATACCCTTTCTTTTCGGGCGACGGTATCTGCATCCACCCTTGTGACTGATATTGGTAATACTGTCTGCCCGAGATGCTTTGCGACGTATAGTCATAATGAAGCACTTCAGGACGTGTGTGATAGCGTGTGGCCTTTTCCTTGACAAACCGCTTCAGGGTCTTGCGTATCCACGCCGGCTCACCGCTATACACCGTCACCTCATTTACCATCCGCACCAACGGTTTCATCCACACGGTGTCAGGTACCCGCGTGAGCACTTGTTTCTCATAATTGAGGTGCGACACCGTGAGCCGCCGAAACGGGAAGTTCACCACAGCCCGTCCCTCGTCATCGGCCACGACAGAGTGAAACGCTCCGCCCTCTTTCGCATAGAGACTGGCATGCTCCACTGGCTGCCGAGTCACAGCATCCGCCACCACTGTCTTCTGCGCCTGCGCTCCCATCCATGCCGTCATCAGGCACAGGAGCGTAAATATATAACTTTTTGTTGTCATGAGCATTGGGAATAAAGATGATGTAATTATTTATCTTCTGGTTCTCAACCATAATGCCAAGAGAGGGTCGGCGACAGAATAACTGCCTTCAGACCTTGTCAGGACGTCATACTCCAAGAGTTTTTTGGCGGCGGCTTGCACTGAACTGGCGGATTTCAAGCGATGCCGCTTCATGAACTTCGCAGAAGTAATCCCAGCCACAGGAGTTCCCTCCTCAAAGACGGCATAAAGTAATTCCTTTTGTGTTTCAGAGATAAATGCCAACTGTTCGCGGAACCTGGTATCGCACTCTTGGATATAATCCGACATCAGTTCTTTCACGGTTTCCACGCCGCATTGCTCACCCGTAGGGGTAATATTAAACGCATCTTTCATGATACGTTGCAGATAAAGAGTTACCCCCCCTAACGCATCATACACTGCAACGACAGCATCAGGGGCAATCGATTTATCAAAGTCCTTGAACTGCCGTATAGCAAAACTCTGATAATCTTCTCTCGAAATGGGCTCCAACACAATAGAGCGGGCGCTCATATAGAAAGGACGTTTCTCTGAAAAAAACATCGACTCCATTAACCGCCGCTGACTTCCGCAAAATACAAAATTCACATTATTCAAGTGTTGTATATGCGAGCGCAATAACGCCTCGGCATTCTTCTCAGGGTATTTGGCCACCTGTTGAAACTCATCTATGACAATGATGCAACGCTTATCAGCATTCTCCACCACGTCAAAGATTTCTTTAAGCGTATAATCAGGAGCGGAAATATCACCAAGTTTGATGTCAAATGTCGGTGTGTTTTGCACTGGATCATAACCAAAACAACAACTTAACGAGCGCAGCGTGGAAGTGAACAATTTCATCATCTTTGCACTCCGTTTGGCTATGGTATCATACACCACATTGCCCAATTGCTGAACAAATTCACGGAATGTGGTTGTATGGAGTATATCAATAGCCAAAGTGATATAATTCTTTTGAATATCCGCATTCTCAAAGCAATGCTCTATCAGTTTTGTCTTACCCATGCGCCGCTGCGACATCAACAGCACATGCTCCTGACTGGCAATATGACGCAAAATCCATTGGGTCTCTTTATCCCTGTCACAAAAGTATTTCTCAGGTATATAACCCGATACGATAAAGGGATTGGTGATTGTTTTCATGCAATAATATGATTGGTTAGCCGATGCAAATATACAAAAAAATCTTTATTCAAATAGAATTATTCAAAAAAAATAATTCTATTTACATAAAATTTGAGCAAACGGACATATCCGCCGTCTCGAAACCTGTGTCCGCTATTCATAAAGCGGGGAAAGTATCGTGTGCATGAACCGATTACGCAATAATTTCGGATTTCGTAATTCGTAATTCGGATTTATTTCCTACCTTTGCACCCAAATTAAAAAACAACTAAAAATGGAAAAGAAAAACTATAAACGGACTACCGTGACCTCTGCCCTGCCCTACGCCAACGGCGGGGTGCATATCGGTCACTTGGCAGGCGTGTATGTGCCGGCCGACATCTATGTGCGATACCTGCGACTGAAGAAACAGGAAGTGATGTTCATCGGCGGCAGCGACGAGCATGGTGTGCCCATCACTATCCGCGCGCGCAAGGAGGGCATCACGCCGCAAGACGTGGTCGACCGCTACCATGAGATGATAAAAAAGAGTTTCGAGGAGTTCGGCATCTCGTTCGACATCTACAGCCGCACCACCTCTGAGACGCATCATAAGTTCGCCGCAGAGTGGTTCCGCAAACTCTACGACGAGGGCAAACTGACCGAGGAGACAACCACACAACTCTATGACGAGGAGGCCAAGCAGTTCCTCGCCGACCGTTATGTGACGGGTGAGTGTCCCCATTGCCACAACGAGAACGCATACGGCGACCAGTGCGAGAAATGCGGACGCGACCTCTCCCCCACCGAACTCATCAACCCCAAATCGACCATCAGCGGCAGCACACCCGTGCTGAAAGAGACAAAAAACTGGTATCTGCCCCTGAACGAGTATCAGGAATGGCTGAAACAGTGGATTCTGGAGGAGCACAAAGAGTGGCGTCCCAATGTATATGGGCAGTGCAAATCATGGCTTGACATGGACCTCCAGCCCCGCGCCATGACACGCGACCTCGACTGGGGTATCCCCGTGCCCGTGGAAGGTGCCGACGGCAAGGTGCTCTACGTGTGGTTCGACGCACCCATCGGTTATGTGAGCAACACCAAGGAACTGTGCGAGAGCAATCCCGAGCGCTGGGGCTCCTGGCAGAAATGGTGGCAGGATGAGGACACCCGTCTGGTGCATTTCATCGGCAAGGACAACATCGTCTTCCACTGCATCATCTTCCCCGTCATGATGAAGGCTCACGGCCAATACATCATGCCTGACAATGTGCCCGCCAACGAGTTCCTCAACCTCGAGGACGACAAGATTTCCACCTCACGCAACTGGGCGGTGTGGCTGCACGAATACCTGATCGATTTCCCCGGCAAGCAGGATGTGCTGCGCTATGTGCTCACAGCCAATGCCCCGGAGACCAAGGACAACAACTTCACGTGGAAAGACTTCCAAGATCGCAACAACAATGAGTTGGTGGCTGTCTATGGCAACTTCGTTAACCGTGCGCTGCAACTGACCAAGAAATATTGGGGCGGCATCGTGCCCCAGTGCGGCGAATTGACCGACATCGACCGTAATGCCATCAATGAGTTCAAGGATGTGAAAGAGAAAGTGGAGCATCTGCTCGACCTCTTCAAATTCCGCGAGGCACAGTTTGAGGCAATGAACCTGGCACGTATCGGCAATAAATACATCACCGACTGCGAGCCTTGGAAGGTGTGGAAGACCGACCCGAAGCGCTGCGAGACCATCCTCAACATCTGCTTGCAGTTGACCGCCAACCTGGCCATCGCCTTCGAGCCGTTCCTGCCTTTCTCATCGAAGAAACTGCGTGAGATGCTCAATATCGACCATTTCGAGTGGGAACAACTGGGCAACACCGACCTGCTCAAACCCGGTCATCAGATGGCCGAGCCCGCCCTGCTCTTCGAGAAGATTGAAGACGAGACGATTCAGGCGCAACTCGACAAACTGGAAGCCACGAAGAAAGCCAATGAGGCAGCCATACAGGAGCAAGGAGCAAGGAGCAAGGAGCAAGAGAGCACTTCTCCTGCCCCCTGCCCCCTGCCCCCTGCTCCTATTAAGGACACCGTTGCCTTCGAGGACTTCGAGAAACTCGACATCCGCGTGGGTCTGGTGAAGGACTGCCAGAAGGTGAAGAAATCGAAGAAACTGCTTCAGTTCACCATCGACGACGGCAGCGGCACCGACCGCACCATACTCTCCGGCATCGCCGCCTTCTACGAGAATCCCGAGGAGTTGATTGGCCGCCGCATCTTGTTCGTGGCTAACTTCGCTCCGCGTAAGATGATGGGCATCGAGAGTCAGGGCATGATTCTCTCCGCCGTCGATTTCGACGACACCCTCAGCGTCGTCACCACTACCAAAGACGTGAAACCCGGTAGCCAAGTGGGGTAAGATACCCACCCTAACCCTCCCAAAGGGAGGGAATAGATTAGCGGAGTATCGTCTTTAACTTCTCTGACTTCCTTAACTTCTTTAACTTCATAAAATAAACAACGGATTGCACTGATTTTACGGATTTTTTATTCTTCCGTTAAATTCGTGCAATCCGTTGTTTTATAATCCCTTGAGTATATTCTCCAAGATATCCTACTCTCCGTAGAATATTAACTTTTGACTCTACGGAGTATTGGGAGGAAAGGATAGAAGCACTCTGCCCTTCATGCGTTACTTATTCGCCGGTGGACGTGTTGCCATGGAGGATGATGTTGGCGATGCCGGTCAGGTCGGCGATATCGATTTCACCGTCGGGACCGCCAGTTTCGCTGCCTGCCACGTCAGCCGCCACGGGGTTGAACCCTACGGGTGATTTCCCGAGCAGGTAGTTGGCCAACACGGTGAAGTCGGCCACATCCACCTCATGGTCACCGTTCACGTCGCCCGCACTGGCTTCCATCTCGATGATTTCATAGAAGTCCTGCCAACAGACGGCACTTTCGTATGCCGCCTTGCAGCCGCTGGGCACATACAGCGTGGCATTGACATGATTGGCAAATACGACGTGTCTTATGCTCGGTGGCGTTTCCATATAACAAGTCACGCTCGTCAGGCCGGGGCAGTTAAAGAACGCCCCCCAACCGATGTTCGTCACACATGAGGGGATGGTCACGCTCGTCAGGTCCGAGCAACCATAGAACGCATATGAGCCGATACTCGTTACACTTGAGGGGATAACAGAATTTTGGCAGCCTTTTATCAACGTATTCGTGGCGGTTTCAATAATGGCATTGCAATTATCCCTTGAATCATAGATGGTGTTACCATTTGACACTGAGATGCCCGTCAAGCCGGAGCAGCCAAAGAATGCATCATCGCCGAGGCTCGCCACGCTAGAGGGAATGGTTACGCCCGTCAGGCCGATGCAGCCATAGAACGCCTCATTGCCGATGCTTGTCACGCCCTCGGGGATAGTCACGCCCGTCAAGCCGGAGCAGCCAGAGAACGCATAACTGCCTATGCTCGTTACGCCCTCAGGGATGGTCAGGTCAGTAATCTCCGTATTCTCGTCACTATAGAGATGGTGGGCATAAGACAAGGGATTTGCACCAGAACAAGCGAAACCAATACCACACCAAGCGGCTATATCGGGTACGATTACCTTTATCAGGTTAGTGCAATTATGGAACGCATATTCTCCGATGCTCGTCACACTCGAGGGGATGGTCACGCTCGTCAGGCCAGAGCAGTTACGGAACGCATAATTGCCGAGGCTCGCCACGCCCTCTTCGATGGTCACGCTCGTCAGGTCCGAGCAGCCATCAAACGCATAATTGCCGAGGCTCGCCACACTAGAGGGGATGGTCACACTTGTCAGGCCGGAGCAGCCAGAGAACGCAGAAGAGCCAATGCTCGACACACTCTCGGGGATGGTCACACTCGTCAGGCTGGAGCAGCCAGAGAACGCGGAAGAGCCGATGCTCGACACAGTTTCAGGTATATTGATATCTGTTATATTTTTACATTTGCAGAATGCATTGTCTCCTATTGCAATCACAGTATAATTTATCCCTCCTAATCGGAATTGCTCTGACAGCCAAAACTCATCAGATGTTTTATCATACACACCAGCCACTTTTGCTGTATGGTTATTTTTGTCAAGTTGATAATATACATCATTATAAACGTATAATTCATTTACTTCATATATGGCATATGATGTACCTAATTTTGTTTGATAATACTTTTTTGTTCCTTGGGGAACGTATATTAAAACAGTGGTAGGTATTCCACAACTTGATAAAATAGAAGACACTTCGCCTTCAAAAGTCACGCTCATCAGGCCGGAGCAGCCATCAAACACTTTAACTCCGACGCTCGTCACACTGGAGGGGATAGTTACGCTCGTTAGGCTGGAGCAGTAACTGAACGCACCATCGCGGATGCTCGTCACACTGGAGGGGATAGTCACACTCGTCAGGCTGGAGCAGTAACTGAACGCACCATCGCGGATGCTCGTCACACTGGAGGGGATAGTAACACTCGCCAGACCGGAGCAACCGGAGAACGCATAAATGCCGATGCTTGTCACGCTAGAAGGAATGGTCACGCTCGTCAGGCTGGAGCAGTTACAAAACGCACCTTCACCGACGCCCGTCACACTTGAGGGGATAACAGAATTTTTGCAGCCTTTTATCAACGTATTCGTGGCGGTTTCAATAATGGCATTGCAATTATCCCTTGAATCATAGATGGTGTTGCCACTTGACACTGAGATGCTCGTCAGGCCGGAGCAGCCAGAGAACGCATAAGCACCGATGCTCGTTACGCTCGAGGGGATGGAAACACTCGTCAGGCCGGAGCAACCAGAGAACGCCCAATTGTCGATGCTCGTCACGCTCTCAGGAATGGTCACGCTCGATAGGCCGGAGCAATTATAGAAAGCATAAACTCCGATATTCGTCACACCCTCGGGGATGATCACGCTCGTCAGGACGGAGCAGTTATAGAATGCCCTATCGCCGATGTTCGTCACACCCTCGGGGATGGTCACGCTCGTCAGGCTGGAGCAGTTATAGAACACAGCACTGCCGATGTTCGTCACGCTAGAGGGAATGGTCACGCTCGATAGGCCGGAACAGTTATAGAACGCCCAATCGCCGATGCTCGTCACGCTTTCAGGAATGGTCACGCTCGATAGGCTGGAGCAACCAGAGAACGCATAAACTCCGATGCTCGTCACACTTGAGGGGATGGTCACGCTCGTCAGGCCGGAGCAACCAGAGAACGCAGAAGAACCGATACTCGTCACAGTCAATTCCTTTGAACCATCATACACTTTCTCTGGGATTACAACCACCTCAGGGACTACTACTTTCTCTGCCTCATAATAAACAGCGTTGAAAGTCATAGAGCCACTATACAGCATGAGGTTAAGGTCATGGCCGTAACCACCCTTGGCACACTCTAAAGCCATTGTCTCAGTGATCTGAAGTTTATTCAAGCCATCCACCCACTTAACATGATCATAATAGGTATTAGTCCACCAACCATTCATGACCTTCATATCAAAATCAGAAGAAACATCTGATACGTCAAAGATCAAAGTCTTAAGATTAAAGTAAACTTCGTCAGAAATCGTGGGCAGATGTTGACCTTCATTAGAATTGAAACGCATAGCAGATGCATCCCAAGCAGCAGGTTGGAATGGTTTTTCTGACCAACTATTAGGATCACCATAGAGATAAATCTTCTCGCAATTACCATAAGGCTTGATATCCGTTGCCTCCGTTCCGTTGACCGAAAAGGACCATGTAATACCATTACTGTCTGTCCAAGTGTCAGCCCATATCTGCATGAATCCGCAAAGCAAAAGGGCTAATAGTAATAGTTTTTTCATAAATTGTTGAGTTTTTATGTTTTAATGATTGTTTGTTGTTGAAGGTAGAGGGTTCTAACGGAGGGTTTAGAGTTCTAGGCTTATCTCTTACTTTTAGTTGAGAAGTGAGGTTCATATTCTCCCGTTCGGGGGAATTAGTAGGGCGATACGAAAAGCGTGGCACTGTATGCCCACATCTTCTATCTGAGGTCCTAGCAAAACCCGAAGAACTAGATGCAATGACAGCAGCCCCACGCATATGCGTGAGAGCCATCATGCCCTCTCTTGTTCGTCATTAGAAATTTGCTAGGTTTCAGATAGACAAGAAAAGCATAACGCTTCACATTTCCACAAAAGTATTCGGCAAACGCCGCCTTCTGACAACGGTCTGCCTATGAGACAGGACTCTTATCACACGGCTTCGCCAGCCGAAAGAGACACTATCTCGCCACAAAAATAGTGAAAAACGTTGATATTCACAAACTTTCCTCATTTTTTTGACACGAAATCATCAAAAAACATGATGTGTGCGGACACAAAAAAGGAGCCTCCCCCTTTTGAAGATTTTCCGCTTAAGGACTAAATCGCCTCCGAAGGAAGGGGAAACCAGATATATGGGGATACCCACCCTAACCCTCCCCGAGGGGAGGGAATGATTAGCAAAGTATCGTCTTTAACTTCTCTGACTTCCTTAACTTCTTTAACTTCATAAAATATACAACGGATTGCACTGATTTTACGGATTTTAATTCATCCGTCTAATTCGTGCAATCCGTTGTTTTTATATTTTCCAAAATCTCCTACTCTCCGTAGAATATTAACTTTTGACTCTACGGAGTTTTGGGAGGGAAGGATAGAAGCACTCTGTCCTTCATGCGTTACTTATTCGCCGGAGGATGAGGTGCCATGCAGGATGATATTGGCGATGCCGGTCAGGTCGGCAATATCGATATCACCGTCATAGGTGCCGGTAGAGCTGCCGGCCACGTCTGCCAAGGGAGCATGGAAGTCTGCGGGCGTCTGGCCGAGGAGGAAACTGGCCGTCAGGGTGAAATCGGCCACATCCACTTCATGGTCTATGTTCACATCGCCTCTGATGACACCAACGATATTAAAATCCTTCCACACGTCAGCACCCTGATAATCGCTTGTGTATTCTTCCAACACATAGAGTGTGGGGGAATAATTCGTGAAGGTTTTTTCTCCGATGGCTTGGGGTGTCGCGCAGAAGTTATAGACCTCCGTCAGACTGTTGCATTTACGGAACGCCAGACTCCCGATGGTTGTCACATGCTCAGGAATCACAACGCTCGTCAAGGCGGAGCATCCGTAAAAAGCCTCGTTGCCGATGCTGGTCAGCCCCAATGGTAAGGAGACGCTCGTCAGACTGGTGCAACTGTCAAACGTGTTTTGTTCGATGCCGGTCACGCCTGCGGGAATGGTTACAGCGGTCAGGCTGGAGCACTCACAAAATGCTTGTTCGCCAATGCTCGTCACCGTCGAAGGAATGTTCACCGTCGTCAAAGCAGAGCACTCATTGAAGGCCCGCGGTCCGATGCTCTCCAAACCCTCGGGGAGGGTCACGGTCGTCAAATCTTCACACCTTGTGAACAGGCTGCTTGCGATGGCCGTCACACTTGCCGGGATAGTCACTTCCGTCAGACCGGAGTCCATGAACGCATAATCGCCGATGGTCGTCACGCTCTCGGGGATGGTGATGCCTGTCAGACCGGTACAACATTGAAACGCCCGTTGACTGATGGTCGTCACGCTCTCGGGGATGGTCACGCTTGTCAGGTTGGTACAGAAACTGAGGGCTGACGGCGCGATGGTCACCGTACCCTGACGGATATCTATCGACGTGTTGGCGGGCATATCGCCATTATATTTGTAGGCCACACCGCCCAGATAGACCAAACCTGTTTGGTTATCGAAGAAGGGAGTATCCTTAAACGCATCCTCATCTACGGCAATCACACTTGTCGGGATAGATGCGTTAGTAAGGCTGGTGCAACCGGAGAACGCCATTTCGCCGATGGTTGTCACGCCCGAGGGGATAGATACACTCGTCAGACCCGTGCAGTCTTGAAAAGCATAAGCACTGATGCTCGTCACGCCTGAAGGTATTGTCAGATTGGTGATTTCGGTATTCTCATTGATATAGAGATGATGGGCATAAATCAGAGGATTGGCTTTCTCTCCGTTAAAATTGATGTTGCACCATGCCGCGATATCACTGATTATCACTTTCGTCAAAGCGTAATTGCAATAGAACGCATCATAGCCGATGCTTGTCACACTTGCGGGAATGGTAATACTGCCCATGAAGGGACAGCCGTAGAAAGCGCCCGAACTGATTTCCGTCACTCCCTCAGAGATAATCACGCCATACAAAGTCGTGTTGCTGGCGAAGGCCGAAGGGGCGATGTTGGTTACAGAAAATTCTGCACCCCACATATAAACCTTTGCGGGAATGACCACGGTGCCTGATACATTATCATTATCGGTCGGTCTGAGATTCGTCGCATTCGAACCGTCGATATCAAAAGTCCAAGACCTGCCATAGCCGTCGGTCCACTCATACGCCATCGCATGCATAAATACGCAAAGCAAAAAAGCAAAAGTAAAAAATCTTTTCATTTGAATATAGTAATTAGTTTTACGACTAACACATCTTAGGGCTTTATGTGTTAATACGTGGCAAAAGTATTCAAAAAAAATGGAACAGCCAAACATTTTCACAGACAGAAGGACATATTTTTAGACAAAAGAACAGAAGGACAGAAAGACAAAAAAAAGAATCACAAAAAATACATAGAGATGCCTGGAGAAACATGGAAAAAATGAGAGAAACATAAGAAAAACCTATAGAAACCACAAAAACCATTAAAATCCAAATATATTTGGTTTTTCTCCCGACTTAAACTATCTTTGCAAAAACAAACGAAAAAACCAATGAAAAAGCATTCTATCACCCTATTGATTGGCGTTATTTTCACACTGACCGCAAACGCCCAAGATTATCCGTACCAGAACCCGAACCTATCGGCGGCTGAGCGTGCTGCCGACCTCTGTTCCCGACTCACGCTTGAAGAGAAAACGCAACTCATGCGAAACGCATCGCCCGCCATTCCGCGACTCGGCATACCGCAGTTTGAATGGTGGAGCGAGGCTCTGCACGGCGTGGGGCGCAACGGTTTCGCCACCGTCTTCCCCATCACCATGGGCATGGCTGCCTCGTTCGATGACGCGCTGCTCGAACGTGTTTATACGGCTGTGAGCGACGAGGCGCGCGCCAAAAACAATCAGGCCCGGCAGTTGGGTTTTTACAAGCGATACCAAGGCATATCGTTTTGGACTCCTAATATCAACATTTTCCGTGACCCGCGCTGGGGACGGGGACAGGAGACCTACGGCGAAGACCCCTACCTCACCTCAAGAATGGGACTGGCTGTGGTGCGCGGACTGCAAGGACCTGCCGACAGCCGCTACCGCAAACTCGATGCCTGTGCCAAGCACTATGCCGTGCACAGCGGACCGGAATGGAACCGACACACATTCAACGTTGAAGACCTGCCCGAGCGCGACCTCTGGGAGACTTATCTGCCGGCATTCAAGGCGTTGGTGCAGGAGGGCAACGTGGCTCAAATTATGTGCGCCTACCAACGTATTGACGGTGACCCTTGCTGCGGTAATACCCGTTACCTGCAACAGATACTGCGCCAGGATTGGCATTTCCCTGGGGTGGTGGTAAGCGACTGCGGCGCTGTCAGCGACTTCTACCGCAAGGGGCATCACGAGGTGGTGAATACGCGCATGGAGGCATCGTCGAAAGCCGTGCTGTCGGGCACTGACGTGGAATGCGGCAGCGAATACCGCTCACTGCCGGAAGCCGTCAAGGCGGGACTCATCAGCGAGGAGCAAATTGACGTGAGTGTGCGCCGGTTGCTGCAACACCGTTTCGAACTAGGCGATTTCGACGACGAGTCGCTGGTACCGTGGAAACGCATCGGTCCGGAGGTCATCGCCTCTGCCGAACACAAACAACTGGCGCTCGACATAGCACGTGAGTCTATCGTATTGCTGCAAAACCGAAACAACCTGCTGCCGCTGAAGAAAGACATGCACATCGCCGTGATGGGACCCAACGCCAACGACTCGGTCATGATGTGGGGCAACTACTATGGATATCCCACCGCCACCATCACGCTGCTGAAAGGCATACAGGCGAAAGCGAAAGACGTGACCTACGTCAGAGGCTGCGGCTACACCCGCAACGAGGCTCTCGAAAGCCGTTTTCAGGAGATAACGGGCGATGACGGCACTCCCGGTATGAAAGCCACCTATTGGAACAACATGGATATGGAGGGCACACCCGTGGCCACCATGCAGATGCGAGAACCCATCAGCCTGAGCAACGGCGGTGCCACCGTGTTCGCCCCTGGTGTGGAACTGGAGAGATTCTCTGCACGATATACCGGCACGTTTCGCCCCACACGCGATGAGAAAGTGGTATTCTCAGTAGGCTCTGACGATAAAGCGCGTGTCATCGTCAACGGCGACACCATCATCAACAATTGGCAGGGCCGAGAACGGGTGGTCATCGCCAACAAAGAATACAAAGTGAAGGCCGGGGGGGTGTACGACATCGTCTTGGAATATGTGCAGGAAACGGGGGCAGCCCAACTCAAATTCGATGTGGGATGCGTGGTCAAAGCCCAAGAGCAGGACATCCTCCGTCAGGTGGCTGATGCCGACGTGGTGGTGTTCGTAGGAGGTATCTCGCCCGCGCTTGAGGGTGAGGAGATGAAGGTGAATGAGCCGGGATTCAAGGGCGGTGACCGCACCGACATCGAACTGCCTCAGGCACAGCGCGACATCATCGCCCTGCTGCACCACGCTGGCAAGCGTGTGGTGTTTATCAACTGCTCGGGCGGTGCCATCGCCATGGTGCCCGAGACGGAGAATGCCGAGGCCATCATTCAGGCATGGTATGGAGGCGAACACGGCGGCACGGCTGTGGCGGAAGTGCTCTTCGGCGATTACAACCCGTCGGGAAAACTGCCCGTCACGTTCTACCGCAGCACCGACGACCTGCCCGACTTCCTCGACTATACGATGAACAACCGCACATACCGTTATTTCAAAGGCAAACCGCTGTTCCCCTTCGGTCACGGGCTGAGTTACACCACCTTCGCCTACGGCAAACCGACCTACAAGAACGGCCGGCTGACCTTCACCCTGACAAATACGGGCCAACGAGAGGGCACCGAAACCGTGCAAGTCTATATCCGCCGCATTGCCGACATCACCGGACCCCAGAAATCGCTCCGCGCCTTCAGCCGAGTGACTCTGAAAGCCGGCGAGCGCCGCACCGTCAGCATCGACCTGCCCCGTGAGCGTTTCGAGTCATGGGACGCACAGACCAATACCATGCGCGTCATCCCCGGACAATACGACATCATGACAGGCGGCACCTCTGACGCAAGCGGACAAGTGACGGTGAAAGCGAACATCAAACCTTAACTGTAGGCGCTACACTAGGTCAGCGACCACACCAAAGAGCACTGTTTCCTCCTTTACTTCGGTCATGAGTTCTAAGATTATCATATATGGTAAGTGGATATTATTATGGGTTGCCATCTTTTGTTGTTCTGATGTAGCAGCCCAAAGCTGTGCACGAAGGATGTGGACGAAGGTGGACAGTGTGCTCACTGTCCGTTATTATCGTTATGGCAGTATCGACACGGCTTATATCGAACGGCCGAAGACCAAATGGACTATCAAGGCGCGACTGAATGTTTCAGGCGCGAAGATAGAGTCCGAAGGGGTGGAAGATGACTACCAGTTTAACTCACAAATGACAGCCGACTACAAATCAACCGTCAGCATCGGTGTGAATTACTTGGGTTTCTCACTCAACGCCTCGCTCAATCCCGCCAAACTGATGGGCAAATACAGCGACTATGAGTTGAACTTCATGTCCTACGGCAAGCGTTTCGGCTTCGACTTCACCTATCAGAATGCCAAAAACTTCACCGGTTGGCATGAAGGATATTACAAATCCGCCCCATCAGAGGTGGAACATATCGACCTGCCCGCCGACATGCTGTCGGTCAAGACGCTGAACGTGAATGCTTATTACATTTTCAACAGCCGCAGGTTCTCCTACCCTGCCGCCTTCTCGCAGAGTTATATCCAACGGCGCTCTGCCGGCAGTTTTATGCTGGCAGCATCGGGCATGAGGCAGCACGCCAAACTCAAATGGGAAGATGAGATACATTTGAAAATGATGAACATCGGCATCGGTGCGGGCTATGGCTATAATTACGTGCCGTCGCAAGGCTGGTTGCTGCATATATCAGCACTCCCCACGTTCATCGTCTATAGCAACACGTCGATGACCTTCGGGGATATGAACGTCCCCCTTCACTACCACTTCCCCGAGGTCATCATCACGGGGCGCGGGGCGGTGGTACACCAATGGAAAAACAAGTTCTTGGGACTGTCGATGCTGTTTAACTTCACCAACATCGGCAATGAAGACAACTTCACCGTGCATAACATCAAATGGCGTACCCAAACATTCTTCGGTTTCAGATTTTGACACGACAAGTGCTGGTTGTAAAATACATGCTCCCCCATTAGCGACGACTAACGGGGGAGCAGTATTTTGTTTTCCATCCAAACCTACATCGCCACAATATCGGCGAACATACCTTGGCAGAGGGCGCGGTAAGTATCCACGGCTTCGGCGGGCACATGAAGGGTTATCTTACTGAGGTCAACGAAACGGAAACAGTCTTTGCCCATGTTGATGGAAAGGGGCTCAAGGACCTTGCAATACGCGTCATGCACTTTGTCGCATAGCATGAACGCCTCATCACCCAGTTCGCGGATAGTGGACGGAAGCGTTACAGTCTCCAAATAACTGCACGAGAAGGCTCCCTCGCCGATGACCTCGACACCTTCATCAATGACCACCTGCTTCAATTGTTTGCATTGCCCAAGGACATTTTTCGGCAAGGTCTTTAGACTGCCCGGAATGTTGACCTGCGTGATACTGCTGTCATAAAAAGCACTCTTTCCGATGGAGACGACACCTTCAGGCAACGTGACCCTACCGATGTTCGTCGCGCGGTTAAACGCATCCTCATACACCACTTTGACCGTGGCGGGCAACGTGACATCGCCACGATGTGCCTGCGGACAAACCCAGAGCGTGTCCTGCTGCTTGGAATAGAGCAGTCCGTCGCGGCTGCTGTAACGGGGATTGCTCTTGGCCACCGTCACCGCCTCCCATTTGTCATCATATCCGCGGAAAAGACCAGGATATACATGCTTCATCGATGCGGGTATGTTGATACGCTTGGCGGGTATGCCGCTCATGGCGAAAGGATCGATATCGACGATGCCTTCGGGCAGCACAATCTCCTCAAGAGCAGGAAAATCATTGAAAGCATGGCTGCTAACGCCCGTCACCCTGAAGAGTGGCGGTTCTCCTTCAAAGAAGACGATGCCAGTGTGGTCGTTCTTTGACGGGCGCACAGTAGCGGGAATACGGAGCACCTTGAGGTTCTCAAATCGTTTATTCCCCTCAGGGTCTCTGTCGGACAGCCCCCAAAAGATGACCTCATCGTCATGCCCCTCTAACCGATGGCCATTGATATCGTCGCGATAAAATTTATACATCCATCCGTTGTCGTCGCTGAAATCAGGAATGTCGGGTATCCGTGCGAAAAGCAACAGACAATTGACGGCAGACAGGAATAAAATGACAGATAGTCGTTTCATGATGATGATTGTTTAGGGTTATTCTGTTGCAAATATATCATTTTATTATGAAACAACCACGAAAAGCGATTAAAATTTGCTATTTACCATGTTTATTCGTACCTTTGCAGAAAGAATGAGGAATGCTTGAAACCTCAAATCTCAAACCTCAAACCTAATCTGGTCTCATAGTTCAATGGATAGAACAAGTCTCTCCTAAAGATTAGATCCGGGTTCGATTCCCGGTGAGACTACCAAGAAAAATAGATGTGTTCATAAACACACCTCAAACACTGACAAACCATCTAATACCTTTTTGACTATGTTAGGAGCAATTATTGGCGATATTATCGGCTCACGGTTCGAATTCTCGGCACCACCGAAACAAGGATTCGAACTCTTTACCCCTGAATGTGACTATACCGACGACACCATCTGCACTGTGGCGGTGGCCGACGCGATCTTGCATCAGAAAGACTATAAGCAGACGATGCTGGAATGGTGTCGCCGTTATCCCGACCCCATGGGCGGCTACGGCACCCGTTTCTACCACTGGCTTAACAGCGACGACCCGCAACCCGTGAACAGTTTCGGCAACGGCTCGGCTATGCGTGTGAGCAGTGTGGGATGGCTCTTCAATGACTATGATGATATTATGGAGGAGGCCAAACGAACTGCGGAGTTCACGCACAACCATCCCGAGGGCATCAAGGGCGCACAATGTGTGGCCGCACTCATCTACTGGCTGCGTACCTGCCGCATCACGAAAGAGGAGACAGAGCGGTCGGTAAGACGCTCGTTCGGATATGAGATTATGCCGTTGAAGGACATCTTCCGTATCGGCAGCACGGGACATTTCGACGGCACCTGCCAAGAGACCGTTCCCATGGCCATACGTTGCTTCATCGACGGAACAGACTTCGAGGATGTGGTGCGCAAGGCCATCCTTTGCGACGGCGACACCGACACGAAGGGCGACATCGCTGGCGCCATCGCCGAGGCTTATTACGAGATCCCTGACGATTTCATCCGCAAAGCCTGCTCATACCTGCCTCATGACATGCTCGACATCATCAGCGAATTCACCGAGGCCGTCGGAAATCACGTAACGGAAGGATAAACCCATAAGGTAAATACTGACTTACAACCTCATAACCTGTAATCTTATAAAAAACTTCGGGCTGCAAGCGATGCTTGCAGCCCGAGTTTTATACGGAACTATCTGTCCTTACTTTTTAGCCTTTGTATCAACAGCCTTCTCTTCTTCTTCCATCTTGTTGCCCATGGTCAGGTAAGCCACAGGAGCAGCGATGAAGATAGACGACAATGTACCGAAGATGACACCGAGAATCATGGCGAATGCGAAACTACGGATGCTCACACCACCGAAGATGAAGATACACAGCAACACGATCAATGTAGAAACAGAGGTGTTGATGGTACGTGCCAATGTCTGGTTCAGTGAGTTGTTGAACAAGGTGCGTTTGTCACGTTTCTTGTACAGACGCATATTCTCACGGATACGGTCGAAGACCACCACCTTATCGTTGATGGAATAACCCACCACGGTCAGGATAGCACCGATGAACGTCTGGTCAACCTCGAGCGAGAACGGCAGGATGCCCCACAATGCTGAGAAGAAGCCCACAACGATAAGTGTATCGAGTGCCAGAGCCACGATAGAACCGATAGAGAACGCCACATTGCGGAAACGCAACAGGATGTAGAGGAAGATAGCGATCAGAGCGATAATCACACTGATGATAGCCTTGTTGGTCACATCGCTCGCGATGCTCGGACCCACCTTGGTGCTGCTGATGATTGAACCGCCCTCATGCAAATCCGGGTCTTTGAATGCCTCGACGTCTTTCTGTGTCACCAGACCGGCTTTTGACAAAGCCTCGAAGAGTTTGGTCTCAGCCTGGTCATCGATGGTAGCGTCGCTCGACTCAATCTCCCAGTTGGTGGAAACGCGCACATTGCCTTCCTCACCGAATGCAATCACCTGGGTATTTGCCTCCTGACCCTGCTTCTCGCCGTTGTCATAGACGAAGGTGCCAGCCAAAGCCTTACGCACATCCTCCACGGGAACGGGTTTAGCCAGTTTCACCACATAGTTACGACCACCGGTGAAATCGATACTGCGGCTCAGACCGCGGATAGCGAAGAATCCGATAAAGATAAGAGCGATAACCGCCCAGATGGTGAAACTCTTCTTGTACATACCCATGAAGTTGAAGTGGGTATTCTGCAAGAGGTTCTTTGACAGCGGAGTGGTGAAAGTGAGGTTGAGCCACTTGTCGCGCTTCATGCGGTTCTCATAAACCAGACGGGTCAGGAACACTGCGGTGAAGAACGAGCAGCAGATACCGATGATCAAGGTGATAGCGAAACCGCGCACCGGACCCATACCGACCACTGCCAGAATGATACCTGTGATGATAGATGTCAAGTTGGAGTCGAAGATAGCGGAGAAGGCGTTGCTGTAACCGGCGGCAAGTGCCTGACGCACATTCTTGCCCGCTCGCATCTCCTCCTTCGTACGCTCATAGATAAGCACGTTGGCGTCAACAGCCATACCGAGGGTCAACACGATACCGGCGATACCCGGCATGGTGAGCGCCGCCTGGAACGAGGCCATGATACCCATCGTGAAGAACAGGTTGAGCAACAGAGCGGTGTTGGCCACCATACCCGGAATGAATCCGTACATGAGCACCATGTAAATCATCAACAGCACGAAGGCGATGACGAACGAGATGATACCCTGTTTGATGGACTGGGCACCAAGAGACGGACCCACCACCTCAGACTGCACGATTTTCACGGGAGCCTTCATACGACCTGATTTCAGGGTAGAAGCCAACTCCTTGGTATCTTGCAGTGTGAAATTACCGGTGATTTGTGAACGACCGCCGGTGATTTCTTGGTTCACATTAGGTGCACTGTACACGAGGTTGTCGAGCACGATAGCCACGGGACGGCCGATGTTCTTCTTGGTCAGGTTGGCCCAAGCACGGGCGCCTTCCTCGTTCATCTCCATCGATACCTCGGGGCTGTTCTTGAACTGGTCGAAACCGTCCTTAGCGTCGGTCACCACGTCACCTTCCATGGCGGGTTTCAGACCGCGCAGGCAGTACAACTCATAGATATGCTTGCTATTGACACCGTCGGCGGGTTTGGCACCCCAGAACAATTTCACGTCGGCACCCAGTTGGCGCAATGCTGCGGGCGAGAAGATGATGGAGTCAATGGCTGCGGTGTCCACGGCGTTGGCATAACCCACCACGCAGTAGTCATCGCTACGCATTTGCAGCATCTCCTGGAATTTCTTCTTACCGTCCTTCTTGGCAGCGATGGCAGCCATACTGTTGGCTTTCGTCGTGTCGGTGGCAAGTGTGTCGACCTCAGCCTTTTCGCCACTGTCGCCTGCGTCGTATTGTTGGCCGATTTGTGCCAGCACGGGAGCAATCTCTTTCGAGGAATAAACCTCCCAGAACTCCAGATTGGCACTGCTCTCCAACAGTTTACGCATACGGTTCACGTCTTTCACACCCGGCATCTCGACCATGATACGTCCCTGTCCGCCTTCCAGTTGCTGGATATTGGGCTGTACGACACCGAACTGGTCGATACGGTTGGCGATGACGTTTCGTGAGTCGGCAACGGTCTCCTCCAGATTGGTACGAATCATTGCCTCCACTTCCTCATCGCTGCTATTACTTTTCACATCGGGCAATTTGGATGTGGCAAATACTGCGGCCAGACTACGGTCGGGGGCTATTTCCTTGTAATTCTTGATAAACAGGTCGATAAAGTCACCCTGTGTCTTCTTCTCTTCTTCCCGAGCGGCTTTCATCGCTTTGATGAACGTCTCGTCCTTGGTGTTACCCAGATTCTCCAAGAGGTCGGGTACAGACACCTCCAGCACCACGTTCATACCGCCTTTCAGGTCAAGACCCAGACCCACCTGTGTCTCCAGACAGTCGCGATACGACTTGCCGAAGTACTTTACGGAATCCAGATAATCTTGCTTGGCGATAGGATCTGCGATTTTGGCAGCCTCGCTCTCGAAATGACTCGTCGCCACGGTGAACGACAAGTAGAAGATGCAGACGAGCGTCAATAAGACCGCTACAGTACTGACAATTACTTTTTCAAAAGTTTGCATTTTAGTTAAATGATGATTATTTAATTATTTGTTATTTGCCCATTTACGAAATAGCGTGCAAAGTTAGTGATTTTTTCACACTCTGAAAAATTTTACCGCTTAAATATTCATTTTTTAGCGATTTAGGCGCTTTTTGAGCGTGCAAATGACCGGATAATGGTCAGAGAGTGACACATTTCGGTCAACTTGACAAGTATAGCAACGCCAGTCTTTCGAGCAGAAAATATGGTCGATACGGAAGTACATCCAGTTGTGGTCGTAAGTGAAACCGGGACCATTTCCGCCTGCCACGAAACAGTCGGTCAAACCCTTTCCAATGGTGTGATGGGCATACGACAGGGGATGGTCGTTGAAATCACCGCACACGATGACGCTCTTCACACCGCTGCGACGGATATAGTCGGCCACAGCATCAGCCTGAGGGGCGCGCAAGCGGTCGGCACGCTCCACAGCGGCCAGAAACTCCCAACGGGTCTTCCTTTTTTTCTTCTTTTTCTTGCTGCTTTTATTTTTCTTTTTGCTGTTGTTCTTTTTATCTTTTTGGTCTTTCTTTACAGCCTTGTCACTCTTTTCCTTTATGTCGTTTGCTACATTTTCCGTACCCTCCTTTGTCTGCTCTTTTCCCGTTACGATTTCGCCAAAATCCAATTTGTCGTCGGACGAGAGGCCGTATGTCTCCAAATGGTTGTTCACCACCAGCACCGTGTCGCCATTGATAAGCACCAGCGAGGCGTCGCTCACATTGCCCGCAGAAGGATACTCAATGCGCTCGGTCGAAAGGATGGGCCATTTGCTGTATAGCGCAACGCCATTGCTCTGGTTCATCGTGCGCGACACGTAGGGATAACGCTTGGCCATGAGTTCATCCACTTTGATGTTGCGCACCTCCGACAACCCCGCCTCTTGCAGACAGATGATGTCGGCGTCGGCGTCGAGCAGATAATTCACTGTAGGATTGTCGCGACGGGTATGAAACCGCCAACCCTCAAACAAATGGACGTTGAAGGAGATGACCTTGATGGAACCTTCGGGAGGCTCGGACACCAAATTTAAGGGTATATATGTGCGCACGGGCGCAATACAAAAGACGATGCCCAACAGGGGGATAAGCAGATAACGGCGGCGCAGAATCAGCCAGACGGGAATAAACACGACATTGGCGGCAAGCACCAAAGGGAACGCCAGCCCCGATGCTGCCCATAAAGCATGGTCAACGGGACTGACATATCCGGAATAACCCGTCAGCAACATCAAGACCACCACCAAAATATTCGCGGCAGCCAAGATGCGGCAAAGCCATTTCTTGATTATCGTCATCGTTTGTTTTTGCTGGCATCAAAGAGGGTCTTCTTCTCCTCTTGTGTCAGGCTGTCATAGCCGCTTTTGCGTATCTTGTCCAAAATCACATCTATCTCGTCCTGTTCTCGTTTCTTGCGCGCATTATATTGCTGGTCGGTCTCCCGCCGGGGCTGTTGTGGTTGCTGTTGCGACGAAGTGCGCCCGTTGTCGGCCGGTCGGTGACTGCGCTGTTCCCATGAGTTGCGCATACGGTCGAAGAACTGCTGTCCACGGTTGCGACCGTAACCGCTGCCCACCTCGGGATGGCGACGCCAATAACGGATAAGGATGAAGCCGAAGAGCATACCGCCCAAATGCGCGAAATGCGCCACATTGTCATTACCGCCGGAACCTAAGGCCGAGAACAGTTCGATGGCCACATAGAACATCACGAACCATTTCGCCTTGATAGGGATAGGCAGGGGGAAGATGAAGATGCGCTCTTCGGGGAAAATCATACCAAACGCCAACAAGATGGCATAGATGGCACCCGAGGCGCCCACAGTAGTCCAACCGTTGAGGGCAACAGCCAACTCTTCTTTCATGGAAAAAACATCGGAGAGGCTGAGATGATAACCTATGCACAACGAGGTCAACTGTGCAATCTCCTGTATCAGACCAGCACCGACACCACACAAAATGTAATAAAAAAGGAATTTTTTAGGACCCCAGACATTCTCCACCACACAACCGAACATCCACAGGGCAAACATATTGAAGAAAATATGCTCGATACCGCCATGCATGAACATGTAAGTGAAGAACTGATAAAGATGGAAATCGGATGCCATGAAAAAGTGCAATCCGAAGATATTGTTCAAATCTATACCCTTGCCTTTCAACACCAGATAAGCGATGAAGGCAATCGCATTGATAATGAGCAGGTTTTTGGTGACTGTTGGTATCTTGCGCATAGTCGTTACAATGGTTTAGTCCGTTTATGGGCGCAAAAATACGAAAAATATCTGTTATGCGGCACAAAATCAGCCTTATAGACACTTTTTTTCATTATTTTCTTCACTTTTTTTTATTTTTTGTTTGATTTATCAAATGATTAACCTATATTTGTCGCAAATTTTGAAACTTATTTCACATTTTTGTTAAATTTATCATAGAAAATTATGAACAAGACACAATTAATCGACAAAATCGCCGCTGGTGCAGGACTCACCAAGGTGGATGCAAAAAAGGCTCTTGAGGCTACAGTTAACGCTATCAAAGACGCTCTGAAAGAGGGCGACAAAGTGCAACTCATTGGCTTCGGCACATTCAGCGTGAACGAGCGTCCCGCTCGCGAGGGCATCAATCCCCGCTCAAAGGAGAAGATCACCATCGCTGCTAAGAAAGTGGCTAAATTTAAGGCCGGCGCAGAACTGGAGAAGGCTCTCTAATTGATTTTGTAAGAAAATTTCATAAAACGGCATCCTTTCGAGGATGCCGTTATTTTATTATTTGGAGTGCAGGAGTTTAGGAGTTTCAGGACTTCAGACATATGCCCGCCTCTTGGGAAAGACCATCAATGAATTATTATCTGAACCCCTAATCAATTCGTTCCGTGAGTTACATAACTATTGTCTGAACTCCTGAAACTCCTAAACTCCCGAACTCCTAAACTTCATGGCTGTTTCCCAATATACGCCAGGATGCCGCCATCTACATAGAGGATGTGACCGTTGACCGCATCGGAGGCATGTGAGGCGAGGAACACGGCGGGACCGCCCAACTCCTCGGGATTGAGCCAACGGCCGGCAGGGGTCTTGGCACAGATAAACGAGTCGAACGGATGACGGCTGCCGTCGGGTTGACGCTCGCGCAGGGGTGCCGTCTGGGGAGTGGCGATATAACCAGGACCTATGGCATTGCACTGGATGTTATACCCGCCATACTCCGAGCAGATATTACGCGTGAGCATCTTCAACCCGCCCTTGGCGGCGGCGTAGGCGCTGACGGTCTCGCGGCCCAGTTCGCTCATCATCGAACAGATATTGATGATTTTGCCCTCGCGACGCTCCATCATCTCGGGGATGACGGCCTTGGTCATGATAAACGGCCCCACCAGGTCGATGTCTATCACCTGCTGAAACTCCTCACGCTTCATCTCGTGCATGGGGATGCGTTTGATGATGCCGGCGTTGTTAACGAGGATGTCGATATGTCCCAGTTGTTGGCGGATGTCGTCCACCATCTTCTGCACCTCGGTCTCATTGGTCACGTCGCACAAATAACCGTGAGCCTCGATGCCTAAGGAACGATAGTCGGCTAACGCCTTGTCCATGTGTTCCTGTCCGCGACAGTTAAAAGCAATCTTCGCACCGGCCTTTGCCAGTGCCTCTGCGATGGCGAAGCCGATGCCATAAGCCGCACCCGTCACTAACGCCACTTTACCTTCTAATGAAAAGATGTTCATGTTCTTTGTTTTTGGGGGAGTTCAGGAGTTCAGTAGTTTCAGTAGTTCAGACAATAGCCCCGTTTTAGTTTAATTAGTCTTGAATACCTGTATTATTTATGATACCTCTGCTGTATGCTGTTAACAACTTGCTTGTTTCTTCCAAAAGTATATATAACGAAGTATATTGCGATTCCGTAATAAACAGCAAATCCTTAGAGAGAATGATATAATTACGACATTCCGCCAAACTACCTTCAGAAATATTAAAGAAGCGGAGTTTATCTGCTTTACTCAGTTTTTTGTATCCTTCGGCTATATTGGCTTCTAATGATATTGCTGCTCTACGAAATTGGGAAGTCAGCCCAAAACGTTCTTCTTCGGGAAAGGTCTTGGTCATATTGTAAACCATTATTGTAAACTCATGGGCCTTCTGCCAAGCAATTATTTTTTCAAAAGAAAAAGTTGGTGTCATAAAAGTTGTCTTAACTCCTAAATCAATACATGTCTTAACTCCTAATCTATTAGTTTCGTGAGTTACATAACTATTGTCTGAACTCCTGAAACTACTGAACTACCGAACTCCTATATTTCTATCTCAAATCCGTAATCTTTGAAAAATCCTGGTCTCCGTAATCGAGGTTTTCGCCGCCCATACCCCAGATAAAGGTGTAGTTATGGGTAGCGGCGGCGCTGTGGATGCTCCATTCGGGAGAGAGCACAGCCTGATCGCCACGCATCCAGATGTGGCGCGTCTCATTGACCTCGCCCATGAAATGACAGACGGCCTGCTCTTCAGGCACCTCGAAATAGAAATATGCCTCCATGCGACGACTGTGCACGTGGGCGGGCATCGTGTTCCACACCGAACCGGGAGCCAGTTCCGTCATACCCATCTGTAACTGGCATGTAGGCAACACCTGATTGACCAGCATCTTGTTGATGTCGCGCTCGTTGCTCATCTCCAGACTGCCCATGTGTGCCACCACGGCATCCTTCTTCGTCACCTTCTTACAGGGGTATTCTTTATGGGCTGTGGTGCTGTTGAAATAGAACTTGGCGGGATTCTTCGCATCCTTGGTCTCAAAAACCACATCGCGGTCGCCACGACTGATATAAAGAGCCTCTTTGTAACCGAGCGCGAACACCTCATCGCCGACGCGTACGATACCCTCGCCGCCCACATTGAAGATGCCCACCTCGCGACGTGTTGTGAAGAACGGTGCGCGCAGCGGGTCGATGGCTTCAAGTGTCAATGCCTCTTTCATGGGCATGGCGCCACCCACCACCATACGGTCATACATCGAATACACCATGTTCACCTCATCGGCGGCAAACACTTTCTCAATCAGGAAATCACGGCGGATACGGGCCGTGTCATACTGCTTCGCATCCTCGGGGTGCGCAGCATAACGTACTTCATAATTAGTCTTCATACGTGTGTTTTTTCTTTTTGATTTGTTGTTCTGTGATTTGTTTGTGCAAAAGTACATAATTTTGGAGAGAATGGACATCTTTTTTACCAAAAAGTCTTTTCGCAAACTTTAGAAATTGTTAAACAGGCCAAACCCTTTGGGCAAAATCGATATGTTATTAGCAGCAAACACACACTTGCGCCAAACAATATATCCTATGTTCTTATGTACTTATGTCTAAAACACATATCCTTTGTTCTTATGTCGAAAATACATGTACTTTTGTCCTTATGACGAAAAATTTTCTTTTTCCCTGTAGTTTTTGTAACTTTGCTGCGTCTAAAGTGTGAAAATCAATCGGAATAGACAACAATGACAACTTTGGAAAAACAGTTTGCGCAAACTATTGCAGAACACAAAAGCACCATCTACACGGTGTGCTACATGTTCTCGAAAGATGCCGACGAGGTGAACGACCTCTTCCAGGAGGTGCTGGTCAACATCTGGAAAGGATATGACGACTTCGAGCATCGCAGTGACATCAAGACGTGGATCTACCGCATCGCACTCAACACCTGCATCTCTATCGACAGGAAGAAACGGCGGCACGCCACCACACGGCTGTCCATGGACATCAACCTCTTTGAAGACCGCGACGAAGACACGCGACAAGTGGACATGCTCCACAAGCGCATCTCACGTCTGCAACCTTTCGACAGGGCTATCGTCCTGCTGTGGCTCGAAAACCTCTCGTACGATGAAATCGGACAAATAGTCGGTATCTCTACCAAAAACGTCAGCGTGCGTCTGTTCCGTATCAGAGAACAACTCAAACAAATGTCAAACGATTAAACTTCACACATTATGAATAACAACGATTTTGAACTGGAGAATATGCGCGAGCAAATGGCCGCGCTAAAAAAGAAACTGGATAAGCAGGAGATTGTCAACGACCACATTATCCGCCAGTCGATGACGAAAGCGGCCGGCAGCATCAACCGCACATACTTCTGGGTAATCATTCTCGGCATACTTATGATTCCCTATGGCTATTGGGTCTTCGTTATGTTAGCGGGCTTCTCCATCGCCTTCTGGATTGGTACAAGCATCTTTATGCTGGTATGTGCAGGTGCCACCTATTACAACAAGAGGAATCTCAATGACGCGAACCTGATGTCTAACAACCTCGTAGAGACACGTCGCCGCATTGCACGCGCCAAGAAGTTCGACAACGACTGGCTTCTCTTCGGCATCCCCGCCCTCCTGGTCTGGCTGGCCTGGTTCTTCTACGAGATTTACAAACTCAACCACGATTTGTTCTACCAACCCATGTTCTGGGGCGGCTGTGTCGGAGGTGTCATCGGTGCTGTCATCGGGCTCTCCATCCATTTCAAAAACCAACGTCAGTACAAGGAAATCATCGACCAGATAGACGACATGACGGAAAACGAACTGACAGAATAATGGCACCCAAAAACCGAGTTTTATCTATTTTTTTGCATCGCTTTGCACCACTAATCCCCTATATTATCACAAAAGATTCCTCCATATCGTGCTGATATGGAGGATTTTTTGTAACTTTACAACCGAAATGAAAAATAATAATACTTATCTCGAATCGAAACCGCGTTACGAGATTCTCGACGGGTTGCGCGGTGTGGCTGCCATACTCGTTGTAGCCTACCACCTGTTTGAAACTTACTTTCACGGAGGTCCCGGCCAGCCGATAAACCACGGTTATCTGGCTGTTGATTTCTTTTTCGTGCTTTCGGGTTTTGTCATCGGCTATGCCTACGACGACCGCTGGGACAAAATGTCAACGTGGAGTTTCTTTAAGCGCCGTCTCATCCGTCTGCACCCGATGGTTATCTTCGGCACGCTGTTTGGAGCATTGATATTCTATTTCGGCAGTTGTGACGAGTTCCCGCTAATTAACGACACGCCATGGTGGATGGTGCTGCTGGTGATGTTTTGGTGTTTCACGATGATTCCCCTGCCTAATACGATGGACATCCGAGGCTGGGCTGAGACCAATCCGCTGAACGGCCCTGCTTGGTCGCTGCAATGGGAGTATATCGCCAACATTCTCTATGCTCTCGTTATTCGCAGGTTTTCGAAGGTGGCATTGAGTGTTTGTGTAGTCGTTTTCGCCGTGCTGACCATTATACTCTGCTTGAACATCGATGTGACCGGATTCCTTGAAGAGCGCAACTGGGCATCATATACCGTTGTGGGCGGTTGGAGCACCACCCCCGACCAGTTACAGGTGGGACTCACCCGTCTGCTCTATCCCTTCTTCTGCGGACTGCTTATCTCGCGAATGGGTAAACTCATTAAGATGAAGGCAGGCTTTTGGTGGTGTTCGCTGATGATCATTGTGCTGTTCTGCATGCCATGGATGGGACTTGGCACCGAAGGCGACAGCCGCTGGACAAACGGACTCTACGAAGCCATTTGTATCCTCGTCTTCTTCCCGCTGATTGTAGTGATAGGCGCTGGCAGCAGCGTCATAGGTTCGAAGTCATCGGCCATCAACAAATTCCTCGGCGAGATTAGTTATCCCATCTATATCACCCACTATCCGCTCATTTACATGCAGATGTCATGGGCTGACAGCCATAAAGAAGCCCCACTCGGCACCCACATCTTCGTATCCGTCTGCATCTTCATGCTTGCCATCCTTCTGGCTTACGGAGCCTACAAACTCTATGACCTGCCTGTTCGTGAGTGGCTGAAACATAAACTCTTCAAGCCGGCGATTAAGCGAGAGGAGAGTGATGCGCGCATCAGTTCTTCAGAGCGTGAGCAGGCTCGACCAGAAGTCAAACCTTCCGCAAAATGAGAATAGACCACATAGCACTATATTGCATGGATTTGGAAGGGATGAAGGAGTTCTTCATCCGCTATTTCCATGGCGTATCGAATGAAATGTATCACAATCCCAAGACCGGGCTGAAAACATATATCCTGAGTTTTGTGGATTCTGGTGCAAGGCTGGAACTGATGACAAGGCCAGAAGTAGTGGATGAGAAAGCGAACATCTATCGTCAGGGCTTCATTCACTTGTCCTTTGCCGTCGGATCTAAAGAAAAGGTTGACTGCCTTACAAAACTTCTGAATGAAGATGGCTATCAAGTGTTAAGCGGTCCACGCATCACTGGCGACGGCTATTACGAAAGTTGCATCCTCGGCCCCGAGGGGATTCTGATAGAGTTGACGGTATAACATATCTATGCGTTATGGGATTTTTTTATAACTTTGCGGCAACAAACTACAAAGACATGGATTGATGAAACAAAAATGGACAATCATATCACTGTTGCTTGGGGTATTTACGATGATGGCGAATGCGCAGGAAACAGCAAAACAAAAACCAAGAGTACTGATTAGTACAGACATTGGCGGTACTGACCCCGACGACAACCAGTCGGTGGCGCATCTGCTGATGTATAGCAATGAGTTTGACCTCGAAGGACTGGTGTCCTCACCATCGTTTGGCGACGGGAATACCAGCGAGATTTTCCGCATGATAGATGTCTATGAGCAGGACCTGCCTGCGTTGAGACGCCACATCAAAGGACTGATGAAACCCAAGGCGCTGAGAAAACTGGTAAAGCAGGGACGCATGAGCGAGGCTCCCGCCTGCGGCTATGGCGAGCCTACGGAAGGTTCACGGTGGATTGTCCGTCAGGCGCGTAAAAAGGATGCCCGTCCGCTGTATGTTTTGGTATGGGGTTGTTTGGAGGATGTGGCACAGGCGTTGCACGATGCGCCCGATATCGCTCCCAGGTTGCGCGTCCACTGGATTGGCGGTCCCAACAAGAAATGGGGCGTCAATGCCTACTGTTATATCATCGAGCACTTCCCCGACCTGTGGATGATAGAGAACAACACCACCTATCGCGGCTTCATCTACGACTCGAAGAACAAGGACGAATGGAATGCGGGCTATTTTGACACACACATCAAGGATGCAGGTCATCTGGGGCGCGACTTCGCAGCCTACTACAAAGGCAATCCCAAGTTGGGCGACACGCCCTCGCTGCTCTACGTGATGAGAGGCAACCCTGCGAACCCGGAGCAACTGTCGTGGGCAGGTCGTTTCGTCCGTTGCAGCCGTACACCCCGCACTGTCTTTTATGGTGCCACTACTTCGAAAGACACGGCACAGATATGCGGCATCATCGAGTGGCAACTGAGAGGTCCCAAGCGTGATGACATCGCCGTCGACTCTGCATGCATCACACTTGACATCCGCAAGCAGCAGTGGAAAGGTTATTACAAGGGTAACGGTCTCTATGTATTGCGCCACTCCACCTACTACACAGGCACGTTACCCTATACCATCACATCGACCATCGAAGGATTCACACCAATCGACGGTGAGATAACCATCCAAAACACATGGGAAGTAAAACCACACGACACTGACTACAAAGTGGGGGCACATTGGTGGACGGACAGTTATGCATCTGCCGATTATTGGCACGATTGTGCCGGTGCTGATACCCAATACAAGGTCCGTCAGGAAATCATGAGAGACTGGGCCCGCCGCTGGGCGTATTTGAGAAAATGAAAATCCTCATCATAACTTCCGAAAATCAAATTATTTCTAAAAATAATTAAATTATGAACATCTTGATTTTACAAGGCTCTCCGAGAGTCAAAGGAAATACCGCTTGGATGGCGGAAGAGTACAAGAAGGCTGCCGAGGCAGCAGGTCATCAGGTCACGCTGGTCAACGTTTCTAAGAAGAAGATTGCAGGCTGTCTGGCTTGCGAGTATTGCCATAACAAGGGCAATGGCGCATGCATTCAAAAGGATGACATGCAGGAACTCTATCCGCTGATGGCCGAGGCGGAGGTGCTGGTGCTGGCTGCACCCATCTATTATTTCACGCTCTCAGCACAGATTCAACTTCCCATACAACGCATGTATTGTGTGAACAAACCCGCCAAGGTGAAGAAAATCGCCCTGCTGATGTCGTCTTATTCGCCAAACGTCTATGATGGTGCTATCGCTGAAGTGCGCGACATCTGCAACTACTGGAACGTGGAGAACATGGGCTATGTCAGTGCCAAGATAGACGAACAGAAAACCGATGCCACCCTGAGCAAAATAAAGGCGCTGGTCGAGAAGTTGTAGTGTATGAAACAGTTTATATTGACAATCTTCGCCATATTGTTTCTTGTAGGATGCAGCGGAGATAAACAGGAAAAAAGTATGTCTATCACTGTGAATCTGAGGTACACCGGCACTAACGGGAATGCCAGGAAGTTCGCTGAGGAGATGATTTCCAGCGGCACAGTCGACGCCATCAGGGCCGAGGAAGGCAACTTGCGTTATGAATACTACCAGTCGCTCGACGATCCCGAGACCATCTTGCTTATCGACAGTTGGGCCAATCAGGAAGCCATCGATAAGCATCACGCTACGCCCATGATGGACACCATTGCAAGGCTTCGCGAGAAGTACGACCTCCACATGACGGTGGAGCGCTATACTGCTGCCGAAACGCCGGAAACGGAGAGCCGGTTTATCAGGAAATAGTGCCAGGCGAGCGGTATAAGTATTAGAAACCGCAATAATGGTAGTTCTTTCCAAAATCTGTATAATATCTATAATATAGAAAAGGTGTAACTTTGCTGCCGAATACAAATGATAGTGAATATGAGACAGATTATGATGTTATTGGCAGCGATGCTGTTTACCTGTTGTTCATCAGACAGCGAGGTAAAGGCAGAACCTGCTTCTGTACAGAACGCGGGAAGTACGCTGATAGTTTATTACAGCTACACGGGAAACTGTCGCGAGATTGTGAATTCGTTGACGGCACAAATTGAGGCAGACGTACTTGAAATTCAGCCTGCAGAGAAGGGGCTGCGATATGAGGCAAACAACTATGCGCTGGGTACGCAGCTGCTGAATACCATCAAGGCTAACCCCAATGATGCGAGCAGTTATCCCGCTATTGACCCCGTGAATGTTAGTCTCAGCGACTACCAGAACATTATCATCGTGACTCCGCTTTGGTGGAGCCAGATGGCGGCTATCATGCAGACGTACCTTTTCAATAATAGTGTGCAGATGGCAGAAAAGACGGTGTCAATGATAGTGTCAAGCCATTCAAGCGGCATCAGCGGTGTGGTGGCAGATGCCCAGCGATTGCTCCCTAACGTGACCTGGGCAGGCGATGCCTTGTGGATCAACAATGCAAACCATTCCAATCGTGCTTCATTGATTCAGAATTGGCTGCCAACACAGAACTTTCAAATTTCCAGCGATATGACACAGAAACTCTTCCTCACCATCGGTGATGTGACCAAGACGGCGACGCTGGTCAGCAACTCTTCTACCAAGGCTTTGGTAGCTCAGCTACAGCAGGGAAATATTACCTACGAGGCGCACGACTACGGCAATTTCGAGAAGGTGGGTGCATTGAGCTATACATTCCCCGAAAACAATGAGCAGATTAACACCGTTCCTGGTGATCTGATTCTCTATCAGGGCTCGAATCTCTGCATCTACTACGACACGAACTCGTGGAACTTCACCCGCATCGGCAAACTCGATAACATGACGCAGGCAGACATCAAGACATGGGTGAATGCAGGTGGCGGCCATGTCAGCGTGACGCTCTCCATCTCTGAACCGACAGGCATTAGTCGAATAAAGGCTGATGATGTTAAGTCAAAAGCCTACACACTCCAAGGTACATTGGCTCAGGCTGGACAAAAGGGAATTGTAATTCAAAACGGTAAAAAGATAACAAGATGAAAAAGATATTATTAGCAATGCTTGCAGTGGGAATGCTAACAGCATGTAACAGTAACAAACAAACTACAGACAAGGATATGAAACAGGAACTGACATTGACACAGGAGTGGGACAAGGTGTTCCCGCAGAGCGAGAAAGTGAACCACCAGAAAGTGACGTTCGAGACACAGTATGGTCTGACGTTGGCGGCTGACCTCTACACGCCTAAAGATGCACAAGGAAAACTGGCGGCCATTGCCGTTAGCGGCCCATTCGGAGCCACTAAGGAGCAGTCGAGCGGACTCTACGCCATGCGGATGGCAGAGCGTGGATTCGTGACATTGGCTTTCGACCCGTCGTACACAGGCGAGAGCAGTGGTGAGCCCCGTCGCACGGCTTCGCCCGACATCAATACTGAAGACTTCATGGCTGCCGTTGATTATCTCTCGCAGTTGGAGAACGTCGATGCTGAGAAGATTGGCATCATCGGCATCTGCGGATGGGGAGGCATCGCCCTGAATGCTGCCGCTGCCGACACCCGCATCAAGGCTACCGTAGCCAGTACGATGTACGACATGACCCGCGTCGCCGGCAACGGCTACTACGATAGCGA
>JAFZAH010000038.1 GCA_017548275.1 Prevotella sp.
GAGCCAGGATCAAACTCTCCATTGTAAATAATTTATCTTCGTAATCCCCCGAAAGGGACATACTGTCTGATTCCAAGCCCGGTGTCACTATCCGGAAAAGAGCATCTCAAGCCCGGTTTAAAGCCCGTAAACGGTTCCTGTCAAAACATTGACGGTTCGTATTCTTTAACCCAACGGCGACGATGGACAAGCCAACGGCGCCTTGCTTCTTGTACTTCTTCTCTGTCTCTGTATGTAATCCTTTCAAAGAACTCTTTATTGATGGCTGTCGACCCAGAGAGAAAAACCCTCATTTTTAAGCCGAAAGCGGATGCAAAATTACGGCAAAATTTTTAATCTTACAAATTTTTTAGAAACTTTTTTATCTCCTTTTGAAAGAATTTCGTTTTTTCTTACAAAATTCAAAATTATCAAGACCGCAAAACGGGCATGTATATAATAAGGTGTAAATTCAGCCTAAAAAAACGCTCCCCTTTTCCGAGAAAGAGGAGCGAATGGTATGTTATAAGTGACAGAATCTTATTCAAAGACGTCGCCAATGGAGTTTTCAGGTAAGATGTTTTTCTCATCACAAGGATCGAAGCCTTTGGGAACATCAAATTTGACACTCTGGCTGTAATCGAGGCTCGCGTCAGAATACACCTTTCTCATATACCGTCCCCAGATGGGCAGGGCTGCAGCAGCACCTTGCCCGATACCTGTAGACACGAAGTGAATGTCTCTGTCTTCACCTCCAACCCACACGCCGTTGACCAAGTCGGGAGTGACGCCCATGAACCATGCGTCGGCATTTGAATTGGTGGTACCAGTCTTTCCGCCCATTTCAGCACTGATGCCGAAACCTCTGACACGGCGTCCTGTACCACGATCAACAACACCTTTAAGAAGAGTGAGCATTTTATATGAACTCTCCTCACTAATCACCTCATTGTAACGCGGTTGGAAATTAGCGAGCACATGCCCATCACTATCCTCGATACGTGTCACCATGAGAGGTGCGGAACGCATACCTTTGTTCACGAATGTTGAGTATCCGCTCACCATCTCGCCGACCGTCACCTCGCAAGGGCCGAGACAAAGCGCCATGTTGGGCTGGATATTGGGATTATTGAGTCCATATTTATGCAAGAGATCGACCAGGTTTTGCGGTGTGAACTTCTCAATGAGGTGAGCAGAACACCAGTTACTCGACGCTGCCAGCCCCTGCTTGAGGGTCACGATAGAACCGTTTCCGAGTCCACCTCCACCTTTCGGCATCCAGTTACCATATTTTTTCATCCTATTGGGTATTTTATCACAAGGATTGTACCCATTTTGCATAGCAAGCGAATAGAGGTAAGGTTTCATGGTCGAGCCTACCTGTCTTCTACCAACCATCGCCATGTCATATTGGAAATACTCGTAGTTAGGTCCTCCCACATAGGCTTTGATTGCACCTGTTTTTGGGTCCATACTGACCAGTCCCGCTCTGAGGAACTGCTTGTAATACTTGATGGAGTCCATAGGCGTCATCACCTTCTCAACGTCGCCTTTATATGAGAAGACAATCATCTTTACAGGCGTGTTGAAAGACTTTCTAATCTCTTCCTCAGTAGCCCCGGCGGCCTTCAGAGTCTGGTAACGAATACTTTGGCGTATAGCCCTGTTCATGACGCGCTCATAATCCTCTTTCGACATTCTTGACGAGAAAGGCCCACGGGGGTTGGCCCTTGTCTGTGCATCGAAAATGGGCTGCAGAGTTTGTGAAAGATGCTCTCTGACCGCTTCTTCCGCATATCTCTGCATACGCGAGTCAACCGTCGTAAAGATGCGTAAACCGTCTGTGTTAAGATTATACGGATGTCCGTTTCTCTTCAAGTTTTTATTGCACCATCCATAAAGCGGATCTTCTTCCCATGCGATGGAATCGAGATGATATTGCACCTTCTTCCAATCAGGATAATTTTTCTTGTCAGGTTTCTCCGCCATCATATATTGCCGGATATAATCCCTGAAATAGGGAGCGATACCCTCCTGGATCGGATTCTTGTTATTTCCTTGCTGCCTCTGAACTACATTGAGTGGGAGATTTCTGTATTGCTCAAACTCCGCGTCAGAGATATATCCCATCTTGTTCATTTGCTGCAGCACGACATTGCGTCTCTCCCTACACCTGTCTTTGAACTTGAACGGGTTATAGTAAGCAGGGTTTTTACACAATCCTATGAGAGTTGCAGCCTCGGGGGCGTTCAATGATTTCGGTTCTTTACCGAAGTAAGTATTCGCAGCCGTCTTTATACCGACAGCATTGTTGAGGAAATCAAAATAATTAAGGTACATGGTGATGATTTCCTCTTTGGTGTAGAATTTCTCAAGTTTAATGGCAATAACCCATTCTATGGGTTTTTGCAGGAGTCTCTCCACCGTGGAGTGTGCCCTCTCGGAATAGAGTTGCTTAGCCAACTGTTGCGTGATAGTCGAGCCACCACCAGCACTCTCGTTGCCCATAAATCCACGTTTTACGATGGCACGTGAAAGGGCAATGAAATCGATGCCTGAGTGCTCATAAAAACGCTCATCCTCAGTTGCCACAAGAGCGTGAATAAGATGAGAGGACATATTATTGTAACTGACAGGCATACCCTTTTCCCGGAGTGTGGCAAACGTACCCATCAATTTACCGTCGGCCGAATAGACGAGCGATGGATAGCGGCTGATAGGATTTTGAAGCGACTCGATGTCGGGCATATATCCAATCCATCCATTCCAAATGGCAATGAAGCCCAATGCCCCCAAGACGACAGAAGAGCCCAATAGCCACCATAATATGCGGATAAAAATGCGTCTCATACGTATGAAAACCTCTTGTTTTGATTAATTTGGTGCAAAGTTACAACTTTTCTTCGAAAAGAGACAAATAAATTAAAAATTATGCTTAACTTCGCACACGATTTTGAACGCTATATCAATAGGATAATGAAAAAACACGATTTTGTCACCTTTGCTGACATGTCACGTGAGAAAATACTCTACATGATAGAGTTGGCTCAGGAATTTGAGAAGCACCCCAACCGCGACATACTGAAAGGCAAAGTTGTCGCCACTTTGTTTTACGAACCTTCTACCCGTACCCGTTTGAGTTTTGAGACCGCCGCGAACCGTCTTGGCGCTCGTGTGATTGGTTTCAGTGACGCAAAAGCCTCAAGCGTTTCCAAGGGTGAGACACTGAAAGACACCATTCTGATGGTATCGAACTACGCCGACGTGATAGCGATGCGCCATTACATTGAAGGCGCGGCACAATACGCGAGCGAAGTGGCCCCTATTCCTATCATCAATGCCGGTGACGGAGCCCACCAACACCCATCACAGTGTATGCTCGACCTGTACACTATATATCAGACCCAGGGCACGCTGGAGAACCTGAATATCTATCTGGTGGGCGATTTGAAATACGGCCGCACAGTCCATTCACTTGTCATGGCCATGCGCCATTTCAACCCTACATTCCATTTTATCGCTCCCAAGGAGTTGGCCATGCCCAACGAATACAAACTTTACTGCAAAGAGCGCGGCATCAAATTCCAAGAGCATACCACATTCACTGACAAGGTGATAGCCGATGCAGACATCATTTATATGACCCGCGTTCAAAAAGAGCGATTCTCCGACCTGATGGAATACGAGCGTGTGAAAAACGTCTATATCCTTCGTCGCGACATGCTGAAGAACACGAAGGAGAACATGAAAATACTCCATCCCCTACCCCGTGTGAACGAGATTGCCTACGATGTTGACGAAGACCCGCATGCATATTTCATCCAACAGGCACAAAACGGCCTATATGCCCGCGAAGCCATCATTTGTGATGTTTTGGGTATTACGTTGGAAGATGTGAGAAACGACAAAACTATCATTGAATCATGAACAAGAAAGAAAGATTAGTTGCCGCCATCGAGCGCGGCACCGTGATAGACCATATCCCCGCTAACCGCACATTTCACGTTGTTAACCTCCTTGGTTTACAAGACGAGAAGAATCCTGTAACCATCGGTTACAACTACCCTTCATTGAAAGTCGGGCAGAAAGGTATCATCAAGGTGAGCGACAAGTTTTTCACCGACGACGAGATTTCGCGTTTGTCAGTAGTGGCGCCCAACGTGGTGCTTAATATCATCCGCGATTATGAGGTGGTTGAGAAAAAGACCGTTGAGACACCAGACGAACTGCGCGGCATCATCAAATGCAACAACCCGAAGTGCATCACCAACAACGAGCCGATGCAGACATTGTTTACAGTTGAAGACAAAGTGCGCGGCATCGTGAAGTGCCATTATTGCGACAAGGAACAAGATATCAGCAAGGTGGAGTTGGTTTAAGATTTGTAATTATAGGTTTAGTCTTTATTCAAGCAACACTTTAACAATTCTCCGTATTTATATAAAGGATATTCAATTTATTTTATTAATTATATGAAAAGAGATCAACAGATTTTTGACTTAATCGAGCAAGAGCATCAGCGTCAATTAAAAGGAATGGAACTGATTGCTTCAGAAAATTTCGTCAGTGACCAGGTGATGGAAGCCATGGGTTCGTATCTGACCAACAAATACGCCGAAGGCTATCCCGGCAAACGCTATTATGGCGGTTGCGGCGTAGTTGACCAAGTTGAGGACCTTGCCATCGAGCGTGTGAAGAAGCTCTTTGATGCCGAGTACGCCAATGTACAGCCCCACTCTGGCGCCCAGGCAAACGCTGCCGTGTTGTTGGCAGTATTGAAACCCGGTGACACCTTCATGGGATTGAACCTGGCACACGGCGGACACCTTTCTCACGGTTCATTGGTAAACACCTCTGGTATCCTGTATAAGCCCGTAGGTTACAACTTGAACAAGGAAACAGGTCGCGTGGATTATGATGAGATGGAGCAATTAGCCCTTGAGCACAAACCGAAACTGATTATCGGCGGTGGTAGTGCATACAGCCGTGAGTGGGATTATAAGCGTATGCGTGAGATTGCTGACAAAGTGGGTGCTCTTCTTATGATAGATATGGCTCACCCCGCCGGTCTTATCGCAGCAGGTTTGCTTGACAACCCGGTAAAATATGCCCATATAGTGACCTCTACCACCCATAAGACCCTTCGCGGTCCTCGTGGCGGTATCATCCTGATGGGTAAGGACTTTGAGAACCCGTGGGGACTGACTACGCCGAAGGGTGCTGTGAAGATGATGAGCCAGTTGCTCAACTCCGCAGTCTTCCCCGGTCAGCAGGGCGGTCCTCTTGAGCATGTCATCGCCGCAAAGGCTGTCGCTTTTGGCGAGGCATTGCAACCCGAGTTTAAGGAGTGGGCAAAACAAGTTCAGAAGAATGCGAAAGTATTGGCCGAAGAATTGGTGAAGCGCGGTTTCACGATTGTGAGCGGTGGCACCGACAACCATTCAATGCTGGTTGACCTTCGTAACAAATATCCCGAACTGACTGGTAAGGTGGCAGAGAATGCACTTGTAGCCGCTGATATCACAGTGAACAAGAATATGGTTCCGTTCGACTCCCGCAGCGCATTCCAAACAAGTGGCATCCGTCTTGGTACTCCCGCAATCACAACCCGTGGTGCCAAAGAAGACCTGATGGTTGTTATTGCCGCATTGATTGAGGAAGTGCTGAACGATCCCGAGAATGAAGAAGTGATTGCTTCGGTACGCAAACGCGTAAATGAGACGATGAAGAACTATCCCCTCTTCGCTTATTGATTAAAGATATTATGACAGGTTGTTAAAGGATTATTTGTCCTGAAAACCAATTATATTAAAAAGAGTGATGGCATATTACTACCCATCACTCTTTTATTTTGTGTCAAAACCACTGCGAGCAAATTGCTATAGCACTGAAAATCAGTCTATTAACAAACTGATGTGTGTCAAGGTATGAGGGGGTATTGCAAAATAATGATCCAAGGCGTATCTTTGCACTTGAACCAATATTACAAATTCAGCATGAATGCGCATCGCGGTATGATGGTGATTTGTCCTAAGCCTCAGCCGATGATGCGCATTTGTTTTTTAAAGGTGGGAGTTTAGAGAGAAATGAGAAAGGTGAGAAGTTGGAGATGAGGGAGAGAAACACAAAAGGCTAAGCCGTGGCTTAGCCCTTTGCATTAGTGTTATGAATCAAAGATTGAGACTCTTCTTTATGGCCTCGATTTTCTCTTCAGCGGCAGCCATGCAACGCTCATAGCATCCTGCGCACTTGAAGGTAGGATCTTTGACCTCGGTGTAGAACTTGATTTTCGGCTCAGTGCCAGAAGGACGCACGCTGACCTTAGTGCCATCCTCGCAGAACCACTGCAGCACGTTGCTAGTGTCAGGCATATTGAGTTTGGTCACATTGCCTTCTGCATCACGGGCCTCAAGTGTCTTGAAATCTTTACTCAAACAGATTTTCGAACCACCCAAATCCTTCGGCGGGTTCTCACGGAAGTTGGTCATCATCTGTTTAATCTCATCTGCACCCGTTTTTCCGGGACGCACCACATTGATGGTCACCTCACGAGAGAATCCATATTCAGCATAAATCTTCATGAGGAGGTCATAAAGCGTCATACCATTGTCCTTAGCCCATGCTGCAATTTCGCAGATGAGACAAATAGATGCTGGTGAATCCTTATCGCGCACTTTGTCAAACGGCAGGAATCCGAAACTCTCTTCACCACCGCCGATGTACTTCTCTTTTCCTTCGCTCATGCGAATCTCGTTGGCAATCCACTTGAATCCAGTATAGCAGTCGCGGTATGCCACACCGTTTTTCTTAGCGATTTCGGCAATCAACTCTGTGGTGACGATTGTTTTGACAATGAACTCATTACCTTTGAGTTGACCGAGTTTCTTCTTGTTGGCGATGATGTACCAGCAGAACATCATGCAGGTCTGGTTACCATTGAGTATTTCCCACTCACCTTTTGCATTTCTGCAAACGATGGCAAGACGGTCTGCATCGGGGTCACTTGCGATTACGAGGTCGGCATTGAGTCGTGTTCCGAGTTTCATGCCCAACGTCATAGCCTCGGGATTCTCGGGATTGGGGCTAACCACTGTGGGGAAGTTTCCGTCGATGACCATCTGCTCGGGCACCACATGAATATTTTGGAATCCCCAAGAACGCAGTGCCATGGGAATGATGACACGACCTGTGCCATGCATAGCCGAATAAACAATGTTGAGGTCTTTGTTGCGCAAGATAACATCCTGATCAACCATCGCCTCTTTAACAGCCTGCAAATAATCCCAGTCCATCTCACCGCCGATAATCTCGATGAGTTCTTTGTTTCCTTGGAATTTCACATCTTCGATTTTAACCTTGTTAACCTCGTCGATGATACCTTTGTCATGAGGAGCGAGCACCTGTGCTCCGTCGTCCCAATAAGCCTTGTAACCATTGTACTCTTTGGGATTGTGTGATGCGGTGACATTGACTCCAGCCTGTGCTCCAAGATGACGGATAGCAAAAGAGATTTCAGGGGTAGGCCTAAGGCTTTCGAAGAGATATACCTTGATGCCGTTTGCAGAGAAGATGTCAGCCACGCTCTCAGCAAACATACGTCCGTTGTTGCGGCAGTCATGTCCCACGACAACAGCAAGGTCGTTTCTTCCCGGGAATGCTTTGAGGATATAATTGGCAAATCCCTGTGTGGCCATACCCACAATGTATTTATTCATGCGGTTTGTGCCAGCGCCCATGATGCCACGAAGACCACCCGTACCAAACTCCAAATTCTGATAGAAAGCGTCGATCAGGTCGGTTTTGTCTGGGTTGTCGAGCATCGCCTGCACTTCTTTTCTTGTCTCCTCGTCAAAGGCCGGAGTAAGCCACTGTTTCGCCAGTTCTTCACACTGAGCAATCAGTTGAGCGTTGTTTTCCATAATTTTATGTGTTTTTGATGATTTGATAATTAGTTTGCCACAAAGATAATCATTTTTGGTGAATATCAAAAACATCAGTGGATTTATTTTTCAATTTCATAAAAAATGGGTATTTTTGCATACTTATACTTAAAAGGAAGATGTAAATAATCATGGAAATACATTTCACGGGCGTGTTTATCGCCATTTCAACTTTTTTAATTATCGGGCTGTGCCATCCTTTGGTCATCAAAATGGAATACTACACAGGCACAAAGTATTGGTGGACGTTTTTGTTAGTCGGCATAGTATGTCTGGCCTGTGCTTTCTTTGTGAGCAATGTTGTTATTTCGTCTCTGCTTGGTGTAACAGGAGCATCGTTTTTATGGGGCATCGGCGAGTTGTTTGCACAGAAGAAACGGGTACAGAAAGGCTGGTTTCCTATGAATCCGAAGCGCAAGGATGAGTATGACGAATTGAAAAAGGAGGGATAACCTATGAAGACCGAACTAATTGTGGTAGGTAAGACCACAGACAAGCACTTTCAAGCAGGCATTGAAGATTATACGGAGCGCATAAGCCATTATCAACCATTCAGCATCACAACGATACCAGAGTTGAAAAATACGAAAAACCTGACGGAAGAGCAACAAAAGACACGCGAGGGCGAACTAATTCTCCGGCAGTTACAATCTGGCGACCATGTGGTATTGCTTGACGAGCATGGCAAAGAGATGCGTAGTGTGGATTTTGCCTCATGGATAGAGAAACGGCAACAGACCGTACGACGTCTGATTTTTGTCATCGGAGGCCCTTACGGTTTTTCAGAAGAAGTATATCAACGATGCAACGAGAAAATATCACTTTCGAAAATGACATTCTCACACCAGATGGTACGGCTGATCTTCACAGAACAATTATACCGTGCATGCACAATTATCAAGGGAGAGCCTTATCATCACGAATGAAAAAAAGGCTTTTCTGAAGGCAGCAAAGAGAAGAGTGCTTGACCGACACAGTCCACCCCTACTACGAGAGACCCAAATTAATCAGTTCTTGATAGATACGTTGCACTGGCAAGCCCATGACATTAAAATAACTGCCATGTAGGGCTGTCACGCCAATGTAACCAATCCATTCCTGAATACCGTATGCACCCGCTTTGTCAAGAGGTTTGTATGTCTTCACATAATAATCAATCTCTTCTTCAGTAAATGTTTTGAAAGTAACATCGGAAGTAACAGAGAAAGCCCTTTGAATTTGTAAAGAAGTAAGACATACGCCTGTAATCACCTGATGCGTCTTTCCACTTAACATCCGCAACATGTCAGCGGCCTCTTGCCCGTCTGCAGGTTTTCCGAAAATATGGCCGTCTAGAACCACGATGGTATCAGCAGTGAGCACCATTTCCTCTTCATCAAGCATCGACAAATATGGTGCCGCCTTCTCTTTGGCGATAAATTCCGCGACCTGAGTCACTGGCAAATCATCGGGGTAAGACTCATCGATACCAGGTAATACTTTCACCTCGAAAGGGATATCTAATCCGGCCAACAGTTCTTTCCGCCGGGGAGAATTGGATGCAAGAATCAGTTTCATTATAGATTTGAGGTTTGAGATTTGAGGTTTGAGGTTTAAAATTTACCAACCGAACGCTTCTGCTCCATGGAGCCATTTTCCTTGTGCACGAAGTATTTGCTCTATCACATCACGTGCGCACCCTTGCCCTCCCTTTCGTCGGCTGACATAGAGAGAGATTTCTTTGATGTCCGGGCAAGCATCAACAGGGCAACACGGGCACCCTACCCTTTTCATCACCTCATAATCAGGGATATCATCACCCATATACATCACCTCATCATCGAGTAAGCCGTATTTGCGCAGCACCTCTTCATAGGTTTTAATCTTTATGGCACATTTCATGTAAACATCCTCGACACCCAAACGCTCATAGCGCGCCTGTATGCTCGGAGTGTTGCCGCCAGTCATGATGATGATACGCAAACCTACTTTTTGCGCAAGTTGGATGGCATACCCGTCTTTGATATTGACCGTGCGCACGGGATCACCATCGAGCGACATTGTCACCGTTTCGCAACTCAGAACGCCATCAATATCAAAAATCAACGCGCGTATCTTTTTCAAATCATAATTAATCATTCTCTTCTATGGTTGTTTGGTGAATACTCTTACTCAATTGCTCGTATATTTGTTTGAGATTAGAATCATCTGCAAGAAGTTGTGCCTGAGCGTCAATCACGTTCGTATCGTAACGCACAGCCGGTCCTGTTTGCGCCATTCGGGGCGGCAAGTCGTGAACCTTCGCAGCCGTCTCGTCAATCAACGGCAACAGTACCTGAAAAGGCACATCGCACATTGTCAAAACCTTTTCAGCCAGCGCATAACAATGATTGGTGAAATTACATGCAAAGACCGCTGCCAAATGCATGTACTTACGCTGTACAGAGGAAAGGAACCTGACATCATGGCTGACGCTTTCCGCCATCGTTTGTAATGTATGGGCGGTCTTCTCGTCGCTTGCTTCCAAAAAACACGGGATGACGGAGAAATCCACTTCTCTCGATTTGGAAAACGTCTGCATGGGATAAAAGACACCGTAATGAACTGCAATGTCTTTGAAACAATCCATCGGCATACTGCCAGCGGTATGCGCGAACACTGCATCCGGATTAACAGCACACACATCTGGCAGCAATTGTCTGAGCACACTATCCTTCACGGCGATGACATAAACGTCGGCCTGTGGGTTGAGCAGTGACAGATCTACTATCGGCTGACTATTCAGTACTGCAGCCAGCGGTTCAGCCGACTCATTTGTACGGCTATATACTTGTAATATCTCGTGACCGGCATGAAACAAAGCCTTTCCTAAGTTAGTAGCCAAATTGCCGGCGCCTATAAGAGTTATTTTCATTTTTGAAGAGGTTATGGGAATGATGGGAGTTTAGGGTAAGAATGGGAGATACGGGACATATTAAGATTATTGGGAGAGAAGGATGTCAAATCGGAGAACTGATTATGACATTTTCCCATTTCAATTCATCTTCATTGTGGGGTTCCATCGGTTCCGCAGGAATTCCAAATGCTATGATGCACAACACGTTATCTTCATCGGGCAAATCGAGTATTCCTCTGACCACTTGTTCCGATTTGGTGCCGTCGGGAAGATAATGTCCCCTGATTTGCACCCAACACGACCCAACGCCCAAGTCATGTGCCTGACACTGCATGGCGAAGGCAGCGATAGAGGCATCCTCGACCCAACAGTCATTGTCCTGTGGATTGTCAATCACCACCACCGCCATGGCGGCATCTCTGACGAATGCGCTACCTCTCTCTTTAGCGTCAGAGAGTTTTTGAAGAGTCATTTCATCGTCAACGACTACAAACCGTGTCGTATGCCTATTCATCGAAGAGGGAGCAAGAAGGGCCGATTTCAAGATAATTTCGACCGCCTCTGCATCAATCTGTTGTCCATTATAATCTCTGCAACTCCTTCTTGACTTAAATAAAGAATCCGTGTTCATATCAAATGACCATAAATGAATGTAACGGGTGCTGTCACTGAATTTTTATGCAAACTTACGTAAAAAAACCGAGAAAGCGCTTTGTTTGAGAAAAAAAATATCTATATTTGTAGCGAAATAGCGTCATGGCATGTCGCAAGTACAAATCATCACCCGTAGCAGTGACCTCCCTGACATGGAATGCAGGGATTTTTTTCATAGCGTGGAGTTGTTCAAGATTATTGAGCAAACGCCAAGCAGTTACCCCTATATGGTGATAGTGACCGACGAAAGCGGGCGTATCGAGTCGCATCTTCTTGCCATGATTAACCGCCGCGGTTCATGGATGCCCCCATATCTCTACTCTATTGGGCGTATCTATGGAGAGGGGCAATACGAATGTGACAATCATGCCGAGCAGACACATCTTTTTGAACTGATGGTACAGGCTATAACCCGTAAATTCAAGCGCAAGTTATGCCTATACATTGAGTTCAGTAACATCAGTAAAAAGATGTTTGGCTATAAGGTGTTCAGGAAATTTTCATACTTCCCGATTCGTTGGATGCAGATTGACAACGACCTGCAAAGCATGCCTCCGATAGAACGTCTGAATGAAAAGATGCGTAATCGTATCAGTAACCTTCAAGAGGCGGGCGTGACCACAGAATCGGTCAATACCCAAGAAGACCTGGATGCGTTTTACAAGATATTGAGGAGTTTCTATCGGTTTAAGTTTCAGCGTTTTATTCCTAAGCAAAAGTTTTTTGAAGAACTTCAAAAAGGCGGGGTTCATCGTTTATTCATCACCCGTTACAAACAAAAAGTGATAGGCGGTTGCGCTGTGGTATATTCACAAGGTGACGCGTATTTGTGGTATCTTGCCTCAAAACGCAAATCTTTCCCTTTGCAGCATCCCCACCTGATGACTGTATGGCATGCCCTTCAAGACTCCCATGAGCATGGTTACGGGCATTTGCATTTCATGAATGTCGGACTGCCATTCCGCAAAAATCCCCAACGCGAGTTCATTCTCCGTTTCCAAGGAAAACCAGCAAGCACTTACCGTTGGTTCCGCTGTTCATTGCGCGGCATGAACCGTTTACTCAATTGGATTAACCGCGAATAGCGAGTTTGCCGGTTTCCGACACAATAAAGAAGCCCCAAATCCGTTATTTAAGGGATGAAAACAAAATATTTGTTTACTATTATATCGCTCTTGATACTTCTTCCCTATCAAGCGCGCACACAAACCTTTACTTTGCACGGCAAGGTGATGGACCAGAACATGAGTCCGATTGAACTGGTGACAGTGGCAGCCACCAGTCAGGGTAAAGTGACTTTTACCGACTTGAAAGGAGAATTCTCGATGACCCTTGCCTCAGCAGACAGTGTACCCATCCGTTTCTCCATGATTGGCTATAAAACGAAATACCGTGTACTGCATCGCCCGAAAGGTAAGCAGACCCTTCAGATACAACTCTATGAGGCAGAAGAAGAGATGGCAGAGGTGACCGTAGTGGGAGAACGTCGCCAAACAGGCCAAAACCAAGAGTTAAAAATAGAAGACGCCAAGACTTCGCCCTCCGCCTCGGGCAATGCCATCGAAGAATTAATCCAGTCGCAGGCCGGAGTGAGCAGCCACGATGAGATGTCATCACAATACAATGTGCGTGGCGGCAGTTTTGACGAGAATAGCGCTTATATAAATAATGTAGAGATTTTCCGTCCTTTTTTGGTACGCAGCGGCCAACAGGAAGGCCTCTCAATTATCAACCCAGACATGGTGGACCGCATCAGTTTCTCTACCGGCGGTTTCGAAGCGAAATATGGCGACAAGATGTCATCTGCGCTTGACATCACTTACAAGCGACTAGAACCCAAAGGCAGTCGTAAATCCGTATTCGAGGGCAGCATCAACGCCAGTATGCTGGGTGGTGGTGTATATCTGGGACTGGGCACGAAGACCCTGTCATGGCTGAACAGCGTCAGATACAAGACCAACCGTTATTTATTAGGGTCGCTTGAAACCAAAGGCGAATACAACCCCAATTTCCTGGACTATCAGACGTACTTGAGTTACCGTCCGAACAAACGTTGGACCATCGACCTCATCGGAAACATCAGTGAGAACCATTACAATTTCACGCCAGAAGACCGTGAGACCAAATTCGGAACGATGGAGAACGTGAAATCATTCCGCGTGTATTTCGACGGGCACGAGAAAGATATCTTCCGCACCTTTTTCGGCACGTTAAGCATCACGCGTCATCTAACGGACAACACTTCCATTTCTTTGATTGGTTCAGCCTATTACACCAAGGAACAAGAACGCTACGACATCCAAGGGCAATATTGGTTGACCCAGACCGAAACGAGCGAGCAATTAGGCGTTGGCAGTTACATGGAGCATACGCGCAACTATTTGGAAGCGAATGTGGAAACCATCAAACTGCTCCTTAACCACAAGATTAACCGGCATCAGATACAAGCGGGAATCTCTTATAAGTTTGAACGTATCACCGAAAACAGCCGCGAGTATGAGATGCGCGACTCTGCAGGTTATACAGTCCCACATACGGGAACAGACCTGAATATGATTTATACATTGAGTGCTCGCAATGAATTGAAAGCCAACCGTTTCGAGGCATATCTGCAAGACACGTACAAGTTCTCCAGCCCTGGCGAGCATGCGTTCTTCACATTGAACTACGGTGTCCGTTTCTCACATTGGAATTACAACCGTGAGAGTATCGTCAGTCCCCGTGCCTCTCTGAGTATAGTTCCCGCGTTCAACAACGACATCACATTCCGCCTCGCCGCCGGTCTGTATTATCAAGCACCGTTCTTCAAAGAATTGCGTGACACCGCAACCGTAGCAGGCATCACCTACGCCACCCTGAATGACAAAATTAAGAGTCAACGCTCGATTCATTTTATCGGAGCATTCGACTATCGTTTCAAGATGGCACAGCGTTCGTTCAAATTCTCGGCCGAGGCTTATTATAAAATTCTCTCCAATCTTGTCCCCTACAGCGTGAACAATGTGAAAGTGGTGTACTATGGTCATAATGAGGCATCTGGCCACGCCATGGGCTTAGACATGAAACTGTATGGAGAGTTCGTTCCCGGTACCGATTCATGGCTCAGTTTCTCACTGATGAACACCAGCATGAAACTGCACGGCAAAAGCATACCTCTTCCTACCGATCAGCGATACTGCGTCAATCTGTTTTTCACCGATTATTTCCCCGGCACCGAGCGTTGGAAGATGTCGTTAAAACTCATCTTTGCAGATGGTCTTCCCTTCTCCACCCCACATAAAGGGCTGGAGAACAATACTTTCCGCGCGCCCGCCTACAAGCGTGCCGACATCGGTATGAGTTACCGTATATTAGACAATGATAATCGCGAGAAAAAGATACTCTTTAAAAACATCTGGCTCGGTGTTGACTGCCTTAACTTGTTCGGCATCAACAACGTGAACAGTTATTATTGGATAACAGATGTCAGCAATCAGCAATACGCTGTGCCCAATTATTTGACAGGAAGACAAATCAATGCGCGTTTGCTGATAGAGTTTTAATCTTTTCTGAAAGTTCAAGCAGTTAAGTATATTAAAGAAGTCAAAGGACAATTATCTTTTTGGCTCCTTAAACCATTGTTTTATAAAAAAATAACAATTATTTCCGCGTAAAATGTGACTGTATATCAATAGAAATGATTAACTTTGCACATTGTTAATCATCAGTCAATTTTTACATTATGAAAATTTCACACATTGAACATTTAGGTATTGCAGTCCAGAGCATTGAAGAGGCTCTCCCCTACTTCAAAGAAGTATTAGGACTGGAGTGTTATGCAGTAGAAGAAGTTGCAGACCAGAAGGTGAAAACCGCCTTCCTGAAGTGTGGTGAAGTGAAGTTGGAACTTCTTGAGCCGACATCACCCGAGAGCACCATTCAGAAGTGGCTAGACAAAGGCAACAAGGGCGTTCACCATGTGGCATTCTGCATTGAAGACGGTGTAGCCAACGCTTTGGCAGAGTGCGACGGCAAGGGCATCCGCCTGATAGACAAGGCTCCGCGCAAAGGTGCAGAGAATCTGAATATCGCCTTCCTGCATCCGAAATCGACCTGCGGCATCCTGACTGAACTTTGTGAACACTAATCACCCTTCAAATTCCCGACAATTATCATCAATTTGTTGAAATAATGAGCAAACAATTAGAAAAAATCAAGGAGTTGATCGCCAAGCGCGAAAAGGCTCGTCTTGGTGGTGGCGAGAAAGCCATCGAAAAACAACATGCGCGCGGTAAATACACCGCCCGCGAGCGTATAGACATGCTTCTCGATGAAGGAAGTTTTGAAGAATTCGACATGTTCAAACTCCACCGTTGCACCAACTTCGGCATGGAGAAGAAACAATTCCTTGGCGACGGTGTGGTAGCCGGTTCCGGTACCATTGACGGTCGTCTGGTATATATCTTCGCGCAAGATTTCACGGTGAACGGCGGCTCATTGTCAGAGACCATGGCCGAGAAGATATGCAAGGTGATGGATATGGGTATGAAGATGGGTGCTCCCGTCATCGGTATCAATGACTCCGGTGGCGCACGTATTCAGGAAGGCATCAACGCCCTGGGCGGTTATGCGGAAATCTTCGAGCGCAATATCCTTGCCTCAGGCGTTATACCCCAAATTTCCGGTATTTTCGGCCCCTGTGCCGGTGGTGCAGTCTATTCTCCCGCACTGACCGACTTCACGCTGATGATGGAGAACACTTCGTACATGTTCCTCACCGGTCCGAAAGTGGTGAAAACCGTTACAGGCGAGGATATCGACCAAGAGCATCTTGGCGGCGCCAGCGTTCATGCCACGAAGAGCGGTGTAACTCACTTTACCGCTTCCACTGAAGAAGAGGCATTGGAGATGATTAAGACCCTGTTGAGTTACATCCCCTCCAACAACATGGAAGAGGCACCCCGTAAGGCTTGTGACGACCCCATTGACCGCATGGAAGACAGTCTGAACGAGATACTGCCCGATGACCCCAACAAGGCATACGACATGTACAAAGTCATCTCCGCTATCACAGACAACGGCGAGTTCTTCGAGGTTCAGCCTAAGTTTGCGAAGAACATCATCGTGGGCTTTGCACGTTTCAACGGCCAGAGTGTGGGTATCGTGGCCAACCAGCCCTCATGCTATGCCGGTGTGCTCGACGTAAACGCCAGCCGTAAGGGTGCTCGTTTCGTTCGTTTCTGCGACGCATTCAATATCCCCATCGTGAGTCTCGTCGATGTTCCCGGATTCCTGCCTGGTACCGGTCAGGAGTACAATGCCGTGATTCTGCACGGTGCCCAGTTGCTCTATGCATACGGAGAGGCCACCGTTCCTAAGGTGACCATCACACTCCGCAAGAGTTATGGCGGCAGCCATATCGTGATGGGTTGTAAACAACTGCATACCGATTTGAACTACGCTTGGCCGAATGCTGAGATTGCCGTGATGGGCGCTTCCGGTGCCGTGGCCGTTCTCTATGCGAAAGAGGCTAAAGCGAAGAAAGACGCCGGTGAAGACGCCAAGGCATTCATTGCTGAGAAGGAAGAAGAGTACAGCGACCTGTTTGCCAATCCTTATCAGGCAGCCAAGTACGGTTACATCGATGATGTGATTGAACCTCGCAACACCCGTTTCCGCATCTGCCGAGCATTGGCACAATTAGCCACCAAGCGTGACTCTCTGCCTGCCAAGAAACACGGTAATATTCCCATGTAATCTAAAACCCGTAGTATTATGGCAAATACGAATGAAGTGTATGCTGCCATCGCTATGGCGCTACATGAGTTTAAAGGCAATAATGTGCATGACAAGGAGTCAGGCATCATCACCATCCGTCCTCACCACACGGAGTGGAACGGACACTCACTGATGATGACACTTCACCCTTGATTGTCCAACCTTAAAATGTATCAACCCAATCATGAAAGAATACAAATATACAATCAATGGCAACAAATATGAAGTAGCCATTGGCGATATTGTTGATAATATTGTCACAGTATGTGTTAACGGTGAGGAATACAAGGTAGAAATGGAGCCTGAAGCCGAGCCCGAGAAGAAAAAAGTGGTTGTCCGTCCTGTGGCTGAGCAAGCCGCTCCCGCTGAGAGCGGAGTGACCGCAGGTCCGGTGAACACGAACAATGCTCTGAAAGCCCCTCTGCCCGGAGTTGTGACCGAAATTAAGGTTGCCGTTGGCGATGAGGTGAAGAAAGGCGACGTGGTCGTTGTATTGGAAGCCATGAAGATGGCCAACAATCTGGAAGCGGAGAAAGACGGTAAAGTGACCGCCATCTGTGTTCAGACTGGTGCCAGCGTCATGGAAGACACACCGTTGGTGGTGATAGAATAATCTACCTTCCATACAAACAAGAACAGAGGCTGCAACGATGGTTGCAGCCTCTGTTTGCTATTATCAAGAGTTAGTCTTACCAACGGAGAAAATCAAAATTACTCCATAAAGTATGAATACTCCTCCAAGCGGTTGTTTTTGGGGAAAATGATGGTAGGTTTATAATTTTTAGCCTCCTCAATGTCCATCATAGCGTAAGAAATGATAATGATGGTATCACCCACCTCACATTTTCTTGCCGCCGCACCATTAAGGCAAATACAACCAGATCCCCTCTCACCTTTTATAATATAGGTTTCGAGCCTTTCACCGTTGTTGTTGTTCACAATCTCCACCTTCTCTCCAGCGATCATATTGGCTGCATCCATCAAATCCTCATCGATGGTAATGCTACCCATATACTTGAGATTGGCTTCAGTCACTTCCACACAATGGAGTTTAGACTTTAACACTTCTATCATCATGGCTGTTTATTCTTTATATTTTATATGATCAATTAAACGAATGGGAGTCTTTCCGCAATAGACAGTGATACATCCCACGACATAGGGAGAATCTTCCCAATTTTCCACATCTTGTAAGGTGTTTCCGTCAACGATGGCGAAATACTCCACTTTGAGTCCTTCGACCGCATCAATATCGCTGACCACCTTGTCATGCGTCTCTTTTACTGTATGCTTTTCAGCGTATTTCACGCTGTTTTTAAGCGCTTTGTAGATGTTCGGTGCTATTTCCCTCTCATCAGGTGCGAGCAACGTATTGCGGCTGCTTTTGGCCAACCCGTCCTTATCACGGACAATCGGGCACTCCACAATTTCGACATTCAGCCCTAAAGCCTTGACCATGCACTTGACGACAGCGATTTGCTGCCAGTCTTTCTCTCCGAAATATGCCTTAAGCGGTCTGACAATATAGAACAACCTGCTGACCACCTGACACACGCCATTAAAATGTCCGGGGCGATGTGCACCCTCCATAACCGTGGATACCGGCGGATACTCAAAATGTCTTGTATCAGGAACGGGATACATCTCTTCGACGGTCGGTGCAAAAACATAATCAGCCCCCACACTCTCGAGGAGTTTACAATCGGCGTCGAGGTCTCGGGGGTAATTTTTCAGGTCATTTTTATCATTGAACTGTGTCGGATTGACAAAAACGGAAACCACGGTCACATCGTTCTGGCCCACCGACAATTTCACCAAAGAAGCATGTCCCTCATGCAAAGCGCCCATAGTGGGAACCAAACCAATTGTCTTACCTTGTTTTCGGTCATCGAACAATTGATTTTGTAATTCAACAATTTTACTGAATACTTTCATGACAGTTTTAATTTCGCGTGCAAAATAACAACATTTTTCTTAAATAAGAAAGAATAATTATAAAAATATCTCTCAAAAAGGCATGAAAAACTAAAATAAGCAAAAAGAGCATACAAATATCAAGTTTTTTTTGTAACTTTGCACCAAATATGCATATATAGCCATTATTCATCAGGCTTGACACCATAAAACCGAAAATAATGTCGAAGAAAGTACTATTCATCAATCAGGAGATATCTCCTTTTGTAGCCGAGAACGAGATGTCGCTTATGGGCAATATGCTTCCTCAAGCCATGCAGGAGCAGGGTTTTGAGATACGCACATTCATGCCCAAATGGGGCAATATCAACGACCGTCGTTATCAGTTGCACGAGGTGCAGCGTCTCTCTGGTATTAATCTCATTATAGATGACACCGACCATCCCTTGATTATTAAAGTGGCTTCGATACCCGTTTCGCGCCTTCAGGTGTATTTTATCTATAATGACGACTATTTCCAGAAGAACAAGCCCGAGGAAGACAATGACGATTATCCCGACAACGGAGAGCGTGCCATCTTTTTCGCCCGTGGTGTGCTTGAGACGGTGAAGAAACTTCGTTGGGTGCCCGACATTATTCATTGTCAGGGATGGATGAGTTCGGTGGTGCCCCTTTATATCAAAACGGCCTATCATGATGAACCGTCGTTTACAAACACAAAAGTAATCACCTCTCTCTTCGACGAAGACATACCCCTAGAGTTGGGAAGCAATTTTAAGCGTTGTCTTGAATTCCGCGAGGCCAAGAAAGAATTGTTACAGGATTATCGCGACGAATTCGATTTCGTGGAGTTATGCAAGATGGCCATTGACTATAGTGACGGAGTAGTAGCCGGCGGAAAGGAAGTCAACGAAGAGTTGCTGTCCTACGCTCAAGGCAAGTCTCTGCCAATATTGAGTTATCCCGGGAGCGAGAATTTCGCAGAGTCCTACTCCCAATTTTATAAGCAATTTCTTGGAGAAGAATAAGATATCTATTATCACACGATGAAGGCAAGGTTTTCTTTTGGATGGGCCTTATTAGCAGCCCTGTTCACATTCTCAGCCTGTGATGAAAGTACGGAGGATTTAGGTTCCTCATTGACCAACCTCCATGACCAGTTAAATGTTTCAAATCAAGTATTTCAGGTGACATCCCGTTCTGTGTCAGCCGGTTCAGTATGGGCACGTAGTAATGTCAGTTATCTGGGTTGTGTGAAAGACCCTGAGACAGGTGGTTACGTGACCAGCCATTTCATGACACAGTTTTATATGCTGGAAGACGAGCAGTTCAGTCAAGATGCAGCATATGTAACGCATGATGAAGATGGTAATATTGTTGCCGATTCATGTGAAATCCGTTTGTTCTACAAAACTTATTATGGCGACCCTCTTGCCACGATGAAGTTGGGTATATATGAGTTGGACCATCCTATGACAGAAGACCAACACTATGAATCGGATTTCGACCCGTTTGCAGAGGGCTATATCCGTAGCGGTGGTATAGAAAAGCAAGTGACTTATACGCTCATCAACTACACTGATGACGACCGCGACGATGATGATTACGCCGACAATATCTGTATCAAGTTGAATGACCCCTATACCGACAAGAATGGTGTGACCTACTCCAATTACGGCACATACGTACTACGTACTTTTGAGTCTCATCCTGAATATTTCAAGAACACGATGATGTTCATGCACCATGTGGTTCCTGGTTTTTACATTACCCATAAGGGAGGCATAGGTTCCATGGTTCAGGTTTTATATCCACAACTGAACGTCTTTTTCCACTCCAATAAGGATGGTGAGGAAACAGATCTTCTGCTTAAATTCTCCGGCACAGAAGAGGTGCTTCAATCATGTATGGTCGTCAATGACGAGAGCACGATCAATGACATGGTGGCAGACAACAGTTGTACGTACCTGAAAACGCCGACTGGCATTTTCACTGAGTTGACGTTGCCAGTTGACGAGATTTTCACCAATCATGACAAAGACACGATAAACAGTGCATCGCTGTCGCTGACACGCCTCAACAATACGGAACACGACCAATGGTCGTTTAACGTCCCCTCCACTCTGTTGATGGTTGAGAAAGACAGTTTGTACAATTTCTTCGACAAACGCTCATTGGCTGACAACAAGCAGTCATACTTGTCCTCATATTCAAGTGCTCTAAACAGTTATACATACAGCAATATCAGTGGTTTGGTTCGTCATATGGCCATTGCCAAGCAAGAAGGATTGCGCACGAACCCGAATTGGCTGTCAGAGCACCCCAACTGGAATAAAGTGGTGGTTGTTCCTATTGTGCCCTCTTACCGTACTTATACAGACAGTTATGGCCGCTCATATCAAGTGTTGATCGGTGTCACACATGACATGTCTTTGGGCTTCACACGCTTATGCGGTGGCAGCACCCCGATAGAATTGTCGGTTATCTACAGTAAATTCAAGGAGTGATGGCAGACAATTATTTGGAGCGCCACCGCGAAGAATATGAAGAGCGGAAAAAAAAGTGGCTCGCACGGAAGAGACACATCACCTCTACTAAGCCTCGACAAATAGAAAAGCCCGAGGATGAGGCACTATAGAAGAGAACAGATATATGTGAAAAGTGAAAAATGAAGGCTTTCATTTTTCACTTTTCTTTTTATTATTTTAATTTAATCTGACAGTTGTCGATACTTTCCACAATGACGAGTGATTCAACGGGGATTCCCTCAGACTCAATCGCCTCCCGTCCATGTTGGAATGCCTTTTCTATGATGAAACCCATCCCCACAATGGTAGCACCCGCTTGTCGGACCAAGTCTATCACACCCTTTGCGGCATTACCATAAGCGAGGAAATCATCAATGAATATCACACGGTCATTTTCTGTGAGAAAATCGCGACTGACCACCACATCATACGACCGCTGTTTGGTAAAAGACATCACCTTTGATGACAGCATGTTTTCCATGGTGGACGGTTTTTTCTTTTTCACAAACACCACAGGCAAGTCAAGCAGAAATCCCAACATAATAGCAGGTGCAATACCACTGGCCTCGATGGTCAGTATTTTGTTGGCGTTTATAGCAGCAAAGCGTTTGATAAATTCCACGCCGATGGCCTTCATCAGGTTCGGGTCCATCTGATGATTGATGAATTTATCCACTTTCAATATCCCACCAGGGTAGCATTTCCCGTCGGTAAGGATGCGTTGTTTCAGCAATTCCATAAGAAAACCGTTTAATAGACTCTCAACCTGTCGCCCACGCGCAATTGATAATCAGGCGAGAGTTTGTTCATTTTATATAACCGTTTGAGACGGATGCCATATCTCTGAGAGATGAGATACATACTCTCTCCGGGTTGTACGACATGGTCAACACCTTTATATTCCTTATCAGCCCGTTTTTGCTTCTTTTTCAGATAGATGATATCTCCCTCTTTAAGCGTGTCGTGATAATCACGTTCATTATATTTGGCAAGTGAGCGTCCGGATATCTGCACTTCCTTTCCAATAGACTTGAAGGTATCGCCCTGACGTGCCTTTAAGTAGTAATTCTTGTTGTATCTATAAATGGGATGTAACGTATTGCCCTGAGCAGGTTTATCTGTTCCAGCCCGTTGCACGAGATAACTGTCATAAGACGTAGCATGGTCATATTGCGAGAGATTATACACCTCGATGATGTTGATGAGCGACTGTGCATAGGTGGGACTTGTGGCATATCCGCATCGTTTCAGTCCTACCGCCCACCCAGAATAGTCAGTCGTGCGCAGTTCGAAGAGCGAGGCATAGCGTTTGTGTTGTCTGAGGAATTTGGAATGATCCTCAAAACTCTGCAACGCATTGTCATACGCCCTGAAACATTCGTTAGTAGCATCATCATCTTTGTATATTGTTCTACCTAACCAATCATGACATTTGATACCGAAATGGTTGTTACCCTTGACAGCCAATGTACTTTTTCCTGCGCCACTTTCAAGCAATCCCTGTGCGAGCGTGATACTGGCCGGAATATGGTATTTGAGCATCTGCTCTATAGCGATATCTTTATACTGGTCGATATAAGCCTGATAAACAGAGTTCCACTTCGGTTTCTGTGCACAAACGGACATAGAGACCAAAGCAAGGAACAGAAAAGAAATGAATCGTTTCATCTGAATCATAATTATGGTGCAAATTTAGGTAAAAAAAACGTTGAATTGCCATAAAATCGGAAAAAAACTTTTGTACTATACTGAATAAGCACTAACTTTGTCAACTGAAATGAGAAAACCGACACTTCATAACGTCATCATCGCTTTAGGCACTAATTATAATCAAGAGCCTAACATGGCAGAGGGCCGTAAACAATTGGACGGTCTGCTTGAAGCGGTCACATTCAGCCGTAATCTATGGACTGAAGCGATAGGCATTGTCTCCCCACCATACCTTAATTGTCTGGTGAGCGGAAAGACGCGTTTGTCGCTCAAGCGGTTGAAATCTACATTAAAATCCTTGGAACGAACCATAGGCGACAGTACGGAGGAGCGCCGTGAAGGCCGGATTCATATCGACCTCGATTTGTTGGAATATGACGGAGAACGTCATCATAGCGCCGACTGGGAACGAGAATACATCAAGACCTTATATCAAGAAATACAATCCGTTTGACGATACATACCTTATATCTTATGAAATATACAAAGTATTATATCATATTATGGGCTGCATTGCTCATGAGCACGACTGTTCGTGCGCAAGATTTCGACCTGTATTTTACCGATGCCACACTGCGTCTGGATTATATCTTCTCCGGTGATGTCACGCATCAAGAGGTTTCTGTTGACCAATTAAACCGCATCCCCCATTGGTGGGGAAAACGATCGCATCTGTCAGAGGTGCCATTAGCCGGCAACGGTCAGGTCGTTGTACGAGACCACAACACCCAAACAGTGATATACAGGAACTCGTTCTCCACGCTTTTTCAGGAATGGTTGACATACGACGAGGCAAAGACCATCCGTAAATCGTACGAAAACGTGTTTCTTGTGCCAATGCCCAAAGACACTGCCGATGTGACCGTAGAACTATATAACAACCGCCGTGAGTTGATGACGACATACAGCCATACGGTTGTTCCCACAGACATACTCATCCGTCATATCGGAGAGAACGATGTCACACCATACGACATCATTCAACATGCGAAAAACCCGCAGAAGAGCATTCATATCGCATTTGTGGCGGAAGGTTATACAGAGAACGAAATGAACGTTTTCCTTGAAGATGTCAATACTGCGACAAAGGCACTGTTCAACCATGAGCCATTCAAACGTCTGCGAGACCGTTTCGAGGTGGTAGCCGTGAAATCCGTATCAAAAGAGAGCGGCACCTCGATACCCTCTGCCGGTGTCTGGAAAAACACAGTGCTGCACTCACATTTTGACACGTTCTATTCTGACCGTTACCTCACCACATTGCATTTGAAAGACTTGCACGATGTATTAGCGGGAGTGCCCTACGAGCATATCATCGTCTTAGTCAACACAGAGCACTACGGAGGCGGCGGCATTTTCAACTCATACAATCTGTCGATGACCCATCATCCCAAATACTGCCCTGTAGTGGTACATGAGTTCGGGCACAGTTTCGGCGGTCTGGCCGACGAGTATGCCTACGAGAACGAGCCTATACCCGCCTATCCTCATGATGTGGAGCCATGGGAGCCGAACATCACGACACAGGCAGATTTCAGAAGCAAATGGCAGGACATGGTCAACGACAAGGGGAAAGAACCTGTAGGTTTATACGAAGGAGCCGGCTACAGTCTGAACGGTGTTTATCGTCCTTGCCAAGACTGCCGTATGCGCACAAACGAGAATCCCCATTTCTGTGCTGTATGCGACCGGGCGCTGACCCGTTTGATAGAATTCTATACAGGTGAATAACGGGCTGCGACATGTGCAAGAGAAAGATACTTACCCTGTTGACTGTTATATTGTTCAGTCTTCCGTCATCCTCATTCGGCCAAATACGCGACAGCGACCGTTTGGGGATGGCCTTGGATTATTTCAACAGCCGTAAATATCATGAGGCGCTCATCATTTTTGAGCGTTTAGACAGCCAGTATCAGTTGAACGCCCGTTTTCACGCCTATATGGGCATCTGCTATTATCAAGAGCAGATTTATGACATAGCTTGTAAATACTTCGATGAGGCGATTCCCCAACTGGGAGCCTTTGCTCCATCAGAACGCGCTAATTACCTGTATATCAACGGTGAGAGCCATGTGAAACAAAAAGAATACGATAAAGCCCTCACGTGTTATGAACAAGCATTGACGTTGTGTAAAGGTCAAGACAGAATGTTGGTGGAATCGCGTATGAATTTATGCCGTATGATGCTCACGTCCAAAGACGAACATCAGCAAGACACCATCCAACATTCTATCCCGCAAGACATCCAATTGCAGGATTTATATGAAAAAAGCATCGAAGTAGAGGCAGAATAATTGGCAAAATGCCTTATTGGTGCATATCGCTGTCGACGAAACAAAGCGGCATCAAGTCTTTTGTAGAGGAAATGACGTACGTTCCGTCTGTACCATAAAGCAGTATTCGCATAGGGATTTTGTAACGCTCTTCAACCTCAAGCATCACTTGTCTGCACGCACCGCACGGTGACACAGGCACCCTCACTAATCCGTTCTCGTTTTTAGCAGCAATGGCCAGCATTTTGACAGGCTGGTCAGGATATTGAGCCTGTGCAGCGAACAACGCGGTCCGCTCAGCACACAATCCGGAAGGAAAAGCAGCATTCTCCTGATTTGCGCCCTTGATTACAGTTCCGTCGCCCAACAAGACGGCCGCACCAACGTTGAAATTCGAGTAAGGCGCATAAGAATTCTCCGTGGCCTTAATCGCACTTTCTATCAGCATCTGCTCCGTCGGTGACAGTTCATCAAGTTGACAAAACTGCATTTTGATTTTTAGTTCAACATTTTTCATCGTATTCTTTGGTTTAACTGGTTTTCATTACTGATTCACATACTCATAGCAGCCCAGATCGGGTTCCTCATCCCTAATCACGCCGACACGGTCGTATGGGAGAGAGTTCTCTTTGTCGGCCTTTCCGATGGCTTCAGAAGCGGCATCCAGACGGAAATCATAGACAAGATTATTGGTGTCGATTTTGGCGAAATGCTTCACCCCGCCATGTATGGTGTCTTCGGGATTCTCCCATATCACCTCCTTGAGCCGCTCGTCATCTTCTATTTTCGGAGTACGCAGCAAACAATGGTCGAACAAGAATATATAGGGAGCCTCTTCGTTGGCCTCGCCCATAATCACGTCGTCGGCATACCCGGTGACAATCGTATTGTAGCATTTGAAGTCATAAAGAGGATAAATATGGTCTTTGAGATAGTTGCTAAAACGCAGTGCCACGCCCCTTTCCGCATCGAAAGGATAGAACTGTGCCACGGTACATTGCAACAATCTTGCCACACCTCCGTGAATCGCCACACAATCGCCTAAGGTGTTCGTCAACTGGCAATTCTGAACATCCACCACCGAATGAACGGATTTAAGACCTGCGCCTTTGCAATTGTGGATGACAGAACTGTACATCGAGAGTTTGATTTTATCCACCGCCGAAGAGTCGCACACAACAGCATCGGAAGCGCTGTGTATATCGGCATAGTTGATGATGTTCTCATAAGATGACTCGTAGAAGTGAATGCCCTGCCACTGCCCACTTACGTTATCGTAAGGCAAGTAATCAAACATGTGGTCAATTCTGTCGCCACGCAAAACGACATTATTCCACGCATCACCACTTACAATCAGACGTCCATACACATCAAGACCTGCATCGGCATGGAAATAGAGTGTTGTGCCAGCCTCGATAACCAGTGTGGCACCCTCTTTCACGGTAATACCTCCGTAGATGATGATGGGCTTTTCGCCACTGAGTGTCATATCGTGGTCAACGACCAAATCGGTCATCATTTCGGCATCCCATGTGAAGGCATTGAGATTGACCCGCTGTTGCACCCCACTTTCAAGGGTAAACACCAAATCGTCTTTCATCCATGTGGGTTTGTCCTGATAATTCAGGGGAGAGGTCAGTTCAACAAAGACCCTGACACTGTCTTTATCACGGATTTCCAAATCATTGAGTTGGTATCCCGATGCCGCACCGAGGTATGAGCCGTCCACGTTGACGCGGAAACCTGTCTGATTGCCTTTTTCCAGTCGGATATTCGTACAGCGAATTCCCGCGCCAGATTTGTTATATACCCAAAAAGACTTGGTCGCGGTGGGAACGGCAGAGAATACCGTGTCCATGGCAACAGAGTCGGTAGAGAAAGACAACAAGTGAGACGGCGATGCGGAAAACGAGTCATCGTCGGTGCATGCTCCCAACAGACAGAACGCCCAGGGGAACATCATAATCCAAAACAATTGTTTCATCAACTATATAACGCAGATACACCTCTTTTATTGCATACCGAGAAAAAAGTGACTCAAAAAGGGAGGTCAAGATTTTGCTGAACGGAGAAATAGGCCTATCTTTGCAATCATTTTTATGGAAGCAATCATTTTTAAGGAAGAAGAGAATGGATAACCTGGAAATCATGCTGATACTGACGCTATTGGTCGTTATCGGTTATATCGCCCACCGCTGCCATTATATGGGAGGCGACTTCGACAAGAAATTGTCGGGGCTGATTGTTGATTTCACTTGTCCTGCCTTGATTCTGTCATCGGTGATGGGAGACCGTTTGCCTTCCCGTGAAATGATTCTTCCCTTGTTGGGCATCGGTTTTCTGACATACATCCTGCTTACAGTCGTGGCTGTATATGTGCCCCGCCTTATCACGAAGAAACACGAGGATCGGGGCATATTAGGGTTTGCAATGATGTTCGGAAATGTCGGATTCATCGGTTATCCGATAGTAGCGTCAATTTTCGGTCAAGAGGCCGTTTTTTACGCAGCCATTCTGAATGTGCCCAACACATTGTTTGTGTTCACGGTAGGCAACATGTTATTACACAGCACGCAATCCCCTACCGCCACTCATTCAGACATGAAACCCAGTAATCAAATTCTCAGTCGATTTGATGTGAAGATACTTTATTGCCCGGCAATGATAGCCGCTTATCTGGCGATGTTGATTGTGGCGACAGGTTTCGACAACACACCAGAAGTAATCAGCCGTCCGTTAACGCTTTTGGGTAATATCACCATCCCTGGAGCCCTGCTTATCATCGGTTCGTCGATGGCCACTCTTCCTATACGTAAGATGGCAGGCAACCTAAGTGTCTATCTCACCACTGTTATCCGTCTGCTGGTCATTCCCGTTGGCATCCATTTGCTTTTTACGGCATTAGGATTCCAACCGCTATCCGTAGCCATCAACACCGTCATCATCGCCATGCCCGTAGCCACATACGGCACCATCTTTTGTCTGAAAGAAGGCATCGACGTGACAGTAATGACAGAAGTGACGTTCATTTCCACCATCGTGTCCATAGCGACCGTCCCTTTGGTCACTTATTTTTTTTCTTTGAACATTGAATAAAGTATGAAAGACGACGGGCGTTATATCATGAGGTTGATTAGCGAGGGCGAACATCAACAGCAGGACTTCAAATACAAGATTACGGACGCGATGAAATTGGCGCGTTCGGTGAGTGCTTTTGCAAATACCGACGGCGGACGACTGCTGATAGGTGTGCGCGACGACGGCGTGGTTTCTGGCGTAAGGTCAGAAGAAGAGATTTACATGATGCATGCCGCAGCCTTTGAATATTGCCGACCTGCCTCTTCCATCAAATTTGATACATTTATTGTATCGGGCAAGACGGTAGTTATTGCCACGGTACCACCTGCTGTCCACAAGCCTGTATGCGCCTTGACCGCCCCAGACACATATCGTGCTTTCATCCGTATCGGTGACGAGAACATTATCGCCTCGCCTGTACAGATGCAGATGTGGAAAGAGGAACAGTCGCATCAAGGAGCGCTGCTGCAATACACCGACGTCGAGTCAAGTTTTTTGAAACAATTTGAGCCTGATATGATGTACCGGTTGGGACAGATTGTCCGTCTTTCCGGTATGAGAAGAAGAAGTGTCATCTGCCTGTTGTCCAGACTGATACGGTTTGGTTTAATCAAGCAGGAATATCAAGACGACGGACAATATCTATATGGTATTCGTTCATAAAAAGCAAAAAAGTGACACTATCTGTTGTTTTTGTCAAAATATATTCGTATATTTGCAAAAATGATTATAACCTAACCTAAATTGATTATGGAGTATTTTATAGCAATCAACGGTCAGCAGCAGGGTCCCTTCACGATTGATGCCCTTCGCGGCCAACACATTACGCCCGACACACTGGTTTGGGCACAAGGAATGAGCAACTGGATGCCCGCCTCACAGGTAGGCGAGTTGCAACCACTCTTTTTCAACCAATCCGCAGGTCAACCCCAGTATCAACATGCAGCAAACGTGGGCGGTGCCCCCTATCAGCAGGCAGGTCCCCAGCAACCCGCCACGGATGTGATTGCCAAGCCGATCGAGGATGTGACGAACTCACTTGACGACGGCCGCATATATCGCAAATGGATGCCGACCGTGTATCTCATTTTGGGATTTGTGGCGTGCATACTTCCCGTGCTATATATCATACAAATAGCCAGTCAAGAAAGGATCAGTGGCATGATGATTGTTGTGGCCATAGTAAACATTATCGTTTTCCTTGCCGCAGGTGTCATCGGCCTGTTCTACTGGCTGAACCGCAGAAAATCCGTGAAAACGCTCATCGACACACCCGAAACAAGCACGTTGCAAATAGTCGGACATTTTCTCCAGTCGATTGGCGAGTGCGTCGGACTCCTTTACTACGGGAGCATGTCTGTTGCCGCCATCATCACCGGTGTTTTCGGCGGCATTGCAGGAAAGCGACGCTTTGGCGATATCATTACCAACAGCCTGGGCGGGGCAGTAGAATATATCATCTATGGCCTCATCGTTTTAGCCCTAGGCCGCTTCTTTGGCGAAATTGCCAAGAAAATGAAAAAAGAGGATTGATTCTATAGAAGTAAAACGTATTATAAAGCAATACCCGTGCTTATATAGCGCGGGTATTGTCTTTTTATGGGGATAAGGTCGGTAATGACGTTAAGGTCATTAAAGTATTAAAGTCTTTATGGGCCTTAGCGTTATTACTATTCAGTCAAGAGAGAAGCGGTGGGGACGGGATGCGGGATGCGGGACAGGGTCCATGCCGGATGCACCGGATGAGGGAGAATAGGAGCCACCTGCTATGCCACTGTATTTCATATAACGCTGACGGACGAGGGCCACATAATTGTATGTCTCTGTGCCTCGCATATAACCGAATTTCACCACGGGGTCTTGATAGAAACGCGGTTCGCTTAATTTGAGGATAAACTGCGACACATCCGACCATCTATACGGGTCGCCACCATATTTTTTAGTCAATGCCATGGCATCTCGCACATGACCATTACCACCATTGTAACAGGCCAGCATGAAGTTGAGTCGTTCGTCGGCGTTTCTTACATCGGAAAGGGTTGCGAACAATTGGCGTATATACTTGGCAGATGCGGCAACATTGGCCTCGGGATTATAAATACTGCCACCGGACAAGCCCATAGCGGCAGCCGTGGAAGGCATAAGTTGCATCAATCCACATGCGCCCGCCCATGATTTCGCGTTGGGGTCGAAACATGACTCCTGATAAGCGAGAGCCGCCAACAACCTCCAATCAACACCTGCTACGGAAGCATAGCGTTGGAAAAGATGGTCGTAGTTGGATATGACACCCCTCGCCTCGTTGATAACGGGCTGATAGACATGACGCTGCACACTGCGATCAGAGAAGACATAATCTTCATAATCATGCACACGTTTCACGTACTTCGGTTGATACCATGCCGTGAGCGTATCGGCCAACTGACGGTTGTCGTTTTTCACAGCCCAGTGCACGCCGAGCGAATCAGAACCCGCACCGCAAGAAATCAACTGATGAGCCTTAGCAATATCGTCGGGCAAAGGAAAGACCATGACATCGGCATCGCCGCGTTTCAGGCGGTCAATCATCTCCAGTGTATCCTTACACAACTCAACTCGCAAGGTGACGCCTAAATCCTTGGCGAACAACTGACACAGGAGATATTGAGTGCCGAATCCATGTCCGTGGTAATCATAATAATTGTCAGGACTTGATATGGTGAGCATAATCATCTCGCCGTTGGTGATGATGTCGCTGAGCGAGAACTGGCCGTCATCGGTCTGTTCATCGCCCACCACCGTACCCCACGGAGTGGTTTTCTTCTCATTGTCGCCACATGACAGTAACAAGACAACAAAACAAATAAAAATGAAGAATCTATTCACTTTTTATCCACTATGGCCTCATTTTGGTTACAAAAGTACTACATTTCTTGTAAAATCGGCGGAAAAGGCGTAATTTTGCATGATTTTTCACAGAAAGAGTATTAAATGTTAAGAATTGCAGTACAATCAAAGGGACGTCTGTATGACGACACCATGAACCTGCTCGGAGAGGCAGACATTAAGATAAGCAAAAGCAAGCGCACGCTATTGGTCCAATCAGAGAATTTCCCATTGGAGGTGCTTTATCTGCGTGACGATGACATCCCCCAAAGTGTGGCATCGGGCGTTGCTGATGTGGGCATCGTCGGCGAGAACGAATTTGTTGAGCGCGGCGAAGACGCAGAAATCCTCTTCCGTTTAGGTTTCAGCAAGTGTCGTCTGTCGATAGCCATTCCGAAAGAAATCGACTATCCCGGAGTGGAATGGCTGGAAGGTAAGAAAATTGCCACATCATATCCGAATATTTTACGCCAATATCTCAATGACCATCATGTGAACAGCGAGATACATGTCATCACGGGCAGTGTTGAGATATCGCCGGGCATCGGTTTGGCCGACGGCATTTTCGACATTGTGAGCAGCGGCAGCACGCTGGTGAGCAACAACCTGCGCGAAGTGGAAGTGGTGATGAAAAGCGAAGCCGTGCTGATAGGTCATAAATGCATGGACGAAGAGAAACGCAAGGTGCTGGACGAGGTTCTCTTCCGCATCGAGGCTGTTCGTCAGGCCGAGGATAAAAAATATGTTCGTATGAATGTGCCAAAAGACCGCCTGCAAGACATCATCAGTGTATTGCCCGGCCTGAAGAGCCCTACGATTATCCCTTTGGCAGACGAACAGTGGTGCTCGGTACATACTGTGCTGGACCAGAAACGATTCTGGGAGATTATCGGCAAACTGAAAGAGTTTGGCGCACAAGGCATTCTCGTGACACCGATTGAGAAGATGATACTTTAGGTTTGAGATTTGAGGTTTGAGGTTTATTTGACACATTTTTTGAAGATGAATATATACCGCTATCCAAGCATTTCAGAGTGGACTTCATTATGTGAGCGTCCGCATTTAGATGCGAGCGCCCTGCATGCTACCGTGAGCAACGTGCTTGATGACATCCGGCAGAACGGTGACGAGGCTGTGATGCGCTATGAGGAGATGTTCGACCATGTGCGTCTGGACAATCTTACTATAAGTCCGGAAGAAATGGCCGAAGCGCTTGAGAAGGTGAGCGACGAACTGAAATCGGCGTTGACACTCGCCTATCACAATATCCGTAAGTTTCATGAGGCACAGGTGTTTCACGGCGAGAAGATAGAGACTTCGCCCGGTGTCACCTGTTGGCAAAAGAGCGTGCCCATCGAAAAGGTGGGGCTCTATATACCCGGAGGCACGGCACCACTATTCAGCACCGTATTGATGTTGGCCACACCTGCGAAAACCGCCGGTTGTCGTGAGATTGTGCTGTGCACACCTCCCAACCGCGAGGGGAAGGTGCATCCCGCCATCCTTTGCGCCGCGCATATCGCCGGTGTGAACAAGATATTCAAGGCAGGTGGTGTGCAAGCCATCGGAGCCATGGCCTACGGCACGGAGAGCGTGCCCAAGGTGTATAAGATATTCGGCCCGGGCAACCAATATGTGATGGCCGCAAAGCAACAGGTAAGTCAGGACAGTGTGGCAATAGACATGCCCGCAGGTCCGTCGGAGGTCTGTGTCGTCGCCGATGCTACAGCAAACCCCGCCTTTGTTGCCGCAGATTTATTGTCACAGGCAGAACACGGTATAGACTCACAAGTTATGCTCATTTGCACTGATGAGCAACTGATAACGGCTGTGACCCATGAACTAGAGCGGCAGTTGGCTGAGTTGCCTCGCAAAGACATCGCCGCACAAGCATTAGAGAACAGCAAAATTATTCTTGTAAAGGACACTCACGAGGCCATGGCACTGAGTAATGTTTATGCGCCGGAGCATCTGATACTGAACACCGATGACTTTACCGAACTGGCAGAGTTGGTAGTCAATGCTGGAAGTGTATTCTTGGGACAGTGGGCCTGTGAGAGCGCCGGAGACTATGCCAGTGGCACGAACCACACCTTGCCCACACACGGATGGGCAACGGCCTACAGCGGAGTCAATCTTGACAGTTTCTGCCGTAAGGTCACTTTCCAGGAATTGACACAGGAGGGCATCCGTAACATCGGTGCCGCCGTGGAGCGGATGGCCACCGACGAGGAACTGGCAGCGCATTGCAAAGCGATGAGTGTAAGGAGAGTATATGAATAAAAAATAAAACGAATCCTCAAGCAGGTTTCTCCTTCCTTCTGAGGGGACAGCAGGAGGTTTTCCAAACCATCACAGATGAAGACATTAGAAGAACTGGTAAGACCGAATATCTGGCGGCTGAAGCCTTACAGCAGTGCCCGCAATGAGTATTCAGGTAGCGAGGCACACGTGTTTCTCGATGCCAACGAGAATCCGTACAATAAGCCATTGAACCGCTACCCTGACCCGCTTCAGAAAGAGTTGAAAAGCCTGATAGCGAAGGTGAAGGATGTGGGCGAGGAAGAAATATTCCTCGGCAATGGCAGCGATGAGCCCATCGATCTTGCTTACCGCGTCTTCACTGAACCGGGGAAAGACAACGTGGTTGCCATCGAGCCTACATACGGCATGTATCGTGTTTGCGCAGACATCAACGACGTGGAGTATCGGGCGGTGCGTCTGAACGAGCGTTTTGAGATGAACGCCTGGGACCTGTTGAAAGCCTGCGACGAACAGACCAAACTGATATGGCTGTGCTCGCCCAACAATCCGTCAGGCAATTGTTTGGACACAAAGGAAATAGAGACCGTGCTCAACACCTTCTGGGGTATCGTCATCATCGATGAGGCTTATGGCGACTTTACGAACAAACCTCAGTGGCGCTCACTTTTGCGTAAATATCCCAATATGATTGTACTCAACACGATGAGTAAGGCATGGGGAAGTGCAGCCATCCGTTTAGGCATGGCATTCGCATCGAAAGAGATTATCGGGCTTTTCAATAAAGTTAAATATCCTTACAACATCAACCAGTTGACCCAACTTCAGGCCATACAACTGATGAAAGACCCCTATCAGACACATCTGTGGGTCAGGCAGATTTTACAGGAGCGCGAGCGTTTGATGTCTGCAGTAATCGAGTTGCCTTATTGCAAAAAGGTTTATTCCACCGATGCCAATTTCTTTTTGGCAAAGATGGAGGATGCCCCAGCCACTTACAAATACCTGATGGAAAACGGAGTGATAGTGAGGAACCGTCACAATGTGACACTGTGCGAGAACTGCCTCCGCATCACCGTAGGCACACGTGGCGAGAATAATGAATTGCTTGCCGCGATGAGGAAATACTGATTTTGGAAGTTTAAGATATCAAGGAATTAAAGAGTTAAAGGACAATAGTTACCTATTGGGTAATTATATTTTACATCGTAATAGTCGTTTTATACATTTTTTCGGCGACAGATACGATTTGTATAGAAGATGTAACATATTTAATGTTTTTTGATGACATTTTATTATCAAAATCGTATATTTCTTTATACTTTTGTACTCGAGTTATAACTAACCCATCTCATTACTAACTTAAAATTATAATTTTATGAAGAAATTCTTTACTTTAATTGCAATGGCTTTAGTGGCCGTTGGTGTGAATGCACAGACGGATTTGGGTCCGACTGCAAAATTCGTTAAGCAACTTGCAGGTGTGCAGTCGGCTCCTGGTAGTTTTGTTTATGTGCGTAGTTTTGAGCAGGCTGTTGCTGATGGCAATCCCACATTGATGGATGCCTCCAAAGATGCCACTGCTGATAACTTCGCAAGTTGGGACACCCAGTTCTTTATCAACTTCGGTGAAGAGAACGCATTGGCTGCAGGTGACAAACTTCAGTTGAAGATGAGAATAAAAGGCGATGCCGCACAATCTATCGAAACTCAATGCCATAAAGCACCTGGTGCATACGTACACTGGTTTGCAGTAGGTGACATCAATGCCACAGCAGAATGGGCTGATTTTGCTTCAAGTGAATATGAAGCAATGGATGCGAAAGCAGATGGCAGTTACGATTGGGGAAAATTAGCAGCGGGCACATACACGATTGCCTTCAACTTGGCAAAAGGCGGTGAAAACACCCTCTATTTCGACAACATAGAAGTTATCGTGACTAAGACCACCGGTATTACCAAGGTGATTAATGTTGTTCCCTCAACAGGTTTACGTTACAATCTCTCTGGCCAAGTTGTTGACGAGTCTTACAAAGGCGTTGTCATTCAGGATGGCAAAAAGATGATTAACAAATAAGGGGGTAAGTTTTTAGGTCACTTTGCGCCATGGTTATGAGGTGAAGAATGGCCTACCCTTTGATAAAAATGAAGCCTGCACTCAATCGTGCAGGCTTTTTTAGGAATGCCCCCTTACCCTCAAAGGAGGGGGACACATGTAGAAGAAATATTGAAGGCTTAAAAACTCCCCCATACTACTTTTGAGAAGATAGTACGGGGGAGACTTGAAGTTATTCTTCTGGATATTCAAACTTATCGCCAGTCTGGCGGATGAGTTCACGGCGGAAATAATCGGAATATCCGGGACGCTCCACACGCTCGTTCATACCTGTTGGTGTGCGGAGGAATTTGCCGTCTTTCTCGGGTTTAACCGCCATGTCATTGAATTTGACGATGAGATAATATGCCAACTGACGCCAACGAGCAATCATCTGCTGGGCTTTCTCCACGCTATAATCATTGAGGTATTTGAGTGCGGCCGCCTGGTCGGTCTGATAGAGTTCTTTGGCTTGCTGCTCGATGCGCGGTTGAGCATCAAAATAGGAAGCCTCGAGCGAGTCACGCACGACTTTTAGCGACGGGAACATCTGCGAATAACGGGGATAAACCATATTGCTGACCCAGTTGCATACCCAGAAAGCATTTTTGTCGGAGAACGTGAGGGCATCAGCACCCGGGGTGTTGTAGCACTCAGGACGTTCGGTCATACCGCAATAAATCGGCGTGTAAGCGACCATGTTGCCATCGTCGTTGCCGAACCATAGTACGCCACCAATCTGCCGTGGTAGCCATGAACGCATCTGACTGACGTAAGAGAAACCTGTTTGCTGTGTGGAAGTAGGACGCTCATTGAAATATTTCTTCCCGTCGATTTCAAAAGTGAGCGGCGTGGGACGGTAAGGCATATTCCAGATGCCTTGTGCGATGTCCTGATCGAGCGAGAACGGTGTGCCCTCATAATGGTCGCGCATACACTCCTCCACATCCTGCACACTGACCTTGCGGTTGGGCACAATCCAGAGGGGCATGGGTTCTGTATCTTTCTCTTTTCCCATGGCATACGGCAGGTAGCGGTCGAAATTATCTACGAAATGGTTGAAGAAACTCCACACACGCGCCTCGCAGTAACGGCGTCCGCTGAAATCGGGTTTGGCATATGCTTCATTCCAACTGAAATCAGCATCCTTGCCGCTGAACCAACCCTTCTCACGGGCGAATTTCACCACATCCTTCGCATAGAGCACATTCTTTTTGTCCTTCATGTTGAACTTGGTGATACGGCTCTGATTGGCATGAGCGCAGATGGCATTATCAGGGATGCGCATAGCCACCCATACGGCACCTTTACTGCCGGGACCCTTGCCCATCATCTCCATAATCCACGCCTCCTCGGGGTCGCAGATGGTGAAGGTCTCACCCTCGGAGTTGTAACCGTAGGTGTTGACGAGCGTCGTCATCACCTCTATGGCCTCTCGTGCGGTGCGTGACCGTTGGAGAGCGATATAGATGAGCGAACCGTAATCGAGGATACCCGTTGGGTCAACCATTTCCTCACGTCCACCATAGGTTGTCTCGCCGATGGTCACCTGATACTCATTGATATTGCCTATGACATTATACGTGACAGGTGCCTCGGGAATCTCACCATGATACTCGGCCGTATCCCAATCATAAACAGGACGCATGGTGCCGGGCGCATGAGTGCCGGCGGGATAGTGGCAGAGATTCTGGAACATACCGTAATCGTCGGCATTGTATGAGCAGATGACTGAGCCGTCGGTAGAAGCGCCCTTCGCCACGATAAAATTAGTACATGCAGCCGCATATCCAGCGACCATCATGAAAAGGGAAAGAACTATTTTTCTCATTATAATAAAATTTATTTCGGAAAGATTGGAATAATAAAACAGCAATTCTTTCTGATAACATTAATATTTGATTTTTGTTTGGTATGCACGCTGGTTTCCACGTTTGTCACGGGCGAGAAATTGCAGGTTGCGCATTTGGCCGGTAGGACGTACTGGAGTGTTACGTAACTGGCAGATGTATTTGGAGGAGCGACCTATCGGTGCAAATAGCACGAACTGGCCATCAACAGCGGCCTCTATGGTTTCAATGCCTGTCTCAGCATCCTTGACCTCGATAATGATGACGGAAGGTCTGTCGTCATTGACGCGTTCAACAACAGGCGGAATATCATCATATCCTACAGTCAGTTTCTTTCCGATGTCATAAACGGAAGTCTCGACCCATCCATCGTTGAAAGTACCACCTATGTATTTGCCATCGGAAGCGATGAAAAGTTTGCTGACATCACCCACCTCTTTGCCAAGTCTGATGGAGACCTGTGCAGGCACTATTAATGGCAGCGATTTCGACGCCAAGAAATATGACCGCGAGTAGGTGCCGGCAGAATCAACCGGATGTAGCACCACATCATCGGCCAAAGCACCTAAAGGCAAGGTCATGATAAAACCATCGGTCTCGTATTTGTCAGACTCACGGCCTAAAAAGACATCGCCCTGTTCCAACCTACGCTGCGGAATCTCCATGCGGTGACCTCTGACCACGAAACGGTATGTGGAGGAGTTTCCGTAATAATCACTCAACACATAACGGATGTGATAATCACGTTCCTGGTCGAAGAGAACTACACCTCGCCGATTGTCAGCATGAAGCACGGGCAGTTGGTTGCCCGGCTCGAGGAACGACTTCATGAACCAGTGCTTGTTTTTGCTGAACTCATCGTAATCGCCCCACGAATTGACCATGCGGTTGGTTTGGAAAGGAATGCCGTTGACATCACTGCGGAACACCTCTTTGTCATCAACATAGAGGACGGTATGGCGAACACCGTAGAAGTTGGGGGAATCCTCCATATAATCGTCGGCATGGATGCCAAAACCCACCTCCCCCCACGCTTCCAATTTCAGGGAATCAAGTTCAGCGGGTTTGAACTTCATCTTTGCCGTTTTTCCGCAGAAAATGCCTTTCCCCGGCATAGGATACGCCATGAAGGCATGTGCCTCTGGAGATTTGCGGTCATTGACCAAAGACGGTATAAACTCCAACGGGTCATACATATCCCATGAGTCCGTCTCGTGGACTTCAAGATGCAAATGAGGCCCCATGCTCGCTCCCGTATTTCCACTGAGCGCGATTACCTGTCCTTTCGCCACAGGTACATCCGTGGCACGGAATGTCACATCTGCCTCCCATTGGTGATGGGCATATTGCCACTTTTTCACCTTCGCCTCGATGGCCGGCGCAAAACGTTGCAAATGAGCATAGACGGTGGTATGTCCGTCAGGATGCCTGACATATACGGCATTGCCATAACCCGTCTGCGACACCGTGACACGGCTGACATATCCCTCTGCGACGGCATGAATGGGTTTGCCCTCTACCCTTTGCGTTTTGATGTCCACTCCTCCATGGAAGTGGTTGGGGCGAGGCTCGCCGAAATTTCCCGCCAAAGATACCTCGTATTTGACGGGAGAGATATAAGTTAAAGCCGCGAGCAGGAGATGAGCAATCAACATGCCTTGAAACTCATGTCAAGTCCTTTGACAGAATGGGTGAGCGCGCCTACCGACACATAATCGACACCACACTCGGCATAATCACGGATGGTATCAATCGTTATTCCGCCGCTCGACTCCGTCTCATATCTGCCACCGATGATTTCCACGGCCTTTTTGGTATTTTCGACAGAGAAATTGTCGAGCATGATACGGTTGACGCCGCCACAATCGAGCACTTGTTGCAACTCGTCGAAATTACGCACCTCGATTTCAATCTTCAGGTCAAGTCCCTTTTCTTTGAGATACTGATGGCAACGGTTGATGGCGTTTTCGATACCTCCCGCGAAATCGACATGGTTGTCTTTGAGTAATATCATGTCGAAGAGCCCGATACGATGATTGACTCCGCCGCCGATTTTTACCGCTTGTTTCTCTAGCATGCGCAATCCAGGAGTAGTTTTGCGGGTATCAAGCACATGGGTCTTGGTACCTTCGAGCAGTTTGACGTATTTGCGGGTCTGTGTGGCGATGCCGCTCATGCGCTGCATGATATTGAGCATGAGGCGTTCGGTCTGTAACAGGCTTTGGATGCGACCAGTCACAATCATGGCAACGTCGCCGACGTGCACCTCAGTGCCATCCTCGATAAGCACCTCGACTTGGAGTTCAGGGTCAAACTTCGCGAACACCTTCTTCGCCATCTCAACACCAGCCAGTACGCCATCCTCCTTGATAAGAAGGCGTGATTTACCCATAGCATCAGCCGGGATGCAGCAAAGGGTGGTATGGTCGCCGTCGCCTATATCCTCAGCGAAAGCCAGATCTATCAATCTGTCTTCCAATTCGTTAACACTTAACATAGATTTTTGTTTTAATAAATGATTATGTAATTACAGAATTTACTCTAACATGATACCATCTTGAAAGGCTCTGAGCACGCCATTGTCGTCGGGTCGTACAACGATTGTACCGCCGAGCCATTCAGTGAAGGGCATCTCTCCAGAAAAAGGGAAACAATCTTCAACAATACCTTCCCGTATGACAACAACGCCCAGATGTATCACTCCCGTGGGCGTCTCCAGTCTATGTGCTGCTATTTTTCTCATGGTCATTATTCTATTATTATTGTGGTTATCGTCCTATTTTTCCAGTCTTGGCACTTGGCAAGTCTTTCGGCTGACCGATAGCCTTCACTGGCATTCTTGCTGTTGAGTCTCCCCTTGTTTTTACCGGCAGGCCCGAGTTTACAGACGATTCGGAATTACCGGAAGTGCCGGGATTATCTGAGGGTTCAGAATCATCAGTAGTGTCGGAGTTAGTTTTCTCATCCTTGACTATCTCATGCATGCGCACCAATTTCAAGTTATGGAGGCAAATGAGTTTCATGGTAGATGTTGAAACCGATGGTGCCGGCAGAGTGATGAATCCCCTCACCTCTTTTATTCCAATATGCTTATCATCAGTCAATTGGAGCGAATAGTTCGTGTTTGACGAGAGGTGTACCATTTGTTTGGCAACGCTGTCATTATCGAACCGTATAGCGAGCATGGCAGTGGCATCACGCGCTCCGTCTTGGATGATATATTGTGTGTCAAAATTGAGCATCAGTTTGTCACCTTTATGGAAAGCCGTGTCTGCCTTAACAGCGAAAGAGACAAGGTTGTCGGGTGTTTTAGGCAGAAGAATGGTTGTTCTTCCTCCAACCCATACACTTGCAGTGTCGCCCTGTATGCCATCAGACGAGTACAGATTAATATCATTTGCTGACGCACCAAGCGCCAACGCCTCTTCAGAGAGTCTTTTCGAGACATTGGTATAGATGCTCTTCAGTCGTTCCGTATCACGGAAATAATAGGCCAACGAGGAATCCAATTCCTCTTGGGTGACCCCATATTTATTGAGTACGGCCTGTCTATAAAACGCCTTTTTGTAATTCCATTCGGCTGACTGCGCTTCACTGAGCGCCATAGCATCGGCGATATGATAATCGTAGAGGATATCCTCCATTTTTCCCTGCTGGATGTATTTCCCGGGAACGGAGGGTTTGCAAGCGAAACATATCGCCAATACAAGGCAAATGCTCCAACGCGAGGCATAATGAGCGACATGCAGCATATTCAACCAAAGGAATTTACTCAGATTGTTGTTCTCCTTCTTCTGTATCCGCCTCTTTCTCTGTTTTTTTCTTTGAGAAAGAGATGGTTGACAATTCTTTTCTGCAGAAAAGCAGCATCATGACAACTCCGACACTGATACATGCATCAGCGAAATTGAACACCGGACTGAAGAAGATGAAATGGTCGCCTCCCCATATCGGGATCCATTCGGGCAGATGCGTGTCGATGATAGGGAAATAGAACATATCCACCACCCTACCCTGCAAGAACGAGCCGTATCCTTCGCCAAACGGAACCCATTGTGCCACTTGGAACGGCGTGGACTCGGAGAAGCAGAGTCCGTAGAACATACAGTCGAAGATGTTTCCCACGGCTCCTGCGAATATGAGTGCAAGGAGTATGATGTAGAGCGTTCTTGCGTGCCGCTTAATCTGCTTGAAAGTATAAACGATGACTATCGCAGAGACGATAATGCGGAAGATACTAAGCACCACCTTATTTATAAAGGTCATACCATACGCCATGCCGTTGTTCTCGATGAAACTGATATAAAACCAGTTAGTGACCTTGATAGAATCGTGCAACGGCATATTGGTTTTGACCAGAATTTTGATAATCTGGTCGATAACCAACAAAGTGACAATCAGTATGCAGACCCAGATGGTCCTGTTTCTGACATTATACTCTTTCATCCGTTATTTTTTCCTCGCATTTTTTGAAGCGACGCTCAAAGTAGCGTGCGGTACGGCGCGAAGTCTCTCTTTGGGAATGAGTTCGCCGGTTATACGGTCGATGCCGTAAGTTTTGTTCTCGATGCGAATGAGAGCCGCCTCCAGACCTTGTATGAACTTCTGTTGACGCGAAGCCAACTGTATGAGTTCCTCTTTGCTCTGTGTAGCACTGCCCTCCTCGAGCACCTTATAGGTAGGAGAGGTGTCGTCCACATCATTTCCGTCGGCATTCATCAGTTGTCGCATCATCTGGTTATAGTCACGGCGTGCCAGACTGAGTTTTTCATTGATTATGACGCGGAACTCTTCCAGTTCCTCATCACTGTAACGGTTTTTTTCTGCCATTTTTTCTTTGTTAATGAGTTAAAGATGTTCAATCAATAACTATTGTTTATAATTTTTCTACGAGTATATTCAGGTTGAAATCGTCGAATTTTGCCTCGGTGCCATTATTGTCAGCGACAATAATCTCATCGGCAAGCACTTGTGTCATAATATAGTCACCAAAAACCTCGAGTGCCTGAGAGACTTGCTCGTTGGGCGCAACGGTTACTTTGATACGGTCGGTAATCTCCAATCCGCCATCCTTACGAATGTTTTGAATGCGGTTGATAAGTTCACGTGCCATACCTTCTTTGCGCAACTGGTCGGTAAGTTCCACTTCGAGAGCCACAGTGAGATTTCCCTCGTTTGACACGAGCCATCCGGGGATATCCTCGCTGATGATTTCCACATCCTCAGCCTCAACCACCGCCTCTTGTCCATCGACAGTGAGCATGAAACGACCATCTTTTTCGAGTTGAGCAATGTCTTCCTGTGAAAGTTGTGCCATCTGCGCAGCCACGCCTTTCATGAATTTTCCGAATTTCTTACCCATGGTGCGGAAGTTGCACTTCACCTTCTTGACCAGAATGCCTGCACCCTCCACGAAATTGAGTTCCTTGACGTTCACCTCATTACGGATAAGGTCGGCGACCGCCTCAATATGGGCACGCTGGGTGTCATCGACAGCGGGAATCATGATTTGCTGCAGAGGCTGGCGCACTTTGATATTGACTTTACGGCGCAACGCGAGCGTCATAGAGGTGATTTTCTGTGCCATAGCCATTCTCGCCTCTTGGTCTTTGTTGATCAACGTCTCGTCTGCCACAGGGAACAACTCGAGATGTACGCTGTCCATCTTTCCTCCCAAATCCTGATAGAGACGGTCGGCATAGAAGGGAGAGAAAGGTGCCAAGAGTTTGGCCACGGTCATGAGGCAGGTATAAAGAGTGCTGTATGCAGCCAGTTTGTCCTGGTCCATCTCTTTACCCCAGAAACGTTTACGGTTAAGACGGACATACCAGTTGGAGAGGTCGTCATTGACAAAAGCGTCAATCAGACGTCCGGCACGTGTGGGATCATAATTGTCCATCTCCTTCTGCACCTTCATGATAAGTGTATTGAGCGCCGAGAGGATCCAGCGGTCGATTTCGGGCAGTTTGTCCGCATCTACTTTTTTGATGTCTTCGGGATCGAATCCGTCAACATTGGCATAGAGTGCGAAGAAACTATATGTGTTGTATAACGTGCCAAAGAGTTTACCACGCACTTCTTTCACGCCATTGGGGTCAAATTTCAGATTGTCCCAAGGTTCGGAATTGGTCATCATATAGAATCTGACAGCATCGGCACCATATTGCTCAATCATCTCAAAGGGATTCGTGACATTCCCTTTGTGCTTGCTCATCTTGTCGCCTTTGGCATCGAGCACCAATCCTGTGGATATGACATTTTTGAAGGAAACGCTGTCGAAGACCATCGTGGCAATGGCATGGAGCGTGAAGAACCATCCGCGTGTCTGATCGACACCCTCGTTGATGAAATCGGCGGGGAAAGCGAGATTTTTGTCGATGGCATCTTTGTTCTCAAAAGGATAATGCACCTGGGCGTATGGCATAGAACCAGAGTCGAACCATACGTCGATAAGATCAGCCTCGCGATGGAGGGGCTGACCAGACTCGCCCACAAGAACGATATGGTCAACGTAAGGACGGTGGAGGTCGATACGGTCATAATTCTCCTGCGAATAATCGCCGGGAACGAACTCTTTCGTCTTCAACGGATTCTCCAGCATGATGCCAGCAGCGACGGCTTTCTCGATTTCGTTGTACAACTGCTCGACAGAGCCTATGCAAATTTCTTCTCGTGTATCTTTATTGCGCCAGATAGGCAGCGGCGTGCCCCAGAAGCGCGAACGTGAGAGGTTCCAGTCGTTGAGGTTCTCAAGCCAGTTGCCAAATCGTCCTGTACCCGTCGATTCAGGTTGCCAGTTGATGGTCTTATTCAGTTCGAACATGCGCTCTTTCATGGCCGTAGAACGGATGAACCACGAGTCAAGGGGATAATAGAGCACCGGTTTGTCCGTGCGCCAACAATGGGGGTAGTTATGCACATGTTTCTCAATCTTATATGCAGTACCCTCTTGTTTCATCTCCATGCAGATGACGATGTTGAGGTCTTCCGCCTTTGCGGCACCTGCTTCATCGTATTTGCCATCGACATTAAACTCGGGAGCGTATGCGTTTTTCACATAATCGCCAGCGTGGTGACCATATTTTTCGACATCGACACAAGCCTCGACAAAGGACTCAGCCAGTTCGCCGATAACATAATATTTACCTTGGAGGTCAACCATCGGACGAGTCTCACCACCTTTGTTGATGAGGAAGAGCGAGGGCACACCGGCATCGCGCGCCACCTTGGCATCATCGGCGCCGAACGTCGGAGCGATGTGCACAATACCCGTACCATCCTCTGTTGTAACATAATCGCCAGGGATGACACGGAAAGCACGGTCGGACAGTTCGACGAAACGGTCCACACCGACGCAGAACACACGTTCGGGATGGTTGGCAGCGGCCTCTTTCACAAAGGCAGCGGCATTGTCGTCGAGTCGCTCACAAGGTTTCACCCAAGGCATCAACTGGTCGAACTTCATTCCGACGAGGTCAGAGCCTTTGTATTGCCCCACCACACGATAAGGAACGATTTTATCACCAGGTTTGAACGCCTCCATGTCGGCATATTCACCTTCAGGTCTCAGATAGGCATCGATACGGGCAGCCGCCATAACGACTGAGATTTTCTCAGCGTTGTAGGGGTTATAGGTCTGCACGCACACATAGTCGATATTCGGTCCCACGCAAAGTGCGGTGTTTGAAGGCAATGTCCAAGGTGTGGTGGTCCAAGCGAGGAAGACAGGCTTACCCCATTGGTTCATCTCGGGACGCGGATCAATGATGCGGAATTGTGCCGTGACGGTCGTATCCTTCACATCGCGGTAACAGCCCGGCTGGTTGAGTTCATGACTAGACAGACCCGTACCTGCTCCCGGAGAATACGGCTGAATGGTATAACCCTTATAGAGCAGCCCCTTTTCATAGAGTTGACTCAGAAGCCACCAAAGGGTCTCAATGTATTTATTGTCGTAAGTGATATAGGGATGGTCTAGGTCGACGAAATAACCCATTTTCTCGGTGAGGTCGCGCCACTCAGCGGTGTATTTCATCACGTTTTCGCGGCAACGCTGGTTATAGTCCTCGACGGAGATGTATTTAGGCGAATCCTGATTGTCAATATCGGCCTTGGTTATGCCCAGTTCTTTCTCCACGCTCAGTTCAACAGGCAGTCCGTGGGTATCCCATCCGGCCTTGCGATGCACCTGAAAACCGCGCATGGTCTTATATCTATTGAATGTGTCTTTGATACTACGTGCGAGCACATGGTGAATGCCAGGGTGTCCGTTGGCAGAGGGAGGTCCCTCATAGAACACAAACTGCGGGCATCCTTCGCGCTCAGAGATAGAGCGAAGGAAAATGTTTTTTTCATTCCACTCCTTTAGAATTTCATTATTGACGGCGGTAAGGTTGAGTCCGCCATATTCGGCAAATTTCTTAGCCATTTTCTGTCGGTTTTTATTACGTGTTATCAATTAGGGTGCAAAGTTATAAAAAAATACGGTGACAGCAAAATTTTGAATAGACAAAAGAACATGTTTTTAGACATAAAGACAAAAGGACAGAGGTTTTAAACATAAGAACAAAAGAACAGAGGATTTAAGACATAAGACAAAAGGACAGAGAGGTTAACAGCATTGATAATAGATGGAATTGAGGGATATGAAGATGACAGATGGGGATGATGTGAAAAAATTGTGAAAAACTTACTAATTTGCTACGAAATCAAAGAAAAATTTGGAAGGTAAGTTATAAATTTGTATATTTGCAGCATCTGAGTGCTTTTATGCATCGGACGGGAAATCCCGTCACAGATTAGAGAATGAGACAATTATTAACGCATTAAACAATAATAAGATGATGAAAAAAATTTACTTGATTATGGCGCTTGCCATATCTTCATTGGCTGTGAATGCACAGCAAGTACTTCATTTGAGCACCAGCACTGGCACTGCTCTCGAAAAATACGACGGTAAAGAATGTAAGGTGACGGTAAACCGTTATCTTTTCCATGGTTGGAACACACTGTCACTGCCTTTCTCAGTGACAGAGAGTGAGTTGAACGAGGCTTTCGGCTCAGACTGCCGTCTGGAGCGTCTGGTTGGCGCTGAGGAAATTGGCGGTGTGGTCAACATCTATTTCCAAGACTGCAAATCCGCCGGTGTTGAAGCAAATGTGCCGTATATTTTATATTATACGGGTGAGAACGCATCAAGAAAACTGACAAAAACCGCTTACATAGACGGTTCGGAATCGTTTGTGGGATTCAATGTCAAGGGCAGTAATGATTATATCACGATGGCCGGCGCCCAGCGCCACATCAAGGATTTGGGCATATATGGTGTGCTTGCCGCAGACAACAGCGATGCTAAGTTCGTGCCCGTTGACGCTGCCAAGAACGGATTCTATGCCACCCGCTGCTATGTGAAATTGGAATCGGGCGACAGCAAGAAACTCAACCCCTGCCATCTGGCAGCAGGTGATGTGACCGGCATCAACAACGTTGTCACCAAGGGCGACAAGGTGGATGTCTATACCATCTCAGGCATCAAGGTTGCCTCAGGCGTAACCGCCGACCAGGTGAACCGTCTGCAGCCGGGCATCTATGTCGTGAACGGACAGAAAATCACAGTAAGATAAAATATTTATGAACCAAGAAAAATTACTCCGTGTCGGCATCATCGGCACGGGTTGGATTGCCGAGAAGGCCGCCATTACATTGCGCGGCCTTCTTGATTGTATATGCTATGCCGTCGGCTCACGCACAAAGGAGAAAGCCGAGGCTTTCGCCCGTCAATGGGAAATACCGAAGGCATACGGAACATACAGCGAATTGATTGCTGACCCTGACGTAGACCTGGTGTATGTGGGTACTCCCCACTCTCATCATTTCGATGTGACTAAAGAGGCACTATTGGCAGGAAAACCCTGTCTGGTGGAAAAGGCATTCATGGCTAATCACGCCCAGGCAAAAACCATTGTGAATCTGGCACGTAAACGTAAAGTCTTTCTCGCTGAAGCCATCTGGACCCGTTATCAACCCGTGGTTAAGATTGTGCGCGACCTGATTAGCAGCGGATGTATCGGTGAGCCGCGTCTTGTGACCGCCACTTTGGGTTATTCTATGGGCGACAAACCACGCATCATGCGTGCAGACCTCTGTGGCGGTGCGCTGCTCGATTTGGGTGTGTATGCGCTGAATTTCGTCCGTATGTTTTTCCCTTCTGACATCGTCAATATCGAGAGCCAGTGTGTAAAGAGCAAGACGGGTATGGATCTGACGAACTCCATCAGTTTGGTGTTGGCTAACGGTATGCTCTGTAATCTGCAATCGAGCGCCGCTTGTGTAGGTGACAATATCGGTGTGATAGCAGGCACAAACGGCAACCTCATCATCGACAACATCAACAATCCTCAGAAAGTGACGGTCAACACCCATGACCGCGAATTTGTCGAAGATATACATGTGCCACAACAAATAACTGGCTATGAATATCAGTTCATCGCATGTCGTCAGGCCTTAATAGAGGGGTTGACGGAACCGCGCGAGATGCCTCTTGAGGAGACCTTATACATCATGGAACTGATGGACAGTCTGCGCAAGAAATGGGGCGTTGAATATCCTATGGATAAACAGTCGTGGTAGAAAGCATAAAGACTACAGGCAAGAAATCAAAACAGGAATGGGGACCATCGCATCTACGGTCAAGATAATATCAGACCAATTGGTGTATGGTCCCCTATATAGATGTTTACCATCAGAGGTACAGAGGATGTCAGACCAATTGGTGTATGCACCGGTATAAAGATGCTTGCCGTCCCAAGTATAAAGAATATCCGACCAGTTGGTGTATTTTCCTGAATAAAGATGTTTGCCATCCCATGTGTAAAGGATGTCGGACCAGTTGGTGTACGCACCCCTATACAGATGCTTTCCGTCCCATGTATAGATGATGTCAGACCAATTAGTGTATTTGCCTGAGTAAAGATGCTTGCCATCCCAAGTATAGAGGATGTCAGACCAATTGGTATACCGCCCTTTGTAAATATGTGTTTCAGCCATAGGATTGTTGAATGACATGAGAGTTATCACCGAACAGATGATAACGGTCAGAAATATCTGTTTTTTCATGATTGTTAGTGTTTATTGTTTCTAACTTATCTGACAATCTTGAAGCGGGCGAATTTGACGAGCAGTTGTTTGACACCTATATTTCTGAAATCGACGGTGATTTTAGCATTTTCGCCCGTTCCTTCCATGCGAAGGACCGTCCCCACGCCAAAACGGTCATGCTCGATGACACAACCCTCAGCGACACTGGCTATGGTTTCCGCGTCAGTTTTGGGCTTCGTTTGGGAAATGCTGCTTACAGGTTTCAAGACACGACCGTTTATCCTCGGCGCCTGTGTCTGAGGTTGATAAGTCTTTTTCTCTTCTTTCCACATTCTCGACAATTTAGACGTGCGTAATTGTCTCTCCGTCTGCTCGACCGACGCCCCTTTATCAACCGTATTCATCAATGAAGGATCAATATCGCGGAGGAACCTGCTGGGTGTGCAATATTCAGGCTTTCCGTATCTGTAACGGTTTTCGGCACTTGTCAATATGCAATGTTTCTCCGCTCTTGTCACCGCCACATAAAACAAACGCCGCTCCTCCTCCATTTCGCGTTTAGAATTACATGCCATGGGACTTGGGAAAATATTCTCGTCCATTCCTACGACGAAGACGGTGTGGAACTCAAGCCCCTTGGCGCTGTGAATAGTCATGAGAGTAACACGTGGCGCATCATCATCGCCCTCGCTGTCGAGGTCGGTAATGAGCGACACCTCTTGCAGATAATCGGACAGCGAGATTTCCTCAGCACGGTTTTCCTCCATACGCGTATCGACGAAATCGTGAACGCCGTTCATGAGTTCACGTACATTCTCCTGACGTGCTAATCCCTCAACAGAATTGTCACCGAATATCTCGTTTTGAATACCCGACTGTTGGATGATTTCATTCGCCAACTGCGCCACATCACACTCCACGGAACGGGTGATGAATGCCTGAATCATGTTTTTGAAATCCGCCAACTTATTCAACGTCGCATTACTGACAGGCAAAGCAAAAGTAATGGGTTCGCAGATAACTGTCCACAGACTGACTCCCGCTTGATGAGCGGCATCCATGATTTTCGAAATCGTCGTATTTCCAATGCCCCTTGCAGGATAGTTGACGATACGACGGAACGCCTCTTCGTCGTCAGGATTCGCCACAAGTCGGAAATACGCGATGATGTCTTTGATTTCCTTGCGCTGATAGAAACTAAGTCCTCCATAAATGCGGTAAGGGATATTCACCGCTCTCATCTGTTCCTCGAAAGTACGGCTCTGCGCGTTTGTACGATATAAGATGGCGAAATCGCTGTATTGGACAGTTTCTGTCCTCATGATACGTTTAATCTCACGACAGACGACCATAGCCTCCTCCTTGTCGCTATAAGTAGGTCTGTATGTGATTTTCTCACCCTCATCATTGCGGCTGTAAACCTCTTTGTGAATCTGGCGCTCATTGTGGCGTATCAGGCTGTTAGCCGCTTTTACGATGCGCTGCGTAGAGCGGTAATTCTGTTCAAGTTTGAACAGTCTGGTGTCCTCATAAATAGACTGGAAACCAAGAATGTTGTCAATATTAGCCCCACGGAATGCATAAATGCTCTGTGCGTCATCGCCCACGACACAAACATGCTGATGTTCACGCGACAGTTGCAGCACAATGCACTGCTGGGCATAGTTGGTATCTTGGTACTCATCGACCAACACAAATTTGAACTTTTCCGCATACTTTTTCCGCACATCTTCATGCTCATTGAAGAGTTGAAAGGTCAGCATGAGCAAATCGTCGAAATCCATGGCGTTGGCCTGCTTACAACGAGCAGCATAAGCAGAATAGACTGCAGCCACAGCAGGCATTTTCATGTCGTTGTCGCGCTGGCGGGCATGTCGGTCAATAGCATATTGGTCGGCTGCTATCAGTCTGTTTTTCGCCATAGAAATGATATTGTGAACCGTGGCAGGTTTATAGACCTTGTCGTCAAGGTTCATCTCTTTGATGATGCTTTTCAACAAAGAGCGTGAGTCAGACTCATCGTAGATGGTATAATTGTTGTTGAAGCCGATTTTATCGGCCTCAACTCTGAGTATTCGTGCAAAGACACTATGGAAAGTGCCCATTTGTATGTATCTGGCCTTGTCGTCACCCACCAACGCACCGATGCGCGATTTCATCTCACGGGCAGCCTTATTGGTGAAAGTAAGTGCCAGAATATTCCAAGGAAGATAACCGTTGAGCAGCAGGTACGCTATTTTATATGTCAGCACCCTGGTCTTTCCCGACCCGGCACCGGCAATGACAAGTGAAGGTCCGTCGATATATTCCACGGCTTTTCGCTGGCTATCGTTTAATCCTTGTAAGAGTTGTTCCATGTTTTATGATTAGGAAGTAATTATGGGAGTGATGGGAAAAAGGGAGTAATGAGAAAGATGAATATTATATGATAACTGAAACAAGTAACTATTCTTTTTTGGTTGGGAAAGGGCGAATCAGGGTCATTTGTCTTTCGATGTTTCGCCTTCTTTTGTCCCATTTTTTGCGGTATGCCGGGTCACCTGAATTGCGGCGTCGCGGGTCAGGCAGTGTAGATGCGATGATGGCACATTCGGATTTGGTGAGTAGCGCCGCCGACTTTTTGAAATGCTGGTTGGCCACCGCCTCCGCACCATAGATGCCGTCACCCATTTCAATAGAGTTGAGATAGACCTCCATGATACGCTCCTTGCTCCAAAACAGTTCGATAAGGAATGTGAAATATGCTTCAAGTCCTTTTCTCACCCACGAACGTCCTGGCCATAGGAATACATTTTTAGCCGTCTGCTGGGAAATGGTGCTTGCTCCCCGGAATTTGTTTTTTCCTTGTTCTTTATTTTTAATATTCTCTTCGTGCGCTTCTTTGATGGCCTTCCAATCGAAACCGCTGTGTTCGAGAAACCGTTGGTCCTCGCTGGCCATGACAGCATTGGGCAGGTGTGTGGAAATTTTGTCTAATGACACCCACTTATGATGGCACGTGACACTTTTTCCGTCAACCAACTGCTCTACCGACCTGATAGCCATCAGGGGTGTATAATATACGGGGACAAAGCGGTAAATGATGACAGCAAGAATGGTGGACGTGAAAAAGAAGATTAACGTCCATTTGATACACTTTCCTACAATCCTGAAAAAACGCATGAGAAAAAAATGGGCGGATAATAAATCCGCCCTTTATAGTTCAGTGAATAAATCTGCTTAGATTACTGCAGAGTTCCGTTTTCAGCGGCATTGATCATAGCCTCAGAAGCATAGAGGAGGATGTCAACGCGGCGGTTCTGTGCACGACCGGCAGCAGTGTTGTTGTCAGCCACGGGATAGTCATAAGCATAGCCCACGATGTTCTTCAACTGTGAATAGGGCACACCGCACTGTGTCAGATAGTTAGACACGGCCTGAGCACGCTGTTGTGAGAGGCGCTCGTTGGTAGCACGTGAACCAGTGTTGTCGGTATGACCCTGCACCTCAACTGAGAGTTGAGGATCCTGAATGAGCACCTGTGCGAACTTAGAAAGAGAATTCTTTGAGTCAGCGCTGAGGTCAGACTTACCGGTCTTGAAGAGGATACCTGAGTCGAATGTCACTTTGACAGCCTTGAGGTTGTTAGCATCTGTGAACTCCTCAACCTTAGCATTCTCGACCTGAGCCGCACGAGCCTTCACTTTATCCATGTGTTTACCGATGAGGGCACCAGTTGTTCCACCGACAGCAGCGCCGACAGCAGCGCCGACAGCAGTGTTACCTGCCAATTTACCAATCACGCCGCCAGCAAGGCCACCGGCAACAGCACCGATACCGCCACCTTTCACGGCGTTGCTGAGATTACAACTTACCATCATGGTCAGGCACATAGCCAAAGTCGCAAATTTCATTTTTTTCATAATTCTTTGAATTTAAATTGTTTAAAGTTAATTAATAGTGGCTTACTAAACTCATCTACTTTCATCAAAGCAGACTTTCAAATGCAAAGATAATTGTTTTTTTCAGTTTGCAATCATTTTTCCATTATTTTTTACTATTTTTTTGCAAATATATAAAAAAAGAGGGTTTATCGTCTGTTTTTCAAACCATTTTCCTATTTGAAACGCATTTGTTGAAACAATTTCTTTATCAGTCAGGCATATAAATCGAAATAAAATGTGTAATTTTGCAGCCTGAAAAAACATAACCTCATAATAACAATGGCAATAGAGTTAAAAGATTTAACAAAACGCGCCGAGAACTACAGTCAATGGTTCAATGATTTGGTGGTGAAAGCCGACTTGGCAGAACAATCGGCCGTGCGCGGATGTATGGTAATTAAACCTTACGGTTACGCTATCTGGGAAAAGATGCAGCAACAGTTGGATAAGATGTTCAAAGAGACAGGTGTTCAGAATGCTTATTTTCCCCTTCTTATCCCCAAATCATTTCTCTCGCGCGAGGCAGAACATGTGGAAGGCTTTGCGAAAGAATGTGCAGTGGTGACCCACTATCGTCTGCGTGCAAAAGACGACAAGAGCGGTGTGGAGGTGGACCCGGGTGCCCGTTTGGAAGAAGAACTGATTATCCGTCCGACATCGGAGACCATCATCTGGAACACTTATAAGAACTGGATTCACTCATGGCGCGACCTGCCCTTGCTTTGCAACCAATGGTGCAATGTGATGCGCTGGGAGATGCGCACCCGTCCTTTCCTGCGCACATCAGAGTTTTTGTGGCAAGAGGGTCATACCGCCCATGCTACCCGTGAAGAGGCAGAGGAAGAAGCACAGAGAATGCTGAAAGTGTATGCTGATTTTGCCGAGAAATGGATGGCAGTGCCTGTGGTTCAGGGTGTGAAGAGCGAGACGGAACGTTTCGCCGGTGCCCTTGACACATATACCATCGAGGCGATGATGCAAGACGGTAAGGCGTTGCAGAGCGGCACGAGTCACTTCCTGGGCCAGAACTTTGCCAAAGCGTTTGATGTCACCTTCTTAAATAAAGAGAATAAGCCCGAATTGGTATGGGCTACATCTTGGGGAGTCTCAACACGTCTGATTGGAGCGTTGATTATGACGCACTCCGACGACAATGGTCTGGTACTTCCTCCGCGTCTTGCTCCGATACAGGTGGTAATTGTGCCCATCACAAAGGGATCCGATCAGTTGGCAGCCATCACCGAGCGTCTGACACCGATTATCAATGAATTGCGTGCAGCGGGTATCAGCGTGAAATACGATGACGCCGACAACAAACGTCCCGGATTCAAGTTTGCCGATTACGAGTTGAAGGGCGTGCCCGTTCGTTTGGTAATGGGTGGTCGTGATTTGGAGAACGGCACTGTGGAAATCATGCGCCGCGACACATTAGAGAAAGAGACGGTAAGCATCGACGGTATTGTGGAGCGCGTGGAGCGTCTGTTAGAAGAGATACAGCAAAATATCTTCGAAAAAGCCCGCAAATATCGTGATGAACGCATCTATGAGTGCGACAATTACGAGGAATTCAAGGAACGCGTGAAAGACGGCGGTTTCTTCCTTTGTCATTGGGACGGTACTCCCGAGACAGAGGCCAAGATTAAGGAAGATACGCAGGCCACCATCCGCTGCGTGCCATTTGGCGTGGAACAAACACCCGGCACCGACATGGTGAGCGGCAAACCCGCAAAATACCGCGTGATCATCGCCCGCAGTTACTAAGAAATACTAACTATATACGAATCAGCCGAATTACCTGTTCTGGTTATTCGGCTGATTTGTTTTATCGAGACTTGGGTTCGCAAATATACCCATCTCCATGAGGACCTTGACACAATTCAATTTACACTACCTCAATTTACATTACTTAAATTTGTCATCCTACCCACTTACACTTAGCCACTTATCTCAAGCGGCTAGGGGCAAGTCCGATGACTCGGCCTCCTCTTCTTTCATCATTTGAAAGATTTTTCTCAAAATTTTGTTTTTCTTTGTTTTAACGCTGTTCGCATTCTTAAATCCGATCCTCCTTGATATTTCCTCCATCTTACAACCATCCGCATAAAAACATTCCAAAATCATCCGCTCCACATCCTTCAATCGATTCCAAACACTCTCCAGCCGCTCTAACATTTCCTCGTCATTCCCGCCTTCGTCAACTACATCAAAGATCTCGCTCAACTCATTCTTATCATGGCTTATCACAGCAAATCCTTTTTCTAAAATCATATCCAGGCTCTCAACATCCTCATTTACCTTTCTTAAATAACGACTCCGGATATTTCTACAAATCCTTATCAGCAATCCGACAATACTCGTCTCCTCCAAATTGGCATTTCCATTCACAACCCTCTCCCACAACACCAAACATCCATCATTATAAACCTCCTCTAAATCCTCAAAACTCAGCCTCTTATACCTATTCATCAAGAACACCAATACATTCTCCCTTTCCCCTTCCACTAACTTAGTAAAATAATATTTACGCGCACGCAAAAGTCCATCTCTCATTTCATGAAAAGACAACTTCTCTTCTTCCTCAAAACCGCTTACTTTTACACTATCTATCATACCCCTTTTTATTTTAGCGGCACAAAGATAATACAATTCATCATAAAAATCAATGGATGAGGATTCTGATTTTTACGTTTTTGTACGAACCCCCATGTTTTTTGTACCAAACAAGGGCTTTATCTATATAAAGGATATAATTTTGAGGTCGTTTTTCTGAAAAATTACGAACAAAAAGCACTTATATATATAAAAAACAGCATTTTTATAGAAAAAAGCGGTTACCTTTTTAGAGTATTTGGTAATTTATTAGGCCTGCTATTGGGTGTTTAATTAAAAAATTGTGTTTTTATGATGAAAATTATCCTCAAGTCAGAAAAAAGTAGTAATTTTGAACCGAAACCCGAAAAAATCAAGCCCATGATTTACATTGAATCAAAACGCTAGTCTTTGGAAGCAATCCAGAAGAAGTATCCTGATGCTATGATTATCGATGTGACAAGCAAATCTCAAGACGAGTTCGTCCAATTCAGTCCTTTCTATCCCCACGGAGGAATTCCCGTTCCTTTCACCGAAGGTAGAGTGGCCGTATCCGTAGAAGGCATTTGGCAAGGTCTGAAAGTGTTTGAGGACGTTGATGTTGATTGGCACACTCTTTCGAAGTCAGACATGAAAGACATAAAACGCACCACCCGGAAGTATGGCCCATGCCTGGGACACCGCAAAGGTTTGGACGGCGAAGAGTTGCTGGGTTATATCGAGGCCCGCAAGTTGATTTACCTGCCCAGTTACAAATGGGTGTTGGATAACCGCCTCCAGAAACTGGTCAAGGCCGTGAAAATCATTGCCAAGAATAAACCGGTAGTTTTGCTGGACTACGACACCAATCCTGACGTGAACGACCCGAGACGTCCTCTGTCGCACGCCTCCCTGATTAAGGCCTATATCGAAGGGAATTATCCCGAATGACCTGACAACGCCACGAGCGAGCCCCAACCTTTCAGCACGAGAATTCTCGTGCTGAAAGAAAAACGAAAAGAGATAAACATAATAACTAAAGCTATAACTAATGAATTAATGACACGACAACACATAGTATTTTTGACAGGAGCCGGCATCAGTGCAGAGAGCGGATTGAGCACCTTCCGCGGAAAAGACGGATTATGGACTAACGAAGAGTGGGTACGTCTGGCAAGTACTGACGCGCTCTACAATGACACCCAAAGATGTCTTGACTTTTATAATTTCAGACGTAAACAACTGGCAGAAACTGAGCCTAACGAAGCACATCTTTTGTTAGCCAAATTGGAGAAAGATTACGATGTGACCATCATTACTCAAAATGTCGACAATTTGCATGAACGTGCCGGTTCTACCCATGTCATCCACCTGCATGGCGAACTCAGCAAGGTGTGCTCGATGAATAACCGGACAACCTGTGTAAAGGATTATCCCCTTACTACTCCAATCATGGTTGGCGACAAAGCAGATGACGGATCGCAGATGCGTCCTTACATTGTAATGTTTGGCGAATATGTCGACAGCATGAATGTGGCAGTGGATTATGTGAGTAAAGCCGACATCTTCGTCGTGATAGGCACATCACTGAAAGTCTACCCCGCTGCAGGTTTTATCAATTACGTACACCCTGAAGTTCCCAAGTTTGTCATTAATCCGAGTGATATGGAGCAATGTGTCCGACTGGGATTTACCCATATCAAAAAGAATGCTACAGAAGGAGTGAAGATTCTGTTAGAAACATTAAAGGAACTATAAGTGCATCTCAGCAATCCGATTTAATCATCAATCAAACAAGCATGAAAGAGAAAAATACCGATAACAATCAACAACAATCCGAGGCTCAGAACCGCAACTTGCTACGGTTTGTCCACGCACAAGAAAATGGCGGGATATATGACGGTACGGGAACTTATGCCGAGGCACTTCAGGAAGTGAGGAACGGCCACAAACAAGGCCATTGGATGTGGTATGTCTTTCCACAGATGAAAGGTTTGGGGCATAGCGAGATAGCGGAGTTTTACGGTATCAACGGCCGCGAAGAAGCATACGCTTACATAGCCCATCCCGTATTGCGCGAACACTTGGTAGAAATAACGGAGGCCGTGCTTCACAACGAACATTCCGTTTACAACATTTTCGGTTCCGACACCATCAAGTTTCGCGCCTGTATGCTATTGTTCGCTTCGGTGTCAGACATACCTGTATTTAAGCAAGTCATCGAGAAATACAGTTGGTAAACTGTCGTGTTCAGAATAAAAAGAAAAGGCCAGGTTTCTGTGGGGAATCTGGCTTATTTTGGCTCAGCGGATTTCAAAATGGGCATAAACAAAAAAATCGGATGTTTCACAACAACCGATTTTCAAAAAACAAACTACTTAAAAACTAATCTACTAAAACAAATCAAAAAAATATCTTTTTCGGAATCACTCCGATACTTTCTAATTTAAGCGGTGCAAAGTTAGTTATTAAAAACATGAAATGCAAAATTTTCGGCAAAAAAATATCATAAAATGCATAAAAATACCGAAAAAGGGGACTGAGATATAAAATCAGTCCCCTTTTTGACACTTATAGTTTGCAAAATGTTATTATTTACATCATACCGCCCATTCCGGGATTGCCCATCGGCATGGCGGGTTTCTCCTCGGGTTTGTCAACAATGAGACATTCAGTGGTGAGGAACATACCTGCGATGGAGGCGGCATTCTCCAATGCGACGCGGGCCACCTTAGCGGGATCGATAACACCAGCGACGAGGAGGTCTTCATAGACATCGGTGCGTGCGTTGTAACCGAAGTCGCCCTTGGCTTCGCGTACTTTCTGCACGACGACAGCACCCTCACGTCCGGCGTTGATGACAATCTGTCGTAGCGGCTCCTCAATGGCACGTGCTACAATGTTGACACCCGTCTGCTCGTCGGCATTGTCGCCCTTCACTTTGGCAAGAGCATCGAGCGCACGGATGTAAGTGATGCCACCTCCGGCGACAACACCCTCTTCGATGGCGGCACGTGTGGCACAAAGAGCATCGTCAACGCGGTCTTTCTTCTCCTTCATCTCCACCTCGCTGTTGGCACCGACATAGAGTACGGCCACGCCACCGGAGAGTTTCGCGAGACGCTCCTGAAGTTTCTCTTTATCATAACTGCTGGTTGTGTTGGCAATCTCGTTTTTGATAGCAGCCACACGGTCGGCGATAGCCTGTTTCTGACCTGCGCCGTCCACGATGGTGGTGTTGTCTTTCGAGATGGTCACTTTCTCGCAGGTACCCAGCATTTCCATGGTAGCCTGCTCGAGTTTCAGACCTTTCTCCTCGCTGATGACGGTGCCACCGGTCAGAACGGCGATATCTTCGAGCATGGCCTTGCGACGGTCGCCGAATCCGGGAGCCTTGACGGCACAAATCTTCAAATTGGTGCGCAGACGATTGACAACCAGTGTGGTGAGGGCCTCAGAATCGACATCCTCAGCGATGACGAGCAACGGACGTCCAGTCTCAGCAGCGGGTTGCAGGATGGGGAGGAACTCCTTGATATTGGAGATCTTCTTATCATAGATAAGGATATAAGGATTGTCCATGACACACTCCATCTTGTCGGGGTCAGTCACGAAATATCCGCTGAGATAACCACGGTCGAACTGCATACCTTCTACGACGTCGATATGCGTGTCGCGGCTCTTGCTCTCCTCAATGGATATGACACCGTCTTTCGAAACTTTGCGCATAGCATCGGCCAGCAGTTTACCGATTTCCGGGTCGTTGTTGGCACTGACAGTAGCCACCTGCTCAATCTTATCGTAGTTGTCGCCCACCTTCTCTGCCTTCTCAGCGATGAAATCGACAACGGCTTTCACGGCCTTGTCAATACCGCGTTTGAGATCCATGGGGTTAGCGCCGGCAGTGACGTTTTTCAGTCCCTCGTTGACGATAGCCTGTGCGAGGATGGTAGCAGTAGTCGTACCATCACCGGCATCATCGCCAGTTTTCGAGGCCACACTCTTGACGAGTTGCGCGCCAGTATTTTCGAAGCGGTCTTCAAGTTCAATTTCTTTAGCCACGGTGACACCGTCTTTTGTAATTTGGGGAGCACCGAATTTCTTTTCGAGCACGACATTACGTCCTTTCGGGCCGAGAGTAACCTTAACTGCATTAGCCAACTGATCGACACCCTGCTTGAGCAGGTCGCGTGCTTCAATGTTGAATTTAATATCTTTTGCCATAATACTTTTGGTTTAGGGATGAAGGTTTAGGGTTTAGGGTTCTGTCACTCTAAATGCTCCTAAACATTTCCGACAATATATAATTAACTTAAAATACGTTCTAAGAATTTATACCAGAATGGCGAGGACGTCGCTCTGACGCATGATGAGGTATTTCTCACCTTCGAGTTCAATCTCTGTACCGGCATATTTACCATAGAGCACGATATCGCCCTCTTTAAGGACCATCTGCTCATCTTTAGTGCCATTGCCAGCGGCAATAATTTTTCCACGTAATGGTTTTTCTTTTGCTGTGTCAGGAATGATAATCCCCCCGACTTTCTCTTCAGCCGGTGCGGGAAGTACGAGCACTCGGTCTGCTAAAGGTTTGATGTTCATTTTGTTATGTTTTTTAGAATGATTAAAATCGATGTTACACCCGTATTTATAGCGAAAAGTGTGCCAAAAATGTCATACTGACGGTTTGTCAGTCATCGTCGTGACATTTTTGGCACACTGCTTATTCGCTGAGATATTGTTCGAGCGCGGGCACTTGACCTGTTATATGACGGTTTGCAGCATAGTAGTTGACGAGTTGCCACAGCACTTTTTTCTTTCCGTTTTCATCGAGTTCTTTCACTTTGTGCGTGAGGCAATAGTCGATGCATGCAGCGATATACGCGGTGAGGTAATGTTGTGATTCGCCTTCAGCATTCAACACATCTGTGATGGGCGACTCGATGACGATGTTAACGTCAGGAGAACCAACCGACCATGTGAGGATGTAAGACGTGATTTGTTGTATCTGCGGGTCGTCGAGAGGATTATCCAGCAGATATTGTGCGCAAGCCAACGCCTCATGGTTATGATACCGGCAACCTTCAGCGGTGGCAAGGTCTTCAAGATTAAACTTATTTTCCGCTTTTTTCTTCAGTTCGGTGATTCTGCCATCGAGTTTATTGGCATTATCGGTATCGCCGGCATCCTGATAATAACGTTTCAGGTATTCGAGTTCATCGATATATTTATCAGACAGTTCTCCCTGCAAATCTTTGATGATATCCAATGCGCGCAGTTCATATTTCACGGCATCGTTCATTTTACCGTTTGCCCATGAATATTCGGCACAATGCATGAGAATCGTGGCCATGTCATCATCATTGACGAGGAGTTTCTCATATACGCTCAGTGATTTCAAGCCGTTTTGCAAAGCCTCTTTGTTCTTTCCTGCATCAGCCTGATAGAGCGAGAGGTTGTCGAGAAAGATAGCATACAAATTATCGTGGTCGCTGACATGCTGTCCCCACAGTTCCACCGTTTTTCGGGTTGTTTCGATGGCCTTATCTATCTGATTGTTGCGGTAATAGATCTTGGGCAGGAACCCAAGGCATTTGATATAATCTGCATCGCCCTCCCCTTTCATCCGTTTGAGGATTTCCGTTTGGCGCAGTTTGAGTTGCAACGCATTTTCGTATTGTTTTTCACTGTACATCACAAGAGCCATAGAATCGAGTTTTGCACAATATGCCTCATTGAGCATATCGGGTGTGATGTTGGTATTCTGGGCATGAATGCCGACAGCCCAGAAAAGGGCGATAAAGGTAAAGAGGTTTTTCATATTAAAAAGAATTGAGGAGATATGAGGGGGAGTTATAATAGGGAGTTATGATGAGCCATTACTTTCGAGGAGTTAAAAGGAGGAGTTAAAAGGAGCCATTACAAACGGGTAATTATTGGGCCATATTGATTATTGCCAATTCATGAGTTGACGGAGATACGGGATGAGTTCTTCGGCCATGGCGGTATGATGGGCGGCATTGGGATGTCCCTGACTACCCATACCGAGTGATTTGTCAGACTCTTGGAACTCAAACCGATAAAAGAGCGAGTCGCCTTTCTCGCGGAAGTAATCGATGACTGTTTCTTGTGCCGTACGCAAATCGTCCCTTCTCTTGGTGGTGAGCATCGGTCCTGAGAGCAACACTATTTTGGCGTCAGAATACTGTTCCCTCACCATGTTCAGGAACCGTTTGTAACCATCAATCAAGCCGGAGAGCGTGTATTTACCAGTCGTATCGTTTGTGCCGAGCGCTACACACACCACATCGGGGCAATAGCGCGAGAAATCCCACAACTCACCCTTTTTTACATACATGGTATGAGGATAGATTTTGGGCATGAGTTCATCGGGAATCTTTCCCATATAATTACGGTAGAAACCGATACCCGACCTTGCCACAACATGATACTGCGCATTAAGCGCCTTTGCAGTGAGATATGCGTATGTGAGACAGAAATTTTGCAGGCGGTAATAGAACGATTTCTCATTACCATTACCCTCAATGCCATATCCGCAAGTGATAGAATTGCCTATAAACTCTATTTTTCGCTCAGGCAAAACCGGTTTGTCTTTCAACGTGCATCCATCGTCGAGATAGAGACCGTAGAATACCGGTTTTTTTGCATGTCCCTCGATGGCATACGTGACAGTCAAGCGATGGTCTCTGTTGGCCAACCCCGTGGCGAGCGTCATCACCCCCTCCTCTTTCTTGCATTCTACCTTAAACGGCTGTTGTTCATCGATGTTGATGATATAAAACCCGCTACCGGGATTTGTTTTCATGCTTATCGACGTACCGGTGAAAACTGCTTGTATCTGCACGCCGGGGTATGTCCACGCCACAGCGCCCTCTACCTGATCGAAACTGACCCTTCCCATGTAGGTGAAGCGTTGGTCATCGGCGGGGATGAAGACGGATGCTACCGTACGGCAAGCGCACAATGTCATCAGGCATAGTAATATGATTGTCTTTCTACTCATGTCAGAAAAAAAGGTCATGCTTCATAAAAGCGGAATCAATAGAACCCCTTGTCTTTGGCCTGCATGACCGTGAGGTTTTGAATTGTGGATTTTTGCTGAGGTGCATTGAGCACAACAGGATGACGCGTCCATTCGCTCGACATCCATTCCGCAAGTTGGTCCATCCATACCACAGCACTCTTCATCGTCGGGTGCAACCCGTCGCGTGCCCGGTCCATGACCATGTCACGACTATCGAAGAAACGGTCGCCGCCCACCAATGAGATAATCTGGTCATTATATCCGTTGTCAATCCACCGTTTAATGGCTTTGGGATTATCTTTCGTGTAACTGGGTGGTCCTATCCACACAAAGGGCAAGTCACCTACCCTGTCAAGTACTTTATTGACATTCCGTGTGACCGTGTTCATGTCCTTGATGGTCAGTTCGTTGCTGCCCATGCACAGGATGATGAAGGTGGGGTTGTATTCTTTGATATAGTGGTCGAGCGTGGCCGTGAGTCCCCAACTATATGACGACGAGCCATACCAAGTGACAGTGTAGAGTTCGTGACCGTTTTCTATGGCATAATTCCAAAAATAATGCGCGATAGGCTCAACCATGGAATCACCGACGAAGAGGAACCTCTGCGGACTCATGTCTTTCTCTTTTTTCGCGATGACCACGGTGGTGTCAGGCACCTCAGTGCTGACAGTGTCTTCCACTTCAGCCAGACGCGACATATCAATTTTCCTGACAGGCTCATCTCCGAGCATCACATTGAGAGGACTGATGGCGTATGTGAGAATGACCACACATACATTGAACAATATCAACAGGGTTTTTATTTGCGTATTCATCTACCTACTATGTCAGTATCTTTTGAGTGTGCAAAGTTATCACATAATTATGAATTATGAATCATGAATTACGAATTTTTTATAAAAAGTGTCCTATTGTTTGGCAAATCGGGTGAAAAGGGTTAATTTTGCAATTCAAACCAACTATTCGATTATGAAGCAATTTTTCAAGATGGTGTTCGCCACAATGGTGGGCATGTTATTATTTGGGCTCTTGACGATGTTCATCGGCATCATGTGCATTATAGGTATGGTGTCGTCTGGCAATTCTTCGGTTAAGTTGCGCGACAATTCCGTAGTAGTAATGAATTTAAGCGGCGACCTCAATGAGCGTTCTGAAGGCAACTCGTTACTCTCAAGTCTGACTGGTCAGGGAGGCGAGATAGGTCTCGACGATGTATTGACAGCCATCAACAAGGCCAAAGATGACGAGAATGTGAAAGGTTTGTATATCGAAGCAGGTATGTTCTCTGCCGACTCCTATGCCTCTGTACAAGCCGTGCGTCACGCATTGTCTGAATTCAAAAAAGCCGGAAAATGGATTGTGGCCTACGCCGACACATATACCCAAAGCAGTTATTATCTGGCATCCGTGGCAGACAAAGTGTATCTGAATCCGCTGGGACAGATTGACTGGCACGGCATCGCCTCTCAACCTTACTTTCTGAAAGACCTGATGGCCAAATTCGGCGTAAAGGTACAGTTGTCGAAAGTGGGCGCCTATAAGAGTGCTCCTGAGATGTTCACCGCCGACAAGATGAGCGACTCCAACCGCGAACAGGTGACCGCTTACGTGAACGGCATCTGGGAAAATGTGGTAAAAGAGGTTTCGGAAAGCCGTAAAATCAGTGTTGACAGCCTGAACGCCTATGCCGACCGTCTGATTACGTTTGAAGACCCTCAGAACTATGTGAAATACAAGATGGTGGATGGTCTTCTCTACACCGACGAGGTGAAAATGAAAGTGAAAGCGCAACTGGGTCTGAAAGACGACGAGTTCATCAACCAAGTGGGTATTATCGACATGTGCAATGTCAAGAGCAAACGCTCGGGCGAGGAGATTGCCGTCTATTACGCATATGGCGACATTGTTGACGGCGATGCCCAAGGCATAGCCAGTTCACATGTGATTGACGCTCAGGTAGTATGCAAGGACCTGGAGAAACTGATGAATGACGAAGACGTGAAAGCCGTGGTGCTCCGTGTGAACTCCGGTGGCGGCAGCGCATACGCCTCAGAGCAGATTTGGCATCAGGTAGAGATGCTGAAAGCCAAGAAGCCCGTGGTTGTGTCTATGGGCGGAATGGCAGCATCAGGCGGCTATTATATCAGTTGCGGTTCCAATTGGATTGTGGCCGAGCCCACAACCATTACCGGCAGCATCGGCATTTTCGGCATGTTCCCCGATGCCAGTCAGTTGCTGACCGAGAAACTGGGAGTGAAATTTGACGAGGTGAAGACCAACAAAAACAGCGGTTTCGGCACCATGGCCCGTCCGTTCAACGAAGAAGAGATGACCTATCTGGACAACTACGTGGAGCGCGGTTACGAACTGTTCCGCTCACGTGTTGCCGCTGGCCGTAAGATGAGCGTTGATGATGTGGAAGCCATTGCCCAAGGGCGTGTATGGTTAGGACAGGACGCATTGAAGAACAAACTGGTCGATCAGTTGGGCGGTCTTGACGATGCAGTAAAGAAAGCCGCCTCGTTGGCTAAACTGAGCGAGTATCACACATCGAGTTACCCTGGTCAGAAGAGTTGGACTGAGCAGTTGTTCAGCAGTATGGACAAAGGCAATTATCTTGATGACAACCTGCGCAATGTATTGGGCGAATATTACGACGGTCTGATGCTTCTGCGCAATATCGACAAACAGCATGTGCTTCAGGCGCGTGTGCCGTTCTATCTGAATGTAAGGTAATCAATGTGAGGTATGAGTTCGGAGGTAAGAGATTACTCCTTGAATGGAGGGCATCGTCTTGACTCCGGAATGAGAAAACCAAAGACACCGAAGATACCGAAAAAAATATAACATGCCTGCAGAAAGTGAACTGATAACTATTGACAAGCGGCTGCTGCCCATGAGTTGGCTATATGGCCTTGGGGTCAGATTCCGCAATAAACTCTTCGACCTTGGAGTGTTGAAGAGCAAGAGTTACAGTGTGCCCATTATCTCAGTAGGCAATATCACTGTCGGCGGCACAGGCAAGACGCCTCATGTGGAATATCTCATCGAATTGATGAAAGATGATGCCCAGTTGGCTGTTTTGAGCCGCGGGTATAAACGTCAGACAAAAGGCTACCTGCTTGCCGACGAGAAATCGACCGTAGCCGACATCGGCGACGAGCCCTATCAGATGAAGCAGAAATACCCATCTGTTCATGTGGCCGTGGCAGAAAAACGCTGCGAAGGCATTGAGCGCCTGACCACCGACGAGCCGACGAAAGACACCGATGTGATATTACTCGACGACGCCTATCAGCACCGCTATGTGAAACCCGGCATCAATATTCTGCTTGTTGATTATCATCGGCTGATAGTATATGACAAGATGTTGCCGGCTGGTCGTCTGCGCGAGCCTGTCAACGGCAAGAACCGCGCCGACATCGTAATTGTGACGAAATGTCCTCAGACACTCAACCCTATCGATTACCGTGTCGTATCGAAAGCACTCGATTTGTATGCCTATCAGTCATTGTTGTTTAGCAGTCTGGATTATGGCGAACTGAAACCATTTATGGGTGGAGAACCTCGACCACTCAATGACATCAGCGGCCATGACGTGCTATTGCTGACAGGTATCGCCTCGCCACAACAGATGGAAAACGACCTGAGCACCTATGATGCGCGATTTACGCCGATGACATTTCCTGACCACCATGACTTCAGCGAGGACGATGTGACCGCCATTAACGGACAGTTTACCGCCCTACCCTCGCCCAAACTCATCATTACGACTGAGAAAGACGCAACCCGATTGCGCTGCACCAACGGATTGAGCGAAGAGGTTAAAAGTCATCTGTACGTGCTGCCCATACGCATTAAGTTCTTATTGAACCATGAAACCACTTTTAAAAATAAGATTTTGAGTTATGTACGAAAAAATTCAAGAGACAGCATCCTGGTTAAGAAAAAGGATGACCACAAGCCCAAAGACGGCGATCATACTGGGAACCGGCCTCGGACAATTAGTTTCAGAAATAACTGACACTTACGAGATACCCTACAGCGACATCCCCAATTTCCCTGTATCGACCGTTGAAGGCCATGCAGGCAAACTGATTTTCGGACGTTTAGGCGGTGTGGATATTCTGGCGATGCAAGGCCGTTTCCATTACTATGAAGGATATACCATGCAAGAGGTGACTATGCCTGTACGCGTGATGTACGAGTTGGGCATCAAGACCTTGTTTGTGAGCAATGCGGCAGGCGGAATGAATCCTGAGATGAAGATAGGCGACCTGATGGTAATCAACGACCACCTGAACCTCTTCCCCGAGCATCCCTTGCGCGGTAAGAATATCCCGACGGGTCCGCGTTTCCCCGACATGCATGAGCCCTACGACCACGAATTGATAGAACGCGCACACCGCATAGCCTCGGAGAAAGGCATACGTCTGTTAGAGGGCGTTTATGTAGGTGTGCAGGGACCCACGTTTGAGACACCCGCCGAATACCGCATGTATCGCATCATGGGCGGTGACGCCATCGGCATGAGCACGGTGCCTGAGGTGATTGTGGCCCACCATTGCGGCATCAAGACATTCGGTGTTAGCATCATCACTGACTTGGGCGGTTTCGATGTACCCGCTGCCGTGAGCCACGAAGAGGTTCAAGAGGCAGCCAACAAAGCACAACCCCTCATGACGGAAATCATGAGAGAGATGATTTCTGGTAGGATTTGAGGTTTGAGGTTTGTGATTAGCACACTCATCCATTAACCTGAACCTTGAGCACGAAACCATCAATCTGAACCTTAAAGCCATCAATTCTGAACCTTGCTTAAGCCATCAACCCCTAACCCTCAAACCCTAAACACTAACCCATCATGACCGATATATCGAAATTAGGTGAATTTGGACTTATCCGTCATTTGACGGAAGATATCAAGACGAAAAACGAATCGACACGCTATGGTGTGGGCGATGACTGCACTGTGCTGCACTATCCCGACAACGAGGTGCTGGTAACGACCGATATGCTGATGGAGGGCATCCATTTCGACCTTACCTATATCGACCTGCAACATTTAGGTTATAAATCGGCGATGGTGAACATCAGCGATATTTTCGCCATGAACGGCACACCGCGGCAGATGTTGGTGAGTATCGCCCTGAGTAAGCGTTTCACGGTGGAAGACATGGAGCAGTTTTACAGTGGTCTGCGTTTGGCCTGCGACAAATGGGGTGTGGATATCGTCGGCGGCGACACTACCTCGTCATATACGGGCCTTGCCATCAGCATCACCTGTATCGGCGAGGCGGCTAAAGAAGACATTATCTACCGCAACGGGGCAAAAGACACTGACCTGATATGCGTGAGCGGTGACTTGGGTGCGGCTTATATGGGTCTGCAACTGCTGGAGCGCGAAAAGAGCGTGTATTACCAACAGGTAGATGAGGCGCGCAAGAAAAACGACCGTCGCGGACTGGAGGAACTTGCACATTTCGAGCCAGATTTCGCAGGCAAAGAATATCTGCTGCAGCGTCAATTGAAACCGGAAGCGCGTGGCGATGTCATCAAGCAGTTGCGCGAGGCCGGCATCCGTCCCACAGCGATGATGGACGTGAGCGACGGTCTGAGCAGCGAACTGTTGCATATCTGCAAACAAAGCGGTTGCGGATGCCGTATCTATGAAAAGAACCTGCCCATTGACTATCAGACGGCGGTGATGGCAGAAGAACTGAATATGAACGTGACAACCTGCGCCCTGAATGGCGGCGAGGATTACGAACTGTTGTTTACCGTGCCCATCGGCGACCATTCAAAAATCGAAAGTCTGGAGGGTATCCGCCTTATCGGTCACATTACCCGTGCGGAATTAGGTACTCAACTGGTGAGCCGCGACGGAGAGGAATTTGAACTGAAAGCACAAGGCTGGAACCCGCTGAAATAGTGAGGAGGTCTAAAGTTAGAAAGGTGTAAGGTGCTTCTCCGGTTTATTATGAGGATGAGACATATTTATGATATAATTCAAATAAGATAATCATGATGAAACATATTTTATTAGTGTTATTTTGCCTTTTGACAGCAAATACATTTGGGCAACATGTAGATATCTTATCAAACGATTCGACTCTACTGCAATCATACGAGGGTTTGTATGACGTTCATCCACAATTCCCCGGTGGGCAAGACGCGTTGCTTGCCTATTTGAAGAATTATACCCGTTATCCCAAGATAGCAGAGCATTATGGGGTAGAAGGACAAGCCATCATGAGTTTTATCGTTGACACTGACGGCCATATAAAAGAGATCAGCGCAAACGAGGTAAAAATTACAAAAATCTTCGACGCAAGATTTATGGCTCTCACCGAGTATGAACAGAAGATGCTAAAAGAACGATTTGCCAGGTCATTTGCCAGATCTGCGTACCGTGTGATTAAGGCCATGCCGAAATGGAAACCCGGGTTGCAAAAAGAAGGCAATACCATGCATGAAGTCCCAGTAAAATATACCCTGCCGATTACGTTCAGTATGTAAGGGGCAAGGAGCAAGGGGCAAGATATTACTGTGCTATAAGACTATTCTGCTATATACCTGAAGAATCAAGGGGCAATTATGAGGTGTTTGTCTTACGCAGCCGAGATGGTTGTGTAGTCAATTATTTGGGTAGTATTCCCAAATCGCCTTCGATTGTTAATGTTCCCTAATATTTGGCATGTGTTTTTATACCTTTTAGCAATTGAATCGTCAAAACTAAAAACCGAGTTTTTTTATTATTAATCTTTATGAAACATTTTTTTATTTTGGTAGCGGTTGTAACGGCTGTTACCGCAAGTGCTCAGGTAGTTGAGGATTTCAAGCCAGCAACTACCAATCAAGAGGGTCATCAGTACCCAATGGTCAATTCACAACGCATGGTCCGTGCTCAGATTTCCGCTCCGGAAGCCAACAGTGTGAAACTCGACATCGGTGGCGTGAAGTACGACATGGTGAAAAACAGCGAGGGTGTGTGGACCGGCGAGTCAGCACCTCAGGACGAAGGTTTCCACTATTATCAACTGAACATCGACGGTGCATCTGTACCCGATCCGGGAAGTTTGTTCTACTATGGAGCCAGCCGTTGGGGTAGCGGTATTGACATCCCTGCAGCCGACGAGGACTTTTACACGGTAAAGAACGTGCCGCAAGGTTCCGTGAACGAAGTGTATTATTACTCTACCGTGACGGAAAAGATGCGTCACTGCTATATCTATCTGCCCGCAGCCTACAGCCAGAATCCCACAAAGCGTTTCCCTGTGCTCTATTTGCAACATGGTATGGGCGAAAACGAAACGGGATGGTCTGCACAAGGTAAGACCGGCATCATCATGGACAACCTCATCGCGTCAGGCAAGGCTGAGCCTTTTATCATCGTAATGGACAATGGTCTGAATGCAATCCCCGCTCACCCTGATACGACGAAGGCTAACCGTCAGTTCCCGTTCCCTGGCATGGGACCTCGCCCCGGTGGTCAGCGTCCTCAGGGTATGGGCCAAGGTCCCGGTGGGCAACGTCCACAAGGGATGGGTCAAGGTGGCCCCCGTCCCGGTGGTGGTCCCCGTCGTGACTTCTCCAGTTTCACCGGTTTCGAGGATGTGCTTCTTCAGGATATCATCCCCATGGTTGAGAAGAACTACCGTGTGATAGCCGACACCGAGCACCGTGCATTGGCCGGTCTGTCGATGGGTGGTATGCAGACACACATGATAACGCTGGCTAACCCAACAAAATTTGCATACGTGGGCATGTTCAGTGGCGGAGTCTTCCGTCCGGAGGAATTGCAGGATGCCAACGATTTTAAGAAGACCAACAAGGTGCTCTTTATGAGTTGTGGCGGCAAGGAGAACATGGGAGTTGACCAAGCAGCCACAGATTTGAAGGCCATGGGTATCAACGCACATTCATACGTGTCGCCTGAAACTGCACACGAATGGCAGACATGGCGCCGCAGTCTCTATCAATTTGCGCAGTTGTTGTTCAAATAAAGAACTTAATTATCGGACAAAAAGAGGGAGACGCGGTGGCTTCTCCCTCTTTTCATGTATTGTTGTGGCGGTGTCACAACAAACGGAACGGAGAGAAGGAAAAATATAGATTAGATGCTTAGGGCGCGACAGAATCGCACCGTACGAGGGAAGAAACGAGACGTGGAATAAACACTTCTTGTGTGTTCATATTGATTGGGCCATATAAGGGGATTGGTGGCAGGCAAGAATACAAAAAGAAGAGAACCTGTCTCTCGACAGGTTCTCATACATACTTACTAAAACTAAATTAACCACTAAAAAAACTAATCTTTTATGAAAAGGAAACGTTCACACATTTCCGATGCAAAAATATATATTTCATTTTGTTCGTGCAAGTGTTTAGTGGAAAAAAGTTGAAATATTGGAGATATTTGCCATATTTTTAGACAAACGGAACAATTTTAACTTCTCTTAGAAGTGATATCCGAGTGTCAAAAGCAATTGATGGCGCTTATTTTCCACCTTCGTCATTTTCGCCACATTGTTCTCAGGAGAGCCTGGTTCCAAGACATAAGACTGGAAGGGATAGAACTCACCTGATGTGGATGCATACTGGTATGCGAGATCGAAACTCATCTTTCCTGCGGTGTAGCCCAAACCTGCTGTGATGCGGTTGGTGGCTTTCCAGTTTGTGAAATCAGTAGCGGAACTGTAATATGAACCGTTAGACTGGATGGTGCCGTCTTTCTGCCCGTCTTTGTCATACATCGGTGAAGAGGTATTGTATCCGAGACGGAACGCGAGTTCGGGAATGGGTTTAACCTCGACACCCAGTTTTACGGTAGCAACGCCTTTGAGCGTACGCTCGGTGTGCTCGTTCATGTTCTTGTCGCTGCTTGAAGACGAATAATACTCATCCCAGTAAGTGTCGTAATAGCCGCCGTCGTTAACTCTTGAGTCGAGATAACTATAATCTGCATAGTCAACACCGGCACCGATAGCAATCATATTGCCGATGGTGTGTCCCAGGCTGAGCCCGAACTTCCAAGGCGTGTTCATGCGGAATTTATATGACTCATAAGTTGGGAAAGAATAACCAGAATTGTCATACACTTCGGTGTAGTTGCTGGTTTTGAGGTCATACCATGTCGGAGTTGCCACGGAGAGACCGATGCGGAACGGAGAAGTTTCTACGGGTCGGATGATAACACCAGCCTTGATGTCCACACCTGCACCGGTAATCTTCCTTTCATCCGCCACGGTCAGTGAAGTGATGCCCTCGGGATTGCCTTCCAACTGCTCTCTGTACTCACCGTAATGCTTGTAATGCACGTCGTGAATGCCAACAGTCACACCGAGGAAGATACGGTCATGGATGTTACCGCTGAAGTTGAAGTCATACTCGCCGACATATCCCTTGTGTCCACGGTTGAAGGTGAAATCAGTAGCGGGATAATAGTAATATACGGGAGAACCGTCTTCGGCCACCTCACCAGAAGCATTGAACAGATGATTGACATAGATATCATCGAGTTGGTTGCAACTCAACATGGGATTACCATTACTACCATAGAGCAAGTTTTCCGCCCCTTTCTGATATGTCAACTTGTTCTGTGATGCATTCTCCAGTTGGTTTGCCGCAGAGAGGATGTAATCGAAATTGCGGCTCTTGTGGTAGTTGAATCCCACATTGAAGAACGAATTGGAACGCGTCTGGTTCACATACACGAAACCCAACTGGTCGAAACTGACATTCGTGCCATCGACGAATGATGATTTCTCGGCATCCTGTTGTGATACGAATCCGAATGAACCGCTCACCACCGGGTGTTTGAAGAGACCGATACCAGCGGGGTTGGTAGACATGGTGGAGATGTCTGCTCCGAGTGCGTCAAGCGCGCCACCCATACCCACATATCTAGCCGTACCATTGAGGTCCTCGCTTGCGATTTTAGCATTCTCGTATGTTTCCTGAGCCATTGCGGTCATTCCTGTCAGCAAGGCTGCTGCAATCAAAAAATATCTTGCTTTCATTATTGCTAAAAATTTTTGGAAATATATGTTGGAATTGTATTGGTTGTACTATCATATTATCTACTTATCTACGGCCTCCGAAAGAGCCACCTCCGCCACGGCTACCGCCGCCGCCACCGAAGGAGCCTCCACCGCCACGGCTGCCACCGCCGCCACCGAAGGAACCTCCGCCACTGCTATGGCTGCTGCTACCGCTTCCACCGTATGACGAATTAGACGAACTGCGTGAAGGTGTGTTTGTTGTGCCATACGAACGGTTGGTGCTTGTGCTGCTTCCGCCGAATGTGCCGCTACCGGAGCGGTTTCCTCCGCTGTAAGTAGAACCAGACCTTGACGAAGAGCGTGAACCGCCCACATTGCTTCTCGAACCGCCTACGAACCCGCCACTCGCATGTCTTGTGCCATTGCTAACGCCAGAGCGTGCAGCGCTTGCGGTGTTATTTCCGCTGTTACGGTTGCCAAAGGTGCCGCTGTTTCTGGAGCCGCCGAATACGCCTCTCGAGCCACCGCCTGAACCAAAGGCCACATTTCCATGGTTGCGTGTGCCGCTGGTGCCACGATGTGCGAAGCCGGGACCATAATATATAGGATCATACCATCCATAGTATCTTCCATAATAAGGCCATCCCCAGCCATAACGCCATCCGTAGTATCCCCAGCCATAGCCGTACAGCCAGGGGTCATACAAGCCATAGTAGCCGTAATATCCCCAGTACCAGGGGTCATTCAAGTACCATGACGTCCATGACCATGGTCCGTACCAATAATCATAGAAGAAAGGATCATACCATCCATAGAACCCGTCGAACCGTCCCATTCTGCGGCTGTAGGCGAAGTCATCGTCATTGTCGCGGAAGATATAAACGGTGTCTTTGGGATAACCCGTCCCTTCGGTCATTTCGATGATATCATTCCCCAAAGAATCAGTGCCTATCACTTGGTATGAACTGTTCAGATGGCGACGATTGTACTCATCGACCGTCTGGTTGATACCGCTGTAGTAGGTCGGTTTTTCAGTCTGCGCGGGTGTGACAGTGCTTTTCTCGACGGGTTTCGTCGGAGTAAAGTACATGTCGTCTTGAGCCCAGAGGGTGAACGGCATCACACCTGCGATTACGGTAAGAAAGATCCATTTTTTCATATTCTTAGTCGATTTAATAGTTTTCACTCTTTCACGATGCAAAAATAGTATGATATTATGCACAAAAATACGGAAAAACCCTAAACGATGGTAGGTTTTTCCCTATTTTTTATAAATTTGCACACAAATTTAACATTCTATGAATTACAAAGCCGTACGTTTTTCCCTGACCGCCTCGGATGAGGAGAGCAGAGAGTTGGTTTCCATGGGTTACGAGTTGCTGTCGTCGATTGCTGGCGAAGCAGGGTTTGAGTCATTTGAAGAAAGTGAGAACGGTCTGACCGGATATATCCCAGAATCGCTCTTTGACGAGGAAACCCTTGGGGAAGTGTGCAATAGCCTGCCGTTAGAGGGCATAGAAGTGCATTACACCGTAAGCGAGGTAAAGGAAAAGGACTGGAACGCAGAATGGGAGCGGACGGGTTATGAGCCCATCGTCATTGATGACCTGCTTTGTATCCATGACTGTCTTCACGCCCTCCCTGAAGGAACCGAAGTGGCCCATGAGATTATTATCGACGCACAACAGGCATTCGGCACCGGCACTCACGAGACTACACGCATGATTACGCGCCGCTTGTTTTCCTTGCCATTGTCAGGAAAACGCGTGCTCGATTGCGGTTGCGGTACCGGTATTTTGTCTATCGCAGCTAAGAAAGCGGGAGCAGACAGCATAGTAGCCTACGATATCGATGACTGGAGCGTGAGAAACACGCTGCACAATATCGACCTGAACGGTGTGAGCGACATTGAGGTTCTATCGGGCGACCGTAGCATTCTGTCGCATGTGAGCGGCATGTTCGACTTGGTATTGGCAAATATCAACCGTAATGTGCTATTGGATGACATGGAAACGTTTAATGATGTCATCCGAGACGACGGTACGGTCATCCTCTCCGGTTTTTATGAGCATGATGCTCCGCTGCTGATAGAAAAAGGTGACGAATTGGGATGGCGCCTTGAGGATCAGGAGATTGAGGCTGACTGGTGCATGATAGTGCTGAAGGTAGAACGGTAAAAGGAGCAAAGAGCAAGGGGCATATTGAAATCGCAGCCACTCGTTCGGGCTGGCACAGAGGCACCGCCCCTACATGCACTGAGATATTCTCGAAGGCTGTGCCGCTACAGATAAGAAATCAGGCACTCAATTCGGAGAGGTTAACAGTATCGGGGGAACCGACGGGATTGATGGAGTCGGAGGAACCATTGGGATTGACCTGAAGGGAATCGGTGTTAAAGAAATCCTCCTGAGGTTTGATGGTCAGTTGCTTTAGGTCATAGTAACTGCCATTGTAAATATCTAAATCGACAAATCCTTTGATGCCTGGCAGTCTTCCCACGTCGGTATGTTGCCAGAATTTCCATTTACCCTTATACTCCACCTCTTTTACATAATAATGTGCTATCCAATAGGGATAGTCGTCGAAGCGTGAGTCACTGAGGTATTTTTCCTTGAATTTATAATTGGTATAGATGATGGGTTTGACATGGTACCTGTCCTCCACAATATGCAGCCATGTCAACACATCGAACTGAAAATCCTCGACAGAAACCTTGTCAGGAATAGTCTCCACATCCAATACGGGTGGCAAGTCGCCCTCTTCAAGTTTCACTTTATCCAAGAAGAAATAGGCCTGTTCCCTTGCGCCATTGAGTACTGACCAAAAATGATATGCTCCGCGAATAAAACCGTATTCACGCGCATTGAAGAAATTCTCCTCGAATTGGTCGTCAATGTAATCGCCACCCTCCGTCGCCTTGATCATGACAAACCTGACAGGACAGCGGTCAATCATCGCCGTCCGGAGCCTACCCCAGTCGATAGAGCCCTGATGATGGCTGATATCTATGCCGTGAATATCATAGCCTGAAGGGTAGTCAGGGTCGCCATACAAAGCGCGCCAACGGAAGCCTGACGGTCCGACGAAAAGCGAAAAGAAAAGCCACGCATATCCAGCCGCCAAGAGCAAACCACAAGTCCACCACACCCCTTTCGGAGTATGCCGCAGATGTATCAGTAATTGCTTCAGGCGCCTTTTCATGGTAAGCGGGAAAGTGAATAACCAGGAAGAGTGATAGATTTATAGTGAAAGATGTGGCCAGATGCGAAAAAAGCATCAATAAAAGAGAAAAGGAGGTTAAGAGGCAAGATGCCCCTTAACTCCCTTTTCCTATCAGGTTTTATTATTTCTGCTGTTCGAGTGCGAGCGTCATTGTCGTACGGTCGCAAACTTCTGTGGGACCCCAATACTGGATGGGACCAGGATAGACAAATGCGGTCTCACGAGCCCATACCTCACGCATCTTGACAAACTCTTGGAAGGGAGCTCCGTCGAGTTCCACCAATGCTTTTCTGATAACGGGCTTCATCTCGCCATTGCGTTTCTCCATGTTCATCATCATGGTGATGGGCACACCACCAGCCTTCCACTCGTTGGCGGGAGCGGTCGTGTTTTTAACGATGGCCATGTAACCGGTCTTTCCGTTAGCGATGAGTTGCGCTGCACTTGCACCGAGAGCATAGCAGTAGTCGGTATCGAAATTTGACGGAGCGGCGCAACGTCCCTCATAACCAAAGAAATGGTGTTGAGTGGCGAATTTACCTTTGTACTTGCCTTCTTTCTTCCATTTTTCAATCTTCACAGAGACCATGGTAGAGAGCAGTTTCTCGGTTTCGATGAGCGACACCTGAACGTTTCCGTGAGGATCGCGGTCGAGTGCCAACTGCCTTGCCACGCCTGTGGGCAGAGAGTTGAACACAGCGAGATTGGCCTCAGTAAGATGGCTCTTGGCGAAGTCGATGAGTTCGGAGCGGTCAAGTCCTTTAGCCTCAGGCATAGCGAGCACGTCATTGAGTTGTGCAATCAGTTTCTTAATGGCAGGGATGAACTCGATGACACCTTCAGGAATAATCACCGTACCGAAGTAATTGCCGTCGGCAGCACGGTTAGCCACAGCCTCAGCGATATACTCAACCACGTCGTCGAGGCTCATGTTCTTTGCCTCAACCTCTTCAGAAACGAGACATATATTGGGCTGAGTCTGCAAAGCGCACTCCAGAGCGATATGAGAAGCCGAGCGTCCCATCACCTTGATAAAGTGCCAATATTTGCGTGCGGAGTTACAGTCGCGCTCGATATTACCGATGAGTTCAGAATATGTTTTGCAAGCGGTATCGAAACCGAAAGATGTCTCAATCTGGTCGTTTTTCAAGTCGCCGTCGATGGTTTTGGGGCAACCTATGACCTGCACGCCGTAATTCTTGGCTGCATAGTACTCAGCGAGCACACAAGCGTTGGTGTTGGAGTCATCGCCACCGATGATGACGACAGCCTGAATATCGAGTTCACGGATTATCTCGTATCCTTTCTCGAACTGCTCCACCTTTTCCAACTTCGTTCTTCCCGAACCGATCATGTCGAAACCACCGGTATTGCGGTACTCATTGACGATGTCGGCGGTGAGTTCCATATAGTTGTGGTCAACAAGTCCTCCGGGACCAAGAATAAAGCCATAGAGTTTGTTTTCCGGATTGAGTTTCTTAATGGTGTCGAAAAGACCGGTGATGACGTTGTGTCCACCGGGAGCCTGACCACCGCTAAGGATGACACCGACATTCATTTTATTGTTTTCCTGTTTGTCGGCGGTTACGAACTCCACGAGCGGCATGCCGTAAGTGTTGGGGAACAATTTTTTGATTTCCTCCTGATTGTCAACACTCTGCGTGGGTTCACCCTCTTTAACCTTAACTGCTCCTTGGAGCGCGATTGGCAGTTTCGGCTGATAATCGGCTCTTGCAAGTTGCAATGCACTTTTTTTCATAATCTTTTGTTTTTATATTAAATGATTCGTTCTCTTTTTGCCAGTGCAAAATTACTTGTTTTTTATGAGATATAGAAATAAAAGGTAACAAAATGCTAAAAAATGAAGTTTTTTTTATTCCAATTCCTTGCAGATATCTTTTTTTTGTTTATCTTTGCCATAAAATCATCATATTATGGCAAGTAAGAGAACATTAAAACAGACAGTAAACAGTATTTGTAATGCTGTGCTGTCAGAATGTATTGCCGCTTATCTGTACAGCGGTCATATTGACCAGAAGAATGCAGATGCGCTGATTGACAGCATTATCGGCATACGCAATGACTTTGTGAGCCGTATTTCCCATCCCGAGCCTGGAATGCCCGCCAAGACCTTCTACAATGATTTGGCCAACGACTTTAACAAGCAGATATGTGAGGTGATAGACCAGATTGGCAATTTGTGCGAATAAATGTCTTGTAGTGATGTGGAAACGTTTTTGCCGTTGGCTTTTGTATAAGCACAAAGGATGGGTTAAGGATGTGACCGTTGCCCACCCTGATAAATATATCATCTGCTTAGCGCCCCATACCAGCAATTGGGACTTCATCTTAGGTCAACTCTACTCGGGTGCTGAAGGCTGGAAAATCAATTTTCTGATGAAGAAAGAATGGTTTTTTTGGCCTTTAGGTGTTTTATTCCGTCATTTAGGCGGCATCCCCGTTCAGCGCCAGAAACACACGAGTCTGACCGACACGCTTGCAGAGACAGCCAAGGCTTCAGAGACGTTTCATCTGTGCGTCACCCCTGAAGGCACTCGTTCGGCAAATGCGGAATGGAAGAAAGGTTTTTATTACATTGCCAAAAAAGCCGGGATTCCCGTTTTGCTCTACGGCATAGATTATGAGCGCCGTCTTATCAGTTGCACGAAGAGCATTATCCCCAGTGGCGACATCGACCGCGACATGGCTGAAATCAAACATTATTTTATCGGTTTCAAGGGTAAGCACCCTGAGAAATTCACAATAGGAGAATCATGACATGCTAAAAAGATTTGTTTTCACATTAACATTTTTCATCACTTTATTATCCTTTCCTGTTCTGGGTCAAAGCGAGCAGTCGCTTCAAAAAAGCCTTGAGAGTTTTTTTGAGAACTACAGGCCCCAGAGCGGTGATTATCTGGTGAGAGCCAAACTGCAAAATTACAAGGTTGATGACGAGAACCATGTGTTGACAGTGACCGCCAGCGACCAGTTTTCCGAGCAGGAGTTTTCTCCCGAGATTGTTGATTACATCTACAAACGTATCAAGCGGTCCATAAGCGCCCCCTACAGCAGTTATACCATCCGTGTAAGAACACATGGCATGGAAATCAACCAGTTGATACCCAACCGGCTGGCGCATCGTAAAGACGCGTCACGCACATGGGGTAATATCGAATACAAAGGTCATCCGTGGGTACAAAACGAGTCGAAGCCTCATGAGGTGACGCATGGACTGCAAAACCGCCATTTGTCAATCGCGGCGAGCCATGGCCGTTATTACGACCGTGGCAAGGGCCGTTGGAAATGGCAACGTCCTAACCTATTCTGCACGACCGAGGATTTGTTCACCCAGACCATCGTGGTGCCCTACCTCATCCCTATGCTTGAAAACGCCGGTGCAGTGGTGTTCTCCCCCCGTGAGCGCGACTGGCAGCGTCATGAGGCCATCGTTGACAACGATGACGTCCGCCAAGCGCCCTATTACATTGAGAGCAACGGATGGGCAACCGCTCCCGGCAGCGGTTTCGCCTATCATCGCGGCACCTATCAAGACCAGGAAAACCCGTTTGTGGCAGGCACGGCGCGCATGACGCAAACAACGACCAACAAACATGCCACGAGTACCATCAATTATCAACCCGACATCCCCGCCGACGGCAAATATGCCGTATATGTGAGTTACAAGACGGTGGAGAACAGTGTTGATGACGCGCAATATATCGTGACGCACAAAGGCCAACAGACCGTTTTCACAGTGAATCAGCAGATGGGCGGCAGCACGTGGGTGTATCTTGGAACGTTTGAGTTCGGCCAGGGTTGCACTCTCGACAACCGCGTGACGATAACCAACCAGAGTCGTCATCACGGGGTTGTGACCGCCGATGCCGTGCGTTTCGGCGGCGGCCGGGGCAATATCACCCGTGGCGGCAGCACGAGCGGTTTGGCGCGCAGTTTTGAAGGCTCACGTTATACTGCCCAGTGGTCAGGCGCACCCTACAGCGTATATAGTTGCAAGGAAGGAAAAGACGACTACAGTGATGACATCAACGCGCGCTCTTTCTTCAGCAACTGGATAGCCGGCGGATCCTGCTACGTGCCCAACACGGAAGGTAAGAAAGTGCCGTTGGAACTGGAGATGGCCGTACACAGCGATGCGGGATATGATAAGAACGGTGATAACGACCTCATCGGCACATTGTCGATTTGTACCACTAACTACAATGACGGAGTCTTGGCATCAGGCATCTCACGCATGGCTTCACGCGACTTCGCCGACGCTCTGCTTGTCAATGCCTACCATGATTTGAAAGACCGCTTCTCAAATTGGAAACGCCGTGTCACATACGACCGCAACTACTCAGAGAGCCGTCTGCCCGCAGTGCCCTCCGCTATACTGGAGACATTGTCGCATCAGAACTTCGGTGATTTGCGCTACGGTTTCGACCCGAACTTCCGTTTCACACTGGCGCGCTCCATTTATAAAACCATCTTGCGTTTTGTCAACGAGATGCACGGCAAATCCTTCATCGTTCAGCCTTTGCGTCCCAATAACTTCCGCATTGAGTTCACTTCGCGTAACCGCGTCAAACTGAGTTGGAACGGTGTGAAAGACCCGCAAGAACCCACCGCCAACCCGACCGCATTCAATCTCTATACCGCCAAAGGCGATGGCGGATTTGACAACGGCATGACCATCAAGGGCAATGCCTGCCAAATTGACTTACAACCTAACACGGTTTATCACTTTAAGGTAACCGCTGTGAACCAAGGCGGTGAGAGTTTCCCCACCGAGGTGTTGTCAGCCTATTATCAGCCCGACGCCAAACAAACGGTGCTGGTGGTTAATGGTTTCAACCGTCTGTCAGGTCCCGCCATAATTGACAGTAATGGTCAAAAAGGTTTCGATCTTACAGCCGACCCGGGAGTAACTTACGGACCGATGCCCGGTTGGGCTGGACGCCAGACCGTTTTCGACAACAGTCAACGCGGCAAGGAAGGTCCTGGAGCCTTGGGTTACTGCGGTGACGAGATGGCCGGTCGTTACATAGCCGGCAACGATTTCAATTATGTGAAGACCCATGCCAACGCCATTGCCTCGACCCGTCATTACAACGTGGTCAGTTGTTCGAAAGAATCCGTTGAGACCGGTCAGGTGAAACTCTCGAAATACGACTGTGTCGATTTGGTGCTCGGATTGGAGAAAGACGACGGTCACTCACTGCTGATGTATAAGACCTTCACACCGCGCATGCAGCAGGTGTTATCTCAATATGTGAAGCAACATGGCAGTCTGCTGGTCAGCGGTTCCTATATCGGTGCCGACATGACCGAGCGTCAGGAGCAGGCGTTTCTGTCGAACGTGCTGAAAGTGCGCTATGCAGGCAGCGACCAGGGGAATTATGACAATGGCGTGAACGGTCTCAACTGCCGGTTCAACATCCACCGCGCGCTCAACGAGCAGCATTATGCCGCCATCGCCCCCGATATTCTCCAAGCCGTGAATCCCGCCTTCTGCGCCATGCTCTACAGCGACCAGCACAGTGCGGCCGTAGCCTATCAAGGCAACGATTACCGTTCGTTCACGATGGGATTCCCCTTTGAGTGCATCACCGAGGAGCATCAGCGCAACCAACTGATGTTGGGCATCATGAATTTCCTTTTGAATAAGAAGAAACCTGTAAAACGATAACCATGTATAAAATACAAACCAACGCCTCGGGTACCCGCTCCATCGAGTTGAGCGACACCCATCTTTCTACCATTCACCGTTATCAGTTGTTAGACCATCTGGTAGGCAGTAACGGCATCATCGACGAAGGCGTGCTCGACCGTCTGAAACTGACGGTGCGCTCACTGCTGAGCGGTGAGAGCGGCAGCGACCATGACCTGCTCGACCTGTGTCTGGATGTGATTTATCACAACAACATGAAAGCCTACGGTCTGAACAATCTGGTGAAGTTATACACCGAATGGCAGTCCAGTCATCAGGAAGAGGCAAGCGAACCCGAACCGACAGAAGAGGCGCCAACGGCATAAGACTTCCCCTCCCGTAACGGATATGGCAGCCACAGGGTATCAACTGACAGACTGGCTCCCCACGACGAAAAAAGAAGTGGAATTGCGTGGTTGGGAGCAGTTGGATGTCATCCTTTTTTCGGGTGACGCCTACGTTGACCATCCCTCATTCGGTGCTGCCGTGATAGGCCGCACATTGGAGGCGGCGGGTTATCGGGTGGCTATTGTTCCCCAGCCCGACTGGCATGGCGACTACCGCGATTTCAAGAAACTGGGCGTGCCGCGCTTGTTTTTCGGTATTGCGCCCGGTTGCATGGACTCGATGGTGAACAAATACACCGCCGCACGCCGTCTTCGCGCAGAAGACGCTTATAGTCCTGACGGGCACCATAGTTACCGCCCGGAATATCCCACGATTGTCTATACCAAGATATTGAAAGAGTTGTTTCCTGACACCCCGGTGGTGTTAGGAGGCATCGAAGCGTCGTTGCGCCGGCTGACGCATTACGACTACTGGCAAAACCGCCTGATGCGCTGTATTCTGCACGATTCGGGCGGCGACATGATTATTTACGGTATGGGAGAGCGCCCTATCGTGGAGTTGTGCCGTCAGATGGACGAGGGACTTCCCGTCTCCGCCATTCGCGATACCCCACAGACAGTATATCTCTCGAAAGAAAGCGACATACCCGGCGGTATCGGCGAGAACGACATCGTTCTGCACAGTCATGAGCGTTGCCTGAAGGACAAACGGGCCGAAGCGGAGAATTACCGTCACATCGAAGAGGAGTCAAACAAGATGCATGCCCAGCGTCTGCTGCAAAAGACGGGCGACCTCTATACGGTGGTGAATCCCCCCTACCCGCCCATGACGACCGCAGAGATTGACGCTTCGTTCGACCTGCCCTATACACGGCTGCCTCACCCCAAATACAAGAACAAGCGCATCCCCGCTTTTGACATGATTAAGCATTCGGTGAATATCCACCGGGGGTGTTTCGGAGGTTGCGCCTTTTGTACCATCAGTGCCCATCAGGGGAAATTTATCAGTTGCCGCAGCAAGGAGAGCATCCTGCGCGAAGTGAAACAAGTGGCCGCATTGCCCGATTTCAAGGGTTATCTGTCGGATTTAGGCGGTCCGTCGGCCAACATGTACGGCATGCACGGGCGCAATGAGAAGGCCTGCGAGCACTGCAAGCGTCCGTCGTGCATCCATCCGCAGATTTGTCCCAACCTGAATACTGACCACAGCGCACTGCTTGACATCTATCACGCCGTTGACGCTTTGCCTGAAATCAAGAAGAGTTTTATCGGCAGCGGTGTGCGCTATGACCTGCTGTTGCACGAGAGCAAGGACGAGGCAGCGAACGCCTCTGCCCGCCGTTATACCCGTGAACTGATATGCCGACATGTGAGCGGACGCTTGAAGGTTGCCCCAGAACATACGTCGGATGCGGTGTTGCATCTGATGCGGAAACCGTCATTCCGGTTGTTTGAGCAATTTAAGCGGGTTTTCGACCACATCAACCAAGAGGAGCAACTGCGGCAGCAAATCATCCCTTACTTCATCAGCAGTCATCCTGGTTGCCACGAGGCAGACATGGCAGAATTGGCTGTCAAGACGAAACAGATGGATTTCCATCTGGAACAGGTACAAGACTTCACACCCACGCCGATGACCATCAGCACTGAAATGTGGTACACAGGCTATGACCCCTATACATTGGAACCTGTGTTCAGTGCTAAGACTGCCGAGGAGAAACAGGCGCAGCGTATGTTCTTCTTCTGGTATCAACCCGAAGAGCGCAGAAAGATAGAAAGGGAATTGCGCCGTATCGGGCGTGCCGACCTTATCAACCAATTATACGGACATCAAGACCGGCGGCCTTTTGAGAGGAACCGTTTTGAACAACCTGCAGGGGGCAGAAAGGGAGAACAGCCGTTTGACAAAAAGAACAAGCGGCCATTCGACGAAAGAGATTCTTCGCCGAGACGTTATCAAAAGAAGAGAAATAAGAGATAACGGATTACTGGTTCTTATGAAATAGGCGTTTTTTCGGATTACAAATCCTTATACTCAATTGGTCGGATCCGACCAAACGGGATAGATTGAGTGATTATAGTGAAATGGTTTCTTGATTGTCGTCATTCTCCATAATAGGAAGATTACCTGTTACAGCATCTACCATAAACTTTTTGATGACCGGCATGAATTTTATTATCTTTTTCCCTTGTAATTTTATCCATCTTTCATAACTCATAAGCCCGTCTTCTTTTGTATCGCAGTCGCAGTTTAAGATATAACTAGAATTATCTATTTTTCTTATAGACATTTTAAATGCATCTTCAGTATTGTCTGATATGTATTTCTCCATTTCTTCAGTACTGCGAAAGTGATCTCGCAGACAATACCATTCCTTATTGCAAACAAGGTCTAAATGAATAAGATTATTATCCTTTGTAATTACAGACACTCTTATAAAAGAGTCAACATCATTCATTGTCATTGCTGTTCATTGTCTTGTATGTTTCATATCCAATAGACGTAGGAAGCAAGGCCTTTCCATATTTGTTGAAAACCTCTGCTGCAGCATCCCAAAAATTATGCATCATCAATAATTGAAAATAAAGTCAAAGATTATTAAGGATTGGGGAGGTTCTTTTATTCGCTTTTAATGACGATGGTTTTGAGCCAGTCGCAGAGGACGCCTCCGTATTGGTCTTGAGAATCGGCGACGAGGACGATGACTTGGTCGCCATTGCTGAGTTTAGGGCCGAGGCACATTCCCTCAAAATTGGCGATGGACTGCACGAACAAACCCAATGATGTGCGCCACTGGCAGATGAGTTGTTTTTTCAGCACTTTCTCTTTGTTCCATGCGGCATCGCCAGCCACCTTGTTCTCTTTTTGGGGATGTACACAATAAATTTTGGAATTGACGAAAGCGCCGAGTTTTCCGTTCGGAACATAAAACTCACGTTCCATGACCAACAAATCGCCGTTATCGAGCGCAGTGAGGGCGCTACACCCCATGGCGTATCTCGTTGACTTGTTTTTTGCCACGGGCGCATCCATCTCGTAGAGATATTGTCCGGCTGGTTGCAAATCTTCCGTAAACGCCTGAAGACGCAACCTGTTTTTTGTGTTAGACCCGCCTGCTGCCTGTTGACCGTCGGCTTTCAAGGTGCTCTCGGTGGTTATCCAAAAACGATGGGTGTTCCCGTTGTACGTAACCGACTCCACACCGTATTTCCCTCCGGCATTGAGAAAACGTTTTGGCATTTTCAGCATCCGCCCCGTGCGTTTTCCGTTCAAGTCATACTCGCGCGCCTGATTGTCGGATTCGCCCACGACGAACAGTGTCTTTTTTGAGGGGAAGAAAGCGATATCCTCGGCATCACGCCCGTTATTACCGTTTTCTTTTCTCTCTTTGAGAGTCGCGTTTTTTATGACGCCCGTATTGGGGTCAATACTGATTTTGAAAATCAAGAACCCGTCTTTTGCCTTGTCAGACACCACAGCATACTCATCCTCACCGAGCCATGTGATACCGCTGTAATTACCTGCGGGAATATGCTCGGGGAACTCCTTTTGCCGATGTTCTTTCACCAGACGGGTCTGTGCATCGGCCATGACTGCGACCATAATCAATGTGAGAAGACAAAAGACGGTTTTTCTCATCATGTCAGAGGACAGATAACAATTATAACAGTAGATAAATCAAATCAATTCGTAAGGTCCAGAGGGGTTTTTGCGTTTGAGCACGTCCATCTTAAAATCGACACCGACAACAATGCCATGCCTTCTCAATTCCTGTTCAACAGTGATGCGCGCCAGTTCGGGGTGATTGTTCTCTTCGCTGAGATGACAGAGCCAAACCTGCCTTAATTCTGGAGTAGCATTCTCAACAAGCGCCTGAGCACAGGCATGATTGGAGAGGTGTCCCTCCTCGCTGCTGATTCTGTCTTTCAAGTATTGGGGATATGCACCACCTCTGAGCATCTCGACATCATGATTCGCCTCGATGACGAGGTAATTTGCCTTGGAGATAAGTTGTTTCATCTGTTCAGTGACATGGCCGGCATCGGTCATGAGACAGAAATTGACATCCTGCCATTGAATGAAGAATCCCACATTGTCGTTGCTGTCGTGTGGCACGAAGAAAGGCGTGACGTTGAACTCACCCATCAGCACGGTCTTGTCTTTTTCGAGGAATTTGGCATCAGCACCATCGATTTTCGCCCTGACACAATAATTGGTGTTAATGCCCCTGTGCACATCTTCAGTAGCATAAACCGGCACATGCAGGTCTCTGCTTAGCGACCCTACCGACTTGACATGGTCGGCATGATCGTGAGTAATCAGAATATGGTGTATGCGGTTCATGGAAATCCCATATTCCGCAAATTGTTTTTTCAGCGTTCTCACCCCTATGCCCGCGTCAATCAGGATGGCATCATCAGGGGAATATAGCAGGTAGCAATTGCCGCTACTGCCACTGCCAAAAGAGAGAAATTTCAGCATTGTGTGTGTTTATTTTTGCAAAAGTACGCATTATTTTTGAAACAGTGGTCATGAAAAGTGATTTTTTAACTTAACGAGATTTCGACGAATTATTAAGTAGTCGCCTTGGCGAGATATTTTACAAATTTTAATCAAATCTTTCAAGAGTCTGCCACGAGTGGCACAAAATCGGAAAGCACTATTTGGTTTACATCGAATTTTGTAACGACTCAGCAAAATGTGCTAGCACATTTTGCTTTCGCTGCTCCAAATTTGATTTACAACCGAATTTTGTCACGACTCAGCAGAAAATGCAAGCACTTTCTGCTTTCGCTGCTCCAAAATTTGGTTTTTATGTGGACTTGGATTAACTTTGCACGACATAAACCCATCAACCATCTCAATCGTCATGAATCATCGTACATCCTCCACTCTATCGTTATTGTATGGCATGCTTGTAATACTTTGTGTGTCAATGGTTTCCTTTTCGTGCGAACGGCAAGAGAAACGTCCTGCCCAAGGCAATGCAACAACAACTGTAGAGAAGTTTTGTGCTGCGTATTTCAATCTTCAGTATGAGGAGGCACTGAAATATTGCACCCCTGAATCACAAAAATGGATTTCCTTCGCAGCAAGCAATATTTCCGAGGAGGATCTGGCGGTGATGCGCAACCGAGAGGGAGGCACGTCGATAGAAGTGACAGAGATAGACGCCCATGACACCGACACCATAGGACAAGCCACTGTGAAAGCAGGCAACTATTTAAGTATAGAGAAGATTGATGACAAAGCCTATATCGCAGATGAAGGCATCTTCCATTTTGACCTTGTGAAACGTGACGGAAAATGGAAGGTCAGAATGGCAGGCCTACCGCGAAATGAAATGCGAAATCGCGACTGAGTTTCGGGTGCAGCAGCGGATAATGCTCCTTTGATGTCTCGTAGGCGGGATTGACGGCTTTCATACCCATGTCAAACCTCAGTATGAAATAGTCGAAATTGAGTCTGAATCCCAAACCATAAGAGACCGCTATTTGCTTATAGAACTCGGAGAACTTGAATTGTCCTCCCGGTTGCTCTTGATAATCCCTGAGTGTCCAGATGTTACCCGCATCGATAAACAGCGCGCCATTGATTTTCCAGAAAAGGAATGTGCGGAATTCCATGTTAAGGTCGAGCCTCATGTCGCCCGTCTGGTTGATGAAATCGATGGCTCCCTCATGCCCTTTGTATTTACCTGGTCCGAGACGTCGTACGCCCCATCCTCTGACGGAGTTGGAGCCGCCCGAGAAATAACGTTTTTCGAAAGGCAGCACACGGCTGTTGCCGTATGGATAAGCGATACCTATGCCCGCGTGAAAGATGAGCGAGTTGTGCTCATCGAACGCGAAGGCTTTGGTGTAGTCGAAGTCGCCTTTGACATATTGTGCAAAAGCGATATTAAAGAGCGTGTATTGTCCTTCACTGTTTTTCTTGGCATCGAAGAGAGAGGATGTGGCATTGAGCACATTTCCCGCCGTTTCGATGTTCGCCCTGACCGCATGCGACCCGATGGTGTATGAGAATCCGAAACCGATGCGCATGATGAAAAGGTCCTCGTAGTTGTATCTGAGGATGGCATTTCTGGTCGTGGATGAATCATCAAGGTAATTTTGCTTAAACGTGGCAGAAATCCACGGCATATAGATATAGTTAAGGTCGATGAGGTCGAGTTTATAGTTGATATTCCTTCCTTTGTCGAGCCATCTGTATCTCCATGCGGCGGAAAACAAGCGTCGATGGAACTCAGGTCTGTTTTGGAGGTTATATCCCAATGACAATTCCGACGTGGCATAATTCTGTCTGAGGAATCGTTTTGAAAGGAACGGGGCGACAAACGTGGGAAACTGGAGTTTTGCCTCCGTACCATATTCGATGTAATTCTCATTGGAATAGCCCTCCAACCCCGTGATAGCCTCGAAAGCGCCTCGGAATTGCAAGGTAAGCAATTCTGATCCATGGAAGAGGTTACGGTTTTGGTAGGACAACGTGGCAGCCGCTCCGAGGTCGCCGGCAGTATTGGTTCCCTCAGGCGAGAAGGACAAAGTGTGCGGCTTATGCGTTCCTATGACGATGTCGCAATCGAGGAGTGTGGTATCCTCCAACTCCCTTAGTCGTATGTTGGTGTATTTGACCGCACTCAGACGTGCGAAATTATTATACGTCTTTTGTATGGCAGGCGCGTGATAGAGGTCGCCGGCCTGCAGTTCTGACGCATTTTCGAGAACCGCGTGTCTCAGACGGAGGGGTTCATCAGTATTGCTGAGGAAATTGACCTTTCTGATATGATAGACCTGATGAGGCCTGGGCTGGGCGCTGTTGTTTTCCTTGTATTTGAGCAGTTGTAGCGTCAAGTCAACATTATACCCGTTGCGGACGGTATCGGCCGTGAATTGTATAAACTCCTTGTTGAAACGGTAATAGCCATTGTCAGTGAGCAGCGCCGTGATACGTTTACGTTCAGCATCTAAGCCGTTGACGGTAAACATGTTACCCGGCTTGATGGTCCACGACGATGACTCCTGCGCCGCCAATATGCGCTGAATGGTCGAGTCCTGTATGTCGTAATCCACCCTTCCAATATAATAAGGTTTGCCGGGATGGAGTGTATAGATGTCGGTCAGTTTCTTGCCTTTGATGACGGTGCGGTGAGTAACATATGACGACATGTAGCCCCGGTTTTGCAGAGCCACCTTGAGGTCGTTCATCGACAACATCGCCTGCAAGGAGTCATACAATACAGGCGGTTCACCTAAGTGTCTGAGCGAGCGGTTTATCCATTTAGCCGAATCGCGCCCAGCTAGGGAATAGGTGGCGAGCGGTATTCTGAGCATCGAGAACCATTTGGAATTGGTTTTTTGCCTGACGTAAGGAGCCAGTTCCTTCGCGTCGAAGTTCTCATCGGCTGACTCTACCACCACCTTATCCAAGAGGTATCTGTCTTCAGGAACGAATTTCGTTGACGAGCACGCCGAAATCATGGCGACCGTGACAGCCGCCATGATAATGGTAAGCGTATGATGCCGACAACTAATCTTAAACAAAATAATAAAGGAATGAAGCGATGCCCTCGAGAGCCGGTTTCCGCTGGCCTTCGATTTCTATTTTAAATTGTATCTCGGCTTTACAGATGCCTCTCAAGTCGGCGATGTTATGCAGTTTGGTGACCAGTCTGACCCTTGACCCAGTGATGACGGGCTGTCCGAACTTCATTTTGTCCATGCCGTAATTGACCAGCATCTTGATGTTGCGCACATCGATAATCTGGTCCCACATATACGGCAAGAGCGAAAGCGTGAGATACCCGTGTGCGATAGTGCTTTTATACTGGCTTTCCTGTTTAGCACGCTCCACATCGACATGAATCCACTGGTGGTCGAGTGTGGCATCGGCAAAGAGGTTAATACGGTCTTGGTCTACCAAAAGCCAATCGGAGGCTCCTAGTTCTTCACCCAGATGCGCTGCGAACTCTTCGTAAGAGTTGATGATGAGTTTGTTCATTTTTTTTATATAATCTATAGTGTCTATAGCGTTTATAGAGTCTATAGAACCTATAGAACCCTATAAAACCTATAGAATCAAAAATGGTTTATGATACAATAGCCGCTGCGGCGAGGCTATAGAATTTCGACTGTTTGCTGTCGCCGCGTGAAGCGAGCACCACAGGAGCAAGCGTCCCCTGCAACATGCCGGCGGTCTCGGCTCCTGCGAAGAGCGTGATTGTCTTGTAAAACACATTACCAGCCTCTATATCAGGGAAGATGAGCACATCGGCCTCGCCGTTAATCGGTGAGACGATGCCTTTTTTCTCGAGACTGTGGCGGTCGAGAGAGGTCTTCAGATCAAGCGGCCCGTCGATGACGCAGGGCCCGAAATCACCTTTTTCCGCCTGTGCGATGATATCCTTGTATCCGACAGTAAAGGGGAACGCCTTTTCACTCACCTTCTCCGAGCAATGGATGAGGGCTATTTTCGGTTTCTCCACACCGAGAGAATGACAGAGCGAAGTGGTGTATTTTATCTGCTCCACCCTTTGTTCCTGTGTGGGATAAGGAATGACGGCGGGGTCAGTGAAGATCAGCAGTTTGTGGTAAGCGGGTATCTGCGACACGGTGACATGCGTGAGCACACGTCCCCTCGGCAAAATGCCCGTTTCTTTATTGAGCACCGCGTGAAGCAGATTATCGGTGTTAATCATGCCCTTCATCAGGATGTCGGCTTCTCCCTCACGCACGAGTGCCACCGCCTTAGCAGCAGCCTCGTCGGGTTCCACTGCCTCGATGTAAGTGATGTGGTCGGCATATTTGCGTGCACCCTCGGTGCATTCGATTTTATCCTTGCATCCGACGAATACAGCATCGATGATGCCCGCCTCGAGAGCGAGGAATACAGCAGACTGCGTGGAATCGTCAGAGGCACAGACGACCGCCACTTTTTTCCGTTTACCAATCTGTGCGAGATGCGCCACGAGATTGTCAAAATTGTTAATGGTTTCCATAGTGTGCAAATAATTGATTTCTTATTTTCTGCAAAAGTACGGATAAGCGGGCGAAAAACCAAATTTTGGAGCAGCGAAAGCAGAAAGTGCTTGCATTTTCTGCTGAGTCGTGACAAAATTCGGTGCAAACCAAATTTTGGAGCAGTGAAAGCAAAATGTGCTTGCATATTTTGCTGAGTCGTGACAAAAATGGATGGAAAATCAAATTTGCTGCCTCTAAAATAGAAAATGAGCGCATTCCTCTGCCTGCGCTCATATTTCAGTCAGCCTATCATCCTTTTTTCATTTGTCAAAGAAATGGAAGAAAAAGAAGGCTGCAGCCCATTGTCTCCTCACTCCTTTAGCACTGCCGATGTAACTGTTGTAGGAGTTGCGCACAGTGCCGTCGCTCTCTATCTTGCCGGCATAACTGTTGTACTTGTCACGCACGGTGCCGTCGCTCTCCACCTTACCAATGTAACTGTTGTATTTGTCGCGCACGGTGCCATCACTCTCAATCTTGCCAACATAACTGTTGTAGGAGTTGCGCACGGTGCCGTCGCTCTCTATCTTACCGGCATAACTGTTGTAGGAGTTGCGCACGGTGCCGTCGCTCTCTATCTTGCCGACATAACTGTTGTAGGAATTGCGCAAGTCTTGTGCAGTGACCGTCATGGTGACTGTCACCAGCATCAAACTGAGTAAAAAGAAATATTTTTTCATAATCATGGCATGATGGTTTTCTGATTGCAAAAATACAAAAAGAATTGGCATCACGCGAAGGTAAATCCCTATTTTTGAATAGGAATGTCCCTCTGATGCGGAATTCGCAAACGATTTCGGAGAAAAATGTATTTTTTATGACCGGTGTCAACAAATAAACCAGAATTTTATGTACATTTGCAACGCAGTATGTTTTTATTGCATCAAACTACAGAAATCTCAGTCCCCTAAAACCTGAAAATACAGAAACCTATGATGAAGAAAGCCCTGACCGTGCTGTGTTGCATGTTGTTTCCCCTATCGTTGCTTGCCCAATGGGACAGCGAATATAAAGCGTTGGAGAAAAGCATCCGTCAGTTGACTTTTCCCGAGCGCGACTTCCCTATCACGAAGTACGGAGCCCAACCGACCGCAAGCGCCGCGAAAAACCAACTAGCCATCAACAAAGCCATCGATGCCTGCTCAAAAGCCGGTGGCGGCCGGGTAATAGTGCCAGCCGGCACCTGGAACACGGGGGCTATCCGTCTGAAAAGCCATGTGAACCTGGTGGTGGAGAAAGGCGCGACATTGCTGTTCGCCTTCGACCGCACACTCTATCCTGAGGTGCTGACCCGCTGGGAAGGTTTGGACTGTTGGAACTACTCACCGCTGATATACGCCTATGGCGAGACCGATGTGGCCATCACGGGCAATGGTACCATCGACGGCAACGGCTCGAATGAGACATGGTGGCCGATGTGCAGCAAACCGCATTTCGGGTGGAACGAATCGGTGACAGAATACCAGACACTGACCCGTCCGCGCCTGTTGAAATACGCTGAAGACGGTGTTGACGTTAACGACCGCCATTTTGGAATGGGTCAGGCTCTCCGCCCCCAGTTGATCAACCTGTATAAGTGCGATGGCATCCTGATAGAGAACGTGACCTTGCTACGCTCCCCGTTTTGGGTCATTCATCCGCTGATGAGCCAAGATGTGACCGTGCGTGGTGTGAAGATTTGGAATGAAGGCCCCAACGGCGACGGTTGCGACCCGGAATCGTGCGACCGCGTATTGATAGAAAACTGTGTGTTCCATACAGGCGACGACTGCATCGCCATCAAGAGCGGACGTAATGCAGACGGACGCAAATGGAACATCCCGAGCCAAAACATCATCGTGAGAAACTGCACGATGGAAGACGGTCACGGCGGCGTGGTGATAGGCAGCGAAATCTCGGGCGGTTGCCGCAACGTGTTTGTGGAGAACTGCAAGATGGACTCGCCCAATCTGGACCGCGTGTTGCGCATCAAGACCAACTCCTGTCGCGGCGGCATCATCGAGAATATCTATTTCCGCAATGTAGAGGTGGGTCAGTGCAAAGAGTCCGTGCTCCGCATCAACTTGAATTACGAGCCGAAAGAGGTGTGCTGCCGCGGTTTCTACCCGACAGTCCGCAATGTGTATATGGAAAACGTGACCTGCCAAAAGAGCCGTTATGGCATGCGGCTGAACGGACTTGACGAGGCTGACAACATCTATAACATCAACATCAAAAACTGCCAGTTCAACGGTGTCTGGGACAGTCCGATGGAACGCACGGGCAACAGCCACGACCTGCATTTCGACAACCTGACCATCAACGGGTCACAGTTGCTCAGTGAGATGCCTTATCAGCATTACAGTGAATGGATGGCACGTTCGGAGATGAGCCGAGTGTCGCACCCCTACCTGCTTGACTTTGCCAAGAAACCGAAATGGGGTTATGCGATGGGCGTGGAGATGGAAGGCATGCTCGACGCCTACTTGACATATAAGGACGAGGCGATACTGAACTATTTGAAAGAGTTTTGCGCCGAGATGATAGATTCGAAAGGCAATATCACCGGCTACAAATACGAGGATTTCAACCTTGACAATGTGCGTCCCGCACGTTTTGTGTATCGGATGAACGAGTTACTGCCCGAAGAAAAGCAGTTGAAGGCCCTAAAAACACTCTACAAACAATTGGAGAAACAGCCACGCACGAAAGAAGGCGTGTGGTGGCACAAGGCTATTTATGCCAATCAGGTATGGCTCGACGGCATCTATATGGGATTGCCGTATTATACCCTATCCGCCACAATGCTGAAAGGCAAGAAAGCGAAGAAATATTTTGACGACGCAATAGACCAAATAACGAAGACCGACCGTCGCACCTACGATGCCAAAACGGGATTGTGGAAGCATGCCTGGGACGAGACACACCAGATGTTCTGGGCTGACAAAGAGACCGGTCTTTCGCAACACACATGGGCCCGTGCTCTGGGTTGGTATGTGATGGCAATGGTGGAGGTGCTCGACGCATTGCCCCAGGACTATGCCCGCCGTGGCGATGTCATAGACTTGTTCCGGAGAGCGATGAGTGCTGTTGTGAAATATCAGGACAAAGAGAGCGGTGTTTGGTATGACGTATTAGACGTAAATGACCCGCGCAACTATCTGGAATCGACCGCCTCGTCGATGTTCACCTATTGCCTGTTGAAAGGTGCCCGTTTAGGTTATTTGGATGAAAGTTTCCAAAAGGCAGGCATCAAGGCATACGAAGGTATCATCAAACATTTCGTCCGTGTAGATGCAGACAAGACCATCTCACTGACCAACTGTTGCTCCGTGTCGGGCTTAGGTCCTGACAGTAACCCCAAAAGAGACGGTACGTTCGAGTATTACATGAGCGAACCCATCCGTGATAATGACCCGAAAGGCATCGGTCCGTTTATCTGGTCATCGTTGGAAATGGAGCGCTTAGGATATACTACAGCGGGACAGGAGAAAGAATACGACGCTTCGGGCGATTTTCAAGGATAGAAGTCTCCCCGTTTGATCACGATGTCCAGTCAGAGACAAAAGGACTCCGATGAAACACCTCACCCTACCCCATTAAGGGAGAATAAAAATAGAGGAAACACAATATTAATATTTTGAAAAATCAAGACATTTAAATAGATGAAAAAAGCATTTTTGTTATTGGTGTCGGTGATGATGAGTATCACCATGATGGCACAGGAGGCGACTCCAGCCTTTCCTGGCGCAGAGGGGCACGGGCGTTATGTGACGGGCGGTCGCGGTGGTGTAGTACGCCATGTGACCAACTTGAATGACTCGGGCACCGGCTCATTCCGTTCGGCTGTGAACGGCAGTTCGAAAAAAATAGTGGTGTTCGACGTAGCGGGCGTCATCGCATTGAAGAGCGACTTGAACATCGGCGCCAACACCACCATCTTGGGGCAAACCGCTCCTTCACCCGGCATCACCATCCGCTATTTTACGGTGCGTCCAGGTGCCAATAACATCATCCGATTCGTCCGTTTCCGCCGCGGTCAGGAGAAAAACGTGAATGACGGAGCCGATGCCATGTGGCAACGCGAGGTGACTGGCATCATTCTTGATCACTGCTCCTTCTCTTGGTCAATCGACGAAGTGGCCTCATTTTATGACAACAACAACTTTACCATGCAATGGTGCACATTAGGTGAAAGTCTCAACAATGCCGGTCACGGAAAAGGAGCCCACGGCTACGGAGGTATCTGGGGCGGTAAACTGGCTTCGTTCCACCACAATATGATTGTTCATGTCAATAACCGATCGCCTCGTTTCTGCGGTGCGCGCTATGACTGGACAGGCTACACGAGCAATCAACGCTACAGCGAGTTCAATTGGGAAAATGCCGTACAAGCCGAGAATGTGGATTACCGCAACTGCGTGGTGTATAACTGCGGGAATGGCTGCTATGGTGGTCCCGGCGGCGGACAAATCAACTTTGTGAACAATTACTACAAGAGCGGTCCTGCCGGCAAAACGAGTTATCTGACAACCGTCAGTGTGGGAAGTAAAGACAACTCGTCAGAAAACAGCAAATACTGGGGACTATCGAGCCGTTATTTCATCAACGGCAACCAACTCGACGACACACCAAGCAAAGACTGGTCTGCGGTGAAATATGACTCCGGCACCTATACAATCGACGGTGAACGGTATGTGACCGACCCCAACCATTATTATGGTGACATGGTGGATTACCAACAAAACAGCAACGGCACCGACTGCGTGCGCATCAAGATGGACAGTCCCGTGGATGCAGGCATGGTGACGACACACAGTGCTTCTCAGACATTCGAAAAAGTGCTGGCATATGCCGGTGCACGTATGTACCGCGACGATGTGGACCAGCGTTATGCGCAAGAGACTGAAAGCGGCACCTGTACCTACAAAGGCAGCGTGACTAAAAAATCCGGTCGCATCGACCTGGTGAGCGACGTGAACGGCTACACGGAGGAGAATTTTGGCACCGGCAGCCGTCCATCGGGTTATGACAGTGACAACGACGGCATGCCCGATGTTTGGGAAACTGCAAACGGACTGGACCCCGAAGACGCGAGCGACGCAAATACCTACACACTCGACCCAAAGGGTTGGTACACCAACCTTGAGGTATATGCGAACTCGTTGGTAGAAGACTTGATGAAAGAAGAGAACACTGGCGCTGAGAGTACCTTTGAGGAATATTACCCGGTGGTGACCAAAGCCACGGGCATCGATTACTACAGCGGTGCATTATTGCCATCGACGACCGACCCTGTGAATCCCGGTGACGAGAGCGAAGTGACTTACACCATCTCGCAGAGCACCTATGTGAACAGTCCGAGTGACACCGAGTGGACATTCCAAAACGGCATCACCGTCAGCAACTCAAAGAGCAAGACCTACGCAGCGGGTAAAGAGAATGGCATTAAATATTCAGCCAATGTGCAATATACCGTGAAACTGCCTGCAGGTGTGACTATCAACAAGGTGAATTTCAAGGGTTATGACAACTATGCGGATGACGACGCATACCTGAGCGAACTGAACGGCACTAACTATGATGCAAGCGAATATGTGTTCCCGAAGAAAGACGGCGACACCTATTTCGTCACCGAGCACACCGTGGACACCAATGCCTCAGGCACGTTGACCTTCACCCCCGGCGGCAAACAGACGGTTTGGGTAATCACACTGAACGGTTTGAAAGTGACCGGCATCGACGACGCCTTTGAAGAAGCAGATACCTTAGGCGTGAAATATTATAATGTGTCGGGAACGGAAACTACACGCCCCGCACAAGCGAGAGGTGTGCTGATTCGCGTGGAGCATCTCTCAAACGGGAAAACAAGGACCACGAAGATTATCAAATAGAAGACTACGAATTGTTCGAATTAAACCAATAAGCAGGAAAGAAATAAGATCAATCAGGCATAAATAGTCCCGAAGGGGCTAAGTGTGACAAAAAAATAAGAGGGCATGTCGGTCGACATACCCTCTTTCTGATAATGATAATTGATAATAATAAATAAGAATATAGTTTAATCTTAGCGTTTGATTACTTGTATTGGTTATTCGTAATACTCGATGGTGCGGGTCTGCTCCATGTCCTGTCCCATCATGGAAGTCTTGCGGCTGATCCAGTTGCCTTTGTCGTCGAACTTATAGTCTGAGAAAGGGGTTTCCATCTCTTGTCCGCCGAAATCCATCACCTGTTTGATGAGCACACCTTTTTCGTCATAGACGTTTGAGTTTTTCATTGCGCCCATAGAGGTCTCCATCGACTGGCTCATCACTTTTCCGTTCTCCCATGTGTATTTGATGGTGATTTCCATGCCCTGTGCCTCCATCTTTGCAGACTGCATGTATCCGTCAGCATCATAGACAACATCTTTCATACCCTCTTGTTCCATTTTACCGTCTTTTGTGAAATTGGTAACACGGTCGTGTCCCATCACTGAAGATTTAATACATTTCACGGGGCCAGTTGCCTCATTTGCTTCTACGTCATGGAACTTGGTCTGTGCCTGAATGGCAAACGGCAATGCGAGCAAAGCAAGCATCATAATTGCTTTTTTCATAATCTCTGAGTTTTATAGGTTGATAATGTTAATGAAATATCTATGCCGATGCATTTCCGCCCTATTTTCCGGGCAATCATATATTAGACGAATACCCATGCGAAAGGTTTAATTGAAGAATGAAAAAAAATACAAGTTCTGACGGAATCACAACATATCAAGAAGAAAGATAAAATAGTCAATTTATTTAACGAATTTTTAATCTTCTAATGGTTGTATGAATGAAAAGTATTGTGTATCTTTGTACCCAAATAGACAATTTTTATTAACTAATACCTTAAATTTATGAACAAATTTTTACGCATTTCTTTTGTGGCCGCTTTATTAGCCATTTGTGGCTATAGCCACGCCACAGATGTAAAATTTGATTTCAGCACGGCTAGCGGCATAGAAGCCTTAGGAATTACGCCGCCTGCAGCCGGAGCAGGAACAAATATTACGAGCGACATCGTTTATCAAGGGGTCACTATCGCTATCGAAGGAGGTTCCACACCTGCCCGTATTTGGCAGAGTACCGGAGATTATGAAGGCTCTTACGACTTACGTGTCTATAACGGTGCCAAGATAACCATTTCTGCTCCGTCAGGAAAAAGTGTTAAAGGTCTCGCATGGGAAAAAGGCCAGAAATGGGACAGCAATCTGGCAGCAAACAGCGGCACCATCGGTGAAACATCGTGGACAGGTGATGCCAGCAGTGTGACATTGACCCTTTCGGCCCAGTGTCAATTTAAGACGTTGACTGTGACCATCGACGAGAGCGGCGGCGGCACTGTAAACCCAGACCCGGATCCCGACCCACAGCCCGAAGGCACCGTGTTTGACTTCGACAACAAGGCTGACGAGTTGTTCCCCTCCATGGCCGGCAAGCGCTCTAGCGGCAGCAATGATAATTATGTGGCCGATGGCGAATTTAATGAAACCCTGACTTCTACCGCTGTAAACGGCGCAACAGTGACCGTTGAGGCCTCCCCCGCTGACGCAGCAACCAGAAACCGTCTTTGGGCTTCTTCACCTGTGCTCCGCATGTATAACAGCACTCTGACCATCAAAGCAGAGCAGAACATTAAGTCCATTACATTTACCGTAAACTGGAACAATAACAAGTTGACTTGGAACACTGGCAACACTGCCAGCGTCGGCACCCTGACAGCAGGTGACAAAGACAATCCGACAGTGACATGGACTGGTGACGCAAAAGAAGTGGTTATCACCATCGCAGCCAACACCCAGATTAAGAAGATTGAACTTGGTTTCGACGAGGTGACACCTCCAGACCCACAACCCGAAGGCACGTTGTTTGACTTCGACAACAAGGCTGACGAGTTGTTCCCCTCCATGGCCGGCAAGCGCTCAAGCGGCAGCAATGACAGTTACGTGGCCGACGGTGAATTCACCGAGACATTGACTTCTACTCCTGTAAACGGTGCCACTGTCACCATTGAGGCTTCTCCCGAAGACGCTAAGACCAAGAACCGTCTGTGGGCCACCTCACCCGTTCTCCGTATGTATAACGGCACACTGACCGTGAAAGCCGAGGAAAATATTAAATCGATGACTTTCACTGTAGGATGGAACAGCAACAACAAGGTGGTAACCTGGAATACAGGCAACACCGTAAGCACTGGCACCTTGACCATTGGAAACCAGGATGACCAAACCGTGAAATGGGTCGGCAACGCCAAAGAAGTGGTGTTCACGATTGCCGCCAACACACAGATTAAGAAATTGGAATTGGGCTTCGAGGATGTGGCTCCCGAGTTGGTTATCTCTGGTGTGACCCCGTTTGAAGGCAGCACGACCGTGACCATCACCGGCGGACAGAACATCTATTACACCATCGACGGCAGTGACCCGAAAACCAATGAGGATGCTCCGCTTTATAGCGGTCCCTTCACACTGACCGAGACCGCTACCGTGAAAGCATGGGACGAATTGCTTGACATCAGCGCAGAGAAGACCTTCACGAAGAAAGAGACACCCGTTGTGAACAGCATCGCCGAGTTCATCGCCCTGCAGAAAGGCGACAAAGCCGTACTGAACCTGAACGGCGCCGTTTGCCTCTACACCTGGACGAGCAATGCCACACCTCCTAACACCATGGCATACGTCCGTGACAACAGCGGTGCTTTGAACTTCTTCAACACCGGCATCCAGATGCAGACCGGCGACGTGCTCGATGGCAGCATCATCCTCCAGAAAGATGAGTACAACGGACTTCCCGAGGCTGTCAAAGCTGGTGATATGACGGTGTATGACAATCTGCTTATCAGCAGCGGTTCCGAACCCGAGGCTCGCAGCATCGTCATCAAGGATGTGGATAAATACGTGAACGACCTGGTAGAACTGCAGAACGTGAGCATCACAACCGAGGCAGGCACAGAGCCTGGCGGCGGTGGTGGCGGCGGTGACACACCCGCCGGCGACATCGTGTTTGACTTTAACAACGATGCAGACGCTTTATTCCCCTCAATGGCAGGCAAACGTTCCAGCGGTACTGGTGCCTCTTACGTAGCAGACGGTGAGTTCACCGAGACGCTTACCTCTACCGCAGTACAGGGTGCGACCGTAACAGTTGAGGCTTCTCCTGCAGATGCCGGTACGAAAAACCGTCTGTGGGCATCTGCTCCCGTATTACGTATGTATAACAACTCCTTGACAGTGACCGCTCCTTCAGGAAAGAACATCACAGCCATAACATTCAACTTGGCTTCCGCTGCCTCTTCATCGAGATGGGGTAACAACAACAGTGTTGACAGCGGCACATTGGCACCCGAAGGCGAAAAGGACAAGAAGACCAACACCGTCACTTGGACAGGCAGCGCTAACCAAGTGGTTCTCAGTATTGCAGCCAATACACAAATCGGTTCTATCGCCTTGACCCTTGACGGTGCAGCCTCTGCTCCGAAACGTGCCGATGCCGTCAAGTACTACGCTAAGGACGATGGCGGCAACACGGTGCAGATTTACAACAATTACCACATTGACGCCTTCAATGATTACAACGTATTTGTGAACGACAAGAAGTACAACGTGAAGGGTATCGTGACCGTTTATAAGACCTCTTACGAGATTAACACATTGGAGATTACCGATACCGCCACCGGTATCACAGCAACCGAGACAGACCGTCTCGATGTGAACGCTCCGATTTACAACCTCGCCGGTCAGCAGGTGAACAAGACCTTCAAGGGTGTTGTCATCCAGAACGGAAAGAAGTTTATACAGAAGTAAGCAGACATCACTGATATTGACTCCCTCCGCCCATAAATGGTGTGGAGGGAGTTTTTTATTGGGAGCAAAGGAATAAAGGGGAATGACGAGAATGACGAAAAAAAGAGGTTGTATGATAACGATTGCGTAAAATTTGCTGAAGAAAATGCTAATAATATCAAATAAATTTGTATATTTGCAAACTGAAAGCACAGACAAACGAACTACAGAATTCTACTATTCTCAAGAAAATACAAAAATCAAATAATTATAAACCTAAAAAACAATTTATGTCTGGTAAATTTAAAATCTTTCGAATGGCGCTCATGCTGCTATTTGCCATATTGGCAAGCAACATCTCAGCGCAGACGATTAAAGGTACTGTGACAGAAGAAAACGGTGAGCCGATTATAGGAGCGACGGTTGTGGAGACCGGCACTCAGAACGGCACGGTGACCGATTTGGACGGAAACTTTACCTTGAATGTGAAAGGCAATGAAATCACTGTCAGTTACGTAGGCATGACCGAACAGAAGGTGAACGTTGCCGGCAAATCGAGTGTGACCATTGTCATGAAAGAAGAGTCATCGACCTTGAACGAGGTGGTGGTGATTGGTTATGGCAGTGTCCGTAAAAAAGACTTGACTGGTGCTGTGAGCACGGTGAAGGGCGGCGACTTGACAAAAGTGCCAGTAACTAACGTGGCAGAGGCGCTGACCGGTAAACTAGCCGGTGTGCAGATAACCACCGCCGACGGTTCGCCCGACGCCGAGATGCTTATCCGCGTACGTGGCGGCGGCTCCATCACGGGTGACAACTCACCTCTTTATATAGTGGATGGTTTCCCTGTGTCGAGCATCAGCGACATCGCCTCGTCGGATATCGAAGACATCACCGTTCTGAAAGACGCCGCCTCGACCGCCATCTACGGTAGCCAGGGTGCCAACGGTGTGATTCTTATTACGACAAAGGGAGCCCAGGCAGGCAAGACACAAGTTAACTACAATGTGTATATCCAAGGCAAGACCATGCGCAAGACTCTTGACACAATGACCCCGCGCCAATATGTGCGTTATCTGTATGAGCGTCAGGCCTTGCAGGGCAACAGCGGCATCAGTTCATTTGAGAAGCGCTATGGTTCGTGGGAAGACATCGACCTATATGACTATCAGGCCGGTCATGATTGGCAGGACGAGATGTTCGGCAACCATGATATCTCTCAAAACCACAACGTCAGCATCGCCGGCGGTTCTGATAAGACAAAGTTCACCTTGAGCGGCAGTTACGCCAACGACAACAGTCTGATGGAGGGCAACGGATACGAGCGTTTCAATGTGAATTTCAAGTTGAAACACGAGTTGTACAAAAATCTTGACCTTGATTTCGGTGTGCGAATGTCAGACACCGAGGTAAAAGGTATGGGAACCGGCGGCGGCAGTTACAAGATCCGTTCCTACGATGCCATCATGACGGGTCCTGTGTTCGGATTATACGACCAGATTTCCATTGACCCGAGCATGATGTCGGAAGAGGAATATGAAGAGTACATCAACGGCACGCGTACGCTGAAAGACCGTGTGAACGACTACTGGCGCCGTAAGAACGACCGCCGTTACAACTTCAACGCTGCTATCACCTGGAAAATCAACAAGCACTTCACATACCGTGCCGAAGGCGGTTACGAATATCTTTTCAGCCAGCAGAAAGACTGGTACGGATCACGTTCGAACAAGGCTGTACAAGACGGCGGCAGTCTGCCGATGGGTGAATGGTACAAGCGCGACACTTGGAAGATGCGTGGCACACACACCCTGACCTGGAAACAGAAGTTCAACGACATCCACGATTTCAACGTGATGATTGGTCAGGAGTATGTGGCATCAAACTACGAGCAATTGGGAACACTGACTTTCAAGTACTTCCAGAAAGACATTACTCCAGAGAAGATGTTCGCCTCCATCCAGAACAACTCCAAGGCTACCGGTGCACAGACCTTAGCATCGGCCTTGGGACAAGAAGACAGGACCATCTCCTTCTTAGGCCGTATGATTTACAGTCTTTATGACCGTTATATTTTGACCATCACTTTGCGTGAGGACGGTTCGTCGAAGTTTATGCGCGGCAACCGTTGGGGGTTCTTCCCCGCCGCCGCATTAGGTTGGCGTATCTCAGATGAGAGTTGGATGGAAAGCACTCGCAAATGGTTGAGCAACTTGAAGTTGCGTCTCTCCTATGGTACCGCCGGTAACAACCGTATCGGCTCGGCCATGTTCGAGACCACCTATAAAGCATACTCCAACACGAAATATTATGGTGCAGGCAATCAGCAGAATCCTCACTATACGTTGAATAACGCCCAGTTGGCCAATCCCGACCTGAAATGGGAGACAACCATCACACGAAATATTGGTTTGGACTTCGGATTCCTTCGCGACCGCATCAACGGTAGTTTGGACTTCTATTGGAACACCGTGAAAGACCTGTTGGTGGAAGTGCCCATCACCTCCATCGGTTATACCTCGATGCAGCAGAACATCGGTCAGACCTCCAACAAAGGTGTGGAATTGACTTTGAACGCTGTGGCTCTCCAACACAAAGATTACTCACTGAATTTCAACTTCAACATCGGCTTCAATCAGAACAAGGTCGATAAGTTGTCACAGGGCGTAGAATCGATGCAGTTCAACTCAGGCGCATTCTCCACCGACATGCGCGGTGCCGATGACTACCGCGTGGTGGTCGGCGAACCTCTCGGTCTGGTGTGGGGCTTCGAGTATGACGGCATTTATTCTGTCGATGATTTCGAGACGTATGTTGACGATAACGGCAAGACACAGTTCCTGTTTGACAAATCGGGCAACTATATCCTGAAAGAGGGTGTGGTGGATAACACCTTCCTGACAGCAGGCAGCCGCGGCGGCCTTCGTCCCGGTGCCATGAGATTCAAGGATTTGAACGGTGACGGCAAGATTGACGCTGACAATGACCGTAAGATTATCGGTAAGACACAACCGAAGTTCACAGGCGGTTTTGGCTTCAACGCCACCTATAAGTGGTTTGACCTGAGTGCGAACTTCAACTTTGTGGTGGGCAATGATGTGTATAACATGGACAAGATGGTATCGTCGCAGAGTTACCGCAACCAGTGGGCCGCTCTTCGTCAGGAGATGTCGCCTGTGACGTTAGGCGGTGAGGCCTGGACGTATCTTGACCAGAACACGGGTGAGATTGTGACCGACTATGAGACGTTGAAAGCCATGAATGCAGGCGCCACCCGTTGGTCAGGCCTGACAATGTCGGACAACAACCCGACTCCGAACTCCGCTTTCATCGAGGACGGTTCATTCCTCCGCTTACAAAACATCACCTTAGGTTTCACGCTCCCCCAGAACTGGATTAAGCGTTTCTACTGCCAGCAGTTCCGCATCTATTGCACGCTGAACAATGTGTTCTGTCTGACGAATTACAGCGGTTACGACCCCGAGGTGAACTCCGCCATCCGCAACTCTAAGACGAGCGGTCTGACTCCAGGTGCTGACTTCTCAGCCTATCCGAAGTCATTCTCGTGGACAGTAGGTGCCAACATCACATTCTAACCCTTCATCCCAAAAGACATGAAAAAGATCTATTTATATATAGCAGCACTGGCAATGACTCTTGGCATCAGTTCTTGTGAGGACATGCTCGACACGGAGTCATTATCGACCGACAATTTGGAGTATCTGACCTCCAACCCCACTGACGCACGAAAGATGATAGACCATGTGTATTCGTATTTCTGCGAAGACACCTACACATCGCGTATGAGCACGAACTGGATGCAGAACACCGACATCGAGGTGGGTTTTTTGACCAAAGCCAACACCGAGGAGGCAACCCGCCGCGGTATCTGGTCATTGAACGCACATCAGTTCAGCGACATCAAAAACGCCTGGGACAACGCATTGAAAGCCATCGACTTCTCGAACCAGATTATCGAAGGTATTGAGAACAGCGATTCGTATAAGAACGGCGACCGCGACATGAAACAACTTTTGGGCGAGACCTATTGTCTGCGCGCTTACTGGTATTGGTTGATGTGTAACTTCTGGGCTGATGTGCCATTCGCCACAACCCCGACAACCAACGGTGACATGCACAACGACCCGCGCACCGACAAGAACATCATCTACACCCGTATGATTCAAGACCTGATAGACCATGAGGCTGAAATGAAATGGAGCAGCGAGACAACCGTGGAACGTATGAACCGCGACTTCGCATTAGGTTTCATCGTGAAATTGGCTATGTTCCGTGCCGGTTACTCCATGCAGGCCGACGGTACTATGGCGCGCTCTTCACAGAGCGGCGAAGAATACACCGTGAATTATACAGACGAGAACGGCCATGCAGCCACCGCCACAAGCGCTGATGATTATTATAAGGTGGCTAAAGCCTATGCGATGAAACTCATCTCGCTGAGACCCCACACTTTGTCAGCGAAGTTCAAAGAGATATTCGACAACGAGATTAACGGTTGCAATCCAGCAGACGGTGACGTGCTGTTCGAGATGGGCTTCGTTCCCAACTCCGGCGGCGACATCGGTTGGTGTCACGGTTTAAGCGTGGTGGCAAGCACGAAAGGCGCCGGCACGACCTATACCAACCTGATGCCGAGTTACGCCTGCTCATTCGCACCCGATGACCAGCGTCTGCCCGTGACCTGCGTGAACTACCGCTATCTGTATGACAACCGACAGGCAGCCTGCGACGCCTTGGGTATCCAACCCGCGAAGTGGTGCCGTATGGATTTGTCAGTGACAAGCGTAGCCTCGAAAGGAACCGGCATCAACTGGCCCGTTTTGCGCTATGCAGATGTGTTGTTGCTGTTGGCTGAGGCAGAGAATGAGATTAACGGCGGTCCGACCGACCTGGCACGCCAGATGCTGAAACAAGTTCGCGAACGCGCCTTCATCAATTCGAAGAACAAGAGTGTCAGGGTGGATGATTATATCGCACAAATATCTGACTACAACAGTTTCAAAGAAGCCATCATCAACGAGCGCGCATGGGAATTTGGCGGTGAAAATATCCGCAAGTTCGACCTCATCCGCTGGAACAACTACTCCGCCAAAGTGGTGGAAGCCATCGAGTGGATACGCAACGTTGCTATGAACTATTCGCAGACCCATATCGATGGTGGCGAGTTCATCTATGACAAGAATCAGGAGATTGCTCCGATGGCCGCAGCCAACCGCTTGTATTACTACTACGAGAAAGGAGCATTGAAATTTGAGAACGACTACTTCACCTACCGCGACCGCACCGCCAGCCCGTACAATACGGCTGAACGTCTGGCCGATGATGACATCAAAGCCAGCGGTGCCACCTACAGCGGACTGAAGTATGTTAATTTCCTGGAGGCCCTGATGAGCGTAAGCGACACCAACCCCGAGACAAAAGAGAAGTACGGCACCTATGAGGACGAGAACGGCAAGGAAGTCGTAATCAAGAAAGGAACCTTGAACGAGCGCATCCGCTACTCATGGATTGGAATCACCGAAGGTGTTCTGGACACCGGCACAGAAGACTTGAGTTCACTCCGCTCAAAGGCGGCTCCTTACGTGCTTCCCATCCCTTCGGACCGCGTGATGTCATCTAACGGTGTGCTGAACAATGACGGCTACGGTATTAGAAACAAATAACAGTTGAGGGTAGAGGGCTTAGAGTTTAGCGCTCTTTCTGAGGATATGACATTAAAGACATAAAACATCTCATGAACACTCAACCCTAACCCCAAACACTCAACAAAAAATATAAGAACTATGAAATCTATCAATTATATTGTTATATCTCTGCTCTGCCTGTTAGTGACAGGTGTGATGAGCAGTTGTGATGATGACCTGACCGACAAGGACGCTCCGCGCCTGTTCCGTCCCGTGGCATCATTGGAGACGAACAATAACTCGATTATTGCCTCTTGGGACAATATCGCCGACGCCACAAGTTATACCCTGAAACTGTTTAAGGTGACCGGGACTGACGATGCAGGCAACAATACGTACGAGTTGTACGAGACCGTCACTTGCGAATCTTCTCCCTATACCTTCACTGATTTGGAATGGGACGAGAAGTATAAGGTAATCATCAGTTGCTCAGGCGGCACGAAGACGTCGGGCGAGTATGAGACGAACGATGTGAACATCTCCTACCCCACTACGCTGAAAAGTGTGAAGACCATTGAGAATGCCGCACGCGTGACATGGGACAATGGCAAGAAAGAAGAGACAACCGAGGAAGAAACTCCGTCAGAGGAAGAAACTTCAGAGGAAGAAGCATCCGAGGAAACCCCTGCTAACGCCGTGACGGTCATCAAAGCCATTGTGGCTGTTCCCGTCGATGGAGGTGAGCGTATCGTGAAAATCATCGACGACAAAACCTTTGAAGCCGGTTATACTGACATCATGGGTTTGAGCCCTCAGACACAGTATTATTTTATCGCCTATACTACCGATGACGAGAGCGAGTTCAACAACTCTACTTACGCAGGCCGATTGACTGGCACGACCAACAAAGCCATCGATTTCGACACGAAATATGGTGCAGGCATGTGGCTCGACATCCGCGATTATGACGAGAAGATGGCGAAAGACACCCTGAAGACCGAAGATTTCTGGGCACAAGTACAAGACGGCATGACCATCATCCTTCGCGGTGATTTCGACTATAAGGTAAGCAATGCCATCAAGATTAACCGCAGTGTCCGCTTTGTGACAGCCTCTACGCTCGGCACCAATGCCCGTTTCATCTCCTCCGGCGGTATGACTATGGACAATGAGGCAAATGTCGATTGGGTTGAGTTTGAGAATATCGATTTCATCAGCGACAAGACTTTGAACGGTGACAATCCTGTGGCTACGAACACTGACCAAGGTTGGGGCGGCCGTCAGGTTTGGAACATGAACGGCACGAAAGCCACTCTGAAAAAACTGTCGTTCAAGGGTTGTAGTGTGACCGGTTATCGAGCGTTTGTCCGTGTGCAGAACGCCAATGACGCAATCAATGAAATTGTGGTTGACGGTTGCACCATCAACTGCATTGGTGACCAAGGCGTGTTTACCACAACGAACAAAGCCGCCGATTGGCAGAAGATTACGCTGAAGAACAGTACCGTTACCAATATCGTGATGCTTTGTGACCTGCGCGCCACTGCAAATCCATTGACGTTCAACATTGAGAATTGCACGTTCTGCTATGCACCGAAAGAAACGAACCAGAACGCCAACACACCGTTATTCCGTCTGAACGGCAACGCCAACGCCATCACGCTGAACGTCAGCAACACGCTATTCGGCCCTGCCATGGCGACGGATAAATCAGAAGGTGATGCTATTCACGCCTATACCGCAGGTACCATCGGCAGCGTCTTCGTGAATGCAAATGACGGAACGGAAGAGGGCAAACCCGCTCCGATAGTCAGTGTGTCGAAGAGTTTCAAGACCAATTTCGTGTGGTTTGAGAATGATAAGGCCATGACCTATCCTCTCGACGGTTTGCAGGAATTGGGCATGGACGAGACCAAGTTGTGGAGCAACCCCACAAAGGGTGAGTTCCGCATCAAGGCCAATTTGCCAGAATCAGGCTTAGGCGCACCGATGTGGAATTAACATTTTTGGAGTGTAGGAGTGTAGGAGTTTAGACATTACTCCATTAACACTTTTTTCTACTTCGCGATAATGGTAGAGACGCTACGCTGTGGCGTCTCTACTTTCTAAAAAGGCAGATAAAAGATGAAAAAGATATATACATTTCTCCTCATAGGCATCAGTGTGTTGATGTCGATGCCTATGTCGGCTCAGGAAAAAACGCCTGCCTTTCCCGGAGCCGAGGGGTTCGGGCGCTATGTGACGGGCGGTCGCGGCGGCAAGGTGCTACATGTGACCAATCTTGATAACAGCGGTACCGGTTCGTTGCGCTGGGCACTGAACCAGAGCGGCGCACGCACCATCGTGTTCGACGTGTCCGGGACGATTCACCTAACGAGCGCACTCAACATCAGCAACGGCAGCGTTACTATTGCAGGGCAGACAGCACCCGGCGACGGTATCTGTGTGGCCGATTATCCGGTGAGCATCCAGGCCAATAATGTCATCGTGCGCTATATGCGTTTCCGTCTGGGCAACAAGAACGTGACGGTAAACGGTGCCGACGGCTGGGATGGTTTCGGTTCATTGGACCAGAAGGACATCATCATCGACCACTGCTCGGTAAGTTGGAGCATCGATGAGTGTCTTTCGATGGGCGGATGCCAAGGCATCACTGTACAATGGTGTCTCATCGCCCAAAGCCTACAGGACGCCGGACACTCGAAAGGCAGCCACGGCTATGGCGGCAACTGGGGCGGCAGCGGGGCATCGTTCCACCACAACCTGATGGTTCACCATGAGAGCCGCGTTCCCCGTCTGGGTCCTCGCTACACCACGCAATTAGACGAGCGTATGGACATGCGCAACAACGTGTTCTACAACTGGTGCGGCAACGGCTGCTACGGCGGCGAGGCCATGAACGTGAACATTGTGAACAATTACTACAAGCCCGGTCCCGGAACCAAGCAAATCAGTTCAACCAAACGGATGCGAATCGCCTGCATCGGTGTGCGCACCAACAGTTACATCGCCACTTATCCCGACTACGCTCCCACCTTGCATCAATGGGGTACATTCTACGTGGATGGCAACAAGAACTCGAGTTACGAATCTGTGACCAATGACAATTGGACATACGGCATTGAAAACCAGTTCGGAACAGACAATGACGGCACCCTGACCGATGAGGCGAAAGCACAGATGCACCTGTCGGAACCTATCGACTTTATCTACACGACGACACACAGCGCCGATGACGCATATGACAAAGTGCTCCTTTATGCCGGAGCCTCATTGCATCGCGACAGTTTCGATGACCAGATGGTGAATGACACTGAAAATGGTTTGGCATCCTATACTGGAGCAGGAAACCACCGTGGTATCGTTGATTCACAAGACGACAACAGACCTGCGGATGCAAGCGAAGATTGGAGTGCCTGGCCGGTGCTGATTAGCGAAGCGGCGCCCGCTGACACCGACGGTGACGGTATGCCCGACGAATGGGAAATGGCTAACGGCCTAAACGCGAATGACGGGAATGACGGGAATATTGTGGGAGCAGACGGATACACCAATCTGGAGCATTACCTAAACTCACTGGTAGAAGATGTCACCGAAAACCAAAACGCAAATGGTACGGCTGAAGGGCAAATTGTCGATGTTAGCGACGACCTGAACAAAGACCATTACACCATCGGCCCTGATACAAACCAGGGCGGATGGACATTTGAGAATGGCATCAGCATCAACCAGAGCGGTTCGCCCTCAGAAGGCAAAGGGTGCGGCATCACCGGTTATAAATATACACGCAACAAGAAATACACCATCAACCTGCCTGACGGCCTGACTATCGGCAAGGTGGAAATCACAGGCTATAGCAATGACGACGATGAGGTTGCATGGTTGGCAGAATTGAACGGCGTGACCTACAGCGAGACCGATTATGTGTTTGCGAGCCGCAAAAGCGGAGAGTCAACCACACACACCGTCACACTGACCCCGGCTGCCAGCAAGTCACTGACCTTCATCCCCGGCGGTCAGCAGGTGGTTTGGATTATCACCCTCTACCCCACCACCACAGGCATTGACGAGATACGCCCGATGACGGCCGAGATGACGAATATTTACAGCATTGACGGCCGACTTGTTAAGAAAAACGCTACGCGTGAGGATTTCTACGGCTTACCCAAAGGCGTGTATATACAAGGCGGAAAGAAGATGGTGGTGAGGTAAATACGAAGTACGATAAACTACGAATTTCACAGACTCGAATGAGGGACAAGAACATTAAACCCTAAACCCTTTTCAGACTACGAATTTCGCGAATTTTACGAATTAAAAATACAGACAACGGATTTCACGAATTAAACGAATTATTTTGCATTTGCTTCTCAGCATTGCTTCAATTTGTTTAATTCGTGAAATTTGTGTTTATTAGACTCGCTATCGTTCGCGGGCGTGTGTTCCTACACTCCTCAGTCCAATGGACACTTTCCTCAAGAAATGGAGGAAATGCATCACCCTTATGGCAAAGCGATACTTTGATAGAAAAATGATAAGAATTGGCGTAAACGCCTAATCAACGATGATTAGAAAAAGAGGAGGTTGATGCTGCCCATAATCATACCAAGGAGTGCGCCAAGGAGTTCGATGGCTTTCAGTTCACGGCTCATGACTTCATAGATGATTTTTTCGGTCTCGTCCATTCCCATCTCATTGATTCGCTCCCTGACGATTTTTGAAATGTCGATAGATTCGAGAATACGTGGCAAATGCTCGGAGATAACGGTGCTGTAAACAGACTCCATCATCTTCACGATTTGTGCTATCTGCTCGTCTTTTCCTTTGAGCAACAACGCCACGGGGGTGTTCATGAGCGTCTGCGTCTCGTTGCCAATCATCTTGGAAACCATCTCTTCACCGTTTTTCTCCAACATCCCGTTGATATTCTTAGCCAGCAACTTCTCGGCTGGGGCTTGGAGCAACGTGAAGAATTTGTTCCACAGACTGGCTCCGGCATATTTGGCGGCAATCGCTTTTAATCCGCTGAGACCTCTGAACAGTCCGCCCAGCACCTCGACGGGGTTCATTCTCTTCATCTTCTCGACAGCATTCTCCACGACAACGTGAGCCACATTCTTCCCCACCTCACTATCAGACAATTTGTAATAGACCTGAGAGGTGATATTCGTGTTCACACTCGCCATGATGGCTTGCAGTTCCTCTTCCGAGACATAGTGTTTGAGGAATTGCGCCACAGTCTCCTGATTGTTCTTCTGTTGGTCGAAGAAATGCTCTACAGCATGGCGGACCTTCAAGGTCATCTCTTCAGAAAGGAGATAGCGGTTCAACACATCGTGGTTCATCAGGTTTTGGCTGACGGCACCCCCGATGGCCTCAGCAATACGTCCTTTCTCCTTAGGGATAAGACCAGGTGTGAACGGCACTTTCATACCGAACACATATTTAGCCGTATGCGGTCTGAAAAGCATACGGATGGCAATATAATTGGTGATATAGCCAATGATGCCGCCCAAGAGCGGTGCTATGATGTAACTGACAGTCATAAAAAAACACTCCATCCCCTTTGTATGGGGATGGAATGTGTTAAAGGGTAATTATTTATCTTCTTTCTTTGCGGCTTTCTTTGCAGCGGGTTTCTTCGTTTCTGTAGGCTTTTTCTCAGGGGCAGGAGCCTTTTTGGCAGGGGCTTTTTTCGTAGCCACGCCAGCCTTGTCGAGTTTTGCCTTGAGTTTGTCTTCTTCAGCCTGCATCTTCGCTACTTTCGCCTGCAAACGGATAATCTCCTTGTCTTTCATCTCAATCTCATCACCCTGATTCTTAATGGTGGTGAGGAGAGTCTCCAGTTCCTCATTCTCAATCTCAAGCGGATAGAGGTTGTTGACACGGTTGATAAAGTCGCCAAGGATATTCATGTAGTTGGTGAACGCATCGAAGGGCGAACTGTAGATACCACGGTCGAGTCCCACGTTGGATGGTTTTGTGGTCATGAAACGGAAGTTGTTTGATGCCTGCAGATAGTCCCAGTCCTGATTGATACGCGGGTCGTTAGCGATGCGCAGACGGTCGGCAACACTGTAGAGTTTGTTGAAAGCCTCACGCTGCATGGGATTGCCAAGCCAGCAACTGACATCGCGCTCCTCATCGACCCATGAAAGTGTATCGGGCACGTCGAGTGCGCTGACGCTCTTCATCTTCAGGCAGATTTCTGTGGGTGTAGAGAATGTGATGCCCTTCTCTTTCGCACATCCGGGCAGTGCCTTGATAAACTCAAGGATATTGCTCGAGAGGGGCTGTGCGATACCGAGAGCAGAAAGTTCCATGAAAATATTGATGACCTGCTCCTCTTCGGGGAACTCAGCGATACGTTGGATGTAATTGTCGGCGAAGAGCGGATAGCCTTCCCACTCGCTGTTGTTGAAGCGTAGTGATATGTCGTCGCTGAGTGTAACATCGCGGAGCAACAGTTTGAGATTGGGAGCCAGTGCGCAATGATAGACATAATGGGGTGACTTCCATCCAAGCACGTGTTTTGCGCCCTCGGTGAGCATACCCTTAAATCCGAGCGCAGCAGCCTGCGCGCCGATATCATCGCTGTAGATAAGCGACGAGTTGCGGAGCACCTGCGGCTTCTGGCCGAAATACTCCTCAATCTTCTGCGCCTGTTTCTTTACATCAGCGGCAAATGTGTCCTCCTTGATGAGCGAAGACAATCCGTGTGAATAAGGTTCGGCGAGGAATTCGACACAACCGGTGGCATTGAGTTCCTGAAGTTTCTCGAGCACCTGCGGAGCATGCATCTCCAACTGTTCCATACCTACTCCCGAGAGCGAGAACGCCACTTTGAAATATTTGCCATTGGCTTTAATCATCTCTCCGAGGGTGTTGAGAGCCGGCATATATGACCGCTCAGCGATATCGGTGATGGAGCGCTCATTCTCATAATCATCGTAATAATAATGGTCGGTACCGATATCAAAAAAACGGTATCGCTTGAGATGGATGATTTGATGTATCTCGAAATATAAACAAATAGTTTTCATAAATCAGCCCCCCTCTAATCCCCGGAGGGGAAGACCAATAGGGGCATCGGGTCTATAGTTATTATAATTCTAAGTATTAAGAAAAAGAGTTTTTATTTCCAGCCGAGTGTTCTTTTATAGAGTGTGAGAATCCATGCACCGACTTTCTCCCATGTAATCTGGTCGACTTCGCGCTTGCCCTCATCCTGCAGATAATGGAAGAGCGAATCGTTGTGACAGATAGAGTAAATGGCGTCGGCGAGCGCATGGATATCCCAGTAATCGACTTTGATACAATTGTTGAGAATCTCAGCACATCCGCTTTGTTTAGAGATGATAGAGGGTGTTCCGCATTGCATGGCCTCGAGGGGCGAGATGCCGAACGGCTCACTGACTGACGGCATGACATACACATCAGAATCTTTGAGGCACTCATACACCTGTTTTCCGCGCATGAATCCCGGGAAGTGGAATCTGTCGGCAATGCCCCGCTCAGCCGCGAGCGCAATCATGGCATCCATCATATCGCCGGAACCAGCCATACAGAAACGGACGTTGCGTGTGCGATGCAACACCATATTGGCCGCCTCGACGAAATACTCGGGACCTTTCTGCATAGTGATACGTCCGAGGAATGTAACGACCTTTTCCTTTCCGGAATGGTCAGGTCTCGGGATATCCTGCAACTCCTGTTTCAAGGGGTAAACGGCATTGTGTACGGTGAACACCTTCTTCGGGTCTTGGTAATAGTGATTGATGACGGTCTGCCTTGTGAGTTCAGACACACACATGATGCAGTCGGCATTGTCCATACCATCTTTCTCAATGGAATAAACGGTGGGATTGACCTTACCTCTTGAACGGTCGAAATCGGTGGCATGCACATGTATGCACAACGGTTTTCCGCTGACGCTTTTCGCATGAATGCCTGCGGGATAGGTGAGCCAGTCGTGGGCATGTATGATATCGAACTCTTCTGTTCTTGCCACGACACCGGCGATAATCGAATAGTTATTGATTTCTTCGTGCAGGTTTTTCGGATATCCGCCTGCGAACTCCATTGCTCCGAGGTCATTGACATTCATGTAATTGAAGTCGGCATAGATATGGTCGCGCAATCGGTAATAGTAGTTGGGATCCATGATATTACCCACACGGTTTTTCACATAGTCATAATCGACATCACGCCAAGCGATGGGCACTGCGTTCATCGCCACGATACGTGCAGCCGACTGGTCTTCGTCGCCAAAAGGATGCGGCAGGCACAGCGTGATGTCCATATCACCTTGCGCATGCAGTCCCTCGGAGATACCAAAATTGGCGGTGGCCAATCCACCGAAAACATGAGGAGGATACTCCCATCCAAACATTAGTACTTTCATCGTCGTTTCCTCCTATTATTTCTGATAGTTATACGATTCGAGCAGGTTGAGCGTACGCAAAATCTCAGCCACATTCATCGCGAACGACATGGCTCCCCTTCCGTGGAACGGCGGGTTACCATCGAACAATTCGCTGATGGTGCCGAGACAGTGGTAATCCATCTCTTCCTCATATCCCACCATTTGCCTCTCAATGAAACTGAGGCGGGTTCGCTTGTAGAGTTTGAGGCAGGCCTCCATATAGAATCCTCCGAGCCACGGCCATGCTGTACCCTGGTGATACGCATAGTCGCGCTGTGTCTGCGGTCCCACATACATGGGATTGTATCCGCCACTCTTCGGTGAGAGAGAGCGCAGTCCCTTCGGTGTGAGCAGTTCGCGCGTACACACATCAAGCACGCTCTTCTTCTGTTGCGACTCGAGCGGTGAATAATCGAGAGCCACGGCGAAAATCATGTTGGGTCTGACACTCCAGTCAATCATGTTTCCATCGACATAGTCGTAGAGATAGCCATATTCATTGAGGAATGTGTCAACGAACGACTTTTTGCACAACAATGCTCTTTCCTCGAAATCGGCAGCCCTCTCGGCATGGCCATTCTCCGCCTCAAGAGAAGCGACAAAACGTAAAGCATTGTACCACAGGGCATTAAACTCTACGATGAATCCCGAGCGGGGAACGACGGGTCTGCCGTTGGCTGTGGAGTTCATCCAAGTGACAGCCTTGTCTTTACCTTCGGTACGGATGAGTCCGTTTTCTTCGAGCCAGAGGTTGGGGTGTTTGTCGGAGATGATGTAATCGACGATGTCGTTGACCAGTTTGCCATACATCTGATAACACTTTTTCCTTCCGCACTCTTTTGCATACTGCTGAATGGCCCAAACAGCCCAGAGCGGCACGTCGGGTTGCTCAATCTCATAGATTTTAGCCGTGAGCGGTTTCTCCTCCATAAATTCGCGGAGTCCTTTCTCGGCAGTTTTCATGACGAGTTCGAAGTAATCCTGCTCCTCAATGGCGAGGGTCAGTCCGGGCAGCGCGATAAACGTATCCCTGGCACGGCATTTGAACCACGGATATCCTGCAAGGAGGTAACGGTCGTCGTTTTTCTCACGTTTGTGGAACTGGTGAGCGGCATTGACCAAGCAGTGGAAGAAGTTGTCTCTGGGTGCTCTTTCGGCTATTTCCTTTTCAATGAGTTTTTTGAGTGTGGAAGTCTTTATCTCCGATGTAGAAGCGGAAAAAACGACACTTTCTCCTTTTTTGATATCCATCTCAAAATAGCCGGGCACGTAGAGGTCCTCGTTAGAAGCATATCCCCGTTCCTGCTCTTTGGGATATTCCACACCGCGATACCAATCGGGCGCGAAAATAAACTCGTTTTTCTTGGAAAACTGCATATAGAGGTCGGGGTAACCTGCATACATACATGTTTTGATACCGTTGTCAACGAGTTGATAATCGCGTGAAGCGGTATAATTCTCATGTGTGAACTGTCTGACACTTCTGAAAGCGAGGAACGGGCGGAAACGCAGTTTCGTTGCGGAGTGTGCGTCTTCGAGCGTGTAACGAATGAGGATTCTGTCCTCATAATGTTGGAACACGACCTCTTTTTTCAGGATGACGCCTCCTACCCTGTAAATGGTAGTCGGCACTTTGTCGCAGTCAAACTCACGAATGTATTTGTGCCCTTTCGGGCTGTAATTGTTGCCTTGGTATTTGTGGAGTCCGAGATTGAATTCTGCTCCATGCTGCACGACGGTGGGGTCGAGCGATGAAAGCAACACATGGTTTTCGTCGTCAAGTTCCGGAATAGGCACGACGAGCAGTCCGTGATACTTTCTTGTATTGCAGTCAACAATCGTAGAACACGAATACGCTCCCGAACGGTTGGTACGCAACAGTTCTCTCGGCAGCGATTCTTCCAAATTGGTCATCAAGGCTTTTTCCAGTCTGAGATAACTCATAGTTTGTTTGGTTCTATTAAGGTTTAATAATTACAAAAAGAATGTTCAAAGATACTCATTTTTATTTTGACGTGCAAAAAAAGCGAGTGTTTTTTGTGTTTTTATTTGATTTTTGAGAATATATAAAAGGTATATGCAAAACAGATGGAGCAGGAAAGGCCGGCGGGTGTTATTACTGCGGTATGATGAAGTTGATGACCTCGGTCTCGACAGTGACACGGAACGGGCCTACGGGCGTATTCATGAGTCGTCCGTCGATGCCGATGCTCGCCTTCTCCGCTTTTTCGATATTTACTTCTCGTGTGCGATAAGGATGCACATCACGGTGGTTGAGGATTTTACCGCTATAAAGCAGATAGAACCCTTCAAAGAGTTGTGTGACCTGAGGATGATACACGACCGACACGTCGAGCATACCGTTGTAAGGCACCGCGTTGGGTGTGAATCCGTAGCCCGAAGCATTGCCGATACAGACAGCCATTACTTTGCGCTCGATGTCGTCGGCATTGATTTTCAGTTTCATCTTATACTCCAATCGTTGGAAAATCATCATGAGCGACGACGGGATGAACGAGAGCAATGTGGAACCGACATATCCTCTGGTTTTTCTTCTCAAGTTCATGACTGATGCAACGAGTCCGATGGTGAGACAATTGAGGAAATAGCGGTGACATTTTTCCCTTTTCTGGTTGGTATAGCGTATGCAGCCCAAATCAATCTTTCTGACTCGTCCCTCTTTTAGCCATTTGACTGTTTCTTCAATCTCACCTTCTTTGAATCCCCAGAAATGGGCGAAATCATTGATTTTCCCGTTGGGTATGACACCGAGCCTGATGTGTCCTCTATCTTCTTCAGGCACCGACATGATGCAATTGACGGCATCATTGAGTGCAGAGTCGCCCCCGACAAGAATGATGGTCTTATATCCGTTGTTGATCAACATCTTGACGAGTCTGTCAACACTCGATGAGTTTTCGCTTTGCACGAAATCATACTCAATTCCATTGTCATTGAGCGCTTTCTCTATCCTTTCCCAGCGCTTTTGCGGGCGGAAACTGCCACTTTTCGGGCAATATATGATTCCCCATTTATCCATTTTGGTTTGAGGTTTGAGATTTTAAGATAAACTGTTATTCCAGATTTTGGTCACAATCTCCACTTTTTCGTCCATGGGCAGCAGAGCATTAACCCAGTGAATATGGAAGCCACGCCGCTCCATACCGCGGAACCATGTCATCTGCCGTTTTGCGAATTGGTGAATGGCTATCTCGAGACGCATGAACATCTCTTCATAGGAGATGAGCCCTACGACATATTCCGTGACGAACTTGTATTCGAGACCGTAATAGGTGAGATCCTCTTGAGGAACACCGCTGTCGAGCAGTGCTCTAACCTCTTCTATCATGCCGTGCTCCAAGCGGTCTTTAAGCCGACGGGTTATTTTTTCCCTTCTTGCCTCGCGGTCGATATCCACTCCGATGATGACGGAGTCAATGGCAGGGAACTCCCGTTCCGGCACAGGATGCACGAGGTTGTATTCCTCTATTTCAATGGCACGGATGGCGCGCTGGGCGGTATCCACATCGGAGCGGTTGTGCATATTGCTTCCCGTCCGCTGCTTCAGGTCTTCGAGCATGACGGTAAGTTCATCGAGCGATTTGCCTTCCAACCGTTTTCGCAACTCCTCGTTTTGCGGCACAGGCGACAGTTGATAACCTTTGAGCACCGACTCGATATACAAACCGGTGCCACCGCAGAGAATGGCGTTTTTCCCACGTGCATTGATGTCCTCGTATGCGGTCAGGAAGTCATGTTGATACTCAAAGAGGTTGTATTTTGTACCCGGTTCGCAGATGTCTATCAGGTGGTAGGGTATCTGCTTTTCTCCGATGGAATAATCGTCAAGGTCTTTTCCTGTGCCTATGTCCATTCGCCGATAAACCTGCCGGCTGTCGCCACTGATGATTTCGGCATCGGTGACAGCAGCGACATGAGCAGCGAGGGTAGTTTTCCCGCTGGCAGTAGGTCCGAGGATGGTTAGCAGTTTTTGCATGTCTGCAAAGATACGATATTTTTTTCAGATGATTGTCGATAATCGTTTTTTTCTATTCAACTTCCTATTGAGGCGACAGTTCTTCCATGTTCAATAGCGACATCGTAGAGAGAGTTGAACCCGATGTTTCTGAGGTTTGCCAGCGTCTGCTCAAGGGTGAAAGTTCCCTCATGGAAAAAGCGAAAGATTTCTATGCCCATGCGCAAATCATCGGATATCATTGAGCCACCATTATACTCTTTTTGAGCAGAATCCATTGACTCAGTGAACGCGTCAAAAGTCTTCGTCTCTTGTCGGGCGCCCTCTCTCATATTGCCTATGCCGTCAGCCTGTTTAGCCACTTTCGCTAAAGGTTCTTTGATAAAATCGGCCTCCTCTATCATCTCATCTCCACGCTTGAACCACTCAGTTCCTTTGTGCTCCACTGCTTTACCCACTTGCTGTGGATTATCGAGTTTCTCACCATGGCGTTTCGGGTTCAAGATTCTCCCAACGTCCTTTCCATAACTGTCAGGATTAGTATCTTCATTTTGGATAACCGTCTGATCGAGTCTCTTTGCATTCTTATCCGCCAGATTCTGTTCCATTTGCTGGTACTTTTCGACATCGCCGCCTTCCTCCTTAACCTCGACGAGTTTCTTACCGTCTGCTTGTTTAATTCCTGTAGCCTCTTGAAAGTTTCGGTTGTAGATTTTTTCCACCATTTTTTCCGTACCCACGCCAAAGGTATTGTCGTCGATGGTCTTCCATCTATGTTCTACCTCATCATAATACTCGTATGTGGTGTCGCGATCCAAAGTAATGTCCTCTCCGTTTTGGAGTTTCTTAGGGTCTTTCGACGAGATATTTTTGTGGCGCACCTTTCTGCCGCCGAGTTTTTTAGATAGTTCACGCTCCACAGCGGCATCAGTCTTCGCATACACCCCGTCTTTTCCGTGCAAATAATCGTTGAAGTCGCGCCGTGTCAGATTGAACTCTTCGCCTTTGTCTTTCAGCAAGTACATCGTTTCTTTGTCGGCCTGACACTTGCGTATCATCTCATTACGGCGTAGCAAATTCTCTTTCGTCGGGTTAGCCCTGTACTCATCACATGCCGCGCGCAGGTCGTTTACATTCTGTTTGGCACGTGCTTTGCCAAATTGTTCCGCCGGATTGAGGTCGCGGTTTGGTTGTTTTGGGTATTGGTTGTTGGGGCGTGTGGAAGTCTGGTCTTTAGGAAGTTGGGAAGATTGGTTGTTTTTGGAATTCACCTTCACCTTTTCTTTTGCTTGCGCCTGACGTTGTTTGTTTTCTTGAAGCGCCTGTTTGGTGATGCGCCCTTTCTTCGCCCCAGAGAACTGCTTGCCGCTTGCCTTCGCGGGTGTGCGCGGTTGTGGGGCCGTCGTTTTGGCTCGAGTGATACCCGTGGTGCCAGGTTGTCCCACCGGCATCTTCGCGACATATAAATTGAGCCTCATACCCATCATGAAAACCTGCCATTTGAGTGTATCCACAGCCAGCACTTTCAATTCTTTTCCTAATCCTTCCACTCCCTGTTCGATATATGTCTCTGTCAAGTTGATGGCCAAGAGACCGGCACTTGCAAGGTCATAAGTATGGAAGATAACCGTCGCTGCGCCAGAAGCCTCGCTCTGTCCGAAAGAGATGAATCCTGCGGCAAGTCGAACCAGCAGCATGACGGGAGCAAGGTATTTGTTAACCGTATTTGCAGCATGGACAACTTGTTGAGCCGTCATAACATAGGCCTCAAAACATTCCTCTGCGAAGGACAGAGGTTCAATGCGCTCGTCAAAAGTGTAATCGGCCGCTTCATTCAGCATGACAGCCAATACACGTGAGACAAGCAGAGCCGATGAACGGTCAATCCCATAAGACTTGTCACTTAAGTAGGATTTCTCCAAAATATCCATGTATTTGTAGAGAGGCAGCAGACGCTCGCCTACTCCAAGGTCGCGAATCACATATTTCAAGTGATCGATTTGTTTGAGTATCCGCTCATCCTCCTTCCAAGCCACCAACCACTCCTCGTTGGATAGTTGCCGCTTGGGCTGCGAACAGAGCAACACTTGTCGCTCGCAAGTGTATTCCCTGCCGTTATGTTTCGCCTTGACGGTGACGACAGCCTCGATACGCGAAGGAACGAGAAGTTTTCCTTTTGTACAGAGGAACATGCAGTCTGTTCCGTACACGTTGTTGGCCCCCACCGGGAAACCATTTAGCCCTATTCCTTCAACCATCTGCTCATCTGCCGGGTCAATGGCTTTTACAGTACACTTCTTCAACTCGGGAGCCGTGACAACAATTCTATTCTCCGCTTCGTCATAATCGTAGTATTTCAAATAGCCGTGTGTCTGAGCAGGCACATAGGTTTTGCCATTACGTTCCATACTGACCACAATGTGATGGTGGCGTGTATGGTCGTATTCCTCTATATAACAGCCGACATCGCCCAATTCGAGCGTCAAGCCCATATAGAAACGGAAAAGGGGGAAATAGGTTTTGACAGACAGTCCGGCTGCGTTTTTTGCCTCAATCTGGAGTTCAAACTCGAGGAATTGTCCTGGTGTGTGATAATCGGCATTCTCGTCGAGCATCTTATCAGTGATAACCACTTCATGCTGATTTCTCTCCACGCTCCATTCCGCACGCACCTGATAATACGGAGCAGGCTTCCCTTCGCGGTCACGGACAACAGCGGAAACCATGGCATCGTGATCCATGCCCATGACGAAGAAAGGCAGGCGCACCTCTTTGGTGTAATGGGCAGGTATGGTTATATTATCCTGATGGAAGAGTATCTGGCAAGGAATGACTTTGAAATGCAAGCGGTTAGTATAGGCAGCACCACCCTTACTTAGAGAGAACGTGACCACACCGTCACCCATGGGTGCAGGAGCCTCCGGCCCTGGCGGCGGCGGACTGCTGACAGCCCGGACCCATGCGGCATGCCAATCGCCTTGCATCCCGCAGTCTTGCACACTGAGGTAATTGTCACCTGAGGCAGTAATAATCGCTGTGAGTTCGCGGTCGATATATTCAAGTCCGTTGCGTGGTTTTCTTATTATACAGGCATAGACTGCTTGCATATTGTCGCCCACCACAAGCGAATCGCCGAAATTCTTATAGACATGCATTTCCTGTAGTTCGGGCGGCTGAGGATTCTCATTTCCCTGTCCTTTCTTTTTCCTGCCACGCGTCAGCGCATAACCCAACAATCCAGCCAACAAACTTGCCGGAATGATATACACCCATTCACCGCCTGTGTCGGACGCCTGATTGTCCTCTATGTGGGAAACCGTAATAGTGTCTTTAGCCTTTTCGGCGGTCTTCTCTCCGGCATCAGATGGTTTTGCAGATGCTGACTCTGTATCGTGAAGAATAAAGAGGCGCAATTCAACAGTGAAACTATTGTAACACACTAAACGAGACGTGATATCGATACGTGTACAATCTATTCTCTTTATTTTTCCCTGTTCGTCTTTAAGTTGAATTTGTGTAGAGTCACCATCCTCTTTCTTCACCACATAGGTTTTTTTTAAGCTTTCTCTCCCATCAGATTGGTTCCAATGTTTAGTAGCGAGAATCGTGTCATTAAAAGGGCGATAAAGTTGTATACTAATCCCTCCTTCTCTATTCTTATTAGAATCAGGCATGCCATAGGTACCCATAGTAATGGTTAACGGCGTGCCCTCCTTGACAATTGCCGTTCCTTCTACCCCTTCAGAATCAGATGAAGATATATCATAATCTACTCCATCAACACGAAAAAACGCATTAAACTGAACACCAAATCCCATAAATGCGGGATTGCAAGTTATCTCTTCACCAGAATGAATAGTAGGCATATCAGGAGCAGCACCCGGAAAAGGATTCCCGTTTGTCTTCGCCCTATATTTTTCTTTTACCTCATACTGCGCAGATGCCGGAAGAGGTATCAACATAGCGAAAATACATATAACCGTGATGTATCGGGTTATTGAGTTCATTGTAAAGGATTAAGATTAGAACAATGGAGAATTGAAGGATTTAAGACGTAGATTGAAGGAGTATGATCAGATTGTTTGATAATAAAAGATATGCAAAATTAACAAAAAAAACGGAAACAGCGCAAAGTAGACATGAAAAAAAACAAATAGCCGTCCTGCAAAGCAAGACGGCTATTTTTGATACTTATCTGACTGATATTATTTGAGTTCAGCGAGATATTTAATGGTGCGGACCATCTGAGAAGTGTAAGAGTTCTCATTGTCGTACCAACTGACCACCTGCACCTGGAAGGTGTCGTCGTCAATCTTGCTGACCATGGTCTGAGTAGCGTCGAAGAGCGAACCGAACTTCATGCCGATGATATCGGAAGAAACGATCTGGTCCTCATTGTAGCCGAACGACTCGTTAGCAGCAGCCTTCATAGCAGCGTTGATGCCTTCCACGGTAACGTCCTTACCCTTGACAACAGCGACGAGGATAGTGGTAGAACCGGTGGGAGTGGGAACGCGCTGTGCGCTACCGATGAGTTTACCGTTAAGTTCGGGAATCACCAGGCCGATAGCCTTGGCAGCACCTGTTGAGTTGGGCACGATGTTCTGTGCACCAGCGCGGCTGCGGCGGAGGTCACCCTTGCGCTGCGGGCCGTCGAGAATCATCTGGTCACCAGTGTAAGCGTGGATGGTAGACATGATACCCGATACGACAGGAGCGTATTTGTTGAGGGCGTCAGCCATGGGAGCGAGACAGTTAGTGGTGCAAGAAGCAGCCGAGATGACAGTGTCAGCAGGAGTCAGAGTCTTGTGGTTCACATTGTAAACGATGGTGGGAAGGTCTTTACCTGCGGGAGTAGAGATGACAACCTTCTTGGCACCAGCCTGGATGTGAGCAGAAGCCTTTTCCTTAGAAGTGTAGAAACCGGTGCACTCGAGCACAACGTCAACGTTCAACTCACCCCAAGGGAGTTCAGCGGCATTGGGTTTAGCATAGATGGTGATTTCTTTACCGTCAACGATGATGGAGTTCTCTGTAGCCTCGACAGTGTGTTTGCCCTCGCCGAACTTTCCAGCGAAACCACCTTGGCAAGTGTCATACTTGAGGAGGTGAGCCAACATTTTGGGGCTTGTCAAGTCGTTGATAGCCACTACTTCATAACCTTCTGCCTCGAACATCTGACGGAATGCGAGACGACCGATACGGCCAAAGCCGTTAATTGCTACTTTTGTCATTTTTTTTAAGATTATATTAAAGGTTTATACCAAAAATTCCTTATTTTTTGTCTTTTAGAAAGTTTTTTTTCTTTTTCGTGTGCAAAGTTACAAAAAAATATCTATATTTGCATGAAATTTCTGTCTTAATTAAGATTAAAGAATTCATTAGAATAATTAAAATGAGATAAATCAAGAGTTGTACTCTGATATTGTAATACACAGATAGCAAAATCTAACATTTTATTATAATCATTCATTTTTAAACAACAACATTATGGGATTTATTAAAGAGTTCAAAGAGTTTGCCATGAAAGGCAACGTGATGGACATGGCAGTCGGTGTAATCATCGGCGGTGCCTTCGGCAAGATTGTCAGTTCATTGGTAGATGACGTGCTGATGCCTGTTATCGGCATGATTACTGGCGGTGTTGACTTCACCTCGTTGACAGCCAAAGTGGGTGATGCCACTGTTAATTACGGCACATTCATCCAGAACATCATCGACTTCCTGATTATCGCATTCTGTATCTTCCTGATGATCAAGGGCATGAACAAACTGACGAAGAAGAAGGAAGAAGAGCCCGCTCCGGATCCAGAACCCTCCAACGAAGAGAAACTTCTCGGTGAGATTCGCGACCTGCTGAAGAATAAGTAATTATCCCTTACACATCAGAAAAACCGGCCTTTCGATATGAAAAGCCGGTTTCTTATTATATCACGAGTTCTTAAAAAGAAGTGAACGTCAGTCGGATATGGTCAATACGTGTTAAGCGAGAAGGAGAGATGGGAGTCCTTTTCGTAATTAGAGAACTGTCCTGTATATGCCTCGCCGTTGAAATAACCGTCGAAGTAACCTGTATTTAACCCGCTTGGGGCATATTCTTCAAGAATCATTCTGCGGTCGGCAGAAATAGTGCCATTCACCGTCATTTTGTTATTACGCCCTTGTGAGTGATAATAATAAGTGCCCACGACATCGCCATCTGTGATACTGATGTTCATGGTGATGGGATATTTCGAAATAGCACCTGTGAGGTTGTATGTGCCACGGATAACTTTCGGGGTGTTTTTGACAGACTGCGTGGTTTTCTCTTCACTCACTTTCTTAGATTCCTTTTTCTCTTTCTTCTGTTCTTTCTCTGTTTTCTTTTCCGTATCAGATGTTGTGGCGGTCACTGTGGTTGTGGGTGTCGAATTCTCTTTGATGAAGTTTTCGTAGACAATCCACCCTCCCAGTCCGAGAACGGCGGCTGCGAGAAAACCTATGACAGCCCACAAAGCTCCGTTGCTTTTGCTCTTTTCCGGTTGGCGTACAGGTGGCTGTTGCGGCTGTTGCGGCTGTTGAGCCGGACGATACATTGTCTGTTGAGGTTGAGACTTTCCGCATCTCGGGCAGAATGCGGCCTGATCAGACATGTCACTTTGACAATAAACACATTTTTTCATATTCTCATGTCATTTGTTAGTTTATTGAGTGCGAAAATACACATTTTTGAGCAATAAGCAAAATAAAACGTTCAATTTATGATGAAAAGGAGTGATAATTGCGGAATATTACGTAATTTTGCAGACCTATTTCGAGAAGTATAAAAATAACTTACAAAATACATGGGAAGAATCATTTTGACAGGTGACCGCCCTACGGGCAAGTTGCATTTGGGTCACTATGTAGGCTCACTCCGTCGTCGCGTACAATTGCAGGAAGCAGGCGATTATGAAAAGATGTTTGTGTTTATGGCAGATGTTCAGGCCTTGACCGACAATGCCGACAACCCCGAGAAAATCCGTCAGAACATCATCGAGGTGGCATTGGACTATTTAGCCGCCGGCCTTGACCCTGAGAAGTGTACCATTTTTATCCAAAGCCAGATAACGGAATTGGCAGAGTTGACCACCTATCTGATGAACTTGGTGACAGTGAGCCGTGTGCAGCGCAATCCGACAGTGAAGACAGAGATTAAGATGCGCAATTTCGAGGCAAACATCCCTCTCGGCTTTTTCTGCTATCCTGTCAGTCAGGCCGCTGACATCACATTGTTCAAATCGACGGTGGTGCCCGTTGGCGAGGACCAAGAGCCGATGCTGGAAGTGACCCGCGAGTTGGTCCGCCGTTTCAACCAGACATACGCACCGGTATTGGTAGAACCCAACATCATGCTGCCAGAGAACGCCACCGCACGCAGACTGCCCGGCACCGACGGAAAAGAGAAGATGAGCAAGAGCCTCGGCAACTGTATCTACCTGAGCGACTCAGCCGATGAGGTATGGCAGAAAGTGCGCTCGATGTACACCGACCCGAATCATCTGCGTGTGGACGACCCGGGACAAGTTGAGGGCAACGCTGTGTTCACCTATCTCGACGCATTCTCTACCGACACAGACTTCGCTGAGTTCTGGCCTGAGTATCAGAATCTTGACGAACTGAAAGCACATTACCGCCATGGTGGATTGGGCGACATGAAATGCAAGAAGTTCCTCAATCAGGTGCTGAACAAATTCCTTGCCCCGATGCGCGAGCGCCGTCATGAGTTTGAGCAGGATATCCCTGAGATATACAACATCCTTCGCAGAGGCACCGAAAGCGCTCGCGAGACTGCCGCACAGACCATGAGCGAGGTGCGCGAGGCCATGAAAATCAATTACTTCGACGATGCCGAACTGATACGTCAGCAGAGCGAGAGATTCAAGAACGCGGAACGTTGAACATTGAACATGGAACGTTGAACATGGAACGTTGAACATGGAACGTTGAACATGGAACGTTGGGATGACGACGAGATTCTAAGACTCAACTATTAACAACGGATGTTATTTTTTGGACTACGAATTTCGCGAATTATACGAATTCTATCAAAGACAACGGATTTCACGAATTAAACAGATTCGAATGAGGGACAGTAGAGAGCACTAAACCCTACACCTTTTTAGGACTACGAATTTCGCGAATTATACGAATTCTATCAAAGACAACGAATTTCACGAATTAAACAGATTCGAATGAGGGACAGTAGAGAGCACTAAACCCTAAACCCTCTACACTAAACCATATAAACAACGGATTGAACGGATTTCACAAATTAAAGATATTATTTGTGAAATCCGTTCAGATTATTGATAAACAACAAGTTATATTATAGAGGAAGACTCTTTACTTTACTCAATTTTATCGAATACGGCTTGTGCCTCAAATTGGCCTGAGGCGTTACCCTCGTAATGTCCCGAATACGTCTCTGAAACAGTAATCACCAACGGATTGCTTCCGTCATGGCCGGAGAAGGTATAGGAATTGCCACTTTTACTGCCCGTCATTGACATCTGCATGCCCCCCTGACTGACATTGGTATAGGTACACTCCATGATTTGATCATATCTTTCCCAGAACTCCAATCTGACAGGATAGGATTTTCCTTTGATGATGAAATTGCCCTTCCAATCCATGTGCTCGGTCACATCGATTGGATTTTCCTCAGCCACCTCGCCATCGTACTCTTCAGTAACTTCTTCTACCGCAGTTGTATCGACTATCTCCGTGGTCTCATCGACCACAGGCGCGGGGCTTTTCTTTTTGCCTGACAATAACACTATTCCGAGAATGACTAACAATAAAGCCAACAGGCCAACAACCATCCACATGAGCGACTTTTTGTTATCTGACCGTGCTGGCGGGTTCGTATCCGAAGTAGTATAAATTTGGGTCTCTTGACCTGATTCGGGAATCACGGCAGGTGCCACGAGCGTCGCGTCGTTGGAGAGTGCCTGTGAGAAAGCGCCGACCATTTGGAAACGTTGTTTGCGGACAGGTTGCATGGCCTGCAAGATGACCGCCCATGTGTTTTGCGACATCGGCACAGGACAAATCAGGCCCTGTTCGAGCACGACGCTCGCCTCGGGCGGATTCTGGCCGGACAAGAGGAAATAAAGCGTGGCACCGAGAGCGTAGATGTCGGTAGCGGGCGAAAACTCCTGCAAAGACTGCTGGTATTGCTCGAGGGGAGCATAACCGGTACTGATGCCCACGGGC
>JAFZAH010000039.1 GCA_017548275.1 Prevotella sp.
CCCCAAACACTCCCCCCAGCCCCCCGACAGTCAATATCATCGGCGGCGGATTGGGCGGATTGTTTACAGGCGCGCTGTTGGCCAAAGAGGGCTTTCGCGTGACAGTGATAGAGAAAAACCGGGTGATAGGCGGTGGGCTGCAGACCTTCTACCGTCATGGCGTGGGGTTTGAGACGGGCATGCACCTGCTCGGCGGCATACGTCCCGGCGGTTCTATCTATAAGATATGCCGTTATCTGGGCATCATGGACCAGATGGACATCCGCGATGTGGACCATGACTGCATGGACCAGATTACCTACTTCTCCGACGGAAAGACCTACCGCATACCTGAAGGAAAGGAGGCGTTTATTCGCTATTTCCAACATGAGTTCCCGCATGAGGCCGAGGGTATACGCCAATATGTAGAGGCGTTGTATGCCTTGGTAGATGAGATAGATTTCTTCTACCTGCGCACTGGCAATGCCCACGTCTATACCCACGACGAGCAATTTCTCATGCCAGCCGACGAGATGGTCAGCCGCTACCTGCACGACCCCAAACTGCGCGATGTCATCTCGTACATGAACCCGATGTTCGGCGGTTATGAGGGTCATACGCCGGGATTCATCCACGCCCTCATCAATGTGTTGTATATCAACGGTGCCTCGCGCTTTGCCGGCAACAGTCAGCAGATGGCGGAAGCACTGGCGCGTGTCATCACCGAAGGCGGAGGTGAGATAGTGGCCGGCGACCCCGTGACCCGTATCGACATCGACGAGCAACGGCGCGAGGTGAGCGGTGTGGTCACGCGCAGCGGACGGCGATTCACTGCCGACCACTACATTGCCGCCATCCATCCGAAGGCGATGTTGCAACTCACCGACAGCAAACTCTTCCCCAAGGCATACCGCCAACGCATCAACGAGGCGCCTAACAGTTACTCGTCGTTCTGCGTCTATGTGGTGTTCAAACCAGGCACCTTCCCCTTTATCAACCACACGTGTTATTATCAGGCGGATTACGGCATGGTCTGGAACTATGACCAATACGACGAGCATGACTGGCCCCGCGGATTCCTCTATATGACCCCGATGGAACGCGAACAAGGTCCCCATGCCACAAAGATGATTATCAACTGCATCATGCCCTACGAGGTGTGCCGACAGTGGGAAAATACGCAGACTGGCCGCCGCGGTGCCGAATATGAGCAATGGAAAGCGGGGCGCATAGAACGTTTGCTCGACGTGATGGAACGGCTCTATCCCGGTTTCCGCAACACCATCGGACATATGTTCGCCTCGTCGCCCCTCACCATACGCGATTTCTACAACGAACCCGACGGCGCCCTCTATGGTCTACATAAGGATGCCATCAACGTGGCTGAAAGCCAGGTGCCCGTCTATACCAAGGCACGCAACCTGCTGATGACAGGCCAGTGCGTCAACCTGCACGGTTTCTGCGGTGTGCCGCTCACAGCCATCAACACCGCCGAAGCCATCGTCGGACAGGATGTGATTACCGATAAGATTAACGCTTATGATCGCGAGAATCCACAATAAAAACCGACTCAGATACGTTGTTATACTGCTGCCCCTGTTGATGTGGAGCATGGCGGTGCAGGCACAGAGGCTGACGGAGTATCTGCCCGCCGGTAAGACCGAAATCGCCGTGGTGGTGTGTCCCGGCGGCAGTTATTGTTGGTTGTCGAAGAAATACGAGGGTTCGGAAGTGGGCAAATGGCTTGCCGACAACGGCATTGCCGCCTATGTGCTTGAATATCCCACGGCAGGGTGGGCGGCTTTTGCTTTCCACACCCGCTGGTTTTACCGCGGTCACCAGCATCCTGACCCGCTCAATGCACTAAGCGATGCCATGCGGCAAATCAAACGGCGATACCAAACGGTGGGTGCCATGGGATTCTCCGCCGGCGGACATTTGGTGCTCTCGGCGGCGGCCTATCTGCCCGAAGAGATGAAGCCCGATTTCATCGTGCCGGTCTATCCGGTGGTCACCTTCTCACACCCCGCCGTACACCGCCGTTCGCGTCGCGGTCTTTTAGGTGAGCACCGGTGGCATGACCGTGCCATGTGCGACTCGCTCTCGATGGAGCGTCATGCCGACCTCATTGACTGCCCTGTGTTCCTCATCAACTGCAAAGATGACCCCGTGGTCAACTACCGCAATTCGGAATTGATGGACAGTGCGCTGACCGCCAACAATAAGCCACACCGCTATATCCAATACGCTACTGGCGGCCACGGATTCGGCACCACCCCAGAACGCACCACCGCAGAGGCCATTCAGTGGAAAGAGAAGTTTCTACAGTGGTATAAACAATTCGCCCCAAAAGACCAAAAGGCCCAATAGGCCTAATAAGCCCAATTTGCCCCATAAGGCCCATTCAATCATATGACAGAATTTGAAGACATCCGCCCCTATTACGACTCGGAAATACCCGCAGCCATGCAGCGTATCACCGAAACCGACGCTTTCCCGTTGTTGGCGTCATGGATTTTCCCGGGTCGTGACATCAACGAGGTGAAGCAGATGATGCGGTCGTTCCAAACCATCCGTGAGTTCCAACTGAAAGTGATGGTGCCCGTGAACGAGCAGGTGGTGAAACGGTCGATAGACAAACTGACCTTCAACGGTTTTGACCGTCTCCGTCCCGACACCGACTACCTGTTTGTGAGCAATCACCGCGACATCATGCTCGACGCCTCGCTGTTGCAATACCTCTTTGCTGTGCGCGGGCGTGACACCACTGAAATCACTTTCGGAGCCAATCTGATGAGTCCGGGACTGGTGACCGACATCGGCAAAAGCAACAAAATGTTCCGCGTGGAACGTGGGGGCAAACTGAAAGATTTCTATATGTCGTCGCGCCACCTGAGCGATTACATCCGTTATACTATCCGCGACAAACATCAGAGTGTGTGGATAGCACAGCGCAATGGGCGTACAAAAGACGGCAACGACCACACCGACCAGGGCATCATCAAAATGTTCTGCATGAGTTGCCCGGAGGATAAAATCAAGGCACTGAGCGAGTTGCATATCGTTCCGATGAGCATCAGTTACGAATGGGAGAGTTGCGACATCCTCAAGGCCATAGAACTATATGAGAGCCGTTCGGAGAAATACATCAAGAAACCAGGCGAGGACCTCAACAGCATCCTCACGGGTATTGTTCAGCGAAAGGGTAGGGTGACCATCACCCTCTGCGACGAAGTGACAGAGGCTGACCTCAGACAGTTTGACCACTGTACCAACAACGAATATCACCGTGCAGTGGCATTGCTGCTCGACGAGCGTATCAACAACGCCTACCAACTCTATCCCAACAATTACATCGCTCATGACTTGCGCTACGGGCAGACCGCCTGCCGCGACCATTATACTGACGAGCAAAAAGCCGCCTTTCTTCACTATATGGACCGGCTCAACAAGTATGATGTGGATGAGCCCGATGTGCTCAAAGACATTTTCCTCGGCATCTACGCCAATCCGGTGAGGAAGGGGAGTTGATTGGCCGTTTGGTTGATTGGTCGTTTGGGGTGAAGTTGGGAGTTATGGGAACACTGGGAGTTATGGGAGCACGGGGAGTAATCTCTCACCTCTAACCTCCTACCTCTAACCTCCAAAGACACCTCTCACCTCTTAAAGATATATGAAAGAAAAAATAAGATACATGTTAGAAGATGCCCTCCCGTTGGTGGACTGGGACTCTGATTTCTTGTTCAGCGAATTGGACTCGTTGGGCGTGACCACTATCCTGATGATGCTCTCCGAAGAGTACGACATCACGCTGGAATCGACCGATGCCACGCCCAAAAACCTGAAGTCGCTGGACAATATTGTGAAGATGGTAGAAAGAAAACTTTCTGAGAAAGGATGACGAGGTTTGAGGACTATCTGACACAAAGCGTGGCACGCTATCCTGACAAGACGGCTGTGGTCTGCGGCGACGAGTCCTGTTCATACCGCCAACTGGATGAGCAGGTCACGGCTCGTGCCGCTCAATGGCGTGAAACGTTGGCCCATGATACTGGCAGGAACATCGTGTGCCTGCGCGCCTTGTCAACCATTGACTACCTCATCGATTACCTTGCCATCCATCGGGCAGGGTATGTGGCGGCACCTTTGGAAAAAGACATGCCCGACGACGTGTTCCAAAGGGTAAAAGATGAACTGGAGCGGCACACCGCCCCCGAAGGCACCGCCGACATCCTTTACACCACGGGCACCACAGGGCGGTCGAAAGGGGTGATGGTGAGCCATCGGGCCATCATCGCCGACGCGGAGAACCTCATCGCCGGACAGGGTTTCACCCATGATTTGGTGTTTGTGGTCAACGGACCGCTCAATCATATCGGCAGCCTGTCGAAAATCTATCCAGTCATCTACCTCGGTGCCACGCTCATCATCGTTGATGGCATGAAAGACCTGAACGCCTTTTTCCATGCCTTCGACTATCCTGCTAAGAAAATGGCGACTTTCCTCGTGCCCGCAAGCATCCGCATACTCATACAACTGGCAGGGAAACGCTTGGCGGCTTATGCCGAAAAGATTGACTTTGTCGAGACGGGTGCCGCGGCCATCTCGCAAGCGGACATGGACACGCTATGCCGCTTGTTGCCCCACAGCCGCCTTTACAATACCTATGCCTCGACCGAGACGGGCATTATCTGCACCTACGACTTCAATAGCGGGCAATGCCTGGCGGGTTGTCTGGGCAGACCGATGCCTCATTCTGATATATTCATTACTGGTCAGGGACTTATCGCCTGCAAGGGCGACACCCTGATGACCGGATACATCGGCGACCCTGAGCGAACCTCCTCCGTGCTCAAAGACGGTGTCATCTACACCTCTGACATGGGGCAAATCGACGAAGAGGACCGTTTGCATCTGCGCGGTCGCGAAGATGATGTCATCAATATCGGGGGATTCAAAGTGGCACCCACCGAGGTGGAAGACGCTGTGATGGCTTTCGAGGGCGTGAGAGACTGCGTGTGCATCCCCGTGGAGCACCGCATCATGGGCACCGCGCTGAAGATGCTCGTCGTCATGAATGACGGCTGCACCTTGGACAAGCGCACCCTGGCCCGTTGGTTGAAAACGAGACTCGAAACGTATAAAATCCCCCTGCTCTACGAACAAGTGGAAGCCGTGAAACGGACTTTCAACGGAAAGATTGACAGAAAACACTATTCGGAAGGAGAAAAAGGGAGATAAAAATTTTGCTTTTTCTCTTGTTACATCGTAACTTTGCATCCAGAATATAAACATATATAACTTTCGGAAGTTATGACGAGGAGTTATCAATTGGAGTTAAAACGAGGAGTTAAGAAGAGCCAAATGTGTTTTGTACAAGGTCTTTTTGTATGTAGCATAGTAATGGCTCATTATAACTCCCCCTATAACTCCTATTCTTAACTCCATTTTATAACTCCCGAAACATCAGTAAACACAGAGAATAAACATGTCATTAAAATGTGGTATCGTAGGATTGCCCAACGTTGGTAAATCCACCCTGTTCAACTGTCTGTCGAGCGCCAAGGCGCAGGCAGCCAATTTCCCGTTTTGCACCATCGAACCCAATGTGGGCGTCATCACCGTGCCCGACGAGCGCCTGACCCGTCTGGCTGAGATTGTCCATCCCGGACGTATCGTGCCCGCCACCTGCGAGATTGTCGATATCGCCGGACTGGTGAAAGGCGCCTCGAAAGGGGAGGGACTCGGCAATAAATTCCTCGGCAATATCCGTGAGACGGACGCCATCATCCACGTGCTGCGCTGTTTCGACGATGACAATATCACCCACGTTGACGGCACCATCGACCCCATACGCGATAAGGAAATCATCGACACCGAACTGCAACTGAAAGACTTGGAGACGGTCGAAAACCGCATCAACAAACAGCAGAAAGTGGCTGCAGCCGGCAATAAAGACGCAAAGATAGAGATGGCGGTTCTGGAAGCCTATAAAGAAGTGTTGGAGCAGGGTAAGAACGCCCGTATCGTGACCTTCGACAGCAAAGAGGAGCAACAGGCGGCTCACGACCTGTTTCTGCTGACCGCCAAACCCGTACTCTATGTATGCAATGTGGACGAGAACGCCGCCAAAGAAGGTAACGAGTATTCCCGCCGTGTGGAAGAGGTGGCGAAAGAGGAGGGAGCCGAGGTGATGGTCATCGCAGCCAAGACAGAGGAAGACATCGCCTCGTTTGAGAGTTACGAAGACAAGCAGATGTTCCTCGACGAACTGGGCTTGGAGGAAAGCGGTGTCAACCGTCTGATCAAGAAAGCCTACTCGCTGCTCAACCTCGAGACCTTCATCACTGCCGGAGAGATGGAGGTGAAGGCATGGACCTACCACAAGGGATGGAAAGCCCCTCAGTGCGCCGGCGTCATCCACACCGACTTCGAGAAAGGCTTCATCCGTGCCGAGGTCATCAAGTATGACGACTATATCCAATATGGAAGTGAGGCTGCCGTGCGCGAGGCCGGTAAACTCGGCATCGAAGGCAAAGACTATGTGGTGCAGGACGGCGACATCATGCACTTCAGGTTTAATGTGTAAGATAGAACCCACCCCGACCCTCCCAAAGGGAAGGAGGTGAGAGGTTAGAAATGTGCCCTGAATCTCCCAGTGCTCCCATTAACTCCCATTAACTCCCATAACTCCCATCCTCCCCAAACGACCAAACGACCAACCCCCAAACGACCAATATCATGCTATCATACATCGTCTGGAATCCGAGTGAAGTGGCCTTTAGCATCGGGTCATTCTCTATCCGCTGGTACTCGCTGTGCTGGCTGATAGGATTGGCATTGGCCTACTTCTTGGTAAAATATCTCTATAAAGACCAGAAAATCCCCAAAAAGGATTTCGACCCGTTGTTCATTTACTGTTTCTTCGGCATCTTGATAGGCGCGCGTCTCGGCCATTGCCTGTTCTATGAACCGGGTTATTTCCTCAGCAGCGGCAGTCATATCCTGGAGATGTTCGTCCCCTTGCATCAGATGGCCGACGGCTCGTGGAAATTCACGGGTTATGAGGGCTTGGCGTCGCATGGCGGCACGTTGGGTTTGATGATAGCCTTGTTCTTCTATTACCGCAAGACGAAAGTCAACCTGTGGCGTGTGCTCGACAATATCGCCATTGCCACTCCCATTACCGCCTGTTTCATCCGTTTGGGCAATCTGATGAATTCTGAGATTATCGGCAAGGTGACCGATGTGCCCTGGGCGTTTATCTTCGAAAATGCCGGTCACGGATACAATGACTCCCCCCGTCATCCGGGACAGTTGTACGAAGCCATCGCCTACTTCCTCTTCTTCTTTGTCGGGTGGTATTTCTACAAGAAAGCCAAGAAAAGCGATCCGACTGTCCATCAGATAAAGAATAAGGAGCAAGGAGCAAGGAGCAAGGGGCAAGAGAAGACTCAAACCTCAAACCTCAAACCTCAAACCTCAAACCTCAAACCCCAATCCCGCCTGTCTGTCGGTTCCGGTTTCTATTTCGGTTTGTGCCTGACGTTGATTTTCGTGGCCCGTTTCTTCATCGAGTTCACCAAGGAACGACAGGTCAGTTTCGAGGACGGCATGGCGCTCGACATGGGACAGTTGCTCAGCATCCCCTTCGTCATCATCGGCATCGCCTGCATGATTGGCGGTAAGTGGTTGAAGAAACTGGGGGCGGAGAAGTGATTTTTTCTGAAATGATGACGAAATCGGAGTAAAAGAGAGTAATAAAAAACCAAATATCATGAATACGAAATCTTTTTTTATAGGGTGCGTCGCCTTGCTGATGGCAGGGCTTACTGCGCAGAGTTGCAAGGCCAAGGAAGAGGCAAAGTCAGAAGAAACCGACGGACAGTCGCTGCTGGTGGTGGAACGTCAACAGACGCAATTTTATGTAGGTGACGAATGGAAACACGACTTGACATTCATCGTGGATGTTCCTATTGCCGGTTCGCAAGTGCTGAAAGATTCAGTGAACGCTTTCTTGAATGAGCAGTTGTACCGGTTCATGGAGTCGCAGGTAGGACAATATGACGATGAAGGTAAGTACACGAAGACGAAATCGTTTGACGAGGTGCGCACCGGCGATTCCGGAAAACTGTTGAAGCACTATCTTGGCATCTATCAACCGTATATGGAGAAACAGGTAGATTGGACTTTCACTTTTTCCATCACCATCTTGGCTCAAACCGACAATTTTGTCACCTATGGCGTGTTCCATTATCGTTGTGGCGCAATGTGCTCTGATGAGATGTCATGCTACACTTTCAGCAAGAAAGACGGCCATCGGCTGAGAGATATCATCAGCAAGGAAGATCTCACCAAGTATTTTGCCGGCCATAAGGAAATAGAAGAAAAGTATAAAGAGGATGATGAGGGTGAAGAGAGGAACGTGGACTTGGCGCAGTTCTGGGACAGTGATCGTATCGCGCTGTTGGAGGACCAAGTCTTGTATGCTGTCAATGGCATGGCTTCTCATTACACGTGTGAAACATTCGACTACAAAGATATTCTTCCCTACCTGTCGAAAGAGGCGCAGGCATTTGTCAATGAGAGAGGCGACAAGGCGCACTTCCCGTTGAAAGAATGGTTCATGGGACAACAATTGGGGCAGGTCGTTTCCGATGCAGGCGACACCATCTACATTGCGGAGCGTGAGTTTGGCTACGAAATCATCAATGACTGTGAGCCGAATTTCAGTCACTTTAATGACACAGAACTGTTGACCTACATTTGCAAGAACGGACAATACATACCCTATGAAGGCTTCAAATCGGGCGACAAGTCGATGTCGGCCGTATTGTTGGACACGCCGGATGATGGTATGTATCTAGAAGAAAGTAAGGCATTGGCATCAGGCGAAGGCCAGGGAAAAATTCATTCATTTGATAAAGACAAGCGCGAACTTCAAGTACGCTATCTCACCGGCGAGACATCCGGTGATAATCCTGAGACCAAACTGCGTATCTATCGCTTCGACGGCAAGCAGTTTGTCGATACGGGCAAGGATGTGCAATGAGCAGGCTGTCGCGTATATGGATGGCGGTCATAGTGTCGGTGGTGATGCCCTTGTCGGGTTTCGCCGCCGATGATTTGCCGGATCCCGGCGGTCCCGGGTCGCGGGGAGTGGTCGGTGTGCTGCGGAAACTGGGCACATTCATCGACTCCATGTCTATCCGTGGACTTGACCGCGACTATATCGAAATGCCTGAAAAGCCTTGGCAGGTCATCGTCAAAGCGAAAAATTATCAGAGCGACCTGAAAATCAAATCCACCCTTAGCGGGAAAATGTTCAGCCCCGATTGGGGCGATATTTACTGGGAACCCCAAATTAAGACTGATATCTCCGCTTATGCCGGCGCATGGGTGGGTTATCGCGGCTACGGCATCGGCTATTCGAAAAATTTGCGTGGCCATGGCGGATTGTTGGAGTTTGGCGCCGTCGGCGGCAGTTATGGCGTCAACCTGCGCATCCACCGTTTTCAGACCGATGAGCCCAAAGTGCATCTGAGCGGTTATATGCCCGAATGGATGGAGACGTCGTTTGATTATTACCTGATAGACCCCATCCGTGTGCGCACCTTGACGCTCGACGGCTATTATTTGTTCAACGGCAAACGGTTCTCCTACGCCGCCGCCTACGACCAGTCGGTCATACAGAAGCGTTCTGCGGGCTCGCTCATGGCAGGAGCCATGTATCACCACTCCTCGGTGGCATACGATAAAGGCATCGACGCCGATTTCATCCTTTTCATGAACGATATCGGTAGAATCAAACAGTCGCAGTTGAGCGTCGGGGCGGGATATGCCTATAACTATGTGCCGTGCAGGGGGTTGCTGGTCAGTGCTATGGCCATGCCGATGTTGACCGTCTATAACCGTATCGATATATGGCGCTATCACTCCAAACTGCGCGAGAAAGCGATGGAACAGCAACAGAACCCTGTTGCTGACGACGATATCGATCTTGATTGGGAGGATTTTGAAATATGGCTTGCGGGAAAGGAGAAAGAGCACAGCCGAGTCACCCTGACCTATGATGCACGCCTGTCTGTGACGTATAATCTGGGTAGTTGGTTCTTCAATGTTTTCGGACAGTACAACCGTTTCCATTTCAAACATAGCGACAGCAGCGGCCGCCTCCACGACTGGTATATCCACGCCTCCGTAGGCATGAGGATGTAAGTGGTTTGAGGTTTGAGATTTGAGGTTTGAGATTTGAGATTACCACGTTTCGCTCGTTTCTTCTCGCATCTCCTTCTCTCCAAAATCTCCGTAGAGACAAATGTTAATGATTCTACGGAGCACAAGGAGAAGAGGAGTGCCTTGAAAAACTGTCCTTATGTTCTTATGTCTAAAACCCGCCCTTATGTCCTTATTTGACACGAATATTTTTGTCTAAGGAATTTCGGAATAAAGGAACGAACACGGATAACACGGATGACACGAATATTTTTGTCTAAGGAATTTCGGAATAAAGGAATCGGCTGACGCCTGGGAATATTCTCCTACATTCCTTGAAGAGGAGTGCCTTGAAAATATGTCCTTATGTTCTTATGTCTAAAACCCGCCTTATGTCCTTATGTCTAAAAAGACGAATCAAACATTTTTATTGTGCCTAAATGTTAAAATTTGTTTTTTTTGTTGCTTTATCGTCAAATATTCAGTAAATTTGTGCGCTTTTTGTACATGATTTGTGTCATCACAGCCAACACTGCTAAACTGTGTTAAATACATGATACCTTTCCTTAAATATTGTAAAATCGAGGAACCATGTAACATTTTGCATAGTCTTTGAAACGTGTAATACGTACACTTATTAAAAAGGTGGCGTATATTTGCAGCCGATAATTTGATAACGAGATAATAGTAAACTTAATAACAAAACAAACGAAATGAAAAAAATCTTAGGTATTTTGATTCTATTCGTGGCTTTCGCCGGGAAGGCGTTGGCGTGGGATCCAGTGATCAAAGAGACGCACTGGTTCGGACAGTATGAGTATCAAGAATACAATGGACCTTTCGTGACTACGCAGATTAATTTTAGCGGTGATTACGTAGAGTCCATTATCATCGCGAAAGAATGGGCAGGTCCGTATGTTACTCAACATCCGAAGACCTCTTTCTATTCTTGGATTGACCATCAGTTGCGCTTCAGCGTTTCTAACGCGAATACAAGCACTTGGAGCCTTGACAGACCAAACAACAACAGCAAATATAATGGTTTTGGTCTGAAAAACATTTCTGGTAGTGATCAGCAATTCACCATCCATAATCTGAATAGTGAAGATACTTACTCTGTGCAATACTATGCTGAAAATGGAAGCGATGTTACAAATATAACCGGTAGTGCTTCAGGTACAGCCACTGTCACTATCCCGAATAATGCCGTAATCCGATGCGTGGTTATCACGGTGGCTAATTACCAAAAGGCAGAGAGTGATGTAAGGGCATTGGAGCCGAGCGAACTTCAAGAATATTTGGGAGACAGTTACAATCAAACCAGTTTCGGCTATAAATACTATTATACCAAATCAGGTGTGCTGGAAGACAAACGTGGTGCCGTGCCTTATATCACGATGAAGTTCGGTGCCGACAACGATATGACTTTTGTCAGGGCATTGGGTGAAGAGTCAAGTTCGTCAGGTTCGTCATATCAGTTTTTGGGTACGTTCCACCAATTAGATAATAATAAATTCATTGTGCTCGCCAAAAACCGTGGCGGAGATATTGTTACACCCGAAATAAAATATACAGATACTGGAAATTATTATTATACCGTTACTAATACTCAACAAAATGATGCGGGTGTTGCTTGGGATTGCCAGTTCTGGATTGGTCATCCGGATTTATTGAATGTTCCCGCAGGTGCTAAGGTCAGGCTACATATCAGAGGTCACGCACTAGACCATGCGCTGAACAATGACAATAACAACAGTGCAGTTTTACAGGCGCAAGGACCAGAGCCGATTCAATATATATCTTTTATAGATAATGTGGATTTTAGTACGGGCTGGTGGACAGTAATAGAAAAAGAGGTTACCGTTTCCGAACTGATGGCTGGTAATTTTCAGTATTTCACATTCAATCTGAATACTGACAATCAAAACAACACGATTTATTTCTGTGACTTCCAAATTTCTGTGGAAGACTATACTTATACACAAGGTGGTGGTTCACAAGAAAGCGAAGCCTTCACTTACGGCGCCGCCTCTATCATCGACGCATCCAACAATCTTGACCCTGCAACAGACAATTACGATTATCTCCAGTATCGTTGGACTTACAAGCAGACAAACAATTTAGACAGTAAATTTACCAATGAAGAAATCAGAGACAGACTTGTAGGCAAGGAATGGTCAACGTTTACCGCCAAGCACGATTATACTGTTGATGCCGGTTCACAGGGCACACGGAATGACGCGGGCGAGGAAATCGTTTATGGTGACAAATTCCTCACCATCTTCCCCTTGTGTGGTAATTTCTTCTATTTCTATCCGGAGGTGAATGGTAAACTGATTGTGGAATACTACTGTGAAGGCGTTGACGAAACACCTGCTTTCTGGTTCAAGACAGATGCCGACGGCAATCAAATGACGGGTGATGACCAATATAAGGCGAATTGCCAACATTTTGATGCAAGTGGCAACTCGATTGGCAGAACCAATGGCTCTAACAATTATTATCTTACTGCGGACGTACAAAGTAATTGTGTCTATTACTTGTGTTCACTGCCGACCAATATGTCGCATGAGCGTCCTATCCTCCGTGTGAAGTCATATTCCTTCATTCCCTCATTCCGTGTCGATCCGCTATATAAAGTGATTGATAATGTGACCGCAAAGAACAACGACAGCAATGAACTGAAATATGCGGCTGAGATTTTCGGTGGTCCTTACAACGGCACGGCAGACCCGACGGACAATCTGAATACGACAGATTTGAATAACTATCAACGTACAGAAGATCCAGAACCAGGATTATATATTCGCAACGCAATGCCTGAATTTCGTGTGAAATGTTTAGGCAACGTTGCAAGCGCCAAAGCAAAGGTATTCGAAGAAAACGGTAAGCAGTATTTGGGATTCTATGACATTACATTTAAGACTGGTGTCAACCCTGAGACGGGAGATGCTTACAACCCTGGTGGTGCTGTGGTGGCACACATTAATAATAAAGGTGGTCAGGCCAGTTTCGTGCTTACTATCGCTTACGATGCCGCTGAGGCCAAGATGGAGGATGGCGTGCGTGTAGCAGAAACACGTGGAATAGGTAAAGAGGTGAAACGTTGGGATTTCTTCACTGATGGTAATTGGGACCTCGGCAAGTACGGTACTGATGATGGTACGAGATATGCTACCAACGCAAATGGATGGAAAGCAAAGTCGAAACTCTTCAGAGAGATTCACAAAGCCGACGGTGAGACCCAGGACTGGAACCAGACATACGTTACCATTAAAGAGGGAGGCGTTGGTATTGAGCCCATCTTCAAGAGCGTGTATGACATGGAGGGTGACAACGCCGACATGATACACGAGACAGCCGGCTTGGTGTTCTTCACCCATGCCAACCATGTGGGTGTATGGAATGAGAATGGCGCTTCCAGTAAGACAAGTTTCCAAGACCGCTTCGTCGGATTCATGGATGACGGCCAGTTGGTCATCCCCTTGTTGAAAGCCGGCGACCGTATTGTCATCAAGATGGGATGTTATGGCAATGTGCCTGGTGATGAGACACAGACTAAGCAAACAAAACTGCGAATCACAGGAGCCTATGATGCATTGGGAGAAAAAGAAATCACCGAACCTTATTATATAGGCGGTTCCGGCGCTGAAGTAGGCAACGGAACAGACATGAGACTGCAAACACTTGATGACATGAGCCAACCCTGGGGAGAGTATCACTTTGTTGCTAAAGGTGGTGATGTCACTATCGAACTGGAAGAAGGCGAACTGTTGAAAATATACTCTATTGCTATCTACCGCAATGACAAAGATGGTACAGAGAATCTCGCAACTGAAGACCAGGTTATCCTGACCGAGAACAAGGTGATGGGTGATGACGACAAGCGTTACATACTTAATCTGCAAGAGAACACTGAAGATGACTATGCTCTTCTTTATCTCAACCATCGTGGTCTGATTGAGCCTACTAATTACCATGTGGAGACGAGAATGACGGGTAATTTCGAGATTGATCCCGAAAATGACAAAAATGACGTTCATATCAGTTCTGGTCATACCACGAACGATGCATGGTATAATTACTCTGTCTCTAAGGCAAACAATTCTGCAAATGCCAAGTTCGGTATCTTTAAGACCCGTATGGGTGTGAAAACTATAGACGGTAAATATGTGACCGACTACGCCGAGTGCATGGTTCCTGTGGGTTATCGTCAGTTGATGGAGTATCCCTACACTTGGGATTTCACTGACCTGAGAAGCGCAAATTATGTAAGCGGCGGTATTGACAACGGCGTTGAGAAGGACGTTGATTACGATGACCTGAAGATTTGGGATGAATGGAACTTCCGTTCTGTACCCGAGAAGTATGACGGTTATCTCTTTGCTCCCGGCGGTCAACTCTATGGCGGAACCACTATGTTTGACGAAACACGTGGTATCGGTGTCATCCATAATGGTGAGAACGGTGCGATGAGCATGACTACTCCCGGTGCTGAGCAGCCCGCAGGCAGCGACGGCGGTTTCGCAGTCAGCAGCGGCAACACATTCGAGTTTGTCGTACCTAAGGTGCCTGCAGATGCAGCCGTGTATGTTCACGCTCGCAAAGTGGAAAACGCATCGACTTCAACGGTGCAGCGTAAACTCAAGAAGATATCTGACGAGAATCCCTCTTCTGCCGCATCGTTCACATTTACTGGCACTGACGAAAACGGTGACGACGTGTTCGCTCTGAAGTGCTCCGAATTGGAAGACGTTCATGTCTGCGTACAAGGTTACGAGGTGAACAAGATTGCTGTTGCGACAGACGCCAAGTCGGTGAACAAGAAGGGTTATGCTTCAGAGAGCCGTGACCATGCCATCGACGCATCGCTGCTGCCTTACTTCACTGGTAAACCGTTCCGTACCTACACGGTGACAGGCTTCAATAAAGACGCTTTGACCGTGGAACTGAACGACGTCTCCGTGACCAACACTTATGTGGTGCCCGCCAACACCGGTGTGGTCATCTTCAACGATGACACGAAAGTGCCGACCGCTAACGATCCTGACGCTGGTGACCTTCAGACACAGTTCGGTCCGTTCGACGGTGGCTTCCACCTGTTCGTTCCCGACATGCACGACAAGACAGGTAAGGATGCCAGTCTGACAGGCAACCTGATGGTGGCTGCGCTGGAAGGCTGCAACCCCGTGCCTTACACCAATGGTGACGAAGATCCCAATAAGAACACAACCAACTACGTGCTGTCATATAAGTACAAGAAGTTGAACGGAAACAATCTGACAGAAACTCAGGAAGGTCCCGAGCGCTTCTACCGCGTCTATTCCGGCAATACCGTGAAACTGAAGGCCAACTCCGCTTACATGCAGTTGCCCACCGCGCAGGTGGCTCCTGGCGGTAATGTGAACGCCCCCACGCGTATCAGTTTCAGACATAACAACTTCATGCTCGGCGACGTGAACCGCGACCGCGAGGTGGATGTTGCAGACTTCACCGGCATCGCCAACCACATCCTGGGCCGCACACCTGAAATCTTCATCGAGGGAGCAGCCGATGTGAACCGTGACGATGATATCGACGTAGCCGACATCACGAGCGTTGCCAACATCATCCTCGGCGTGAATGCCAACGGCACCAACCGCGCACAGATGGTGACCGACGGCGACGAGCAGAGCGACATGCTCTACGTGGAGCCGTTCACCGCCATCCCCGGCACCCAGCAGGATATAGCCGTCCGGATGACCAACTACACACCCGCGACGGGTTATGAGTTCACACTCACCCTGCCCGAGGGCATGACCTTCGCCACCGACGCTGACGGTGTCATGGCCCGCCTGAGCACCGCACGCACCTCGGAGCGCAAGACGAACTTCTTCGCTACAGCCCTCCAGGCCGACGGTTCGCTGAAAGTGCTCTGCGGCACCTCTGCCGGCGACGGTTACGGCCTCTTCACCTTCGACGGCACAGACGGCGAGGTGGCAATCATCACGGTGAACATCCCCGCCAACAGCGAGCAGGCCATGTACACCGCCACTGTGAGCGACGGCAAGTACTCTGACATATACGGACTGAGTCACGCCTTCGGCACGATGACCGGCATCAGCGACATCGCAGTGACCTTCGACGCCGAGCCCGACACTTACTACACCCTCAGCGGTCAGAAACTGAACGGGCGTCCCTCACAGCGCGGATTCTATATCCTGAACGGTAAGAAAGTGATGGTGAAATAATAATAACAGATAAGTAGATAAGTAGTTATGTAAGTAGTTAAGTGGTTAAGCCATTTGTCCGCTAACGGGCTTCGGAAACACGCTGCCATTGTGGCGATGGCTTAACTGCCCTGACTACACCTGAAAAAGATGATCGTAATGAAGAAAGCATATAATAAACCTGTCTGTGAAGAGATTAACGTACGCCTGATCGGTTCAATACTTGAACAGGGTGAAGTGGGCGGATGGTCGTATGTGGCTGCCGGTGATGATCCTAGTGGCGAATATGCTGACGGCAACCGCTACTCCTTCGACGATGAGGAGGGCAATGACCAAGATGACTGGAACCGCGTGGCTCCCCTGTGGGAGAACTAAGCGGTTCGTAGAGATATTGTGATGTAAGCAGGGTTGTCATCGTGCGATGGCGGCTCTGTGCCAAAGAAAAGTTAAGCATGAAGAGACGCCCCCGTGGCGTCTCTTTCTTTTAAGCCCCCTCCCTTACCCTCCCCGAGGGGAGGGCATGATTAGTAATCCCCTAGGGCGCCAGCCCACTCCCCACCCCTCTAAGGGGCGGGGCAGGGGCGGGGTATGTAACGTCAATTCGATGTTTTTTGTGCTACTTCGTGGCAGAAATCTATCAAATATATTCAAATCTCACAGTTGCCGTTCGGGTGGATTTGTAATCCGCCCGCATTGAATATCAGCATTTGCAATGCGCTTTTTTCGAATTGAAAATCCTTATACTCAAGACATCGGGATTGCATTGGTTTTCCCTTCGCACGCCGACCGCTGGTTCTCGAAATGGATACTCAAAAACCGCCCGTGCCGTTGTGTGCGGACACAGCGTATTAGTTAATAATTTAAAACGTGTAACATTTTGTATAGTTTTTGTTATGTGTAAAGCATACACTTATTAGAATAATGTATTACCTTTGCAGCCGAAATGTTTCTTATATGAGACATCATGTGTTATAGGAGGTAAACTCTGCGACCAGATTCCACCCCCCAAAAACAACACACTGACAGACATTAGATTACACACAAAAATTCAATATATAACAAAAAACGAAATGAAAAATCTATTCAAAACAAACTTGACAATTACACGCCGCGAAGGCGTTGTGAGAAAATTGTACGGACGGCTTGCCTTCCTGGCTGTCATGATGATGATGGCTGCAAGTGCCACGGCCGCGATTGAGTACAAAAACTATGAGTATGACTTCCAGAGTGCCACAAGTGCTAACGATGTGGTAATGTCATCTACGTCCTACACCAGAAGTGATTATGGTTCTTGGGGGGCTGTTGTTGTTGGCAGTACTTTTAAGGGAAACGACATGAGCAAGTTGGCCTTTCGTTTTAGTGGAGGCAGTTCTGGTAATTATAGTTGGTTTGTTGAAAACGGTAATGGACTCCGTAATTACAGCACTCCTTCCTATATGGTTATTTTGGGATTGCGTGCGGGTGACATCGTGACCATTAATCATACAGGCTCAAATCTTGCGTATGCAAAATTCGATGGTAACGTGCATGCGGTATATAACGATAATCAGCACAGAGATTTCCATGATGAAAATAGTGATACGCAAATATTTTCAGGTACTGCTATACACATTACTTCCGACGGAGACCTCGTCTTAAAGAATTCAGGAGATGCGACCATCAAAAATATCAAAATTCAGGCCATCAAGAACGCAACTTATTCTATCACGAGAAACAGCAACAACAGTACGACTTTTGCGTTTACCGGCGACGGTCTGATGGATTACAACGACGTGGCAGTCCCTTATCTGCGCGTGTCGTTCGGTCATCCCCAAAACTATGTGATTGTAAATGGGTTGCAATCTTACATTTATAGTTTCAAGGAAGATGAAGCCCTTAAATGTGACAATAACAATTTTCCGATAGAAGGCAGTTTCTATACATTTGCTCCGACAGGTAATGGACATGTAACCTTGACAGGAAATTTTAATGGCACGGTGCATCTTTTCAGAGTGAATAGTAACGGTTCATTTGATTGGAATAACGGTAGTTTACACTGGGGAACGTGGTCAGGAGGTAATATCGACTTCGATGTACAGAATGGCTACACCTATTATCTTTGTGAAGATAAAGGGCAGACGCAGGGGAATGCGTTCCGTCTTCATAGTCTCACTTTCACAAATTCATTCTATCTTGAAGACCTCGGTGTATTGAAGGACAGTTCCGCCCCCAATGGTTATCTGACCAAGTTGTACGGTGCCACCTCATCGTCTCTACAGACATCTGTTAAGCGGGTGTCAAGCAATATCGATGCGAGCAATATTCAGGTTACCCTTAACGGTAACGACCTCTCCATTTCGGGTCTCGCCTTCAATGACGATTCGGAGAACAAGGGCGGTACGGTCATCGTCCACTTGCAGGCAACAGAGGGCGAGGCCGACCTGTGTGTCACCATCCCCTATGATGCCGGATGGGGAACATGGGTAGATGGCTATGGCTCGCGCACGTGGGGACATGTATGGAATTTCTCTGACCCCCGCGAGCAAGCGTCGAACTATATAAATAGCAGTCTGTGGACTTCGGGCGAGAACTACAACAACACAGGTCTGTTGGATCTGGGTCAGGCCAGCAATTCCAATTCCAACTTGGCAAAAGAGATCGCCAGGCGTGAGTGGATTTATGCGCAGCGTGTCACGGGTTCGGCTGGCGGCTTCCACGACCCGATGTACACCAATGTGTTTGATATGGTAGGCGATAACGCCGACATGATTTGGGAGACAGAAGGCTTGTGGTTTGACACAGAGACCAACCTTTCCTGTCTGTGGAATGAGTCGGCTGCCAACAATTACACGAGAGCCACCGACCCCGACCGCTATGTGGGTCTGCTGCCCGATGCCAATGGGCTCAGCTCGTTTACCATCCCCGGTTTGAAAGATGGCGACCGCGTGGAGATTTTCATGGGTTCGGGTGAGGCCAGTGGCGGTGATGTCGCCTTCTTCGAGATTACCGGAGCCAAGGATGCCCTCGGCACCGTTATCAACCAGGAGTATGGCTTCGGTGGTTCGATGTGGCAACTTTCCGGCAATCGGTATGGCTATCGCTCCTGCTACCAGTTTATCAAGGATGGTGATGGCGGCATGAAATTCACGTTGAAGCGTGGTTCGATGGCCAAACTCTACTCCATCCATATTTATCGCGGTGAAAAATCCCCTCAGAACAATGTGATCCGTAAACGTGATGACATTGACGGATACCAGTTGCTCAACACCTATAAGGATGGAAACGTAGGCGATTACGGAAAAGAGTATCAGTACACCTTACACTTCCGTGGCAAGGGAGAAACGCTTTTCCCCGCAGAGGTGGTGGCACTGTCAGGTTATTTCGCCAACAACGGGCCGGAATTGACTGTTCCTGTATATAATGATTTTGTCGTCAAACTCAAGTCGAGGATAGGAGACTTTGGGGAATTCCGCATGCGACTCAAGTGTGCCGACTTCAATGGTCACTATGTGGCTGACTATGCCGACCAAACACTCTCTGTCGGTTATCTTGAGAAAAAGGCTTATCCCTATACATGGGATTTCACCGACATGAAATCGTGGATTGACAGTTATGCGCAGAACGACGGACTGTTGAAAGAGTGGTGGCACGCCAGTCAGACCGACGAAAACAAATGGCTCTATGTGTGGAGGCGTTTTGATGCCGGCACAGAAAATGAATCTTATGGACTGAACACCAACCATAATAATGATAGATCCGTCACTCGCGACCAGATACGTACCTCGGGTGGTCAACTCTATGCCGGTAATATCATGCTGGATGAGTCTCGCGGTCTTGGTATTGAAACCAGAAGTTATGACAAGAACTACAACGACCGTTTGCGCATCATGAAAGACGGTATCAACATCAGTGGTCTGACAGGTAACGAATGGGCATTCTGTGTGCCAGAGGTAGATGCCAACGCTGTGGTGTATGTCCGCGCCCTGAAAATGGATGGTGATTCTGGTCATGCTCCGCGTTTCAATTGTAAGATTGGTAGCGGTGAAGAGAGTGCTATTGCCAATACCATCGAAATAGCCAATGACGAGACGGGTGAGTCGGTGTTCATCGTGAAGAACACTTCGGGCTCGGCTCAAGACATCCGCCTGTATTTCAATCAAGTGAAGGTTAAGAAAATCTCTGTTGCGACCGACGAGAAGAAGGTCAACGAGAAGGGTTACACCTCTGAGAGCCGTAATCATGCCATTGATGCGTCATTGCTGCCGTACTTCACCGGTGAGGACATGCGTACCTATCTGGTCAGCAGTCCCGATTATGACGGTCTGACCGTTGAACTGACCGACTTCGGCAATCCCAACGGTGTGGACAACAATGGAAAGTATGTGATACCCGCCAATACCGGTTGCATCATCCGCCGCGTGGCTGATGGCGATGACAAGTCATTTGATGTGCTGGCCTCGGGTCAGGGCTTCCACCTCTTCGTGCCCGACATGCACGATGACGATGCCTCTGAGGGTAAGTTCGCTGATGTAAATGTGAACAACCAGTTCATGGTGGCCGCTCTGACAGGTATGGAGTCGGGTGTGCCTTACACTTCAAACGTGACCTTTAACTATGTGACGCTGAAGCACGACGGTGCCAATCTCAATGATGCTGGCGCAGTGTTCTTTGCCTATACTTGGGACAATAACGGCGACCAATGGATTCCTGAGGTAGATGGTAAGATTTACGGACTACAACAAGGCGCAAACGTCATCTTCGTGAGAATGAATCCTGATTACAAAAACAATCCTTCATGGGATGGCAGATGGAACCAAACAGCCAACCTTACAGCACAGTTAGGCGCTATATGTGAATTGAGTTACTCAGGTGACAACTTGGCTGCAAACTGGCAAACAGACGCTACTGCTCAGAATGTTGACATGACCAACTATGTGCTCACCTATAAATATTATAAACTCAACGGCAGCACATTGACCGGTCCTTTCTCCGGTGATGAGAAGTTCTACCGCGTCTATTCCAACCAGACCGTCAAACTGCGCCCCAATAGCGCTTATATGCAGTTGCCCACCTCAGAGGTGAAACCTGAAGGCTCTTCTGCTGCTCCGCGAGCACCTAAGTTCTCCTTCAAATTTAATGACAATATCCTTGGCGATGTCAATGACGACCGCTCGGTGGATGTGGCTGACTTTACCTCGCTTGCTAATTACATCCTGGGCCGTACACCGGAGACCTTCATTGAAAAGGCTGCCGACGTGAATAAAGATAACGGCATCGACGTGGCCGACTTCACGGGTGTGGCCAACATCATCCTCGGTTTCAAGGCCGATGGTACCCGTCGCGCCCCGGTAATGACCGACGCTGACGCCATCTATGTGGAGCCGTTTACCGCCATTCCCGGCACACAACAGGTGCTCTCCGTCAGGATGGACAACAGCATGCCGATGACAGGTTATGAGTTCACGCTCAGTCTGCCTCAGGGCATCACTCTCGCCTCCGATGCTGACGGCATCATGGCCAGCATGAGCAATGACCGCACCACAGCGAGATACACCAACTTCTTCGGTTCTGCCATACAGGCCGACGGCACGCTGAAAGTGCTCTGCGGCACCACCGCAGCCGACAGCGACGGACTCTACACCTTCAGCGGTAACAGCGGCGAGGTGGCACGCATCACCGTCAATATTCCTGAGAACTACACGCAAGGTGTGTACCAGGCAACTATCATCAGCGCGAAATATACCGACCAGATGGGCAATGCCTACATCCTCGCCGGCAACGCCACAACGGGCATCAGCACCGTGGAAGCAGCCGTAGAGACAGAGCCCGACACTTACTACACCCTCAGCGGTCAGAAGTTGAACGGGCGTCCCTCGCAGCGCGGCTTCTATATCGTGAACGGTAAGAAAGTGATGGTGAAATAAAGACAGGAGGACAATCGTATGAGAAAGCAATATATTCAACCCGTCTGTGAAGAGATTAACGTGCGCCTGATGGGTTCAGTACTCGACCAAGGCGAAGTAGGCGGATGGTCGTATGTGGCCGCCGGTGATGATCCCAGTGGCGAGTATGCTGACGGCAACCGCTACTCCTTCGACGATGAGGAGGGGAACGACAACTCCGGCGACGACTGGGGCCGCGTAGGCATGCTGTGGGAAAACTAACCTCCGGCAAGCGGTACGGAATCAAAGAGTATACCACTATTTTTTATATTTAGGACAGGGCGGGATACTCCCCCTGAATCCTGAACCATATACTAATTGTAAATACAATTTTGTATAATTTCATTTCGTTTCACAGGGCAGACGTGAGTCTGCCCTGTGTTTGTTTGAAACCCTGAAGCCCCCTCCCGAACCCTCCCCGAGGGGAGGGCATGATTACTCTGACCCTCTAACCCTGACCGCCGACCTCAGGTTCCCGATGAACAGGGTTACATACCCCGCCCCTGCCCCGCCCCTTAAAGGGGTGGGGAGTGGGCA
>JAFZAH010000040.1 GCA_017548275.1 Prevotella sp.
AAATTCCTCGTCCGGATCTAATATCTCTTCAGTTCCTGCCATCAGAGGTGACTCGTGCATCACAGAGAGGTATTTCATCTCCGGTTTGATATACTTTCTCATAATCATTAGCCTTTCTTATTTTTTGATGAATTTCTTACCGTTCTGGATCACAACGCCCTTATAGGACTTCTGCACACGCTGACCAGCAGTGTTATACATCGGGGCATTCAGGTCAAGTTGGTCACCGCTGATAACGTCGATACCTGTGGTCTCGTCATCGCCGAATGTGATGCCAAGAGCAGCGGCGGCCTCAGCCAATGCTTCGGTCAGACGGAGATAAGCCTTACCGGCACCCACATTCTGACCCAGTTTGGTCACGAGTTGGAATCCGCACTTGCCACCAGCCTTACCATAACGATAGACTGTCTTGTCTGCCACATCGGCATCAGTAACAGTGTATCCATCGATAGCAGGCACAAGCAGGTTGTCTGCGAAGAAGGTGTTCTCAGCATTTTCGACAGCAGGAATCTGATAGGTTCCCGGCTCGCCCTTGACAAGGATACCTTCCTCGGCGGGAACGATGCCTTCAGTCATGGCCTCAGTGTCGATATATACGGTCTTGGTGCCAATAGTACCGGTTGCCTTATATACTGTCAAACCAGAGTCTGTGAAATCGAGTGCATAGGGGCTTGCGACTGTCGTGCCGGCAAAGCCTTCCTTGATGGTTACCGTGACCACGTTGAGCGTCTTGAACTTGTCAATTTCGGTGCCTGCGTTCTCTTCGCCATCCTTCACACCGATGATGTAGTACTCATATTCGGTGTTCGGGTCAAGATCGGTCAGTTCCACAGACTGCTCTTCGGTTTCCTCAGTCAACCATTCACCAGCAGGTGTATCATCAGCAAAGAGACCGAAGTCGTCAATAAGCAGGTAGTTCATGTCATTGCACACATGGTGGATGGCAATGTAACCTTGCTGACCGGCGTATTCGCTCAGATCAATGCTTACACGGTTCCACTTACCCAGTCCTTCTGACGGAGCCAACTCGCGTAATGTTTCACGGAAGTCACTCTCATCAGTACCGTCAAGTGAAAGCAGCACTTCATAATCATCGGGGTAGCGACTATTGGTACGTTCCCAGAATCTGAGTACGCCGTTAAGGTCTAACTGCGGTGAAATCAGCCAGTTATCAGCATTATATGCAGAATTGTTCCAACTCCAAGCACTTGCTGCGTATTCTCCACTATGTGCATTAAAACTCAAACCATCTATAGGATTAATTGTGTACCACGCACCATTAGCGGGAGCCTCGCCATCTTGGTAAATGGTCCAGCCTTCAAGTCCGTTCTCGAAGTCTTCAAGATAAAGAGGATTCTCTATCAAAGCCGTTCTGTATTTCACGATATAACTGTCGCTGTATCCTTCCCAACTGATGTCAGCGGTTGTAGCGCCTGGCACTACCTCCACATTGATGGGGATAGGGTTCTCTTTCGGTGTGGTGAAGTTTGTTGACACCCAATCGGTGACAACACCCTCATCCTCGCAATTGCCGCGAACCTCAACAACGTATACTGTTTGAGGCTCCAGACCTTCTATCATGTAAGGACTCTCTGAACAAGAGGCCTGTTGCCATTCAACCTCATCAGGATCAACTTCCTCACCCAGCAATCCGCGAATCATCCAGCCAGTTCCGGCAAGGGATGATGAGAGTTCACTGAGATGTCCCCATGAGTCACCGCTCAAGACCCAGTCGCTGTTAGGCTCGTCTGAAGCATAACCGGCCATCACGTATGTGCCAGTTGTCGTAAGAGTAATCCACAGATTCTCGCCTTTGACGACATCAACGGGACGGATTTCTACGACATGCCAGCCAGTGGTGCCTTCCGGTTCAATCTCTTCAGTACCGACGAGTTCACCCGGGGCATCATCACCGCCAGAGTAGATGTTGACAGTGACGTTGTTCGTTAGATTTTCTGAATTCTCGTAAATGGCAATCTTGCTCAGATAATCATAGTTCACCATGCTACCGGGATACATCACGCCCCAAGTCCACTCCGCAGCGGTACTATTACCAATGTTTTTGGTGTTATCCGCACCGTTATCATACTGGAGCCATGCGCCGCTTGCTTCTGCCCAGCGCACATCATAGCCGCAGGTGTAACCTGTCCATCCGATGGATGCCGAGGTGGGAGCGATATGTGATGCTGTCACGTTGATGGGGCTGAGGTCGCTCGTAGTGAATGCCACCTCTTCACTCCATTTCAGTATGTCGCAGTCGGATGTCACCTTCACAATGTAGTTGGTCTCAGGTGAAAGTCCTTCCAATGTATAAGGATTCTCTTCTGTCCTGATTTCTGTGAACTCTTCTTCGTCAGCCTGTTTATAAGCGACAATCCACGCATCGGCTTCTCCGTTCTCAGTCCAACTCAGTTTCACTGATTTACCACCGATTTCTGAGACAGCCAGATCGGTAACCGTACGACAGGAAGTCTCAATGCAGTCCGGGGTATAAGTGAAGAATACACCAGAACTTAAAGAACCTCCTTCACCATAGAAGAGTTGTTCCTCATTGACATCGAAGATTGCAAAATAGCACTCAGAGTCATAAGTGCCTGATACCCATTCGAAGTTGAGTTCGCGGTCTTTACAAACGTTAAGAACAGTGGTCTTAACGTCTGTGCCGTCAGCACTTGTAAGAGTGAAATTGGAAAGAACAGCCTCTGTCTCAGCGTCTATCACATTGATGGAAGCGCCATTCCACCCGTCGCCAAAACTGTCGATACCGAGGATGTAAATAGCACACTGATCCTCTGGCATACAGATATCCGTCGAGAAACTGACCTCACTGGTCCAATCTGAGTAGTCACCGCTTCCGCAATTGGCGCGCACCTTGACTGCATACGGTGTTGCCAGTTCAAGGTCCTGAAGTGTATAAGGACTGGAAACGCCTTCTGTCACCTCGCCGTTCACATCAATGTCATAACTGTCGGCGTCGCCTTCCCATGTCACTTCGGCTGTTGTGCCACCAGTGTAATCCACGGCAAGTCCAGTGGGTTTGATACAGGTAGGCGGTTCGCCCATGAGTATGCGGATTTGGTTTTTCGCATCTTCAACCGCACCTCCTGAAGGACTTGCCGGGTCAGGGTCAGTAGAGTCGCTCATTTGTCTTAATGCCTGACCTGTGGCAGTGAAGGTAAGGAATGGGGTGGTGCTTGCATAGGCTCCAGTGTTGTCATCAATGATGAGGGCAACGTTGCTTGTTCCATTATAAATAAATGGTGTGTCAAACTCGATAGTAGTCCAAGCTTGCGGGGCGAATGTCACACTGCCGCTGAACACCATATCGCCTTCAGTCACGCTGATCCAATCTGTGTTGGCAGAGAAAGTCTCTTTGTCGGTACTGACCATGTAAACATTCAATGTGCGATTCCGTTCCGAAGTGGCATTATTGAAGAAATCAATACTCAGGATAGCACCTGCTTCATCGCCAATCTCGGCAGCGGTATAAATCTGCTCTGATAATGAATATTTGTACCAGCAGTTGGTGGGCAGGTTGGTGCTGGTTGCCGTTCCTGAACCGATGATAATCTTTTCTGTCGGCTCGAATGAAACCGCCTCACTCCAACTGCTATGCTCATCACCGTCGATGGCTCTCACCTTGGCGGTGTAAACAGTCTCGGGCGTAAGTCCGGTCAACGTGAACGGATTTGTGTCAGCATTGATAAGATTCTCTTCATCATCGTTGAGGCAAATCTGCCATTCTGTGGCTTCGCCGTTCTCCGTCCAACTCAACGTGGCTTGCGTTCCGTCGCCAGGAACTGTCTCAGCAGTCAAGTCTGTAGGAATAGGACAAGCGATTCCTGTGGTGAAAGAAACGCTTTTCCATGCGCTGAACACATCCACGTCGCAAACAGACTGCACACGTGCCTGATACTCGGTGTTCTGCTCTAAGCCTTCCAAAGTAAGGGTATAAGCATCGATACTTGATGCGGCGGGGCTCCACTCTTCTTCTGCTTGTGTTTTGTATTCCACATTGTAAATTCCACTACCGTCTTCCCAAGTCAATGTCGCTTCATGAGTGGTGACTTCGCTTGCAGTAAGCGTTGAGGGACGCGCACAATCACCAGCGGGAGGCTCGATGTCGAGGATAATCTGGTTTTTCACATTTAACACAGTGCCTTCGACACCTGGGGCAGAGACATTGTATGCGCTGGCATCTCTGTATGCACGGATAGCCTGCTTTGATGCGTCAAACACCAGACATGACATATGGGGCGAATTAGAGTAATTGCCAGAATTGTCTGCCACAGTAACCAACAGGTTGGAACCGTCGTCGTACTCAAAAGGCGTGTCGAGTTGAATAACGGTCCACTCTCCTACAGTGAAGGTCAACTCGCCCGTGAAGACCAAGTTGGCATCGCTAACGGCCACCCAGTCATTACCATCTGCGAAACCATCCTTGTCGGTTTGGCTCATGTAGATGGCATAGGTACGGGTCTTTTCGGCACCGGTGTTTTTGAAGGCGATGCTGTTGATTGTACCAGGTGTGCCAATCTCCGCAGCGGTGTAGATCTGCTGCGTGAGACTGTAATTGTAGAAATTGTAGCCCGGCAGGTAGTTGTTGCCCATCGTACTACTCTCGTCTCCAATTAACACTTCATCTGCCCTTGCCCCTATGCATACCATGAATAGGGAGAGCAATAAGAATAGTAATCTGTTCTTTTTCATAAGCAAACAGGTTTGTTAGTGAATAAATATGGTTAGTTCAAAATTGTTGTCAGTTAATTACTCACGACGCCCAAAGCCAATCGTTCATTCTACATTATAATATTTTGCAAAATTAGTATATTTTTTTAACAATTCAAATACATTCGTTGTTTTTTATTCATTTTTTCCAAAAAAATGATGATTTTTGGTGCTTTTTGCCTACTTTTATTGCAAATAACAACAAAAAGTGCATAAATAGTGACAGTTTACAATTAACGTCGCCAAGTGTATAACTATTTGAAATGTCACCTTGTGCGGGCAGATTGAAAGCAAATCTGTCCGTATAAGGTCATGGCATCGTTTATCATCAGTCGGGAGAGGGAAGACACCTTTTAACGAAGACTTGGGATGATTATCGGCTGTTTATTTGAATGGAGTTCTGGATATTCCGCTGCTTATCGGTTACGTTCAGGGTAATAATGCCGGATTCTTTTATTGAGCGGACCACCACAACCAATTGTCCGTTAAAAAGTCGCATGGAGGGAGCGGTAAAAGACTCCGTGGAGGTTGCGTCGCCATTGCATGCTGCAACAAACGCACCGGCCCCACTGACCTTAAATGACAATTTGTCTGAAGCATACGGAACCAATGTGCCGTCAACATCTGTCATACTGACCGTTATGAAAGCCAAATCATTGCCGTCGGCATCGATTTCAATACGGTCGGCGTCTATACGCAGGCGCGCAGGCGTTTTGGCAGTTTTCACAATTTCTGTGCCAGCCTCCTTACCTTTCTCGTCATACACGACAACTTTGATTTCCCCGGGTTCATACTTCACGTCATTCCATCTCAGACGGTAGCGGTCAAGTCGCTCTTCCCGGTTTTTACGGATGCGTCCCTGGCTCTTGCCATTGACAAACAACTCTGCCTCGGGATAATCGGTGTAACAATAGACGGGTGTGACCTCGCCCTCGCGTCCAGGCCACGTCCAGTGAGGCAACAGATGGATGGTGTGGTCGTCCGTACGCCAACGGCTACGATACAAATAGTAACGATCTTTGGGTAGTCCGGCAAGATCGCAGATGCCGAAATAACTGCTGCGCGACGGCCAATACTCATCGTAGGGTGTCGGTTCGCCCAGATAATCAAACCCTGTCCACACAAACTCGCCAATAACCCAATCCTTGTCGTCCTGCCAAGGCCAGTCGTCATCGGGCAAGTTGCTCCAAGAACAATACTCTGTATCATACGAGGAACATTGTCCGTCGGGATAGGTGGCGTGGTCGGACACGACAACAGGAAAACGGTATTCACCCCTGCTGCTGACAGTGGAAGCCGTCTCACTGCCCAAAAGGAATCCTTGGGGCAACTGGCGGATGTTATTATCGTATTTGTGAACGCGATAATTGAAACCGGGCACATCCATCACTTGCGCAAAACCAGACTTCAACGCGTCCTCAGCACGGTCCATGCCCTGTGTGACGGGACGTGAGGGATCCAAACGATGACAGATATCCTGTAAATGGCGGGATATTTCCCTACCCTCTTCACTCCATTGCTCGGGTATCTCATTGCCGATGCTCCACATAACGATTGACGGGTGGTTGCGGTGGTTGAGCACAAGATTCTCGATATCGCGGTCACTCCAGTCCTTGAAAAAACGTGCATAACCATTTTGGCATTTAGGGTATATCCACATATCAAACGATTCGGCCATAACCATCATGCCGAGCGAATCGCAAATATCCATCTGCCATGTGGATGGCATGTTGTGAGCCGTGCGGATGGCATCACACCCCATCTCTTTCATGATTTTTATCTGCCGAATGAGCGCAGCCTTATTGACTGCCGCACCGAGAGGCCCCAAATCGTGGTGGAGACAAACGCCCTTGATTTTACGCGTCACACCATTCAATTGGAAACCGTGTTCCTTGCTGACCTTGATGGTTCTGATGCCAACGCGGCGTGTAATTTTGTCGAGCAAGTACGTATTGTTTTTAGCCTCCAATTCCACACGATATAAGAAAGGGTTTTCAGGTGACCATAAACGAGGATTATCCACAGTCATGTCTGCATGATACGACTCTTTACCAGTCGGTTTCATCACTTCTGTAGCGATGACTTTATTGCCATTATAAATGGTGGCAGTTACCTGGCTTCTTTTAGCGGCATGAACCAGTTTAGCATCAATGCTGACCTTTGCCGCATGGCTGTCGGCCGATATGGTTCGGAAGTAAAACGCCCAATCATCAAAATGTTGGTGTTGTCCTTGTTTACCATATGTGATGAGTTGAACGGGTCTGTACAACCCACCGCCAGGATACCACCTGCTGCTCTCCTCCACATTGTTCAGCGACACGTCTATCCTATTGTCTCCCTGATGTAAATATGGGGTGATATCCACTCGGAAGGCGTTATAACCATACGCCCAATATCCGGCAAAACTGCCGTTGACATATACATGTGGTTCGCTCATGGCTCCGTCAAAGAGCAGTTCAACTTCGGAAAAACTTTGGTCAATATGGATGGTAGTATGATAATATCCCTTCCCTATCCACGGCAAGGCTCCTGACCGGCCTGATTTCTCCGTTTTCTCTGTCTCCCCGTTCTGTTCGATGGCGACATTTTGCAAGTCCCATTTTTTATCAAACGGTCCTGCTATTGCCCAGTCATGAGGGATACAGACCGTCTCCCAATAAATGCTGTCGCGTGAGAACTCCCAGTTCACCAAACATTGTGTGTTGCGCTGTGCGAAACACACAATATGACACAGCCAAAAGAGGAAAAGTAATAGTTTTCTCATTGATATTTTCGTTAAATTATCCACAAAGTTAACCATTTTTTCCAAATAACACAGCGATTTCGGTATAAAAAAAGCGTTTTTATGTATTTGTTTGGGAGCACAACAATTTTTTTAAAAAATAACACAATTTTTGTTTTGCTGTTAAAAAAAAAACATTTACCTTTGCATCGTTATCCTGAAAACAATCTTTTTACCTTAAAAAAACTAATACCTATTGAAGATTCGAAGCGGTCGCCTGCGAAGGTCATCGCTTTTTTATTTTTGTTATCTGATAGTGACCTGTGTGGCGCCATATCCATACTCCTGAAATGATGCATCTTGATAGGGATATGACTTGTAACGGTATCGCAAATCACGGACTATAGCCTGTCGCAGTACGCCTTCGCCCTTTCCGTGAATGAACACGATTTTTTGCCCTTTCTTTGATTTGTATTGTTCCAAAGTTTTGTGAAATACACCCAACTGATAATTGAGAATATCGGTCGGTGTCATGCCCGCAGTCGTTTCCAACAGTTCCGAAGCATGTAAATCCACAACTACGACATCAGTCTGCTGGTGGCGCGGCATGGGTTTTGATTTGCTTTGCGATGCTTCGTATCTACGGACCATCCCCTGTCTTTCCGTTACATCGGCTGTATCGGTAGCACCGGGATTCGCATACATTTGTTGTTTGAGTTTTTTTGCGTCGATGACGAGCGGTTTGGGCTGTTGGTCATTCTCGATGAGCGTATGTATCAATGCGGGAGTCTCAAAGAAATCATTGTCAGCGAACGTATGCAACTTATAGAATTTAACCGGGTCGATACGGAACTGAATGTCCACAGCAGGCTTGAGCATGAACCCTTTGTCGCGTTTGTAAGGCAGAATCTGAACGCAGAAACGCTCCAACTGATTCAAATCTTCTCTGCCAAACTCGTTCAGAAATAACTTGGTATTAGGTTCCACCTCTCCTTTCTCATAAAGTGACCACGACGCTCCCTCAGCCATCATCATCGTGAAACTCATATAATAATTGGAGTCGTTGATGAAATATGTCTCGAAACGTGTCTTAGTCATCTCCTTGATGTCAATAGGCACAAATGCGATATAGGCAGAGAGTGCGTCCCCACCCTTCCGTTCTACAGCGGGTTTGCGGAATGTGACGGGGCGGTCGGCAGGGTCATCCTCAGTCTTTTGGGGAGTGTTCTGAGAACTCTGTGTATTCGGTTTCTTTTTCAATTCGCCGGTGTGCACTTTAGCGATGTTATAGTCATCGGTCTCAACAACGACGACTTCAGAAACAGGTGTCGGTATCTGAAAACCGTCCTCATCTTCAACCAGCACGATGTTCTTGCCTTGATACCCGGCAACAACACCACCGCCAGTCTCGCTGAGGAATCTTACTTTATCTCCTATTTTCATGTTGAATGGTTTAAGTTGGTTAATGCCCTTGACGACTTTAATGTCTTTATAGATTATTATGGAATTAGCAACGAACTGTCGCCATAACTGAGAAATCTGAAATCATGTGCCAGCGCGAAGTCATAGATTGTTCGCCAATCGCCATGGACGAATGCGCTCACCAGTAGGAGCAGTGTGCTCTGCGGTTGATGGAAATTGGTAACGAGCATTTTCACTATTTTATAATCATATCCTGGTGCAATGATAATCTGTGTACTGGAGTGCAATACAGTCATCTGATGACGGCGCATATAAGAAAGTAACTCGCTCAAAGCCTCCATGGCGGTCAAATTGGTCTCGGTCTCGTAGGGTTCCCATTGCACCACATGTAATTCCTCCTCTTTAAGGTTTGGATTCTGACGCAATTTCACCCCCATGTAAAACAGACTTTCCAAAGTCCTGACACTGGTAGTTCCCACTGCTACCACTTGCGCCTGATGCTGAATGATACGCTCAATGACAGTTATCGGGACAGCGATATACTCTGTATGCATCGGGTGGTCACTTATCATTTCACTTTTCACCGGTTTGAAAGTACCTGCACCGACATGCAGAGTCAGTTCAGCCCTCTCAATCCCTTTCGCGTCAAGAGCAGCAAGCACATCCTTCGTAAAGTGGAGCCCGGCCGTCGGTGCCGCTACACTACCCTTGATTTTTGAATATACAGTCTGGTATGTCGTCTTGTCGCTTTCCTGTGTCTTTCTGTTGAGATATGGAGGTATTGGTAATTCTCCAGCCACGTCCAAAATCTCCGCAAAACTTACCGTATTATCATCCCATGAAAATCGGATACGTTGACTGGTGCCATGCTCGCCCATTCTCTCGCACGATAGAGTCACTTGACGGTCAGCACACATAAACGATTCAGACAAAACACCGTCTTTCCATTTTTTCATGTTTCCAACCAGACAAAGCCACTCACACTCCCCTCTGGCTTCAAACATGCGTTCATAGTCTGCGGGTGCATAAGGTTCCAAAAGAAAGACCTCAATGAGTGCACCTGTAGTTTTACGGAAGTGTAATCTCGCCTGAATGACTTTTGTGTTATTAAAAACCATCAACATGTCAGAAGACAGATAGTCTGGCAACCTGTAAAAGACATCCTCAAACACTTCGCCATGGCGATATACCAACAGTTTGGAATGGTCACGCTGCGCCAAAGGGAACTTTGCGATACGTTCGTCGGGCAACGGATAATTATAATCAGATATTCGTATTTGTTTGGTCTGCATTATTTTTAGAAGTTTAAGAAGTTAGGGAAGTTTAGGACAATTGTGGAGTTCTTGAAGAAGTAAAGAACAATTATGGAGATATGTCATTACGCCCCCCCCCTCGGGATGGCTTGGGTGGGTTTCTTATATAATTCTTACGAGCGCGATGATTATTCCTATAAAAACGCAAAGAAGAAGCAAAGTAATGGCTACGTCGATGTCTGCGAGACTATACCCGGTCTTCGTATATTGCGATGATATGAAATTTTGTTTGGGTGAGATTCTTTTATAGACAAAGTGGTAGATAAAATAGACGGTAGAACCGACTATTGCCCCCCATGTCAACCCTGCAAGCACATCCGACGGGTAGTGCATGCCAAGGTAGAGACGGGTGAAGCAGTTAAACAATGACCATATCGTAACCAACCATGAAAAGATGCGGTGCCGGATAAGCAACATCATGAATACCGCCAAAGAAAACGTGTTGGAGGCATGAGCGGAAAAGAAACTGTAATCTGAAGCCGTCATTCCCGGAACAGTATCAATCAAATGGCCATAAACAGGGTCATTGAGCGGCCGTATACGGGCAGCCATCGGTTTGACAATACCTTCAGCCATAATTTCCGACGCTAAGATGCAAACGACTGCAGCCCCGACAGTCAATGCCACTTGCTGTGCCGTGTTATTTTTGACAACCACATATAAAAGTCCCGCATAGAATGGCAACCACATCCACCCGTTAGTGAGTGTGGAAATCAACCCGTCAAAAAATAGGGAATCACTGCCATTGAACAGCCCTAAAACCTGTCGGTCAATCTCATTAATGCTCTGCCAATCCATCGGGTCAACTTATATTTCCTCAATCTGACTGACTTGAATCCATCCTTCCCGACCGTCAGCCAAACTGACTGCCACCCAACCTTTAACAGATTTGTCAGTAATACCGACCTTCGTCCCTTCATGCAAGACAAAAGCAGATGCCCCGCTGTCGGCGGGAGTGCGTTTTACATTGACGGTCGGCGCTGTGATAATAGCAGCAGAGCGATTCTCGATGTTATTCTTCTGATGATAAGCGAAGACATTTGCCAACACGAAGAAAATGACACATAGGGCACTGGCATAGAAACAGATTCTCCGTATCAGTGTCTTCGAATTGAATAAGAAAATGAGAATCAGCACCAAGGCGGCAATCAAGGCTACAACTGCAGCGTATGCCCATCCGTCAACACTCGCCATATTGACAAGTGATTGATAGCCTGTGACAAAGAACATTTCCGAAGCAGGTGTTATCTTGTCGATGGTCTTAGACCTTGCAAACTGCAAGTTAAATCTGATGTCATCGTCTGCGGGTGACAACATAATGGCTCTCTCATAATTAAGGATGGCCTTCGTGATGTTCTCAGTACGGAAGTATGCATTGCCGAGATTATAATACAAGTCGGCGCTTACACCTTCTTTTAACAATTCCTCATAACCGATGATAGCCTGTTGGTAATTGCCTTTTTTGTACGCCTCGTCTGCCTGGTCTTTCGTCATGGCTGAAAGGGCTGAAGGTAAGATGAGAAGCATGAGGACAACGGAGAGAACCATAGTCCTCTTCGTTGATTTCTTTCCTGACTTTACATCATTTTCTATTTCGGTAATCGCGTTCATGGCCGTCTCAAATGTGGTGTTCATATTTCCGGCGGGATCGCCTGGAGCATACCGCTCAAACTCGCAGACGTCAAGTGATTCGATAAATTTAGACACAGTCTCATCTTTCACGCCGACAGCCGACAGGCGTTCAGCGACATTATCACGTGACAGTTGCTCCACAGGTATGTTGAGTTTGTCGCCCACATATCCCCACAAGGCACGCAATACTTCGTCATAGAACAGGTCGTTCTTGCCTTCGTTCATCAGTTTTTCAGCCTGACGTAATCTGCGTTTAGCCACTTTGTTGGCCTGCTTTCCACGCATTTTCACCTGATTGGCGTTCTCTATTGCTCTTCTGCGGAATGCCACCAACAAGATAATAAACAGCACAAGCGGTATAGCCAACCACAAGAAATATGACTTAGATAGGAAGAAGAAACCGTTGACCGGTGTAATGTTTGTGTTACCCGACTTGATAGTGCGAATATCGTTTTCCTTTGCTTCCTGATTGGCATCGCTGTCATCCTCCCCGTCATTCTCTCCAGGCGTGACGGTGAGTGTCAATGGTTGTGACTTTACCGTTCTGTATTCATTTGCCGAGGTGTCATAATAGTTCAGTTCAACCGGCGGAATGGTGTATTCGCCCTGATGATTAGGAATAATTAGGAAATCGTACACCATATTTCCTTCAACACCGTTGCTGGTAAGCCTCGTTTTGTCCGTCACCTTCGGGTCATATTTATCGAAATCTTTCGGTAAATCTAGCGTCGGTTGCTTTAACAGTTTCAGATTGCCCGTACCGCCTACGACCACGCGCACATTTACAGGCTCGCCGGCCTGTACTTCGGTTTTGTCGGGCTGTGCTGAAATATTGAATTTGCCTACGCCGCCAGAGAAATTTGCAGGTCTGTCAGGCAGCGGGTCAACATGAATCTTGATGCCTGGTGCCTCTATCTCCCGTTTCTCCTCGATGTATCCTGAACCACCATTGAGGAAAGCCTCGAAGGGGTCAACATTTCTGTTTTCATGAACGACCACCCCCTTAAAAGTGATGGGTGGTATTTCCAAATCACCGGTCATTTGCGGATACATAACGTATTGACACCAGGTGACACACTTATAATTGCGTCCGTCAAGGCTTTCTACATGGAATGTCTTCTGTCGCGGCAATTCCACCTCCTGTGTGTGGAAACCGTTAAGTTCAGGCATCTTACCGTCAAGTTCGGTCAAATTGGCAAGAGTATATACTTTGTAAGTCAGCAGGATAGGTTCCTGCTCATGCACGCGGGTCTTGTTGGCACTGACTTTAATAAACAATTCTCTTCCTGAAGAAGCGGGCATGCTTTGTCTGGAACGCATTTCGTCTTCTTGATGGAATCGTGTCCCTTGATTGCTGGTATGTTGTTTCGAGCCGGTCACATTCACCCTGACAGACTCCGATGATAATTTCTTACCTCCCACATTGATATGTGCCGGGGGAATGGTAAATGTCCCGTTCTTCTCGGCCTGCAACATATAGGTGTAGGTGATGAACGCCGTGCTGTTGGCATGCCCATTGACAATGGTGTAACTCTGCTGCTGGGAAACGCTGGGGCCATATACTACCTCGAAAGCGTCAGGGATATTGCCCAACTGCAGATTACCGTTCACATCGACGGTGTTGAGCGTGTATTCCAAACGGAACGTTTCTCCGACGGACACGTTTGAAGGCGCATGCACAGTCAGTTGTTGGGCATACGTCAATGTCCATCCTATGAGAAACAGCCATGTGTAAATATATCGTTTCATAATCTCTAAAGATTTTCTCCTTTACCAGTTCTTTTGCAGCCGTTTGCCAGAATTCATGCGAGCACCCTGTTGCAACTTTTGCTGAGTGTTTTTCTCAGCCTGTTCGGCCGCATTGAGCAACTGTGCCGCATTCTCCTTGCTCATCTGTCCCTCTTTGTTCTGGGGAGATTGTTGGTTGTCTTTCTTATCTTGGTTTTGCCGATTCTGGTCTTGTTTATCTTTATCTTGATTTTGTTGCTGCTGATTCTGCTTATCTTGGTCCTGCTTGTCCTTGTCTTGATTTTGGTTATCCTTATCTTGATTCCGCTTGTCTTGGTCTTGTTTATCTTGATTTTGTTTGTTCTGGTCTTGGTTCTTGTTGTCTTGCTGATTTTGATTCTGTTTGTTTTGCTGTTGCTGTTGTTGCTGTTTTTTGAGCAACTCCTGACATAGGGCGAGGTTATACCTTACCTCATCATCGTTGGGGTCATTTCTCAACGACTCTTTATAGGCCTCAATGGCAGGCTCATACTGCTCGCACGCCTGATATATCCATCCGACATTCCGATAGGAACGTGCTTTTCTGTATGGGTTATCTTGAAATTCTGCAGACTGCACAAAGGTTTTTACAGTCGAGTCAACCATCTCCTTCTGATTATCCATTGACTTGTCTGCTATCAAGTCCTGCATGAGTGTACAGGCGAAATTGTGCTTGGACACAGCGTTTGTATCAGAGGCGGAAAGGGCTTTTTGGTAATTGAGTTTCGCATCTGCGAATTGCTCGTTACGATACGCTTTGTTGCCCTTCCGAATATATGGTCTGTCAGGTTGAATGCCATCGCATGAACATAACACGACAGTAAAGATGACAGACAGATGCAGCCATTTGAGTGATTTCCCTTTTCTTTCGAGAATACAAACATCAAGTATAAGCAGGAGCAAAACGATGATGGCAAATGCCTGGAACTGCTCATTATACTGGTTGTAATTTCTGACAGTCACCTCTCCTTTCTGCAGTTTACCGATTTCCTCATCGAGCATATCCATTGCAGCAGAGGTGTTATCCACATGGATATACTTACCGCCACCTGCGCTGGCTATTTCTTTGCACATGTCCTCATTGAGTTTGGTGATGACTGTCTCACCGGCATTATCTTTGAGATAACCTCCGCCAGCCACGGGTATGGGCGAACCTTTGGGAGAGCCAATACCCATTACATAAACCATGATGTTTTTCTCAAGTGCCTCTTTAGCAGCCTGCACGGCATCTGCCTCATGGTTTTCACCATCGGTAATGACGAAAATGGCCTTACCCACTTGTTCCTCCGGTGAGAAACTGTTTGATGCCACCCTGATGGCCGATGCGATGTCGGTGCCTTGAGACATCATCATAGATGGAGAAATGCCCTGCATATACATTTTCGCAGAGACATAATCACTCGTAATAGGCAATTGCACATAAACATCGCCAGCAAAGACAATCAATCCAACTTTGTCGTCTTCAAAGTGATTAATCATGTTCTCCACAAGCAATTTGCTCTTGTCCAAACGCGAAGGTGCCACATCTTGGGCTAACATGGAGTTGCTGATGTCCATGGCAACGATGGCCTCTATGCCCTGCCTTTTCTCTGTACTTGACTTCTCGCCCATTTGTGGACGTGCCAACATGATGATGAGCAGAGCAAGAGCACCGTTCAGAATCCAAAATTTCACAGATGGTCTGATTGCCGACACGTTCTCCATCATATCTTTCAACAGTGATGGTTCGCCAAACTTTTTCAGTTGACGCATTTTACGTGTAACAGCCACTTTTCTTATCAACCACATCAGCGGGATGATAAGTAAAAACCACAGATATATAGGATCTTGAAATCTAATCATTTCCAATCACATTTAAGTCATCGTCCAATTATGGCACTCTGCGCAAAACGGTATTGCGCAAAAGTATCTCCAACAATAAAGAGATAATAGCCACCCACACAAACGGCTGGTAATCATCATACCACACCGTAAATTTCGTTTCTTTGAATTTTGTCTTTTCTAACTGGTCAATGTCTTTATATATTTGTTTGAGTTCCGCATTGTTTGTCGCCCGATAGAAATTACCGTCAGTGGTCTTGGCGATCTCTTTCAAGGTCTTCTCATCCATCGTGCTCGACACAGGCTGATTATAGGTCTGTACCATTCCGCCGACGACCACTTGATTGGTAAAGAACTTCATGTCAGTGCCAACGCAAATGGTATAGACCCTGACACCCATCTTCTTGGCTATCTCGGCGGCGGTGAGCGGCGATATCTCTCCACGGTTATTGCTGCCGTCGGTCAAGAGAATGACAATTTTACTTTTGGCTTTGCTGTCTTTCAAGCGGTTCACTGCATTCGCCAAACCCATTCCAATGGCTGTTCCGTCTTCAATGACACCCCTGGCCGCTATGTCGGTGTGGAGGTCGTTGAGTTGATTCAGCAGTGTGGCATGGTCTGTTGTCATGGGACATTTGGTAAACGACTCACCGGCGAAGACCGTCAGTCCTATATTATCGTCAGGACGGCCTGTAACAAATTCCGCCGCCACACTTTTCGCAGCCTCAAGCCTGTTAGGACGCAAATCGGGCAGTTCCATACTTGTAGAAACGTCCATCGCCATCATAATATCTATACCCTCTACAGTCCTCGTTCCTCTTGCATTATGTGTCTGTGGGCGGGCCAGTACCAATACGACCATTGTGAAAGTAAGTATGCGTAAAAGCATGGGCAGATGCACAAGCCTGACCCTCCAACTTTTGGGCGCAAATTGGTATGCGTAAGTATCGCTCATACGCATAGTCGGCTCAGCCCTCCTTCTCTTGAGGAAATACCATAACACGTATGGTATGATGAGCAGCAGCAGAAACAGATATCCTTTATTTGCGAATTCCATTGTCTTCAATCTTTAACCGAACAATTCAACAAGTTGCCACACGATATATGCCAAAATGGCTACCGTGATAATCGACGCGACCCATATCACGGTGAGCAATATGTTGCGCGCCTTTTGTGAGCGTTTTTGTGTATCGCTGAGTTGTGATTGTACTTTTTCCACTTTTTCCACTTCGTCGTTTTTCGTCTCATTGATAAAGGCGACAGCATTAGCCAGATTGCGGTCATTCTCGTCAATCAGCGCAGAGAATTTCGCGAACTTCACCAAGTCGGCTGTTTCAAACAACTCTTTTAACTCCTCAACCTTTGTCTTGTCCTCTTCTTGCTGGAGTCTGTAGATAATGTCTGAGGTGGTCATCTCCATGGCATTGATGCCGAAACGGTCAGAAAGATACGTACGCAAGGTGTCAGTGAGACGGGTATAATATTCCTTTTGGTTTTCAGCACCCGACATGCCTTCCGATTTAATCCGTTCTATTTCCTTCAATGCTTTCTGGTGAGGTGGTGTCCGCTTGATAAACATAATGCGCGAAAACACGGGTTTGTTATCATGCAACCTGACAATCAGATAGAAAAGTAACGGAGTCATAAGCAGCAACAACAACCCCATCCACACCATGTTTCTATAATCACTCCACTGGTAAGGGTTGTCTTGCACGTCTGCAGGTCCGGCAAATTTCTCGGGATGGGCAGTATCAACTGGCACGGTCAGCACTTTAAGAGCCAACTCCCTCGTCTTAAATTCATTGTTATCCACCAACACGGTCAATTCCGGGATGCGATATATACTGTCTTCAAAAGCAGTCAGCGTATATTGCCGCGTCAGTTCCAAACGGTCATTGACGAAAGAGGTGTCCGTGTCTGACATTTTCAGGACCTCGACGCCAGGAGTTATCATTTGTCTGGGCTGAAAATCAGGCAAAATAGCGTTTTGCCCCTTGTTCATCGACACTTTTAGCGTCAGGTCTATCTGTTGGCCGATATACATCTCCATGGCTGATATCTCCGCTCTGACTGTCACATGAGCCATAGCAGACAAGTATATGCCACAAAGTAATGATATAAGCAACAATCGTTTCATTTCCAATTCGTTTTCACGCCCTTTTATCAAAGAGCATCATCAGTTTTTTTACGTAATCCTCAGATGTGGCGACAGAGACGAAATCTACATTGCACCTGCTAAAGGTGTGTTTTAGTTCATTCTGACGCTGCATCCAATATGCGGTATGTGCCATCCGTAATTTTTTACTCGACGTGTCAATCAGCATTTCATGCCCGGTTTCTGCATCACGCACCTGCAGCAGCCCCACATTTGGCAACTCTTTGGCACGTTGGTCATAAATCTGGATGGCGACGATATCATGCTTACGGTTGGAGATGTTCAATACATCGTAAAATGAAGAACGGACATAGAAATCGCTCAAGATAAATGCCGTGCACTTGCGTTTCATCACTCTGGTGAGAAATTCAATGGCCATACCCACATCCGTCTTCAGACTTTGCGGATGGAAATCAAGCATTTCACGAATGATATGCAGAATGTGTTTCCTTCCTTTTTTCGGCGGAATATATTTCTCTATTTTATCCGAAAAGAACACCACGCCGATTTTGTCATTATTCTGAATGGCACTGAATGCCAATGTCGCTGCAATCTCAGTAGCCATGTCGCTTTTAGTCTGTTTGACCGTACCGAAATTCAACGAACCGCTGACATCCACCAGCAGCATAACGGTTAGTTCGCGCTCCTCCTCAAAGACTTTGACATATGGGTGATTAAATCGGGCTGTCACATTCCAGTCAATATCTCTGACGTCATCACCAAACTGGTATTCCCTGACCTCCGAAAACGCCATGCCACGTCCCTTGAATGCCGAATGATATTGTCCGGCAAAGATATTCCGACTAAGACCGCGCGTCTTAATCTCTATCTTTCTTACTTTCTTCAAGATATCGGAAGTATCCATTATGTATCACTTAAATGAAACGGGATAAATATATGATGGACAATTGATTAAGGAACCTCAACCTTATTGACAATTTGACTTACAATCTGTTCAGCAGTGACATTACCTGCCTCGGCTTCGTAGGAAAGACCGATTCGGTGGCGCATCACATCGTGAGCCACGGCACGAACATCCTCGGGCACAACATATCCGCGGTGTTTAACAAATGCATAGGCTCGCGCAGCCTTAGCCAAATTGATACTGGCACGTGGTGAACCGCCAAAGGTGATCATATCTTTCAGTTCATTGAGACCGTATCGCTCGGGGTAACGTGTGGCAAACACAAGGTCAGCAATATACTGTTCGATTTTCTCGTCGATATAGACTTGTCTGACGACTACTCGGGCATCCATGATTTCCTTGGCGGTAATGACAGGTGCTACGGTGGGCAGACTGCCATGAAGGTTTTCACGGATAATGAGTTTCTCCTCCTGTATGGACGGATAATCGATGAGCACTTTAAGCATGAAACGGTCCACCTGTGCCTCGGGCAGAGGATAGGTGCCTTCTTGTTCCACGGGGTTTTGTGTAGCCATCACCAAGAATGGTTCAGGGAGGTCGAATGTGGCGTCGCCGATGGTCACCTGATGCTCTTGCATGGCCTCGAGCAGTGCGCTCTGGACTTTAGCGGGTGCGCGGTTGATTTCATCTGCCAAAACGAAATTAGCAAATACCGGACCTTTTTTCACTTGGAACTTCTCCTCTTTCTGCGAATAAATCATCGTGCCGATGACATCAGCAGGAAGCAGGTCAGGGGTGAACTGTATTCTGCTGTATTTAGAGTCGATGAGTTGCGAAAGGGTTTTAATGGCCAGTGTCTTTGCGAGGCCCGGAACACCTTCCAGCAAAATATGCCCATCACTGAGCAAACCGATTAACAAAGAGTCAATTAAATGTTTTTGTCCGACAATGACACGGTCCATGCCCATGGTCAGATTTGTCAGAAATGCACTCTGCTCCTCAATTTTCAGATTCAACTCCCGAATGTCAATTGCTTCAGCCATAAGATTATTGTTTTATGATTATATTGTTCCTTTTGCTTAATTTGAACGCAAAAGTACTATTTTCAAAGGATGTATGCGAAAAAATGTGACTAAATAATATTAAAAAAGATTCCTAAAATTAAAGTTTTAAGAATCTTTTATCAAATAAGGCCAAAAGTTGAGATTTTTTGACACCGAAATATCTTATGACAGATGTCATCAGATGAAATCTTCGTCTTTTTCTGCAGGTTTCGGATTATACTCCGTCAGGAATTCCAACAACAATTGCAGCACTTTGGTGGTGGCTGCCATGAGGTTGATGTCACGGCCCTGGTCTTCGGTGAGAAGACCGGTGACAACATTGTCAGCAGAGCCGCATGCGACCCATATCGTTCCGACAGGTATGTCTTTTGTCCCTCCCCCAGGACCGGCTATACCCGTCACTGCCACAGCATAATCAGTATTAAGTGCTTTTACTGCACCTTTTACCATTTCGATGGCTACTTCTTCGCATACTGCGGTTTTTGACTCTATCAAGTCAGCGGGTACGCCGAGAAGACGTTCTTTTATTTCGTTGGTATAGCAGATAATGCCTCCCTTGAAATAATCCGACGCGCCGGGTACGGCAATAATAGCCTGCGCCACATGACCACCCGTACAACTTTCTGCCGTGGCGAGCGATTTGCCCGTAGCATAGAGATTTTCTTGGATTTCACGGCTTAAAATCTTATTTTCCAGTTCCATAATTATTTAGTTAGTTATCGAAACGTCACCTTAGAGAATGCCGGGGCATCAATGGTGCAATATTCCTTGTTCAAAAATTTATAATAGCCGGTGATGGCAATCATCGCCGCATTGTCTGTCGTATAACTGAATTTCGGGATGTATATCGTCCATCCAAACCGTTTGGCATCTTCATGGAATGCATTTCTCAGACCATTGTTTGCTGATACGCCACCTGCGACAGCCACATGTTTAATGCCGGTTTGCTTGACTGCCTTTCGCAGTTTTTTCATCAAGATATCGACAACGGTAAACTCCAGACTTGCCGCCAAGTCTTCCTTATGATGTTCCACGAAATCAGGGTCTTCCTTTTCCCAATCTCGTAAATTATAGAGAAATGATGTTTTCAAACCGCTGAAACTATAGTTCAGTCCGGGAATGCTCGGCTCTGCGAAATGAAAAGCATGAGGATTACCCTGACGTGCCAACTTATCGATAATAGGTCCGCCAGGATAGCCAAGTCCCATTACTTTGGAACACTTGTCAATGGCTTCGCCTGCGGCGTCGTCGATAGTTTGTCCGAGCACTTCCATGTCATTGTATGCGTTTACTTTCACTATTTGAGAGTTACCTCCGCTGACCAACAAACAGAGAAACGGCAATGGCGGTGCGGAATGGTCATCATCGCTTTCTTTGATGAAATGGGCCATGACATGACCTTGAAGATGATTCACGTCTATCAGAGGTATGCCTAATGCTCTGGCAAAACCTTTCGCGAAACTGATTCCAACGAGCAACGAACCCATCAATCCGGGACCACGCGTGAAAGCCACTGCGGAGAGCATATCCTTGGTAATTCCCGCGCGTTTAATGGCTTGGTCAACAACTGGCACAACATTTTGTTGATGAGCACGCGACGCCAACTCTGGCACGACACCACCGTATGCACGATGTACCTCTTGCGAGGCGGTCACATTGCTCAACAGAACACCGTCGCGCAGAACAGCGGCCGACGTGTCATCACAACTACTTTCTATTCCTAAAATATAGGTCATTTATAAGGATGTTAAAGGGACAATAGCGGGTATATTGGAAAAAATAATGAGGAGAGTTCAATAGGTGAGAATCTCAACGCCATGTTCGTTCATCAAGAACGTATGTTCCCACTGTGCACTAGGCAATTCATCCTCGGAGATAACCTCCCATCCGTATGGGTCTTCAGCATCAATAAACACTCTCCAAGAACCCATGTTAATCATCGGCTCTATGGTAAACACCATACCGGGCACAAGGAGCATCCCCTGCCCTTTCCTGCCATAATGAGGCACATCTGGTTGTTCATGGAATTTCAACCCCACCCCATGACCACACAGGTCACGCACCACGCCATAATGGTATTTTTTGGCGTGTTTCTCAATAGCATATCCAATATCTCCCACAAAACAATATGGTTTTGCGGCTTCAGCACCGATTTTAAGGCACTCTTTTGCCACACGTACCAATTGCTCTTTTTCAGGTGATGTTTTACCTATGATATACATCCTGGAGGCATCAGCATAAAAACCGTCAAGTATGGTTGTGAAATCCACATTGATAATGTCACCCTCTTCGAGGATGTCTTCCGCTTTTGGTATGCCGTGACATACCACCTCATTAATGCTGGTACATACACTTTTCGGGAATCCCTCGTAATTGAGACAAGCAGGAATCGCACCGTGTTTGTTACAGTAGTCCATGCAAATCTCATCAATCTCAAGGGTGCTCATACCTGCACGAATATGTTTTCCGACCTCATCCAGTACGCCAGTGTTGACAACACCGGCACGCCGGATACCTTCAATTTCCTCTGGTGTACGGATCAGGTCTCTTGTAGGCACCAATTTGCCTTTATTTTGCCATGACAGAATTTTTTTGTCCATCTCTGTCAGGGGTTGTCCAGGCAGGGTGCGCCATCTGTTTTTCTTTCTTAATGCCATCATTTCTTCTAATTCAAGAAAACAATGTTGAGTGTATCAGACAATTTGTCTTTTCATATAACCCTTTTGATGAATCAAGGATTATTTCCCGGAGTCTGTGATATAATATGTCCAATCGTATGGATTATTGGCATTGAAAACAACCACTTGGTATTTGAGTTCTTCCGGATAGGAATACTCCTCATTGAAACAAATGATGTGCTCCACACCCTGTTCATCTGAAGTGGTATATTGAACTGATTTCATCTTTTCGGTTACCTCATCACGGTCTTTTGTTATTACTTTATAGCGTTTGCCGTTCAAAGTCACTGCTGTATCACCATCTTTGACGATGATGCCTTCCGCATAACCTAACCGTCGGATATATTCATATTTCTGCATGTCATATTCGTATGAATATTTCACTTGAAATGTTACTTTTTGCGCTGAAAGAGTGCATACACTCATCAGCATCAACATGAATAAAATTATCTTTTTTTGCATAATATTATGACAACATTCTAATGATTTCTTTTGTCCAATCCGCACCTTCCATAGGACAGAATGTGTGCATACCCAACTGACTTGCAGCAGCCACATTTCTGGGACCATCGTCTATAAAGAGGACTTCACCGGAAACCAAATTCTCTTGTGCCAGCACTTTTCTGAAAAACATCGCGTCGGGTTTCATCATGTGATGCTGATAACTCAGATAGATGCTGTCGAAATAGTGACTGATGGGGTGACCATTGCCGTCAAACCTGTCGCTCATTGCCCATTCCATCATGTAGGGATTGGTATTGGAGAGCAAAATGAGACGGTATCCTTGATTTCTTAGTGAAACCAATGTATCCAGATTACACTTCGGCACTTCCGACGCATATCCCTGCCATGCGTAGCAACACTCTTCGTAGGTATGTTCTTTTCCTGTCAATTTACCTAATTCCTCACGAAAAATTTCAGGTGTGATTTTCCCTTCTTCCAAATCACCGAAAATACCTGTTTGGTGATATTTGTCTAATCTTTTCCGCGCATCCTTAAGTCCTATCTCTTGGAATCGCTTAATGGCGGTTTCGGGAGTAAGTTCAACCACAACACCTCCCATGTCAAATATAATAGTGCTAATTTTCATTATCTTCCTCAAATAGGTTTAATTTGTTTTTGCGGGCATCTTGCAATGACATGATTTCCTGCTGCTGATGCTCATAATCACGGCGCATCTTGTCATATTTCTCGGTCAATTCGTTCTGCATCTGCCTCTCCTCCTCCTTGTTCATCAGTCTGGCTGCGACCAATGCGTTTTGCGACGCATCTTTCATCCACACTACAGGGCCTTTATAAACGGGCGCTATTTTCAGTGCCACATGCAGTTGGCTGGTAGTGGCTCCGCCAATCATGATCGGGATGTCAAGACCAGCCTTGGACATTTCCGTGGCCACTCCTACCATCTCTTCCAAACTTGGAGTAATCAAACCGCTCAGACCAATCATGTCGGCTCTGACTTCAATGGCCTTTTTGACGATTTGTGAAGCAGGTACCATCACGCCCATGTCGATAACCTCATAATTATTGCATGACATAACCACGGCAACTATGTTTTTCCCTATGTCATGTACGTCGCCTTTGACGGTTGCCAAAACGATTGTGCCGTTTTTCTTCTTATTGTCCGATTGCTGTGCTTCTATATGGGGTTGCAGTATCGATACGGCCTGTTTCATTGTGCGGGCAGATTTGACCACTTGAGGGAGGAACATCTTCCCTTGACCGAATAAATCGCCTACCTCGTTCATAGCGTCCATCAGTGCACCTTCAATAATGTCGACGGCTTGCATATTTTGACGCAGCGCTTCATTCAGGTCTTCTTCCAAATAATCGCCAACGCCCTTACGTAAAGCATATTTCAATCTCTCCTTTAAAGACAGTCGTCGCCATTGCTCAACTTCTTTGGGCTGAAGGTCCGCTTGAGCACCCTCCATGGCAGCCTTTTGCTTTTCTTTCTCAGCCTTAATGCTCTCCGCCAATTCTATGAGTTTTTCTGCGGCGGCATCGTTACGGTTGAGAATAACGTCTTCTATGATGCTTAACTGTTCTTCAGGTATATCTGCGTAAGTGATTTTTGTGGCTGGATTGACTATGCCGAAATCCATACCTGCGAGAATGGCATGGTATAAAAATACGGCATGCATGCATTCGCGTATATAGTTATTTCCTCTGAAAGAGAAAGACAGGTTGCTGACACCTCCGCTGACATGTGCGCCAGGCAGGTTTGTGCGAATCCATTTGGTTGCACGGATAAAGTCTGCCGCATAGGCATTATGTTCGGACATGCCTGTAGCCACTGCAAGGATGTTGGGGTCGAAAATGATGTCGAGCGGATTCATTCCCGCTTTTTCCGTCAACAAATGATACGCTCTATTCGCAATTTTTATACGCCTCTCATAGGTAGTGGCTTGTCCCTCCTCGTCGAAACACATGACGACCACAGCGGCTCCGTAGCGCATCACATCCCGCGCATGGTTGAGAAAAACCTCCTCACCTTCTTTCAAAGATATGGAATTGACAATGCCTTTTCCTTGCAAGCACTTCAATCCTGCCTTGATGACCTCCCAATCGGAAGAGTCAATCATGACAGGTACCGAGGCTATATCGGGTTCTGAAGCAATGACATTCAGGAATGTGGTCATGGCTGCTTTCGCGTCAAGCAAAGCGGCATCCATGTTTACGTCAATGACCATGGCTCCATCAGCCACCTGTTGCCGAGCCACCGACACAGCCTCATCATATTTCTTCTCTTCAATCAAGCGGAGAAATTTCTTTGAACCGGCAACGTTGCACCTTTCACCGACATTGACAAAATGCACCTCGGGGGTAACGTCAAGTACGTCTAACCCGCTCAACCGCATCGTTTGGGGAGAAGGCACCACGACATGGGGCTTCTTGCCGGGTATGATATGCGAAAACGCAGAGATAAACTCGTCTGTAGTACCACAACAACCGCCGATAATATTAACCAGCCCTTCATCGACAAATTCCGTCATCAGAGGCGTCATGGTTTGCGGCGTCTCATCGTATAGACCAAGAGAGTTTGGCAGTCCGGCATTAGGATAGGCTGAAATATAATATGGCGCTTTCTTGGCTAATTCCCCCAAATAGGTCTTCATCTGTTTGGCGCCAAAAGAGCAGTTCAAACCGACAGAGAATATGGGATAAGCGCTGACAGAAGCAAGGAATGCGTCAAGTGTTTGTCCACTTAATGTACGTCCCGCCAAATCGCTGACAGTAAGTGACAGCATCAAGGGAAGTTTCACTTGCATGTCATCCATGACAGTCGTGGCTGCGTCGATGGCGACTTTGGCGTTTAGCGTGTCAAATATTGTTTCGATGAGTATCGCATCAACGCCTCCCTTCACTAACGCTTCCATCTGTTCATAAAATGCCCTGAAAAGCGTGTCGTAATCCATGTCGCGTGCAGCGGGATTTGTCACTTCAGGACTCATAGAGCAGGCTTTGTTGGTAGGACCTACCGAACCGCATACAAACCGTGGTTTTGAAGGCGTGGAGAACGCGTCGGCTGTCTTTCTGGCTATCCTTGCTCCTTCGTAAGCAATTTCCGCAGCCACATGCTCCAATTGATAATCTGCCTGAGATACAAATTGTGAACTGAACGTATTGGTAGAGATGAGGTCTGCACCAGCCGCCAGATACCTGCGGTGAATATCCTCAATGACATCAGGACGAGTGATATTGAGAACATCGTTGTCGCCGGCAAGTTGGCCCTGAATACCGATGAAACGGTCACCCCTGAAATCCTCTTCAGTGAGACCGTATGTTTGAATCATGGTACCCATGGCGCCATCCAGCAACAAAATACGCTGTTTGATGATTTCCTCGATGGTCATCGCAATTATTTATAAATCTTCATAGCCCTGTCCATTTCACGGCGGTCTTCCTTTTCCTTCATCGTCTGCCGTTTGTCGTATTGCGTCTTACCTTTTGCCAAGGCGATATCCATCTTTGCACGACCGTTTTGGTCGATGAAAACCAGTGTGGGAACAATGGTGAATCCCACCTGTTTGGTCATTTCTCTCAAATGGGCAATCTCACGTTTGGTGAGCAGCAGTTTCCTGTCGCGCTTCGCCTCATGATTGGAATAAGAACCATAAAAATAGGGCGACACATTCATGCCTTTGACCCACATCTCCCCATTGATGATGACACAATATGTATCAACCAATGAGGCTTTGCCCAAACGGATGGATTTGATTTCCGTTCCGGTAAGCACAATGCCAGCGGTATAAGTCTCCACGAAGAAATATTCGAACGAGGCTTTTTTGTTTTTTATCTGTACAGGACTCTTTTTCCTGAGTTCTAATTGCTCTTTGTTCATCGTTACTCCTCTATCGTGGCAAAACGGTCGATGTGTTCGTCGATGTAACATGCCACCTGACCCATCCATTGCTCCTCGTTCTCCACAAAATCGTCGTCAAGATCATCAAATTCAGGCATACGTTCAAACAGCGCCATGAACTCTTCATCGGAATATTCACGTTCGATCTCTTCGTGATATTTGTCATAGAGTTTACGAGCCTTGTTGATTAGTTTGGCCAATTCATCGATACCCCATAAACGCATCATCTTGCCAAAAGGGTTTCTAAAGATAAATCCGCCATATCCATTGTGAATCAATTGAACAAAGCCGCCATCCATTACTTCCTCATGGAGCGCATTCCATGCCAACAAAGTGATTTGTTCGGCATTGATTTGCGACATGGTTTCTGCCGTCAGTTGACCGTCTATGGCCTCGTTGATTGCGTCGACAAAAACGCCAACGAAGGCGTCCATCCCTTCTTCGGCTTTCTGTCTGAGAACAATATCTTTTACCTTAACTGTTATCATAATCGGGTGCAAAAGTAATGTTTTTTTTTAATATATGTACATGTATATGCGATTATTTATTATTAGAAAGACTTTGCATGGCAATATTCGGACAGAAAAATCGTTATAGAAATATCAACATCGACCTAATTGCATGAGAAAAGCATTACTCATATTACTACTGATGGCTGTATGCCATTCACTCAGTGCTCAACGCAATGAAATCATCAGCGACCGCATCGCATCCCTACAAGTCGTGGCCGGGACTGACTGGTTGTCTCCGCCTGTGACGATGCTGCACGGTAAACCCATAATCATCAGTTTTGATGACTTGACTCACGAATATCATCGTTACACTTATACCATCACCCATTGTGAGGCCGATTGGAGCGAGTCGAAAGAACTGTTTGAAAGTGATTATATTGACGGATTCACCAAAGGTAACACGATTGATGACACAGGAGAATCATTTAACACCAATGTGTTATATACGCATTACCGTCTTACAATTCCCAATGAGCGTTGCCGATTGAAAATGAGCGGCAATTACCGGGTGACTGTATATGATGAGAACAATGATGATGAACCGATGTTTACTGCATGTTTCATGGTGGTTGATCCGAAGATGGACGTGATGCTGGAAGTAAGCACGAACACCGATATCGACTTCAACAACGCTCACCAACAATTGAGCATGCAATTGAATTATGGTAACTTAAAAGTGACAGCCCCACGGGAACAGATAAAGACTGTGGTCATGCAAAACGGCCGTTGCGATAATGCACGTGTCAACGCTGATTATCAATATGTCACACCCAACGGATTGAAATGGGAGCACAACAAAGACCTGATTTTTACCGCCGGGAACGAATATCATAAATTTGAAATCTTGGACAATGACCACCCCACCATGGGGATAGATCTGGTACGTTGGGATGGCGAGATGTATCATGCGTTTGTTTTTCCCGATGTGGTCCGTCCTAATTATCTTTACGATGAAGATGCGAATGGAGCATTCTATATCCGCAACAGCGACAACATCGAGAATGACACCATGTCAGACTATGTGTATGTGCATTTCAATAAACCATCAGAACGATATGATAACGATATTTATTTGAACGGAAATTGGACCAATGATCGTTTCCTGCCCGAATACAAAATGGAATATGATGAGGCCACGAAAAGTTATCAGGCCACTGTATTGCTGAAGCAAGGGTATTATTCATATCAATATTTGATGCTTGACCAAGAAGGATATACCCATCACGTGGAAAATGAAGGCAGTTTCTATCAAACAGAGAACCAATATCAGGCATTGGTGTATTATCGCGAGAATGGAGGACGCACCGATCAACTTGTCGGATATCTGCATATTTCTACCCGCTGAAATCCGTTAACAACCGTTAAAACCACAAAAAAGTCATCTTATTTCTCTTTATTTCTCACAAAATGCAGTAATTTTGCATCCGCTAATAAAAAAGAGGAAGGTTGGCAGAGTGAACGATCGCGCTGGACTCGAAATCCGGTATACCCTTTTCGGGTATCGGGGGTTTGAATCCCTCACCTTCCGCAACAAAAAAGAGAAGTCACATGGACTTCTCTTTTTTATTGTATATCAAGATAGATTTGATTCTATGAATTCATTGTTAGGAGGAATTCGTCATTGTCACGTGTATTTTGCATTCTTCCATGAATGGTATTCATGGCCTCGATGGCATTCATGTCTGAAATGTGTTTGCGAAGTATCCACATCCTATCGAGTGTGGTCTTATCCTGCAAGAGGTCATCACGGCGCGTGCTGGATGCCACCAGATTAACTGACGGGAAGATACGTTTGTTGGAGAGTGTACGGTCGAGTTGTAATTCCATGTTACCCGTACCCTTAAACTCCTCAAAGATAACCTCGTCCATCTTCGAACCGGTATCGATGAGTGCCGTGGCAATGATAGTGAGCGAACCGCCTCCCTCAATATTACGTGCTGCTCCAAAGAACCGTTTGGGTTTCTGCAAAGCATTGGCATCGACACCACCGGTAAGCACCTTACCGCTGGCGGGAGACACCGTGTTATAAGCACGGGCAAGGCGAGTGATGGAATCAAGGAAAATAACCACATCGTGTCCGCATTCTACCATTCGTTTGGCTTTCTCCAGAACGATACCTGCTATCTTGACATGACGCTCTGCAGGCTCATCGAAGGTTGATGCGATGACCTCAGCATTGACGGTGCGTGCCATGTCGGTCACCTCCTCAGGACGTTCATCGATGAGCAGCATCATAAGGTAAGCCTCGGGATGGTTGGCTGCAATAGCGTTTGCGATGTCTTTCATCAAAATGGTCTTACCCGTTTTAGGTTGTGCCACGATGAGTGCACGCTGTCCTTTTCCTATCGGTGAGAAAAGGTCAACTATACGGGTTGACATGTTGGTGGTTTTCGGGTCACCGCAAAGGGTAAACTTTTCATCCGGGAAAAGCGGCGTGAGATGCTCGAACGATATTCTGTCGCGCACATCCTGTGCGGCCTTGCCGTTAATCATATCGACACTGGTCAACGGGAAATACTTTTCTCCCTCATGTGGCGGACGCACACGGCAAGCGACTACATCACCTGTTTTCAAGCCATATTGTTTGATTTGAGCCCCTGATACATATACATCGTCAGGTGATGAAAGGTAGTTGTAATCACTGGAGCGAAGGAAACCGTACCCGTCAGGCATAATTTCCAACACGCCGTTAGCCGTGATGAGATCATCAAAGTCATACACTGGTTTCACAACACCGCCCTGCTGTTGAGGGATGGCAACTTGAGGTTGTGAGATGGGAGTTGTAGGATTGTCAAAGATGTCATAATCGGGCAGTGCGCCATGGTCTTCGATGGGCAGGTCAACGACGGTAATATAGTCCGTTCCGTCGCCCGGGTCATCAATCCAAACGGCATCCTCGATGGGTTGGCGTTCCTCTTCCACGTTTTCATCCTCCACCTCGTTGCGCGAGTTAACTTTAGCCTGCAACTGTGCAAGAAGCTCCGATTGGTCTTCATCTTTTGAAGACTCAGCGGCGAACTGCTGTTCGGGAACAGTGAATTGTTGTTCTTCTGCCTGAGGTTCTATAGTTTCTTGCTCTTTTGCTTCTGTTTCGGACTGTTCCTCTTGGGCAGCCATTTCCATCAAAAGCGTTTGTTCTTTCAATTGCCTCTCTTTTTCCTCGGCAATAGCCTGCAATTCGGCTTTCGACTTCCTGCCCCTTTTCTTCGGAGCGGGTTTCTTTTCCTCTTCTGCTGGCTGTTCTGGCTCAACAGGCTGCTCAGGTTGCTTTGGCAGTTCGTCTTTGAACAACGGCAGAGGTTCCTGCTGACCCTTGTTCTTCTTCACATCGAAATTTTCCCCGTCCTTTCCGTTGACGGAATATACTTTGTCCGTCTCCTTCTTCACGATACGGGTCCTTTTCCTTTTGGCTGCAGCCGGAGCCTTACTGCTCTCTACTTCAGCCTGTTTGTCCAAAATGGCATATATAATTGTCTCGTTGCTGTCGGATGATTTGTACGACGCACCAAGATTTTCTGCGATGCCAATTAACTCATTGACATCTTTCGATAACAAGTCGTCTTTACTATACATATAAAGTATATATGAAAAATTATTATAAAATATTGATTTTGATAGTCAGACTTTCAAAAGTTGAAAATCTATGTATTCGAAAAATTCGACTGCAAAAGTAGTGTATTTATATTAAAAACTACTCTTAACAGTCGAATATTTTCTTGGTATTAACCGAATTTAACGAAAATGACGTGTTTTGATTATTCCTCAGCGGGTCTATTCAGCAAATCTGCCATCATAATGATTTGATTGACGGTGATGCCGTATGTGCTGAGCAATTCTTTTTCCTTAAGCAAATCGGCGAGAATAGACTTGTTTGAAGTCAGATGTTCCATATACTTTTTTAACTTGACCGTTGCCCCTAAAATGTCACCAACAACCCAGTCGCACAGTCCTGCATTGAAATAGTCTTCAGATGATGGCGTACCACCGTCGATGAGACGCCGGTATTCGTTTTGCGCTTGTTCTTTTTTCCCGGCAACGAGTAATGCCCAGGCCAGAATACGCACAACTGACCAATCACCGGGCTGGTCGAAATCCATCTGATACAAAAATTTAATAGCCTGCTCGGTTTGACCGGTATGGATAAGACAAATGCAATATTTCTTTTTGGTAGGCAAATGTCCGGGTGCCAATTCAGATAATTGGCGATATGCCTCCAATGCACGTTGGAAATTTTCTGAATAGTAACACGCCTTGGCATACCCTTGCAGAGCCGTCTTGTTGTCTGCCTCTAATTCCAATGCTTTGGCATAACTGTCAGCCGCTTGGAAGAAATCTCGTTTACCCATAGCAACCAATCCTTGATAAAGGGAAGAATTGATATCGTGACTGTCAAGGCTTTGCAATAAAATATCTAATGCATTGTATTTCTTACGTTTCACAAGAAAAGCGCAAAGGGTTGGTATTTGTCCGACGATTGATGTGTTCTTAAACAGTTTATTAGACAGGAACAATTCTTGTGCCTCTTTTGGCTCTTCATTATCTCCCTCGGCAAAGGGATTACGGAACTCGTGACGGGCATCAGCCAATTTGAAGAATCGATACAAATCCTGCAAATACATTCTGCGTTTATATGCGGGTGTGTTGATTTCCTCTGGCGCCATGACAGGACCTAATGCGTCGGAATTGTCAAGCATCTCGCGCATGTTTTCAGGTATTTTGTCGATAACGCTTTTCATTGCCAATGTGAAAGAATACTTGTCGGAGTCGCAAAAAGGACCAGAGTCAAAGAGATGGCTTAACAAAGAATTGTTGCTTAGTTTCGTCACGCTCGATTGAATCTCAGGGTGATGGAGGTCGAATGGGGCAAACCAGTTAGATACACGATAGAAGAACGGAAAGCGTTTCATTTGAGAGAAGCCACCGAAATAGATATCTGCTCCGGACTTCTGCATATCGAGCATTTTTTGAAAACTCTGCTCCACTTCTTCCATCGCCTTCTCTTGTGAGTCAGGGTGTAAAATATCATCCAGTTCGTCATCCTCTTTCTCCTCAATGCCAAAACGGGTGATTTTCAGATTGGAGTTTTTCATGAGATTGGGCATGATGTCACGCTGTATCTCAATATGGTCGTTCTCAGCATTCATGCAGAAATAAATCTGCATCTGGAGTTCCGCCAACTGCTTACAATTGTCCTCATCTTCACAAAAAACCTTAACGACAGGAGCCAAGCCATCGTAAAGGTGTGTAAATTCGGGCAAAGTCAGAGCCCACCCTACCAATGCACGCTGCTTCAGTACTATATCTGTCGCATCGGTATAAACCTTACGCAATGTCTCCGATTTCATCATGTCAAAATGAAACAGCAAGGAGAGGGTCAGAGCACTGGTCATAAGTAATGCGTCATTTGAATCAATCGTGGGTGACAGTATCAATTGGGAGCAGAAAGCGAAATCATCCTCACACCAGAGGTCAGACACCCAAATGGCATCAAAAACCATATCCACAAACTCCTGATGCTCTTTGTAAATGTTTTCAGCCAGTATCTTCTGCTTCTCCTCCGGTTCCAGTTCAATCATTGCCACGTCGGCAACAAACTGCTCTAGCGTTGACTTAATTTGCGGAAAATCAACATGGGCACGGTTTACCTTAGAAAACGCATCGGAAAATGCTCTTACATCCCTGTCTGCAATCGCATTTTCGAGGTTATAAAGCAATGCGTCGGCTTTTTTTAGCAACCGTCTATAAACATCTTCGCGCTGCGGGTCGTCAACCCCTTTCGCCATATATTCGATTACGAGTTGGTAATCTTGGTTGATTTTCTCAAAACGCTCATAAAGACGCGGTGAACGTACCGTCTCCAATAGCGGCTGTATATGTTTCATCGCCACAGACAATTCTCCACGGTTCAGGTGGCGACGGATTTTCTTAAACAGTTGTTGTTCCATGGTTTTCCCCTTTCATTAATCTTTCCATTTCACATTTTTAGCAGTCTGAATATCTTTCTCGCGAGGCGGTGCGGCATGCTCATACTTCATTTTAGGCAATGCTTTGAGTATCTTTTTGTCAATGAGGCAATTGCGCATCACGATATCACTATAATGTTTAAAACCGTTGATATTGAGCGAGTCACATGCCTGATTGTATGCCGTGATAAATTTGTCGAGCGTCTGGCGTTTGGTATTATCTCTAAGAGCACCTGTACGGAAGGCGAATACCCCTAAATGGAGATCTTTGTCGCGTGAATCCATCAACACCGGGTGTTTTGCGTTTCTGGCTTGCGTGGCTTGTGGTTCAGTAAGCAGCAGAGCGTCCATGGAATTGGTCTCAAGCATCTTCAGGCGTATCATCACATCATTGACTTGTATGCGATAAACATTGTTCTTGGGTTTGGCGCTGTCAACGGCCAGATTGCCCAAATAATCGGTTGCGGAATACCTAGTGATGGCCAACATTTTGTCACCCAACTGGTTGAGTTGCGTAATACGTGCCAAGCGATTGGTGATAAGTTGCCAATAAGTGTTTGTCGCAATGGAATATTCTAATGCCAACCCTTTTGCCTTCAAGCGTTCAGCACGTATCAGGTCAGAGATAGTGCCGTCTATGGATTTATTTAGCAACCGTTCATCGCCATCCATGTGGGCATTGAAGCGTACAAGACGTACATCAGCCTGCAAACGGTCGAAGATTCCCAACTCATCGGCAAGAAACACAGGCAGGCAGTCGAGCGTAGGCGTCACTCCCACCTTCAGCGTTGTCGAGTCATTCTCGACACGGTTGCGGTCTTTGTCGACATCATTTCCTGTTTTAGAAGAACAAGCCGACACGACAACAAGTGTGAGAAGGATTACACCTATAAAGCAGCATAAACGTTTAATCATGCCGCAAAAGTACGAAATAATCTTGTATTTCGATATAATATGACTAAAAATTTGGTGACACAGAGGATATCCACCCGTCTATGCCTTCAGGTCGCCCCTTCCAGCCTGGACGTGCCACAATACTGGCATTATGCAGATGCAAGCGTTTGTAAACCTCATTGACAAAAGGAGGTGTGACTATTCCTGCTCCGTCAATAGGCTCGGCAAAAACAGCAAAAGTCTTACCTGTGAGATCGTGCTGTGTTAGTTTGTCTAAAGCACATTTCCATTCGTCTGATAACATACCGCCGTTACATGGATACAAACAAAGCACAAAGTTGTCAACACTTTCGAGGATGGATTTTTCTATATGATGTGTGCAGGTGGTCTGTGCCCCTAAGTAATAGGCAATGCGCTTTGCAGCAGCCTTGCTTGTCACTTGTTCATGTTCGTAGATAACAATTGTTGATTTCATTTGTATGACGTTTTGTTAAAATGGGAGATGCTGTCTCACGACAGGTCTCCCTGCGAACTTATATAATAATACATCCAATTATAATAACACAAGATTATTACAATTTTTATAATATGTGCAACATTCCTATTAAGTAAAGAAGTGCATAGCCGAGAATCATCGAAATGACGCCTATAATAATGCCGATTTTTGCCATATCACGCTGTTCCACCAAATCGGTAGCGTATGCCAACGCATTGGGTGGCGTTGAAATAGGTAACACCATGGCACTACTGGACGCTATGGCAACGCCAATAAGTAAAGTCGCCGTACCCCCGACGCCAGACAATTTGTCGCCCATGGCCGAACATACCACTACGAGTATCGGCATAAGCAATGCGGCTGTGGCTGAATTGGAGATAAAATTGGAGAGCATATAGCAAATGGAACCCGACAAGACAAGAATCAGCAATGGCGAGTAATCACCGAAAGGTATATTCTCTACGACGAGCGAGGCCAAACCAGACTGATTGAGACCATACCCCAATGCAAAACCACCGGCCACCATCCAAATAACACTCCAGTTTATCTCTTCCAAATCACGTCTGTTGATGACGCCTGTCATAGAGAATATGACGACGGGGATGAGCGCCACGGTGTTGCTGTTGATACCGGTAACAGTATCTAGTAACCACAGGGCCACAGTGATGATGAATGTGACAACGACAATCTTGTATTTTACACCTGACTCTTCCCCGCCTTCGATAGCCAATTCTATTCGTTTTTGCTTAAAGGGGAACAACCACCGCAAAATTAGCCATGCTATAATCAATAATACGATGACAAGTGGCACCATGAACAGCATCCACTGTCCAAAACCCATACCGAGGTCAAGTCCTTCCGGGTCATTTAGATATTTCAGGGCGATAGTGTTAGGCGGTGTGCCGATAGGTGTACCCATGCCTCCGAGATTGGCTGCGACGGGTATCGAGAGAGCCAATGCGATACGTCCTTTTCCTTCTGGCGGTAACTGTTTGAATACCGGAGTGAGAAAAGTGAGCATCATGGCAGCCGTGGCTGTGTTGCTGACAAACATTGAGAAGAGTCCGGTGATGAGAAGAAACCCAAGAAGCACCATCTCACTTTTTGTGCCAAAGGGTTTCAGCAACACCTTAGCCAATTTTGCATCTAACCCAGTTTTCGTCGCCGCAATAGCGAGAACGAAGCCACCGATAAACAACATGATGACTGGGTCGGCAAAACATGCCATCACACCTTTGTGTGAAAGAACCGGTCCCACTTCATCGGGATTACACATCCACTTTACTCCCGAGTCGCTGCAAAACAACAACATGAGAACGATGATGGCAACGCTTGTGGCCCATGAGGGAACGACCTCGAGCACCCACATAAGTGTGGCAAAGGCGAAGATGGCGATGATGCGTTGTTGCACCACATTAAGGCCTTCTATGCCGAAGGAACTACTTGGCAGATTCCATAACAAAAGGGTCACAAAAATGATGACCAATGCCTCTACCGACTTCTTAAACACCCTTCCCGGTTGATACACCTCATGGCGCATCCTATGATACGCATCCACGAGGTGGAACCCGTTGAAACTTTTGAACATAATTGTCCTACTGTTTGTTAGTCCACAAAATAACTGATCGCACACACAGCATCATACATCGTGATGCGGCGGCATATTCCGAAAAAGGCTGGTCTTCTGACTTTACTCCACCAAGAAGCGCCTTCTCGCCCAATTAGGCAATGGCATTTATTGCTTCAAGGCCATAAAGGAGTTCACAGCTGCGGGACAGTCGGAGATTTTCACTCACATTCCCAATTAAGCACTGTTAAATGCACCTTCACGGGCGACATATTTCTATATCACAATGCAAAGGTAATCATTTTCTACGAATAAACGAATAAACAATTAAAAAAAAAGAAAAAATATAACACGGGCTATGGCAATGAAGATTCAGGGTTAAAAACAGATATGATTTATTCTCAATATTTCTGCTCAATTCATTTTTTCTTTATACCTTTGCACAAATGAAGAGCCATTTTCACGGCTGATGGTTCTTCGTCAAAATACGCATGACTAATAACAGCCCGTCGCAACAATTATGGCAAAGGATAAGATTGCATACGTATGCAGCAACTGCGGCCAAGAATCCTCTAAATGGATAGGCAAATGCCCTTCCTGTGGTCAGTGGAACACGTTTAAAGAAATCCGCATCAGCAATGACACGGGTACTCAGGCTGCGCGCTCGGCTGGCACTGCTCTGCGGGCACAAGCCCAACAGAAGAACCGCCCGATGAGATTGAAAGAGATTTCTTCTAAAGATGAGCCCCGCATCGACACCAACGATGCTGAACTGAACCGCGTATTGGGTGGTGGTCTGGTGCCCGGCAGTATCGTGCTGTTAGGCGGTGAACCAGGTATCGGAAAGAGCACACTGACGTTACAAACAGTACTGCGTATGCAGGGGAGAAAAATCCTCTATGTCAGTGGAGAGGAGAGCGCCCATCAACTGAAAATGCGCTCAGAGCGTATTGAGCACACCGAAAGTGATGATGTGATGATTCTTTGCGAAACATCACTTGAGAGTATTTTTTCCCACATCAAAGACGTGCAACCAGACATCGTCATTATTGACTCCATTCAGACTATTTCGACGGAAGACGTGGACAGCAGTCCCGGTAGTGTGTCGCAGGTCAGAGAGTGTGCCTCTGCCCTACTCCGCTTTGCCAAGACGAGCACTATCCCGGTTATTCTAATTGGCCATATCAATAAAGAAGGGACATTGGCTGGACCGAAAATTTTAGAGCATATCGTCGATACGGTTATCCAGTTCGAGGGCGACCAGCACTATATGTACCGCATACTCCGCTCCATCAAGAACCGTTTCGGCAGCACCAGCGAATTGGGCATCTATGAGATGCAACAGAATGGTTTACGTCAAGTGAGTAATCCCTCCGAATTGTTGCTAACTCAAGACCATGAGGGACTTTCCGGGGTTGCCATATCATCTGCCATTGAAGGTGTCAGACCATTTTTGGTGGAGACACAAGCACTTGTCTCCTCTGCGGCATACGGCACGCCACAACGCTCTGCAACGGGTTTTGAGCAAAGAAGGCTGAACATGCTGTTGGCAGTGTTGGAGAAGCGTGTGGGCTTTAAGTTGATGCAAAAAGATGTGTTTCTCAATATTGCAGGCGGATTACGTGTTACCGACTTGGCTATGGACTTGAGCGTCATTGCCGCAGTACTGTCAAGCAATGTCGATACACCGATTGAGGCAGGTTGGTGTATGGCCGGTGAAGTGGGCTTGAGTGGTGAAGTGCGCCCTGTAAGCCGTATTGAGCAGCGTATCGCCGAGGCTGAAAAACTCGGATTTTCACACATCATCATACCTCGTTACAACCTTCAGGGTGTAACATCTAAAAAATACAAGATACTATTGCACCCAGTGCGCAAGGTCGAGGAGGCACTGCGAGAGTTATTTGGATGAGGGGCGAATATAGAATGACGTATTCGGCATTTATCACGCTGAGATAAAGAATGACAAATGCCGAATTGTGATTGATGATAAGAGGATGGTTAACTAACTGTCGGCGTATTCTGTGGAATCTTGAATACCAGCCTCTCGAAGCGCCTCACGTCGTTCTGTGCACGTGCCGCATTTTCCGCAATGCACATCACCACCTTTATAGCAAGACCATGTTTCGTCGTAGTCAATACCCAACTCGGCACCACGTCGGGCTATATCTGTCTTGGTCCATTTCGTATAAGGTGTGAGCAAACGTACGCCTATATAAGTACCCGCCTGGACGGCTTTGTCAAATGCATCCACGAACTCCGACCTGCAATCGGGGTAAATGGCGTGGTCGCCGCCATGATTGGCCATCATGATGTATTTCAAGCCGTTGCTTTCTGCTATGCCTGCTGCTATGGAAAGCATGATGCCGTTTCGGAACGGGACAACAGTCGAAACCATATTGTCATCATCGTAGTTGCCTTCTGGTATGGCATCGGCACCCTCCAACAGCGAACTCTTAAAATACTCTTTGAAAAACGCCAAACTGATGACGATGTGCTTAATACCGAGCCGCTCGCAATGCATTCTTGCAAACGGTATTTCACGGCTATTGTGATTGCTGCCGTAATCAAAAGAAATGGCCAACGCAATTCGGTCTTTATAATCATAAAGCATTGTGGTGCTGTCCATCCCACCACTGGCTATCAATACGGAATCTTTCATGTGGTTTGTATTTGTATGATGCAAAATTACAAATAATTGGTGATATGATGAAAAAACTCTACATAAAAAAGTATTTGTAAAGGTTATTTGTAAAGCGGACTTGCCAAATAGTCGTGCAGACCGTAAAAAAAAGTAAAAAATGAATAGGCATTGGTGTATTGTCAACAATAATTTGTAATTTTGCAAAAAATATTGAGTATTATTTTTTATTCTATTAAATATCTTACAATTATGAAGATTGACCAATTCAATTTTGCTGGCAAAAAGGCCATTGTACGTGTTGATTTCAATGTGCCCTTAGATGAAAACGGAAAAATCACTGACGACACCCGTATCCGCGGTGCTCTGCCCACACTGAAGAAGATTCTCGCTGATGGCGGCGCACTGATTATCATGTCGCACATGGGCAAGCCCAAAGGCAAGGTGAACCTGAAGTTCTCTCTCGGTCAGATTGTTGACGCAGTATCTGCCGCTCTTGGTGTGGCTGTGAAGTTCGCTCCCGATTGTGCAAAGGCACAGGAAGCAGCCGCTGCTCTGCAACCCGGTGAGGTGCTGCTGCTAGAGAACCTCCGTTTCTATCCCGAGGAAGAGGGCAAACCCGTAGGTATTGACAAGGAAGATCCTGCTTATGACGATGCTAAGAAAGCGATGAAAGCCAGTCAGAAGGAATTTGCAAAGACTTTGGCAAGTTATGCTGACTGCTACGTGATGGATGCCTTTGGCACCGCACACCGCAAACACGCATCAACTGCCGTGATTGACGAGTTCTTTGATGGTGACCACAAGATGTTGGGTTATCTGATGGAGAAAGAGGTGACTGCCGTTGACAACGTGTTGAGCAATATCAAACGCCCCTTCACCGCTATTATGGGTGGTTCGAAAGTATCCACAAAGATTGGTATCATAGAGAACCTGCTTGGCAAGGTGGACAACCTGATTCTCTGCGGCGGTATGACTTATACTTTCGCAAAGGCTCAAGGCGGCGAGATTGGTAACTCTATCTGCGAGGATGACAAACTGGATGTGGCTCTCGACGTGATTAAGAAGGCGAAAGAGAATGGCGTGAACCTGGTGCTGGGTACAGACTGCATCGCTGCAGACGCTTTCTCTAACGATGCCAACACTCAAGTATGTCCCTCAAACGCCATTCCCGAGGGTTGGGAAGGTCTTGATGCCGGTCCTGAGACCCGTAAGGCCTTTGCTGATGCCATTAAAGACGCTAAGACCATCCTGTGGAACGGTCCTGCCGGAGTGTTTGAGTTCGACAACTTCATCGGTGGTTCAAAAGCCATTGCCGACGCGATCGCAGAGGCAACAGCAAAAGGAGCCTTCTCGTTGATTGGCGGTGGTGATTCCGTGGCCTGCATCAACAAGTTCGGCATGGCTGACCAAGTGTCTTACATCTCTACTGGTGGGGGCGCTCTGCTCGAAGCAATCGAGGGTAAAGTTCTCCCCGGTGTGGCTGCTATCGAGGCATAAAACCGACAGTTTATAGTAGATAGGTAGTTATGGCTGCAGACCTACTTGACGTATGTATAAAATTGGGGCGACCTCAAAAAGGCCGCCCCAATTTTTTGTGATAATAGAGAGTTACTTCTTGAAATAGCGCTGATAGAGGCCATTGAAACCTGCACAGTGGCGGGCTTCGTCCTTAGCCATCTCATGCACAGTGTCGTGAGTAGCATCCATGCCGGCAGCCTTGGCATTCTTGGCGATGCGGAACTTATCCTCGCAAGCGCCTTGTTCAGCGGCGATACGAGCCTCAAGATTAGCCTTGGTGTCTCCCAGCACATCACCGAGCAGTTCGGCAAACTTTGCGGCATGTTCTGCCTCCTCAAAGGCGTAACGTTTGAAAGCCTCTGCGATTTCAGGATAGCCTTCTCGGTCGGCCTGACGGCTCATTGCTAGATACATACCTACTTCGCCACACTCTCCATTGAAGTGGTTGACCAGGTCTTTAATCATCTCCTCATCAGCGCCCTCTTTGCGGGCTGCGCCCAACTGATGCACTGTGGCAAAAGTCAACTCGCCTGTATCTTCCATCTCAGAGAACTTCGATGTGGGAGCCTTACATACGGGGCATTTCTCGGGAGCCTCGGTACCCTCATAGATGTAGCCACAAACGCTACAGATAAATTTTTTCTTCATAATGCTTTGTTCATTAAAGGTTAGAAAATAGGATTATTTAAAACTTGCTTGACTATCTAAAACGTATTTAATCTTTTTTCCCTTGGGTATGACAGGTTTTGACCATTCGCCGTTGAGGATAAGAATCTTGGTCTTCTTTCCCATGGGCGCACCATTCACTGCTTCTTGCAGGTCGATGTAATTGCCTGTGCCGTCAGCAGCCACGATGTATTCGTAGTGACGAACGTATTTCCGCAATGATGGCACCTCATTGACAATGGCGTCTGCGAGTAATCCGGCCACAACATGGGCACCATATATAGAATAATGTGTATTATCCTGTCTGCCCTCTGGCACAGCGGGATTTTCACCTGGGAGAAACCACATGTGCAGTCGCTTTGACCGCTCAGTCCCTAACCCCTGTTCTAAATCATGGGTGATGCTGTTGGCATCAACAAATGGCACATTCATCTCTTGAGCCACATTCTTTGGGGCGAAACGATAATCGCCATGCGTGTCAATCAGGATATTACCTTCTTGAACAGGTTGCTCATATTTAGAGTCACGAAGTGACTCATCTTCTGCACTTCCATCTGTTGGGGCGATGAAATTGCGTCTTGCCACAGCGTTCATCAAGATGGGTTTACCACCTTTCTCTCGTGTCTCACGAACGAATTTTCGCAAATTTTCATCAAATGAGCCCCCAACGTCTGTATGCCGTTTTGGGTCGGGTTTCTCGTCGTTGTGCCCGAACTGTATCACCACATAATCGCCAGCAGTGATACGTTCTTTAACAACATCCCATCTGCCTTCGTCGATGAAACTCTTTGAACTTCGTCCATTGACCGCATGATTGTCGATTCTGACACCCTCTTTGAAGAAACCTTGCAACGCCATGCCCCACCCTCTCTCTGGATTGCCGTTGGTGATGGGCTTATTGGCCATAGTTGAGTCACCAATCATGAAAATGGTAATGACATGCCTCGACGACGATGTCATTAACACCATCAACATGGCGAGCATGGTGAGATGTGTCAGTCTCGCTTTCCTCATGTAATTGTCTGTATCAATTCTTCGATGGTGACTAGGCGTTGTTCACCCGTTTCCATATTTTTTAACATCATCTTCCCCTCTTGCATCTCGTTTTCTCCCACAATGACGACAAAGGGAATGTTCTTGGCATTGGCATACGACATCTGTTTCTTCATCTTTGACTTATCAGGATAGATTTCTGCCCTGATTCCCGCCTCCCGACATTGACGGATTAACGGCAAACAATATACCTGCTCGTTCTCGCCAAAGTTGACGAATAACAATTGTGTGCTGTTGACCGCCTCTTTCGGATAGAGATCCAACGTATTGAGCACATCATAGATGCGGTCAGCGCCGAAGGAAATACCTACACCGCTAATGCCAGGCAACCCGAATATACCTGTGAGATTATCGTATCGGCCACCGCCTGTGATACTACCCATCGGTGTGTCAAGTGCTTTCACCTCAAAGATAGCGCCTGTGTAATAATTCAATCCTCGTGCAAGGGTCAAATCGAGCTGCATCTCATTGTTGAGATGACACTGTTCTAATACATCAAGGATGTAGCGAGTCTCCTCCACTCCTTTCAATCCAGTCTCAGAGTCTTTTAACACATCGGCTATAACTTGTAATTTTTCTTGGTTGGTACCAGAAAGGGCGATAATGGGCTGTAACTTCTCGATTTGCTCATCCGTCAAGCCGTCAGCCGCCAATTCTTCATTGACTTTCTCAATGCCTATCTTGTCGAGTTTGTCAATAGCTACCGTAATGTCAACTATCTTGTCGGCAGCGCCGATATATTCTACAATACCAGAGAGTATCTTACGGTTATTGATTTTAATTTGGACGCGTATGCCGAATCGAGTGAAAACCGTATCGACGATTTGCATCAGTTCCACCTCATTGAGCAACGAGTCACTGCCCACAACATCAGCATCGCATTGATAGAATTCGCGATAGCGTCCCTTTTGTGGACGGTCGGCACGCCATACAGGTTGTATCTGAAAACGTTTGAACGGTAATTGCAATTCATCGCGATGCATAACCACGTAACGTGCAAACGGTACCGTGAGGTCATAGCGCAGCCCTTTCTCGCAGAGACGTGATGCCAAGTGTAGGGCGTTTCTTTCCTGCAATTCCTCATCTGTTACTTTGTTGAGGAAATCGCCTGAGTTTAATATCTTGAACAAGAGTTTATCACCCTCTTCTCCATATTTCCCCATCAAGGTAGAGAGATTCTCCATGGCAGGCGTCTCAATCTGCTGGAAGCCATATAGCGCATACACCTCACGAATGGTATCGAAGATGTAATTACGTTTAGCCATCTCTTCAGGAGAGAAGTCCCGGGTACCTTTGGGTATGCTTGATTTTTGAGCCATATCTTTTTGACTTTATGGTCTTTAAGCCATACATGTTCTTAAAGACGCTTATATCATGATTCTATTTTCGTACAATGGTTTGTTCACGGTCTGGGCCTATGGAGATGATACGGATAGGTGTATCCAACTCCTTCTCCAGGAACTGAATATAATCCGAAAACTCTTTCGGGAATTGTTCCTCAGACGTAAAAGCGGTCATGTCAGTCTTCCATCCGGGCAGTTCGACATACACCGGCTCGATATCATGCTCAATATCGTATGGGAAATCGCGCGTTTCTTTTCCGTTTTGTTTATATGCCACACATGCCTTAATGGTGTCGAAACCGTCGAGCACATCACTTTTCATCATAATGAGTTCGGTTACACCATTGACCATGATGGAATAGCGTAGTGCCACGAGGTCAATCCATCCACAACGGCGCTCACGACCAGTGACTGCGCCATATTCATGTCCGAGTTGACGAATTAGTGCACCGGTCTCATCGAACAGTTCTGTTGGGAACGGACCGGCACCGACACGTGTGCAATATGCCTTCATGATGCCAAACACATGTCCGATTTTATTGGGACCGATACCCAAACCTGTACATGCCCCCGCACAAATCGTGTTTGATGATGTGACAAAAGGATAACTGCCGAAATCGATATCAAGCATGGTGCCTTGCGCACCTTCACAAAGAATGCTTTTACCCTCTTTAAGTACTTTGTTGATTTCATGTTCACTGTCAACGACATGGAACTGTTTGATATACTCGATGCCTTCCATCCACTTTTTCTCTACCTCAGTGATATCAAAGTCAGTGTAGTGCAGGTTATTGAGCATCGCTATGTGGCGTGCTTTATGTGCCGCATATTTCTCATCAAAATGGTCGAAAATGTCACCTACGCGAAGGCCATTGCGAGACACCTTGTCGGTATAAGTCGGTCCGATTCCTTTGCCGGTTGTCCCCACCTTGCTCTTTCCTTTAGCCACCTCAAGCGCAGCGTCAAGCAGACGATGGGTAGGCATGATGAGGTGTGCTTTTTTGGAAATATGCAAACGGTCCTTAAGATTATGTCCTGATTTTTCAAGATCTTTTGCCTCATCCATAAAGAGGTCAGGGGCGAGCACGACGCCATTACCAATGATATTGATTTTACCGCCTTGGAATATTCCCGAAGGAATACTTCTGAGCACATATTTTTGTCCCTCAAACTCAAGCGTATGCCCTGCATTCGGTCCACCCTGGAATCTTGCTATCACATCGTATTCCGGTGTGAGGACATCTACCACTTTACCTTTCCCCTCATCGCCCCACTGTAATCCCAGCAGGACATCAACTTTACCTTTACTCATTTTTAATAATATTACTTCTTTTTACTTTTTGCCTTCTGTCTTGTGATTTTCGCATGGCAAGTGCTGCAAACTCCATAGATATACACGGAAAAACTGTCTCTCTGGAACCGCTTGAGCCTTGCCTTGTTGACCGCATCCACGATGATAGGAGAATTGACCTCTCTCATTTTCCCGCACATAGTACAAATCTGATGGCAATGATTCAGGTTTCTCAGACTGGCCTCATATTTGGTGCCGTCTTTGAGATTATGTCTGACGATAACCCTGATAGCCTGCAAAAGATTGATTGTGTTATAAAGGGTCGCCTTACTGACGAGAAAATTATTCTCTTCAAGTTTATCTTTCAACTGCTCTAAGGAAAAATGACCGGAGAGACTATACGCAGATTCAAGAATAGCATATCGCTCCGGAGTTTTCCTCATGTGGTTTTGCTCCAGATACTCCGTCAAGATTTTTTTTACTTTGGCAGTAACGACGTCATCCATTTCTCTATGGCGAAATAACCGCACAAAAATACAACATTTCTCCGAATTCGGGAAATGTAGGTTTATAAAAAACATTAAAAAAGGAAATGTGATTGACTCACATCACATCTACAGGCGCATTTTTCAAGGCGCTCTTGGCCATAAATTTGTATTCTTCACCCAGTTCGGCAAACCAGTGAACACTTTTAGCGGCATTATTCCTGACTGCAGCAGACGGGTCGGACAAAGCCGTTTGGACTTGGTCTAAAAATTCATTGATGCCTCGCTCGTCAGGCGTCATTTTATTGGCAAACAAACGTGAGATAAGCAAATAGCCACAAAGGCGGAGAAACGTCCGGTCTGCTGCCATCCATTGATACGCGAGTACCGCTGCATAATCGAGATGCTGCAAAAGGTAGAAAGATAAAACCTCTGCCATTTCTTGCGTCAAATCATGCTCAAGCCACACATCAACAATTTCAGGCAGCATTTTCTCTGGCGGCATCACCATGGCAGCCAGTATCTTACATTCGCGGATGTTCTCCTTCCATAATTCTATCGCCAATTTGTCGTCTTTACCTATATTATCAGCCATGCACTGCAAATCCATCACGGACACGCCCCAATTCAAATGATAATCGACCCCTTTGTTTCGCATCGATGCAGCCGTCGTCCCGTTCATATACAGGCGAAATGACCGCTTGATTTCTTTGAGTTTGTCCTGTGTCTGTTGCTCCATGGGCTGTGAATAATAGAAATGAAGAAAGTTAAATGAGTGTGGCATATTCTGACGAATAGCGCAACATTTGGTCAGTATATGATTCCGTATAGTTCACTTTTACATCGCACATCACTCCGTTTTGGTCATAAACGGGAGTCATGACTGGGTTAATAAAACCTTTATAAGGTGCGAGGTTGAGTTGGTGGTATCGTTCAAGAACTTCCTCATGCATGACAGGGTCTACATTGACGGCATATTGTTCAACCAATGCTCTTGCCGCTTCAAAATCGCCTTCACTCTTAATCCGTTGTATCTCGGCAAGCAACTGTGCAAAGACTGGCCGCAGAGCAGCATAATCCCGAATTCTGACAAATGATTTCCCGTTGATAATCTCAAAAGACACATTACCGTTCGAATGCTCCATGACCCACCGTGCAATAAGCGCTCTGTTTCGCATATGTGCCTCTTCTATTTGATGTCCTGGAGAAATCCTTGACAACTGTGTCATCAAACCATTCATCATGTATGTGTAATAACTAGACTGATAAGCATATTTGTCAGGTAAGACACCCATTTCGACCAGTTTTTCGTCGGCCATGAAATATAGTCCGAAAAGGTCTGCTCTTGCTTCCTCTATGGTGTTACCATATGCTTTAAGAGCGTCAGGATCAGTATTTGGAAGAAGTCTCCCGCTCCCATGCCCGAGACATTCATGCAAATCAGTATGTACATCGTCGCATACATCAGCGTAAGTGTCAATCAGAGAAAGTGTTTTCTCATCTATGACAAACTCCTGTCGAAAACCATTACCTTTAGCAGCCTGATTATAAGCGTCAGTCAGATTGCTGATGGTCACACTTTTACTACCGTATTTCACCCTAATCCAATCTGAATTAGGAAGATTGATGCCGATGGCCGTAGAGGGATACTCGTCACCGCCAAGCATGGCAGCGCACACCACACTGGCCGAGACACCTTTCACCGTTTTTTTCTTAAAACGCTCATCCACAGGCGAGTGATCCTCAAACCATTGTGCCTGGTCGCTGATTTTCTTGGCACGAATGGTCGATACCATGTCTTTATATTCAACAATGCCCTCCCATGACGCTTTTAACGCGAGGGGGTCTCCATACACTTCGATAAAACCGTTGACAAAATCTATGTCACTCTGTTGTTCTTTGACCCACTCTATTGAATATTGGTCAAACAACTTCAAATCACCTGTAGTATAATAGTCAATCAGTAGCGAGATGACTTGTTCTTGTTGTTCATTGTCGGCAACTTTTTTAGCCTTATTGAGCCAGAATACAATATGACGGATAGCGTTGTCGTATTTTCCTCCAATCTTCCATACATCTTCCGTAATGACGCCGTCTTTTTTCACCAAAGTGGAGTTCAACCCGAATGATGGAGGCTCGTCTCCGCCATCACATTTAAGTGCATTATAATAATCTTCAACCTCCTGCTGAGTGAGTCCGTCATAATAATTGCATGCTGACGTTGCTACGAGATCCATACCATCGGCCTTATTGACACGCTTTGGTAGCACATCAGGGTCGAAAACAACCGGAATCAAGGGTTGAAGGTATTTGTCAATTGTCATTTCACCAAGAAACGAAAGACTATCTGCAGGCAATTCTTGAACACATCGCCGAAGATAGTCTTCAGAGAATCCAGGTGTAAATTTCTCACATCCGTAATGATGATATATGCCGTTGGAAAACCAAATGCGTTTCAAGTAAATCTCTAAGGTGCGGAAATCGTTGGAGGTGTCATTGTCACGTCTGTCAAGATAGATAATCTCCAATAATTTACGTATTCGGAGATTGTATTTCCCGAACTGGTCGAAAGTGATGTCGCGTCCATATAACGTTGCTTGCGACAAATAATAAATCAATTCCTTTTGTTTTGCTGTCAGATGCTCAAAACCAGACAGCCTGTATCGTAGCATCTGAATGTCAGCAAACCGTTCGTCATTGTAAGAAAATTGCGCGTCCGTCACCATTCGAGTTAGTCGTTTTTCTTCTTTCTTTTCTTTGGTTCTTTCAATGAAGGATGTTGCGCCAAATGTTTGGTCTTATATTCTCTTGGAGTGATACCGTTGAATTTGAAAAAAGACGCATAGAATGATTGTCTGTTGGAAAAACCGACCATATCACTGATTTCCTCCATGTTCAGATGTTGATAACGTTTGTCTATCAGGAGCGCCATGGCTTCTTCTACCCTGAATTTGTTGACAAAGGATGTGTAATTCATGTGGAATCTTACATTCACTACAGCTGAGATGTATCGGGTGTTGGTACCGAGATCTTCAGCAAGTTTTTTGGCCGAGTATTCTTTGTCTTTGAATTTCTTTTGTACGAGAATGATGTTGATGATTTTTTCTTTCAGTTCATCCATCAATTTCGGACTGACAAGACTTCTGTAAGCCGCTTCTTTTTCCTTTTTTTCTGTAATGTTGTATTTAGCCATATTACTAAAGTTAGTTTGTCTGTTGTATGTTTTGCAAATATACGGACATTTTTTATTATTTACAACATATTTTATGTTTTTTCACAAAAAAAAGACTAATTTTATCGACGAGTCTCCTTTAGAAGGAGTATTTCTTTACATTTTTCTATTAAGAATGTTGCACATAAAACGGATAAAATGCCCCAAAAAGCCATTTGACATATGATATTATTATCTATTTCGAATTATACGTGTGTCTATTTTTTGTGTATTTTCTTTCAAGAAATATATAAATATGTGTATAAATAACGTTTTTTGCGTTTTTTTATCATCAAAAGCCAATAAAAAACCGTACCTTTGCAGACAATTTGAAGATAAACCCAATATTCATAAAGAATAGGATGACACCTACAGCCATATTATTGCTCCATTGCCCTGACCGGCAAGGCATTATCTCTGAAGTGACAAAGTTTATCACGGACAACAAAGGCAACATCGTCTATTTGGACCAATATGTTGACCGTCAGGATGGCCGTTTCTTCATGCGTATAGAATGGGAACTGAATGATTTTCTGATTCCTCGCGAGAAGATAGAAGAATATATCCAAACCTTGTATGCCCAGCGCTATGAGATGCAATTCAGTTTGTATTTCAATGATGTTCGCCCTCGCATGGCCATTTTCGTAAGTAAAATGAGCCATTGTCTGTATGACCTTCTTGCCCGCTATAAGGCTGGTGAATGGGCGGTGGACATTCCCTGCATCATCAGCAATCATGAGGACTTGCGTTTTGTCGGCGAACAATTTGACATTCCCTTCTATGTGTGGCCCATCAAGAAAGACCACTCAAACAAAGCAGTGGTCGAAGCGGCAGAGATGGCACTTTTGCGTGAGCATCGTGTTACATTTATCGTTTTAGCCCGTTACATGCAGATTATCAGTGATGACATGATAGCGCACTATCCTCATCACATCATCAATATCCACCACTCTTTCCTTCCTGCATTTATCGGCGCCCGCCCCTATCATCAGGCATGGGAACGCGGTGTGAAAATTATAGGTGCCACAAGCCATTACGTGACTGCCGACCTTGATGCCGGACCGATTATTGAGCAGGACGTGGTGCGTATAACACATAAGGATACGCCAGAAAGCCTGGTGCTTAAAGGGCGTGATTTGGAGAAGATCGTCCTTTCACGTGCTGTAACAAAACATATCGAGCGCAAGATCCTCACTTACCACAACAAGACCATCATCTTCAGTTAACAAGACATGGAAGTAGCCATCATCAAATATAATGCCGGCAACATATATTCTGTGATTACCGCGCTTGTACGTCTGGGCGTACACCCGTTGTTGACAGATGACAGCGAGGCGATTCGCAAGGCCGACTGTGTGCTGTTTCCTGGTCAGGGTGAAGCATGTGGCGCGATGGACTATCTGCGTGAGCATCGGTTGGATGAAGTGATACGTAGTTCGCGTCAACCCGTTTTGGGGATTTGTGTCGGTCAGCAGTTGCTGTGCCGCCATTCTGAGGAAGGAGATACCGATTGTATTGGTGTTTTTGACACTGATGTGAAACGCTTTATTCCTCAGTCACACGAAGACAAAGTACCCGCCATGGGCTGGAATGAGTTGTACGATTTGCGCTCACCACTCTTTGCCCACTTGAATGAGAAAGATTTTGTCTATTTCGTGCACAGTTACTATGTGCCTGTTTGTGATTGGACTGCCGCCAAGGCTGATTTCATACACCCATTCAGTGCCGCTCTGCATCGAGATAATTTCTACGCCACACAGTTTCACCCAGAGAAAAGCGGAAGAGTAGGTGTTCAGATATTAGAAAATTTCTTGTCATTGACAAAAGAATTTACGAGTAAAAAACAGTTATGATAGAACTGATTCCTGCCATTGACATCATCGACGGAAAATGTGTGCGTTTGACGAAAGGTGATTATAACCGGAAGAATATCTACCGCGACTCTCCCGTTGACGTGGCCAAAGAATTTGAAGCAAAAGGATTCCGTCGTCTGCATATCGTGGATTTGGACGGGGCGAAATCGCGCCATATCGTGAATGGTCGCATTTTGGAGGAAATCAAGAGCATGACCAATCTCGTAGTTGATTTCGGTGGCGGCATCAAAACCGACGAAGATATATCCACTGCTTTTTCTTGTGGCGCAGACATGGTAACCATAGGGTCTGTGGCAGTGAAAGAAAAGAAATTGTTTCTCCGTTGGTTGGAGACATACGGTCCTGACCGCATCATCTTGGGCGCAGATGTCCGCGACGGATTTGTGAGTGTAAGCGGGTGGTTGGAAGACACGTCCTTGGAACTGTTGCCATTCCTGGAAGACTATATCCGTCATGAAGTGAAGAATGTGCTATGCACAGACATCTCAAAAGATGGTACACTTAGCGGTCCTGCCACTATGTTATATCAACAGGTCATGCAGCACTTCCCCACCCTGCATCTGATTGCCAGCGGAGGAGTATCTTGTACGGAAGACATATTTGCTTTAGACGAAGCGGGCATCCCCGCTGTCGTATTCGGGAAAGCCTATTATGAAGGGAAGATTGAGGTTGACAGATTGGGAATTTAGTAGTTAATTGAGTAGTAAAAGTTAAGACAGATAGTATTGATAAGTAGTCAGTCCTACAGACACTTTTCGCAATGAGTGTAGCAAAAAGAATCATACCCTGTTTGGATGTCAAAGACGGCGAGACCGTTAAGGGCACCAATTTCGTCAACCTTCGCAGCGCTGGCGACCCTGTGGAGTTGGCGGCATATTATAGCGAAGCGGGAGCCGACGAATTGGTGTTTCTTGACATCACTGCCAGCCATGAGGGACGTAAGACATTTACCGACATGGTTACTCGCGTTGCCTCTACCATCAACATTCCTTTCACCGTAGGTGGAGGAATACACGAATTGTCCGACGTGGAGCGTCTGTTATACGCCGGTGCCGATAAAGTTAGTGTGAATAGCGCTGCCCTTCGTCGCCCCGAACTGATCAATGAGATTGCCAATCGATTCGGTTCACAGGTTTGCGTATGTGCTATTGATGCCCGTGAGACCACTTCGGGTTGGAAATGCTATTTGAACGGCGGACGCATAGAGACAGAACGTGGTTTATTTGAATGGGCGCGTGAGGCTGCCGACCGCGGAGCAGGAGAAATTCTTTTCACCAGTATGAATCATGATGGGGTTAAACAGGGCTATGCCAATGATGCATTGTCACGCCTAAGCGACGAGTTAAGTATTCCCATTATTGCCAGCGGAGGCGCGGGCGCGCCAGAGCATTTCCGCGACGCTTTCCTCATTGGCAAGTCGGATGCGGCTTTAGCAGCCAGCGTCTTCCATTATGGTGAAATCAAAATACAAGAATTAAAAGCATACCTGAAATCTTCAGGCATAAGAATTAGAATTTAACAATAAGAAATATGAGCATCGATTTTGACAAAAACAACGGTTTGGTGCCTGCCATCATTCAGGACGCGACCACAAAGACTGTACTGATGTTGGGGTATATGAACCGTGATGCATACGAAACGACACGTAGTTCAGGCAAGGTGACTTTTTTCAGCCGCAGCCGTCAATGCCTGTGGACCAAAGGAGAAACATCAGGGAATTATCTGCATCTAGTAAGCATCCAAGAGGATTGTGACCATGACACACTCTTGGTTAAGGTCCACCCAGAGGGTCCTACATGTCACACCGGTACCGATACGTGCTGGGGGGAGACAAACAACCGCAATCCGCTTTTGTTCCTTACAGAGTTGCAAGATTTCATTGAAAAACGACATGAAGAAATGCCAGAAGGCAGTTACACTACAAGCCTGTTCCGCGATGGTCTGAACCGAATGGCTCAAAAGGTAGGTGAAGAGGCATTGGAGGCTGTCATTGAGGCAACTAACGGAACCAACGAGCGTCTGGTATATGAGGGTTCAGACATGCTATACCATCTGATCGTATTGCTGACAAGCAAAGGGCTGCGCATTGAAGATTTGGCCCGCGAATTGATGGAACGTCATCAACCTGATTGGAAGAAACACTGATTTGCCAGAACGAAAAGGGTTTTACTTGGGGATTTAGAAGTATTTTGAAACAAGATAAAAGATATACATTATGAGTTTGATTCATTATAACCATGCAAACATCTACCAGGACAATTATCATGTCTTGGAGAATGTTGACTTCCATGTGGAAGAGGGAGAATTTGTCTATATCATCGGAAAAGTCGGTTCGGGCAAAAGTTCGCTGTTGAAAACTCTTTACTGTGAATTGGACTTAGAAGATACAGAAGAGGCTGAAGTGCTCGGCAGGGATTTGAAAACCCTCCGTCGTAAGGACATCCCTTCCCTTCGAAAAGAGATGGGCATCATTTTCCAAGACTTCCAGTTGCTTCACGACCGCACTGTTCACAAAAACATGCAATTCGTATTGCGCGCAACAGGATGGGATGAGAAATCAGCCCGAGAGGCCCGTATCGATGAGGTGCTTAACGCAGTTGGGATGGCTGACAAGAAAGACAAAATGCCGCATGAGTTGTCTGGAGGAGAACAACAACGTGTCGCTATTGCCAGAGCCATACTCAACCATCCCAAAATCATTATCGCTGACGAGCCCACCGGTAATCTTGACCCTGATACAGCCCGTAACATCATCCGTTTACTGAAAGATATCAGCAAACAGGGAACCGCAGTGGTCATGTCCACCCATAATATCCCCCTGTTGGATGAGTTCCCCGGAACAGTTTACCGTTGCCACAACGGCCAGTTCTGTGAAGTGACAAGCAAGAATTTGAACGAAGAAGAATAACAAAGATAATATTATGATAGTAATGAAATTTGGAGGCACATCCGTTGGCACACCAGAGCGGATGAAACATGTAGCCTCATTGATAACTCGTTCTGGCGAACCTACGTGTGTGGTACTTTCAGCCATGTCGGGGACGACCAACTCTTTGGTTGAAATCTCTGATTATCTTTATAAAAAGAATCCCGAAGGAGCCAATGATGTGATTAACGCGTTGGAGAAAAAGTATCTGGGTCATGTTGAAGAACTATACTCTTCTAAAGAATGGAAGGAAAAGACCCGTGCTTTTTTATCCGAGGAGTTTGAGTACCTGCGTTCATTCACCAAAGATTTGTTCACCAGTTTTGAGGAAAAGAGCATTGTCGCGCAAGGAGAAATCATCAGTACTAACATGATGGTGAACTACCTTCAGGAGTCTGGCGTCAATGCCATTCTGCTTAATGCGCTTGACTTCATGCGCACAGACAAAAACGGTGAGCCTGATCCTCAATACATCAAAGAGAAATTGCAGGCGACATTGTCTAAGAACGAAGGTTATCAGATTTATCTGACCCAGGGTTTCATCTGCCGCAACGCTTATGGTGAAGTTGATAACCTTCTCCGTGGCGGCAGCGACTACACCGCCTCGCTGATAGGTGCTGCTATCGACGCAGAGGAAATTCAAATTTGGACCGACATTGACGGCATGCACAACAATGACCCACGTATAGTGGAACAGACCGAGGCTGTCAGGCAACTCAATTTCGAAGAGGCTGCCGAGTTGGCTTATTTTGGAGCCAAGATACTTCACCCGACATGCGTACAACCAGCCAAATACGCTGGAATACCTGTTCGCCTGCTCAACACGATGGAGCCAGATGCAGAAGGAACCATCATCGACAACGTCGTAATGCGAGGCAAAATAAAAGCCGTGGCTGCAAAAGACAATATCGTGGCCATCAAGATTAAAAGTTCGCGCATGTTGCTTGCTACCGGTTTCCTGCGTAAGGTATTTGAAATTTTCGAAAGTTACCAGACGCCGATTGATATGGTGTGCACTTCTGAAGTAGGTGTTTCAGTGAGTATCGACAATGATACGCACCTGGGTGATATCGTGAACGAGTTAAAAAAATACGGCACGGTCACTGTGGACACCAACATGTGTATCATCTGTGTAGTAGGCGACTTGGATTGGAGCAATCTGGGCTTTGAAACCATCGCTACCGACGCGATGAAAGACATCCCCGTCAGAATGATATCCTACGGAGGATCAAATTACAACATCTCGTTCTTAATCAAAGAGCAAGACAAGAAACGCGCGCTTCAGAATCTAAGTGCAGAACTGTTTAACAGACAATCATCACGATGAAAGGACAATTTCCCGTACAGCGGTTCAAAGCAATTGAGACACCCTTTTATTATTACGATACCGATTTACTTCGCGAGACGCTTCGTGCAGTCCATCAAGAGGTAAACCGCCATCCAGGATTCCATGTGCATTATGCCATTAAGGCCAATGCCAACCCGAAAGTGCTCAATGTGATATGTCAATCAGGACTGGGGGCAGACTGTGTGAGCGGGGGTGAGATAAAAGCAGCATTAAGCGCAGGTTTCCCCGCCTCGAAAATCGTATATGCTGGAGTGGGAAAAAGTGACTGGGAAATTGATTTGGGATTAAGCAAGGACATCAGTTGCTTCAACGTGGAGAGTCTGGCAGAATTGGAAGTGATTGAAGAGCGGGCCGCAATAATGGGCAAAACGGCTAATATTGCTTTCCGAATCAATCCCGATGTGGGCGCTCATACCCACAGCAACATCACGACCGGTCTGGCAGAGAACAAATTCGGTATAGCCATGCGCGATATGGAAGAAGCGATAGAACATGCACTGCGGTTACCGCACATCCATTTGAAAGGTCTTCATTTCCATATAGGATCACAGATACTCGACATGGGTGATTTCGCAGCCCTGTGCAACCGTATCAATGACTTGCAGAATCGTATAGACCGTATGCATTATCGCATCGAGAGCATCAATGTGGGTGGCGGTCTTGGGGTCGATTACGTTCACCCCAACCGTGTGTCGATACCCGATTTCAAGTCATATTTCTCCACCTACGCACGCAATTTGAAATTACGGAGTCATCAGACTCTTCATTTCGAGTTAGGCAGGGCAATTGTCGCTCAATGCGGTTCGCTTATAACGCGTACATTATATATAAAGAAAGGCACAGCCAAGCAATTCCTCATAGTTGACGCTGGTATGACGGACCTGATTCGTCCGGCGCTTTATCAGGCTTATCACAAGATAGAGAACATCTCAAGCGACGAACCGAGAGAGACGTATGATGTGGTTGGTCCCATCTGCGAATCGAGTGATGTCTTCGCCAAAGCCGTCGATGTGAACCAAGCACGACGTGGAGATTTGATAGCAATACGTTCGGCTGGAGCATATGGTGAAATCATGGCGTCGCAATATAATTGCCGCAAACTGCCGAAAGGTTATATCACCGAAGATTTATGATATTCTCCCCTGTCACATTGATTGCAAGCGGCGTAACGTTAATCTCATCGTTGCTGACACCCTTCCTCAACACGTTATACCGACGTCCCAAAAAGGAAGATGTGACAGACCCGCCATCAGAATCTCCCATCACGCTCATCATCACTTCGCACGGCAACGCGCGGCAGTTGGACGAGCATCTTCCTCTTTACCTCACCCAAGACCATCCGGCGGGTTATGAGGTAATTGTGGTAGGCGAGAAAAACGACTCGGAAACGGAAGATATACTGAAACGATACAGCGGTCACCCTCATCTATATACTACATTCATCCCCGAGACGTCGAGGTATATGAGCCACAAAAAACTGGCCATCACTCTTGGGATGAAGGCAGCAAGAAATGAGTGGGTGGTTATTACCGACCCTTCATGCAAACCCAATACGAAACATTGGTTGCAAAGTATGTCCGCATATTTCACGCCCTCGACCAATCTTGTCTTAGGATACACCAATTATGGTTCGTCGGCACCTGATTACTATCGTTTCGAGCATCTCTACACCGCGCTCTATATCTTCCGTGAGGCGCATAAAAGAAAAGCATATCGCACCAACTGTTACAATGTGGCCATCAGGAAGAGCGTTTTCCTTGACGGTAATGGTTTTCAGGGCAACCTGAAATACACCATCAGCGAATATGACTATCTGGTCAACAAATTCTCAGACCGTCACACGGCATTGTGCCTTGATGAAGAGGGGTGGATGACGGAGGACACGCCATCGATAAAACAATGGCAAAACAAACATATCTACCTGAAAGAGACCGTTAACCATTTGCGTCGTACCCGTTTGCATTTCCTGCGCTATCGTATCGACCAGATTGCCATGTATGTGAATTACGCACTGATAGCAGGATTAGCAACATATGGTGTTATCACCCACCAATGGGTAACATGTGCCATAGCCGCCCTGTCAATGGTTGTCACACTTAGTCTTCGCGTGATGATAGGGAAACGTGCGATGCAGGCTTATCACCAACCCATCAGTTCTTGGAAGATCATCCCATTTGAACTGAGCATGTTTTGGCGTAATGCCCGCAACAGAATCAGGTATGAGAACGCCGACAAATATGACTTTATTAGTCACAAAGTATGACAAATATCCATGTATGCCATGAAAGTGCTACACTATATACCATCACTGAACAGCACAGACCCTACCGTCGTCGCACTGTTGAATACTGTCATGGAACAGGCCAAGTCGAATAGGGTTTATGTCGCCACTTTGACCGCAGCGAAACTGTCTAATCCATTGCGCGGTGTGGTGATATACCGACTTCGCAAACGTGAAAACCGGTTTGTCAATCTCGTTTCCTTGCAAAGTAGATTTTTGCAGGTTCTTTATTCTGTGATGCCTGACATAGTACATGTACATGGCTGCTGGAGTTATGTCGGTTCGAAAATATGCATTTGGTCGAAAAACAGGAATTTTGATGTTATCATCTCTCCACATGAACAACTCAACCAAGATGTTATTAACGACAAATTTTGGAGTAAACGGTTACCTGCTATCCTCTTTTATCAGCGCAAGCAAATAAAACGTGCCTCGGCCCTCTTTTCCAACTCAAATAAAGAGACAAAATCATTAAAAAAACTGGGATGGAACCGTCGTATTGAAATGCCTCTCATCACTGAAGAAATAGCTATGGATGCGATTCCTGCCTCTGAACGAGAGTCGGAAGGTCTATATACGTTGTATCAGAAGGTGACAGACAGCACCTATTATCAAAAGATGCATGAACACGAGAAGGCCGCTTTTAGCGCTTTACTCCATACAGGTCTTGCTGAAGACGATGAGACACGATTACTCAATGCCCAATCGATACTGAACTTACGCAATTTGAACTTGGCATCATGGAGAAGAATCTTTCTGTTGGCAACAGACCAGGATGTGTTGCAGATCGTAGAGACGGGTATCACACGAATGCAATTGAGTGTACCTAACATTCATACAGCATCCATCGCCCGTTATGGTTCAAAAAATGACACCGCCACCACGCCATTGTCGAGCCGCCAACTTTTCACATCGAGTAAGAAATCACAGAAACAATTATCAACCATCAACAATAAGGACTTCAGGGCTATCTACGTTATGTTGGAAAATATAAAAGCCTTGATTCGTTCAGGTCGTCTTCGCGTACGTCATCTATGCGACTATTATTCGTTAATCCGACATATTGACATTGACGAGGATACATTGTTGAAATCGATGAAATCAGTCGGCGATGACCGTTTCATGGGTCGCATACATCAAGTATTGCAAGAAATGCTGTATTTAGAACCTGGTTTTATGCCCGTAGCCGCTATTGACGACCGTGGCACAGAAAAAATCCGTAAAAAAATAACACATTTTCTATCACTATGAAAAAACATTATAATTTAGAGAAAGACCTTCATTATCTGCAACTTCTGTCCCAAAGTTTCCCTAATGTGGCAGAAGCAAGCACTGAGATCATCAACCTGCAGGCTATCCTTAACCTTCCTAAAGGCACTGAGCATTTCCTGGCTGACCTGCATGGAGAGAATGAAGCCTTTCAACACGTAATTAAAAATGCGTCAGGCAACATCAAACGAAAGGTTAACGAACTGTTTGGCAACGAGATGCGCGAATCGGAAAAGCGCGAACTCTGTACTCTGATATACTATCCCGAACAAAAACTGGAACTGATAAAATCAAGCGAAGAAGACATTGATGACTGGTATCGAATCACCATCCACCAATTGGTTCGTATATGTCGCGATGTGTCAAGTAAATATACCCGTTCGAAGGTGCGTAAATCTCTTCCTGATGATTTCAGTTATATTATTCAGGAACTACTTCATGAACGCACCGACGATGCCAATAAAACCGCCTACGTGAGTGCCATCATTGAGACCATCATCACTACAGGTCGAGCCGATGATTTCATCCATGCCATTGCCAATGTGATACACCGTCTGGCCATCGACCAGTTGCATATTCTCGGCGACATCTTTGACCGTGGTCCAGGTGCCCATCTCATCATGGACACCATGGAGAACTATCACAGTTGGGATATCCAATGGGGCAACCACGATATTTTATGGATGGGAGCATGCGCAGGCAATGAGGCATGTATCTGTAATGTGGTTCGTTTGTCGCTTCGCTATAACAACATGGCCACATTGGAAGAAGGATATGGTATCAACCTTATTCCATTGGCTACCTTTGCCATGGATGCTTATCAGGACGACCCTTGTCAGGGGTTTATCCCTAAGGATTTAAGCGGTGAAACGATGGACGAGAAAACCCTTCGTCTGACTGCCCAAATGCACAAAGCCATCTCTATTCTGCAATTTAAGATTGAGTCAGCCATCATCAGCCGACACCCCGAATGGCAAATGGACGACCGTCTGTTGCTGAACCACATAGACTATGAAAAAGGAACCATCACGATTGACGGAGAGACTTATACATTGACAAGTTGCTATTTCCCGACCATCGACCCTGCAAATCCTTTTGAGTTAACAGCCGAAGAAAAGTTACTTATCGGCAAATTACGACACAGTTTCAAAATCAGCGAAAAACTGAACCGCCATATCCGCACCTTGTTGGCTCACGGTTGTATGTATGCTGTAGTCAACAATAATCTGCTGTTTCACGCCTCTGTCCCATTGAATGCTGACGGAAGTCTGAAAGAAGTGGAACTGCCTGATGGCAAGAAATACAAGGGATTGGAACTGATGCACAACACAGGTATGGTTATCCGTTCCGCTTTTCAGAGTGACACAGATCCCCTCTATCGGGAGAACGCACGTGATTATTTCCTTTACCTTTGGAGCGGCAAAAACTCTCCCTTGTTTGATAAATCAAAAATGGCCACATTCGAACGCTATTTCCTGACAGACAAGAAAACCCATAAAGAAGAGAAAGGCTATTACTATCAATTACGTGACAACGCAGAGGTGTGCGATGCCATCTTGGACGCTTTCCATGTGGAAGAACCCAACCGACATATCATCAACGGTCATGTGCCTGTGCACGTTAAAACAGGTGAGAACCCCATCAAGGCCAGTGGTAAATTGATGGTTATAGACGGCGGATTCTCACAGGCGTATCATCATGAGACTGGCATCGCAGGCTACACTCTAGTATATCATAGCCGTGGTTTCCAACTTGTTCAGCATGAGCCGTTTACAAGTTCTAAAGACGCTATTCTCCGGGGAACAGACATCAAGAGCACAGAGCAAATCGTTGAGATGTCATCGCATCGTATGTTGGTGGCCGACACCGACAAGGGTAAAGAGATTCGGCGTCAAATAGCAGACCTGGAAGAACTGCTATATGCTTACCGTCACGGATTCATCAAAGAACAAGACAGAAAATTGATTATTGGGAAAGACTAAATTATGTACATACAACAGTTAATACAATTTTCATTATAAAAGTAGTTATTATCATCTACTGACTTGGATACTATTAACACTTATACTCAAATCAATATACTTTTTGACACCAAATAGTATTTTTTTTGTTTTTTTCTTCTTCATATAAAAGAAAAATTGTATATTTGCAGCGTACATTAGATTGTACATCTATTATATTTGCTCAAATCGTCTTCCGAATCAGCACCTCGCAAAACGAGTTAACCGGGCAAAGAAATCTCCATTGGAGCACGCGCATAAGCGTAGGCTTCAACCATAGGAGATTTGGGTCGTGCTGAACCTGGAAGACGTATGGCGACAGTCTGCGCTTCCTTTTGTGCCGAAGGTTAGTGCAAGACTACCAATAAGACTAACCTTTATATGCGAGCGAATATGGCCCAACAATTATTGTTTTAAATGAATAAATCCTCAATTCCCACCATTTGAGGATCATCCTTTGATTTGCCACGATTTATACATCAGCAAAGCATCGCACCACTTCATAATTATTTGATAATCAATAACTATTAAAAACATAAACAATGAAAAATGTGAATTTAAAAACTTGGGGTTCTTTTATCGCCTTTCTAATCTTAGCAGGAATAAGTTGCTGGGCGACAGAACATTCTTTCCACCTTTTGATTAAGTGGATGCCTGAAGCATTTGTGTGGGGGCTTACCATTGCCTTTTTCATCCTTGCCTCTTATGGTACAAAATTGATCGTAGATGCGCTCAACAAAGATAACTGGATGGAGCATCGCAGGAGAACATTTTGGATTGGAGTGGTCTTGGTCACAATCTTTTGGTTCTTTATGAGTATGCCGACTAATACTCATACGTTCTTTTATAACCACAATATTGGTAACAAAGTGCAAGAAGATTTAACCACAACCACAAATTATCTTAATCAAATCAAAGAGCGAACAGTTGTGGATTCCGCTTATTATACAGTTCATGCCAAAGTTCATGACAAGTTCAAAGATTTACGTGATGAATTTAACGGTATCGGTGGTAGTAGAAGAAAAGGTTACGGTGAATATGTGAGTAAACTAATAGGTGAGATTAATGAGATTTTGGAGAGTGAACTACCCGGTAGTGGAATTAAATCCAATGATGCTGCTTGGTATTCCACCAGCCCAGTAGTATTGACCAATTATGAGAACCAAATGAACAGGGCACTTGAATCTATCAGAGACCAAAAATACAGAGTGTCACAAACGGCCTCAAATGAAGCCAATGAAGATTTGCGTAAATTGCAAATTATGTCAGACACCATAAAGACCATGGTAGAGTTGGGCAGTATTCACGAAGATGTGATAACTCAGACCGACGGTGTCATTTTAAGCGGTTATACTACCATCAAAGAGAATCAAAAATATGTAAAGTTTGACAATCTTACTGACAAGGATACTTACACTTCCGATAATTTGGAGACAAAGACGAAACGAATGCTTTCAGTAATTGATGTATGGGGCGATTTCTTTAAGGGGAAATATCCTATATCTTTCATTTTTTATATTTTACTATCCATTTTGGTTGATGTTGCCGCATTTATGTTTTTTGATTTTACATTTAAAAGAAAAGATAATTAATAATAATTTGTATTATGGAAATAAATCCTCAAATCAGCTCTTCCTTTAACAATAAAGAGGGCAACGAACAAAACGTGAATACCATCCCGGTCACCCCTAATATCCAATCAGACGAACAAGAATCAGCCACTCAGGGACTTACACAAGAAGAGACTAAAGATCCGAATAAGATAGCAGTCACAATCGCAGACAACCAAAGCCCTATAGTGGTTTTGTTTGGTCCTCCTGCGTGTGGTAAGACGATGACCCTTATCCGCCTTACAAGATATTTGAAGAATAATGGGTATCTAGTCCTACCTGTTGAATCATTCAGACCTTCTACAGATATACATTATAAAAAAATGTGTAAGGGGTATAACGAAATGGTTAATAACAACGATGCAGCCAAAAGCACCGCCAATATTAGTTTTATGCTTGTTCGAGTTTTAGACGAGTACGGCAAACCTATTTGCCAAATATTGGAGGCTCCCGGTGAATATTATTATAACCCATCTAAACCTCAAGAAAGTTTTCCTGTATATGTCAACAATATCAAGAATGGTCCAAATAGGAAAATATGGTGTTACATGGTAGAACCAAACTGGAAGGATGCGTCGGACAGACTCGGTTATGTCGATAAGATTAATAACCTAAAGACCAACATGCGCCCGTCAGACAAAGCCGTCTTTATCTTCAACAAAATAGACCTGACACCATATGTCATTTCCCCTGGTCAAATAAACGTAAAACAAGCCAGAAGAGAAATTGAGTCTTTATACCCAGGCATTTTTGCGAGATTCAGAGTAAGAGGTATATTTGGAACATCTGATAATTTTACATTTGTACCTTTCCATACTGGAGATTATTCTAAAACCATTGATGGGAATTACTCATTTCAACAAGGTCCAGATGAATATCCTAGAGCATTATGGAAGACCATTCTTAATTATGTGAGAGGTTAAATTATGAATATTGAATTTCTTATCCACGGAACATTGTCAGACGGACAGTCTTTTTGGAAAGAGACTGACTCTGACTATTGTTCGCTATTTTATGTTTCCAATCGACAAGAAAATGTTGTGATGGACATAGAGGTGTTAAAAAGGGGTGGTGGTGTTTGTACGTATTACAATTATCTTCGCTATAATAATATCTCCGCCTCTCATAGAGCCGGTTCTTACTTTGGTATGACTGTCAGAGTTGATGGTTCAATCTGCACTGATGTAAAAAGTATGTATGCTATTCTTGACACACTCTTTTACAAGATGGTTGTGGGGAGTTTGTTAGAACCTGATGGTAACGGGTTTGTCTACACCTTTGACAGTTTCAGCACCAAGAAGAACGTGCTTCTTAATATCCAGAATCAATTCATAAAAATGTTTGAAGCGACATTTATCTCAAATAATGATTTCAAAGATATTCCCAATTCATACAAAAAAGGAGATTCTGTCCGCCGGGTAAACATCAATGACATCAATAAAAGTATTGTTTCTGAGACTTTATCACAAGGGAATAAATTATGCGTGTCATCCGTCTATAAGACTGTTGCGGAAACAGATGCAGATAAATGCGTTGAGAAAGCGAAAACAGATGCTAATGCACGAATCAAAGCCGCTGAGGAGAAGATGCAACGTGAAATAGAGAACACCAACAGGCGAGCACAATCTGAAATTGAAAAGCAGGTGTCCTCTATTCAAAAGCAAATGTCTGAAACAGAGAATTCTCGCAAAAACTTGAAGCAGAGAATCGAACGACTCACTATTGAGTTGAAAGATGCAAAAGAATCGTTGAAGAAAAAAGAAGAAGAATGTAAACAATTAAGTCAAGATAAATTAAGTCGTGAAATCAGTGCACACATTGTTGAAATCAAGCCATCACTTACCAAATGGTTAAGCCATGTGGAAGAACGCTCCACAAGCGGCCAAGCCCAGAAACCGGCTCTCAAAAGAAGCGGAAATAAGACAGTTGAGATACCAAAATGGATTCATGTGCTTAACTGCGTTTTGCTTTTATTGATATTGGCTCTATTAATTTGGCCAACTCCAACCCAACAAATACAACAGATAGATCCTCAACAATTAAAAGAAGTAATACAAGAAGTAAGAACCAATGAACAGCCCCAAGAAGGCATCGCCCCTATAGGGAAAGAAAAAAGGGGCATATTTAATAAATTTGCACATCCAAAACATTAACTAACCAAATAAAGTATAATAATATGAAGATATCAAAGACTTTATCTGTAGTGCTATTTTCAACGATAGTGATTTTTTCAACTTGCACGAAAGACAAAAAGCCGCCTGTTGATTTATCTAAAGCAAAAGTCAGCATGAACAAAGATGTGGTGTTGCCGTATCAGGAAGTTGGAAACCTTAAGACTATTCCAGTGAGACTCAACGGAGTGAATCTTGATATGATTTTTGACACTGGCTGTTCGGGGATGAGCATGTCTTTGAATGAACTCCAAACATTAGCCAAGAATGGAAAAATTACAGAGAGCGATGTTTTAGGTACGACTTACTCCACAATCGCCGACGGGTCTATTGTTGAACAAGGCCTAATCAATCTGCGTGAAGTACAAATAGGAGGAGAAGACGGCATATTTCTAAAAAATGTAGAAGCATCAGTAGTACTAAATCAGCAAGCACCCATTCTTTTAGGAAATGGTGTACTTGACGAAGCTGCCTCTGTAGAGGTTGACAATGTGAAAAAAACTATCACATTTAGACGAAGATAAATCCTATGAACAGTTCTGTATATATCTTCGGGAATTTGTCTAAAGGATACACACAATACCCTGACGAAGTATATTCTGCTGAAGTATTTCAAAAATTATACTCTCACGCAAGAGCAACCACTCAAATTGCCATCCATAGAGATGGCAATTTGATGTACTATGCCTATATCCGCAAATTAGACATAAATAAATATATAGGCATGTGCATATTACTGAATAACACAATGTTAACAAGATTTGGAAAATTGTTTTATCTATTTGAAAATGCACTTTCTTTCCTTGTAACAAAAGGTTATCTCGTTAAATTTGACGACTATGGGAACATCGTGCCAAATACGGACAAGTTGTATCTGAAAACTGAAGAGGTAAAACTAATTGCTGAATCGCTCAAAGAGGGTATCACTAATTTACAAAAAAAATCTTTTACGCTCCCACCTGTTAATTACGCCGTCAGTAAAGAATCTATAAAAGAATTCGCCATCGATGATCCTAAAGAAGATATCATTTCGTCATCGTATAATAATGGCTATACATATATTTTTAAAGAGAAAGATTATAATACCGCACAAATAGACAGTTATAAAGGTGTTTTATCAAGGGTCAGTAAAGAACGGGACGATTATAAATCAGCCTGTGAAAACCTTGCCTCCCAATTATCTGTTATTAAAAATCAAAAGCGAAATATTAAATGGGTAAGTGTGCTTGGTGCCATAATACTTATTTTAGGTTTTGTAATATGGAATAAGTTATTATTTCCTTCAGAAGTAACTAATTATAATGCAGGAGAATTTGTATATTACGGACCATTAAAAAACAAGAAGCCGCATGGGACAGGAATAGCCATATATCCTGACAATGATGAAGATGGCCGAAAGTATTATATTGGTAATTTTACTGAAGGAGTACGCCAAGACACAACTGCGATGTTGTTTTATAATGACGGAGATTATTTTTATGGTAAAATAGATGGTGACAAATTAGAAGATGGTATCATATATAATGATTCTGACAATTGTCATTTTGAAGGATCATTTAAGGACGACAAACCATACAATGGAGTATGGTATGACCATAAAGTATTATATAAGTTGGTTAAAGGGAAAAAGAGTTACAGATAATAGAAATGATAATGTCAAATAAAAGTTTATTGTTAATTATATGTTTATTTGTTTTTGTGCGTACATCTTATGCACAAAAGCGACCTACTATAGATAGGAGCAAACCTAAAACTGAAAATAAGGTCAATATTTCTACCCAAAAGAAAACAACGAAAAAGAAAAAGACATCTAAGGTATCTAATCATTCTTATTTTAATATTTCGCCACAATCAGCCTCTTTCGATTCTGATGGAGGCACTCAACAATTTACCATATCATCAAGTAGTCCATGGGATATATATATTGGGACATATAGTTGGGGCCACCTATCAAAAAACGGCAATACTTTAACTCTTAAAGTAGATAAGAACAATGGCAGTACTTCACGGGAAGACTTTTTTGAAATAAAATCAGGCTCTAAGACAATTCGAGTAAATTATTTCCAGTCCCAGGGCGCCTCTTTAAGTGTATCGACTGATAATTTAAGTTTCGATGCCTCAGGTGGTAGTCAAACAATAACCATATCTTCGAGTGATACATGGAGAATCGGGACAAACACGTATAGTTGGGGGCATTTGGAGAAAGATGGGAATCGCTTAACAGTAAGAGTTGATGCAAATACAGAAATAAACTCACGTAATGATTATTTTACAATCAAATCTGGCAATATTGAAAAACGTGTCAACATATCTCAAAGTGGCCAAACAACGACATCATCCAAATCGGCTGTTATCAAATCCGTAACGGTCTCAAACAATGCAGTGGTCAATGGTAAATACGGGCTATCTGTTCACGTGTCATTTGACATATATGGGATGAAAGACACAGAGGGACGGGTTTCGTGCTATTTTTCCGATAATTACGGAAATATGCTTGTAAACACGAATGCATATTATGGCACAGATGGTTCTCCCAGCCAAGTGGCAGCAGGTTATGTCTTCAAACCAAAATACGAGGAAACGTCTTTTTCTGATGTGCAAGTAGTAATTCCATACGACGAATTACACATATCAGGCACATATTCAAGAACCCTAAAAGTAAATGTCATTATATGGGATTATGAGAAATCTATCCCTGTAGTATTAAGCCAGAAAAACGAGATTTCTTTTACTTGTTCACCAAAATATTAGAAAAAAATGGAGAATAATCAATGACGGCAAATCGCCATGCTGTCATCTTGCCGTTATGTGGAAACAACCTTGTTTCACTTCGTGCTTGATGTAGCAACGACCGTCATTGCGGAGGTCCCGCAGCACTTCGGATAATACCCATTTAAGAGTATCGTTTGCCACCTCACGCTTCATAGGTCCCGCTGGATTCTGCACAGTAACATAACGGTTATAACAAATATCGAAAGTAGTGCCATAGAGATGACAACTGTTCTCTGTGGCATTACGGTTTCTCCCCCTGAGTTTAGTGACGTCATCGGTTGTTCGCAAAACACTGGTTACGATGATTTTATGCAGAGGTATCTGTTTGACTTGCAGGCTGTCGAAGAAATTGCGCCCGATATCCTGCAACAACAAAGACGCCCTCGGTACAAGATACGGGATGCTGTTATTAAGTTTCTGCACCACGAAATAAGGATTTGCTCCGACATAAACTAATTCTGATTTCTTTGCTTCCGCCTCAGCCCTATTGGCAATTGGGGACACTCCGATTCTTGTCGCCGCTGATAATTGCAAATCATTTGAGTCAGGAAAGACCTCTTTGTAACTTCTCACTCCGAAGATAGGATTTTTGAGCGGATTCCCCTTACTGTCCGTGTATTTGGTGGCTATATGTGCTGGATGAGGATTTGCCGGAGGCAATTGAACTTTTTTTGATGTCATTTCATAGATGATTTCAATAAGTGACTTGCTTTTGGATGAAACGATAGACGTATCCGTTGGAGCCTTGACCAAAAGCGTATCAACAAGTTTTTTTGCCAGCAAAGTATCAGCAGTCGTATGGGGTCGATTCTCCGTCTGAGAGGACTTCGGAAAAACTGCGCTAACAATTGAATTGACACGAATAGAGTCGAAAACGGCTTTCACGGTGACCGTATCAATAGAAGCATCATCAGAAGATTGAGAACGGTCGGCCGCAATCGAGGGGAAAAACAATCTGACCATCGCCAAGACGGCAACAGTAATAGCAAACCACTTCAGAAACTGATTTTTCGTAACTCTCATAGAAAGACGATGAAGCCCACGGCCACATACGAAAAGGGCACAAAAATGCAACCCTGTTTTCAACCTGCAAAGTTAATCATTATTTTTGAAAATCAAATGGTATCCATTGAAAAGAATGAAATATTTCTCAAATGGACAATTATTGTGAAAATAACACTGAAAGAACAGTAAAAAAACAATTCATTATAGGGCGAAAACCGATAATTTGCAGTACCTTTGCAAGCAAAAAGAAGAAAGCATTGACAGAGAAGCATATCGTGTTGGAAGATATTGACCCTATAGCACTCTATGGGGCCAATAACGTGCATATCCAGTTGATCAGGTCGTTGTTTCCCAAACTGCGTATCGTGGCGCGCGGAAACGTGATACGTGTCTTAGGTGATGAGGAAGAGATGGACGTGTTTGAAACCCACATCAGCAGACTACGTGAACATGTGGTGAAATACAACAGCATCAGCGCCGAAGACATAGTAGATATCATCAAGACACAGAAATCAAAAGCCGACACGGTGAAGGGCGTTGTGGTTTATAATCTGTCCGGGCGAGCCATCCGAGGACGCAGCGAAAACCAACAACGACTGATTGATGCTTTTGAGGAGAACGATATGATATTCGCCACGGGGCCAGCCGGAACGGGAAAAACATATCTTAGCATTGCATTGGCGGTGAAATCTCTGAAAGAGAAGACCGCAAAGAAAATCATTCTCTGCCGCCCTGCCGTAGAAGCCGGTGAGAAACTGGGCTTTCTTCCCGGTGATATGAAAGACAAGATAGACCCTTATCTGCAACCCCTCTACGATGCGCTGGAAGATATGATACCCGCTACGAAACTGCAGGACATGATGGAAAAGCACATCATCCAGATAGCGCCGTTGGCATTTATGCGCGGACGCACACTCAGCGACGCGATTGTCATTCTGGACGAGGCTCAGAACACAACACCGGCACAGATACGTATGTTTCTCACCCGCATGGGCTGGAACACGAAGATGCTCATCACGGGCGACCTTACCCAAGTGGATTTGGCTCGTGGTCAAATCAGCGGTTTACGGGAAGCCATCAACATCTTGACAGGTATAGAGGGCATCGCTCATATTGAACTGAACCAGAAAGATATCGTCAGGCATAAACTGGTGACCCGTATCGTACATGCCTACGAACAAGCAGACAAAAAGAAACAAGAAATAGCGTCAAAACAATGAAAGCATTAACAAGAACTGATTTCAATTTTAAGGGACAAAAGAGTGTTTATCATGGTAAAGTGCGTGATGTCTATGACATCAACGATGACCTGTTGGTGATGATTGCAACCGATCGTATCTCCGCCTTCGATGTCATCCTCCCCAAAGGCATCCCTTACAAAGGACAAGTGCTCAATCAAATTGCTGCCCAATTTTTGGACAGCACATCGGACATCTGTCCGAATTGGAAACTGGCCACCCCCGACCCGATGGTCACTGTCGGTTTGAAATGCGAGGGTTTCCGAGTAGAGATGATTATCCGCAGCATCCTGACAGGTTCAGCATGGCGTGCATATAAAGAAGGATGCCGTGAATTGTGCGGTGTGACACTGCCTGATGGTATGAAAGAGAACGAACGTTTCCCCGAACCCATCATCACACCGACGACCAAAGCCGATGAGGGACATGATATGAACATCTCACGCGATGAGATTATCGCTCAGGGCATCGTCAGTGCCGAGGATTATGCGGTGATGGAAGACTACACTCGCAAACTGTTTGCCCGTGGCCAAGAAATAGCCGCCCGCCATGGCCTGATTCTGGTAGATACGAAATATGAGTTTGGAAAGCGCGACGGGAAGGTTTTCCTCATCGACGAGATACACACACCCGACAGCAGCCGTTATTTCTATGCTGAGGGTTATGAGGAGAAATTTGCCGCAGGAGAGCCCCAACGTCAATTGTCGAAAGAATTTGTGCGTCAATGGCTCATCGAACACAATTTCATGAACGAGCCCGGACAGGTCATGCCCGAAATCACTGATGAATATGCAAAAAGCGTGAGCGACCGATACATTGAATTGTATGAGCACATTACCGGTCAAACTTTTGAGAAAGCAGAGACCGAAGACATCGCTTCACGTATTGAGAAGAATGTGAGTGACTATCTTGCCACTATCGGATAAAAACAGATACCGAGTCTGCACGATGTACCAGCAGGAGGAGATCAAGCCCTATCAGGCCTCTGGCGAAAAGGGGGAGCAAGTAGAACAGATGTTCGACAAAATAGCCCCCACCTATGACAAATTGAATCATCGTTTGTCATGGAATATCGACAAGGTCTGGAGAAAAAAAGCCGTGGGGCAATTGGCGCCCTACTCCCCAAAACGCCTGTTGGACATTGCCACCGGCACTGGTGACTTTGCCATACAACTGGCACAGACATTAAACCCGGATGAAGTAGTGGGTGCCGACCTCTCCGAAGGTATGATGGAAGTGGGCCGCGAGAAAGTCTCATCAGCCGGATTGAGCGACATCATCCGTTTTGAAAGGGAGGACTGCATGCATCTGTCATTTGACGATAACAGTTTTGATGCCGTCACAGCGGCTTTCGGCATTCGCAACTTTGCCAACCTGGAACTTGGACTACGTGAAATGTGTCGTGTGTTACGCCACGGAGGTCATCTGTCTGTGGTAGAATTGACTCACCCCGTACATTTTCCGATAAAGCAGTTGTTTTGGTTGTACTCACATACCATCTTGCCTGTATATGGCAAACTCGTATCAAAAGACAATATAGCCTACCGATACCTGACTGCGACCATCGAGGCTTTCCCACAAGGCGAGAAGATGGTAGAGATATTGAAAAAAACAGGATTCAGTGAGGCCCGTTTCCGCCGCCTGACCTTCGGCATCTGCACTATGTATTTCGCCACCAAATAACCTCATTCCTAAGACAATGGACAAATACGGACTTATCGGCTATCCTTTGGGACACTCTTTCTCCATAGGATATTTCAACGAGAAATTTCAGAATGAAAACATAGATGCTGTCTATGAGAATTTTGAAATTTCATCCTTAGACAGTTTGGAAGAAGTAATTGCCACCAACCCCGAATTGAAGGGACTAAATGTGACCATTCCATACAAAGAACGTGTGATGAGTTATTTAGATACCATCACCCCCGAAGCCCGTGCGATAGGGGCTGTGAATGTGATACGTGTGACCCATAAAGGCAACAAAACTTTACTGAAAGGATATAACAGCGACGTGATTGGTTTCACACGCAGCATAGAGCCTATGCTGGAAACATTCCACAAGAAAGCATTGGTTTTGGGTACAGGAGGCGCCGCCAAAGCCATTACCTTCGGGCTCCGCTCATTGGGACTGGAGACGGTGTATGTGAGTCGTTTTGAGCGTCCGGATACCATTCAGTATGATAAAATTACCCCGGAAACCATTCAGGAATACAACGTCATCGTCAATTGCACACCTGTCGGTATGTATCCACATGCTGACCAATGCCCTCAATTACCATACGAGGCTATGGACTCACACAATTTGCTTTATGATTTGATATATAATCCTGATGAGACTTTGTTTATGCAAAAAGGGGGAGCCCAAGGTGCAACGGTAAAGAACGGCTTGGAAATGCTCTTGTTGCAGGCATTTGTCAGTTGGGAATTTTGGCACGAAAAGTAATCAACCCGTCGAACGGTAAAATTATCAAGATAGATTATAAAAGAGAAACATATAAATACATGGAAAATCAATCCAACCGATATATGATGCGCGGTGTATCTGCCGCGAAGGAAGACGTCCACAATGCCATCAAAAATATAGACAAAGGCATCTTCCCGCAGGCCTTCTGCAAAATTATTCCTGACATTTTGGGCGGTGATCCGGAGTATTGCAATATCATGCATGCGGATGGTGCCGGCACAAAGTCGTCATTGGCCTTTATGTATTGGAAAGAGACTGACGACCTGAGTGTATGGAAAGGCATCGCTCAAGACGCCATTGTGATGAATACCGACGATTTACTGTGCGTGGGCGCTACTGACAACATATTGGTTTCAAGCACAATTGGCCGTAACAAGATGTTAGTGCCTGGCGAAGTCATCTCAGCCATCATCAACGGTACAGACGAGTTGTTGGCACAGATGCGCGAGATGGGTGTAGGTATCTGGCCTACAGGCGGTGAGACAGCCGACGTAGGCGACTTGGTACGCACAATTATCGTCGATTCAACGGTTACTTGCCGTATGCGCCGAGACATGGTGATAGACAATGCCAACATCCGACCTGGCGACGTGATAGTCGGTTTGTCTTCATGTGGTCAATCGACATACGAAAACCGCTATAACGGGGGTATGGGCAGTAATGGTCTGACCAGTGCCCGCCATGATGTGTTCAGCAAATATTTGGCAGAAAAATATCCGGAGAGTTATGATCATCAAGTGCCCGAGGAACTGGTCTATAGTGGCGGGAAGACCCTGACAGAACAAATTGAGGGCTTAGGGCTTGATGCCGGCCAGTTGGTGCTCTCCCCCACCCGCACTTATGCACCTGTCATCAAAGAAATACTTGATGTACACCGCAGCGATATTCATGGCATGGTACATTGTACTGGCGGTGCACAGACCAAAGTGTTGCATTTTGTCGGCGACAATTGCCGCGTGATAAAAAACAATATGTTTGAGATACCTCCATTGTTCCGAATCATCCAAGAAGAAAGCCATACAGACTGGAAAGAGATGTATAAAGTGTTCAACATGGGGCACCGCATGGAGATATACGTCAATCCGGAATTGGCAGAATCGATTATCAGTATATCAAAATCATTCAACATCGACGCACAAGTAATAGGTCGCGTGGAAAAAGGTCCGAAATCGCTGACCATTCATTCCGAATATGGGCTATTCGAATATGAACCTTAAGTAAGACAGAAATATGGCAGACAATAACAGCATATTAGAGAAGTTGGACGGGTTGGAAGCCCGTTTTGAGGAGGTGTCCACGTTGATTACCGACCCAGACGTGATTGCCGATCAGGAACGTTACGTGAAACTGACACGCGAGTATAAAGAACTTGGCGGAATTATGGAGGCACGCAAACGATACATCGCATGCCTCACGACCATCAAAGAAGCCAAGGATATTATTGCCAACGAGAGCGACCCTGACATGAAAGAGATGGCTCGTGAAGAATTGGCGATGAATGAGGAGTTGCAACCTCAGATAGAGGAGGAAATCAAACTGGCGTTGGTTCCGAAAGACCCCGAAGACGCAAAGAATGTGCAGATGGAAATACGTGCCGGAACAGGAGGTGATGAGGCCGCCTTGTTTGCCGGCGACCTGTTTGCCATGTATAAGAAATTTTGTGATGCCAAGGGCTGGACCATCTCTGTGACCAGTACAAGCGAAGGCGCCGTAGGCGGTTATAAAGAGATAGACTTTGCTGTAAGCGGAGACAATGTATATGGCATTTTGAAATATGAATCGGGGGTACACCGGGTACAACGGGTACCTGCGACGGAGACACAAGGACGAATGCACACATCTGCCGCCACTGTGGCAGTTTTGCCAGAAGCAGATAAGTTCGAGGTGAATATCAACGAAGGCGACATCAAATGGGACACTTTCCGCAGCAGTGGTGCAGGTGGTCAAAATGTGAACAAGGTAGAATCTGGTGTACGGTTACGCTACCCGTGGAAGAACCCCAACACTGGTGAGGTAGAGGAAATCCTGATAGAATGTACCGAAACACGCGACCAGCCGAAGAACAAAGAGCGCGCACTTTCACGACTGCGCACATTCATTTATGACCGCGAACACCAGAAATACATGGATGACATAGCAAGTCGCAGAAAGACGCTGGTATCCACAGGCGACCGTTCGGCAAAAATCCGCACCTACAATTTCCCTCAGGGTCGTGTTACCGACCATCGTATCGGCTATACCACACACGATTTACAGGGATTCTTAGGAGGCGATATCCAAGCCATGATTGATGCGTTAACCGTAGCCGAAAACGCAGAACGGTTGAAAGAGAGTGAGTTGTAAAGTTGTGAGGTTTTAAGGTATATAAATAGGACTGATATGACAAGGCAAGAACTGATAGAACAAATTTTCACGAAAAAGAGTTTTTTGTGTGTAGGTCTTGACACCGACATTAAAAAGATTCCAGAGCATCTACTGTCCGAGGAAGACCCGATTTTCGCCTTCAATCGCCTGATTATAGATGCGACTGCACCATATTGCGTTTCGTATAAGCCCAATCTTGCATTTTATGAGAGTGGCGGTGTGAAGGGTATGGTCTCATTTGAGAAAACTATTCAATACCTCAAAACTCATTATCCGCAGCATTTTATCGTCGCAGATGCGAAGCGCGGCGATATCGGCAACACATCGACGATGTATGCCCGCACATTCTTTGAAGAATATGACATCGACTCTCTGACTGTTGCCCCCTATATGGGCGAAGACAGCGTGAAACCATTTCTCTCTTATCCAGGCAAATGGGTGATATTGTTGGCGCTGACAAGCAACAAAGGCTCATTTGATTTCCAATTGACAGCAGATGAGAGTGGCGAACGGTTGTTTGAGAAAGTGCTTCGCATCTCCCAACGATGGGGCGATGACGAGAATATGATGTATGTAGTTGGAGCCACACGCGGTGACATGTTTCTGGACGTTAGGAAAATTGTTCCTAATCACTTTTTGTTAGTACCCGGTGTTGGTGCCCAAGGCGGCAGTTTGTCAGAGGTGTGCCGTTACGGCATGACAAAAGAATGCGGCCTTTTGGTTAACTCGTCACGTGGCATTATTTATGCGAGCCAGGGTGAGGACTTTGCCATCAAAGCAGGTGAAAAAGCAAAAGCCTTGCAAGAAGAGATGAGCGCAGAATTAGAGAAAATAGCCAGATAAAAAACTGACCCAACAGACAAACGAATGGGTGATCATAAAATCATCAACGACCCAGTATTCGGATTCATCAAGATACCAAAAGGCATCTTGCTCGACATCGTGAAACATCCCTTGATGCAACGATTGTCGAGAATCAAGCAATTGGGCTTGGCGTCGTTTGTCTATCCTGGGGCGCAACACACCCGTTTTCAGCACTCCATCGGTTCATTCCACCTGATGAGCGAAGCAATTCTCTCACTCACACAAAAAGGGATTTTTATTTTTGACAGCGAGGCAGAGGCTGTCCAAGCCGCAATCCTGATGCACGATATTGGTCATGGGCCGTTCTCACATGTGCTGGAGAATACGCTTATCCACGGCATCTCTCATGAGGAAATCTCGCTGTTGATGATGGAACACATCAACAATAGCATGAACGGCAACCTGAATTTGGCGTTGAACATTTTTAAGGATCGTTACCCCAAACGGTTTCTACATCAACTCATCAGCAGCCAGTTAGATATGGACCGTTTAGACTATCTTCGTCGTGACAGTTTCTTTACAGGTGTGACAGAAGGCAATATCGGCAGTGCCCGCATCATCAAGATGCTCAATGTGGTTGAAGATAATTTGGTGGTTGACCAAAAAGGCATATATTCGATAGAAAATTATCTGACCTCACGACGATTGATGTATTGGCAGGTTTATCTTCATAAAACCACCGTTGCCTGTGAGAAAGTATTGGTCAACACCTTGAAACGTGCCAAAGATTTGGTGACAAAAGGTCATAATATATTTGCCCCGCCATCATTGCAATATTTTCTTTATAATGACGTGAACAAAGATTGGTTCTTGTCGCATGATGAATCACTGATGACATATAGTCAGTTAGACGACAACGACATCTGGTGTGCTGTGAAAGAATGGTCAAGAAGCGATGACCCTATCCTTTCATTATTGGCTAGGAATTTAGTGAACCGTAGACCATTCAGAGTTGAAATCAGTGAAGAACCTTATTCAGAAGAATATTTACACAATCTTCGCCATCGCATCAGTGTCAGTTCGGGCATTGCAGAAGAAGAATGTGACTATCTGATGAGTGTAAATGCCATCGAGAAAGACATGTATGATGTGAATGACGACCATATCAGCATTTTATACAATGACGGTACGACCAAAGACATTACCGAAGCATCGGAAATATTGAATGTGGCATTACTTTCAAAGAAAGTAAAGAAATACTATCTTTGCTATCAAAGATTAGATTAACCCGCTTACTTCCCGAAGAGTAGGTGTTATCATTGCATCAGACTAACGGCATTTTCTGAATAATTAGTTGTTTAACGCAGCATTTCGGGTATAAAAAATGAAAAAAAGATTTTTTCATTTTGTATTCCGCTCAATTTGCAGTATATTTGCAAAATAATTGTACCAAAGTATTTGAAAATGGATTTTACTGCGAAACAAATAGCCGGATTGATAGGAGGAAGAATTGAAGGTGACGAGAATATGACCGTGAATTCTTTTTCTAAAATTGAAGAAGGAAAGCCTGGTTCCATATCATTCCTATCTAATCCGAAATACACCCATTATATTTATACAAGCGAGTCTAGCGTCATCATCGTGAATGAAGACCTAGTTTTGGAACAAGAAGTGAAACCCACTCTGATTCGCGTGAAAAATGCTTACGAGAGCGTAGCCAAATTATTACAGATTTACGAATCGATGAAACCTAAGAAAAAAGGCATCGACTCGCTGGCGTTTATCTCATCAAAAGCAAAGATGGGCTCTGATTGTTATGTCGGTGCTTTTGCATATATTGCTGATGGAGCGGTCATCGGTGACCGTTGTCTAATCTATCCTCATGTGCATATCGGCGAGGGTGTGGTACTTGGTGATGATTGCATCGTCTATCCCAATGTTACCATTTATCATGGTTGTCAGTTGGGCAATAGAGTTACTATCCATGCGGGCAGTGTGATTGGTGCCGACGGCTTCGGTTTCGCGCCTAATGCCGATGGTTACGACAAGATACCTCAAATCGGCATCGTGAAGATTGAAGATGATGTGGAGATAGGCGCCAACTCTTGTGTGGATCGCTCAACGATGGGGCAAACTGTGATTCATAAAGGTGTGAAGTTGGATAATCTGGTACAGGTAGCACACAACTGTGAAGTGGGCGAAAATACGGTTATGTCCGCTCAGGTCGGTATTGCCGGTTCTACGAAAGTCGGATCATGGTGTATGTTTGGCGGTCAGGTAGGTGTGGCTGGTCACATCACCATCGGTGATAAGGTGTTTTTAGGTGCTCAATCGGGCGCTCCCGGCAGCATTAAGAGCAACCAGACACTCATTGGAACCCCGCCCATGCCCCCCACCCCATACTTTAAATCACAAGCGATATTCCGTCGTTTGCCCGACATGTATAAGCAGTTGAACGAACTTCAGAAAGAAATAGACGAATTAAAGAAACAATTAAAATAAATTATGTTGAAACAAAAAACTCTTAAAGGCAGTTTCTCTTTGTTTGGCAAGGGTCTGCACACCGGTTTAAGTCTGACCGTCACATTCAACCCTGCATCGGAGAACACAGGTTATAAGATACAACGAATTGACCTTGAGGGTCAGCCCATCATTGATGCAGTAGCCGAGAAGGTTGTTGACACTCAGCGGGGAACAGTTCTCGCCTCCGACGATGTGCGTGTATCTACTGTGGAGCATGGCCTTGCTGCTCTCTACGCATTAGGCATAGACAACTGTCTGATACAGGTGAATGGCCCCGAGTTTCCCATTCTCGACGGCAGTTCAGCCATGTATGTGGAAAAGATTCTTCAAGTAGGTGTTGTTGATCAGAACGCTCCCAAAGACTATTATATCATTCGTCACAAGATAGAAGTAAAAGATGACAAGAGCGGTTCCTGCATCACCATTCTGCCAGATGATGATTTCAGTATAACGGCGATGTGCTCGTTTGAGTCGAAGTTCATCAATAGTCAGTTTGCGACGTTGGACAACATCAACAAATTCGCTGAAGAGATAGCCCCGGCACGTACCTTCGTGTTTGTACGAGACATCGAACCCTTGCTGAAAGCCAATCTCATAAAAGGCGGTGACATGGACAACGCCATTGTCATCTATGAGAAACAAACCACTCAAGAAAGGTTAGATCAGTTGGCAGATTTGCTTAAAGTGCCTCACATGGATGCCACTCACATGGGGTACATCCAACCTAAGCCATTGGTATGGGATAATGAGTGTACTCGCCATAAATTGCTTGATATCATCGGTGACATGGCTCTGATTGGAAAACCCATTAAAGGCCGTATCATAGCCACCCGTCCCGGTCATACCATCAACAACAAGTTTGCCCGTCTGATGCGCCGCGAAATTCGTAAGCATGAGATACAGGCTCCTATATATGATCCGAATGAGGCTCCCGTGATGGATAACATCCGTATTCGTGAGTTGTTGCCCCACCGTTATCCCATGCAGTTGGTGGATAAGGTCATAGCCCTTGGTCCTACCAGCATTGTCGGTGTTAAGAACGTGACGAGCAATGAGCCTTTCTTTACGGGTCACTTCCCTCAAGAGCCGGTCATGCCCGGTGTTTTGATGATTGAGGCGATGGCACAGTGTGGTGGCCTGCTTGTTCTCAACACCGTTGACGAACCCGAACGTTGGTCCACATATTTCATGAAAATCGACGATGTGAAATTCCGTCTAAAAGTGGTTCCCGGTGACACCCTGCTCTTTAGGGTCGAATTGTTGCAACCCCTCCGTCACGGTATCAGTTCTATGAAAGGTTATATGTTTGTCGGCGACCATGTTGTGGCCGAAGCGACATTTACTGCCCAGATAGTGAAAAACAAATAAATCATTAAACCATGAATACCATTAGCCCGTTAGCATACGTCCATCCCGAAGCACAATTGGGTGACAACAATGTCATCGGACCGTTTTGTTATATCGACCGTAACACTGTTATAGGAGACAATAATGTCCTACAAAACAGTGTGACTATCCATTATGGTGCACGCATCGGCAATAACAATGAGTTTTTCCCGGGTGCGAGCATCTCAACCAAACCACAGGATTTAAAATTCAAAGGTGAGGACACGATATGTGTGATTGGCAACAACAACAGTATCCGTGAGAGTGTCACTATTTCCCGTGGTACCGCATCGAAGGGACAGACTACGATTGGCAACGACTGCCTCCTGATGGAAAACATGCATGTGGCCCATGATTGTGTGTTGGGCAATCACCTGATTATCGGTAATTCAACTAAAATAGCCGGTGAGGTGACAATTGACGACTATGCCATTATCAGTGCCACATGTCTGATTCATCAGTTCTGCCGAGTGGGAGGTTATGGTATGTTCCAAGGCGGTAGCCGCACAAGCCAGGACATTCCCCCGTACATCATCGCAGGTAAAGAGCCTATACGCTATGCTGGTGTTAACATCATCGGTTTGCGTCGCCATGGATTCAGCAACGAACTGATAGAGCAGATACATGAGGCATACCGTATATTGTATTCAAAGGGGTTGATGGCCGAAGGTATTCAGGAAATCCGCCGCACATTGCCCGACATCCCTGAAATCAACTATATCACCCAGTTTGTTGAGTCGTCGAAACGCGGTATCATTCGTTAAGCACAAATGCAAAACCTGGTTGTCATCACCGGCCCGACGGGAGTAGGTAAAACGGCGACCTGTCTTAAACTGGCAACGCATTACGGCATCCCGATTATCAATGCAGACTCACGTCAGATATACTCTGGTCTTTGTATCGGTACTGCCGCCCCCACCCCAGAGCAGTTGTCGCAGGTGAGACATTATTTTGTTGGCACGTTGTCTGTAAGCGACTATTACAGCGCCTCGCGTTATGAAGAAGATGTCATCCACCTACTAACCCATGAATTATCCTCTTCGCCATTAACCTTGATGAGCGGAGGAAGCATGATGTACATAGACGCTGTATGCAACGGCATTGACGATATACCAACGATAGATGAAAATACACGTGTATTACTGAAACAAAAACTGGAAAAAGAAGGACTTGAAAGCCTATGTGAGGAACTACGGTTGTTAGATCCGGACTATTATGAGATTGTTGACCGCAAAAACACACGTCGTGTTGTTCATGCTTTGGAAATCTGCTATATGACAGGTCATCCTTACACCCGATTTAGAACCCACCAACAGGCAGCCCGTCCATTTCACATCATCAAGATAGGGTTAACCCGTGACCGCAAAGAATTATATGACCGCATCAACCGCCGCGTTGATATGATGATGGAAGAAGGACTATTGGAGGAAGTCCGACGAATGCTGCCCTACCGCCATGAGAATGCCCTTAACACAGTTGGGTATAAAGAGATGTTTGAATATCTTGACGGCAACATGACTTTGGAAGAAGCCGTGGAACGCATCAAGGGCAGCACACGCCGTTATTGCCGCAAACAACTGACATGGTTTAAGCGCGATCCGTCGGTACAATGGTTTCATCCTGACGCATACGATGATATTATTCGTCACATCGAAGAAAACATGATAAGATGAGATTACTCAAGTGGATTTGGAATCGTATATGTGCTTTTTTCACATGGTATCCGCGACTCTATCGCGGACGGAAATGGTATGTGAAAATCTGCATCGCCATTTGTTCGTTCATCTCCTTTATCATTATTCTTTTAGGCTTGGTTGACATCAATTTTTTAGGTTTGTTTGGCGGTTCACCAGGCTTTTATTCCATTATTAATCCTCCGAGCAATGAGGCTTCGGAGATATACAGCGCCAACAACGAGTTAATCGGCAAATTTTACAATGAGAATCGCAGTCCCGTCAAATACGAGGATGTAAGCCCTGTGTTTTGGAAAGCACTCATTGACACGGAAGACGAGCGCTATTTCCGCCATAACGGTGTGGATTTCATAGGATTGGTCGGAGCCGCTAAAGATGCGATATTTAATCATGCCCGTGGTGCTTCGACCTTGACACAACAGTTGGCTAAGAACATGTTTCATGTACGCTCGAAGTATTCTACAGGATTGTTAGGTAAGATACCAGGCATGAGCATGCTGATTATCAAATGTAAGGAGTGGATTATCGCCACAAAACTGGAACTGGTATATAACAAAGAAGAGATATTGACGATGTATGCCAACACGGTCGATTTCAGTTCCAACGCATACGGCATCAAGACAGCATGCAAAACTTATTTCGACACAACTCCTGCACAACTAACGACAGAACAAGCCGCCTTGTTGGTGGGAATGTTGAAAGGCATAACATATTACAATCCTGTCACAAATCCGGAAAACTGCTTGCAACGTCGGAATGTAGTTCTGAACAACATGGTTACACATGGCGACTTGACACGGGCAGAATGCGACTCGCTTTGCGCCCTACCCCTCGGACTGAAATACAAGCCACAAAGTGTGTATGACGGCAAAGCGGCATATTTCCGCGGAGCAGTGGCCAATTATCTTGCCACATGGTGTCGCGATAACGGGTATGATTTGTACAACAGCGGTTTGAAGATATACACGACTCTCGACACCAAGATGCAAGAGTATGCCGAACAGGCTGTGATTCAACAGATGCGCAGCATTCAGAAATCTTTCGACGAACATTGGGCAGGACAAGGAGACCCTTGGCGTGATGAAAATGGTAAGATAATACCGCAGTTCATTGAAAACATCGCAAAAAAACTTCCTGAGTACAAATCGTTGGAAGAGCGTTTCCCAAATGACCCTGACTCTGTGAAATTCTATCTGAACCGTCCTCACAAGGTAAAATTGTTCAGTTATAACGGTCCTATTGAACGAAACATCAGCACTCTTGACTCCATACGTTACATGGTGAAAATCATGCACTCAGGCTTTATGGCTATGGAGCCGAATACAGGAGAAGTGAAGGCATGGGTGGGCGATGTGGATTTCGACACATGGAAATATGACAAGGTGACAGCACACCGTCAGCCAGGCTCTACGTTCAAACTCTTTGTTTATACCGAGGCTATGAATCAAGGCATCATCCCGTGTGACAAACGCAGGGATGAACCTGTTACCGTGCCCGTATATTACAGAAACAACGAAGTGGTGGATTGGAAACCGACTAATGCCAGCGGCACCTTCTCAGGCGATTCCATCACATTGATGATGGCGTTTGCAAAGAGTCTAAACTCTATCGCCGTCAGGCTGAGTACAGAAGTAGGTCTTCGCCATATCATCCGTACAGCGCACGATATGGGCGTCACCTCAAAACTGTCAGAACATCCTTCCACCGCTTTAGGTGCGAGCGACGTGACCCTTTATGAGTTGGTTACCGCTTATTGCACCATCGCCAATGGAGGCAAGCGCCCGCAACCGATTTTGGTAACACGTATAGAAGACCGTGACGGCAACGAGATATACAATATTGAAGATAAGGAACAACCACGCGCCTTACCTTTCAAGACTGCTTATATGATGCAACGAATGCTGATGTACGGTGTACAAGCAGGTACATCGCGTTCGCTGAATAACTATGTTGGCAGTTATTTCGATACTGACATCGGAGGAAAGACAGGCACAACCAATAACAATTCCGACGGATGGTTCATGGGAGTAACGCCTCGTCTGGTGGTCGGTGCATGGGTCGGTGGCGAATACCGCAGTATTCACTTCCGCACAGGTGCATTGGGACAAGGCGCTCGCACCGCTCTACCTATTTGCGGCCGTTTCCTGCAATCCGTTCTCAACGACAAGAAATACGCCAAATACCGTTGTCGTTTTGCCGTTCCCAATGGCGAAGACGTGAACATCAGCGATTATGATTGTTCACAACACTATGCTCCCCATACAGAGATACCCGTCGATACACTCGGTTTCTATTATGACGATGACATGGACGGTTATTATGGCGAACCTGTAGTGGATGAATTCGGCAATCCTATCGAACCGCCACAGCATCCTTATGATGACGAGAGCGACGAGTTCGACCATTACAGCACCATCCCTGAAAGGACTGAGCCGGAAGACGAAATCCACTTCAATTATTGAAACAATGACATCCTCCATAGAGCATATCGACCTGAACAACGTTGAGATGCAACGTGCGCTGGACCTTTTGGAACACACCAACCGCTCATTGTTTCTGACAGGCAAAGCCGGCAGCGGGAAATCAACATTTCTCAGGTACGTCTGTCAAACCACAAAGAAAAAACATGTAGTATTGGCGCCGACAGGTATTGCTGCCATCAATGCGGGTGGTGTCACACTTCACAGTTTTTTCAAAATTCCTTTTCACCCATTGGTACCTAATGATGTGAAGTATTCACCAAAACACATCAAAGAGACGCTTAAATACAATAGCGAGAAAAGGAAAATCATTCAAGAACTGGAACTGATTATCATTGATGAAATCAGTATGGTGAGAGCCGACATCATTGATTTTGTGGATAAAGTTCTCCGTGTTTATTCACGCAACATGCGCGTTCCCTTTGGCGGTAAACAGTTATTGCTCGTGGGCGATATATTCCAGTTGGAGCCCGTTGTCAGAGAAGAAGACCGTCAGTTAATGACGCCTTTCTATCCTTCGGCATATTTCTTCGACGCCTTGGCGTTTCGCCGTTTCGAATTAGTCAGCATCGAGTTGAAAAAAGTGTATCGACAGAGCGACGCATCTTTCATCAAAATCTTAGACGACATCCGCACTAATCAGGCGAGTGACCGAGAATTAGCCACCCTCAACAGTCGTGTAGGCGCGGAACTCGCCCATGAAGACAACCAACTGGCCATCACCCTATCCGCCCGTCGCGACACTGTTGATTACTTCAATGAGCAACACCTGAATTTATTACCAGGTGACGCCGTCAGGCTGACTGGCGAAATCACAGGTGATTTTCCCACTCAAAATCTGCCAACGTCCATTGAACTGGATATCAAGCCAGGCGCGCAAATCATTTTTGTGAAGAACGACAAAGACCACCGTTGGGTGAACGGCACTCTTGGTATCATATCCGGTATAGGAATGAATAACGAAGGAGAAGAACAACTATATATCGTCACAGAAGACGGCGACGAGTTGGATGTTGTCCGTGAGCGTTGGAGTAACATGCGTTACACCTTTAATTCAAAAGAACAGAAAATTGAAGAAGAGGAAATCGGCACCTTCACACAGTTTCCCATCCGCTTGGCATGGGCCATCACGGTACATAAGAGCCAAGGTCTCACTTTCCGGCAAGTGAATATTGATTTCAGTGGCGGAGTTTTCGCTGGAGGTCAGACTTATGTCGCACTGTCGCGTTGCACCTCACTTGAAGGTATCAGCCTAAAAGCCCCTATCCGTCGAAGTGACATTTTTATCCGTCATGAGGTGATAAGATTTGCCAGCACCTACAATAACCATCAGATTTATCAGCGAGCCATGTCAGCATCACTAGCAGATAAAGAATATCGAGAAGCCGTCGAAGCCTTCGATGCGGGCGATATGCAGTCCTTTTTAGACCATTTCTTCATTGCCATTCATCAGCGGTATGACATTGAAAATCCAGTGATTAAAAGGTTTATCAGAAAGAAACTGGACATCATCAACCAATTGCGCCGTGAGAAAGAGGTGTTGACTGCAGAGTTCAAAAAGAAGGAGAGATACCTGAAAAAACTCTCTGCGGAATATGTGATGATGGGAAAAGAATGCGAACGCGAGAACATGAAAGATGCCGCGATTGCCAACTATAAGAAAGCATTGGAACTTCATCCCGGTTCACGTGAAGCAAAGCGGAGACTCCAGGAATTGAGCGGTCGTTGACGATCATGATTATAAAGCAGATTGCGCCACCCGAAAGGATGACGCAATTGTAGTATGATGAGAGAATGTATTTACTTTATTCGGCATCTCCCACGATGACCAAGCCCCCATTTTCAGGGATGCTGACGGAGAATTTCTGACTCTTGGGATTCTTGACTTTTTGTGTCGTCAAACTCCCGTTCAACTTTTCATCATCTGTATAAAGTGAAATGGTTGTTCCTTTGGCTATCATGGGCAATGTGATGGTCGTTTTCATTGTCTGACTCTCCGCATTAACGCCAACGACAAACCATTTCTTTCCGGCACGCCGAGCCATGATGATGTATTTTCCGGGATATCCGTCAATGAATCGCACCTCATCCCACACTGTGGGTACATCCTTCATGAACTGGACTGCCCATTCTGGCGCGTCTTGCATATTGTTGGGTGCCATGGCGAAATGTTGTACACTGCTTTGAAAGAGTACCGCAGTAGCCAATGCGAAAACATCACTGGTCTTACGTATTGTTCCGTGTTGATTATCAGCGTTATAACGTTTGTTCAGCGTTGACCCGCCGAAATCCATCGGTGCCACAGTATTTCTGATAAATGGATGGGTGGCCGCATTTGTTGCCTCGGCGTCACAAGCCCCTTGACCAAAGTGCAGGTTCTCACTTGCGAGCACGGCCTCAGAAGCCACATAGTTAGGATACATTCTGTCCCATCCTCTCGGCAATGTGCATCCGTGGAAAATGACCTGTAATCCGAAATCATTAGCATCTGTGAGAATATCCTCATAGAGTTGCATCATCTGTTGCTTGTCACCACCAAAGAAATCAACCTTGATACCAAGGATTCCGTTTTGTTGCATCCAAGCCATCTCTTTACGTCTGGCTCCCGATTTATCCATTTTCCCTTTAGGAGATTGAGGAGCATCGTTCCATGCGCCATTAGAGTTATACCAAAGGAAGAGACCTACTCCACGCTCTTTGCCATAACGTGCCAATTCAGCCATCTTCTCATAACCGATTTGCACGTCCCACAACGCATCTACAAGCACCGAACGCCAGCCCATGGCGGCAGAGAAGTCTATATAACGTTTCTGCTCATCAAAATTACAACTTGGATCCATCCCGATAATCCAAGACCATGATCCTTTTCCGTACGTGTAATCACGAGAGGGTTTATATTTCTGCTCCACCAAATCGGTAGCCACAGTTGTTTCCACGATATTGACCAATGTGCCGACAGTAATCGTTCGCCAGGGTGTATCAAAGGGCAGCGCCACGGCGGGAGTGGTCGAACCCATTCCGTTCATCTCTCCCGCTTGGGGGAAACCGATGCCATAATTATTCCCGCCATTGTTGAGCAACCGGCAACCAACGTAATTGCCGTCTGTTCCAGTCTCAGAGATTAGAATCCAACAAGGTTCCTCATTCGCACTTCCACTCACTTTGAACAGACAAGGGAAAGAATAGCCTTCACCCCAACCGTTTTTCCCGGTTGAGTCATCAAGAGTATATGATGTTTCATAACTGGGTGATGTTCTTGCAAAACCACCCATCGGTTTAGACTGGGGGCAAAGGAATGTAGTGGTGCCGTCGGGGAACACAAATGTGGTTTCCTCCTTTTCAACCGCACCGACCAAGGTCTGCCTTTTTCCTTCAATATGATAACGGTAGGCCACATCTCTGTTACTGACACGGAATACGATGTCCAACACATGGCGGCCGTTCTTGTCAAACTTGCAAACCGCCTCATTGGCCTCATATGTCACATGCGTTTGTTTAGCGGTTTTTACCTGATAATCATCATTGACCGCCTTGACTTCGCATGCCGTCATTGACAGTTCCTTTGTGAGGTCTTCAAAATTCATTTTCACGCCCAAGGACGAAGGAGTAATGACCACTTTTCCATTCCACGATACCTGATAAAAAGGACGCCCTCCATTGTCGTTGACCGTAACAGACAATTGACCATTGGGACTGGTGAATGACTCTTCTGCCGCCTGAACTGTGGTCAAACCACATGACAAGACAATTCCTACAAATAATTTGCCGAGTGTTTTCATCTTATTTTTCTTTTACTAACTATTTATTTTCCATTAGGTTATGTGACCATTTGTGATTTTGTTGCAAAGTTACGAAAATATGGGCAGAATAATAGGACTTGTGTATTTTTTTATTACATAATGAGGTTATTTTTCCGAAAAGACAGATACATTGTGTTTTCGCATATCTATATATTGAGTGCTTTTTTACTGATAGTTTTTTGGTTATACCAAATAAAGTAGTAATTTTGCAAACATCAAGTATGTCATGTAAACACGATATATCTGTATGATAACAACCATTTATGAATTATTAACTATTTTGATATAAAAAATCGCTTATGAAAAGAATTCTATTCTCGCTGTTTTGGGTGTTATTATTCAACACCACAGCATCGGCACAAGTTAAAACATTCTTGAATGTAGTAGAAGATGAAACTATGGCGGTAAATGCCAGCAACTGCGTTGATCGTTTACGTAATAACTATCTACTGTGGGTGCGTTATGATTACAAGGATAAGAAAGCGTGCAAGAAAGACGCAAAACGCGACCGTGTGGACGGAAAACCTGTCAGAGCGGAAGTCCTCTACGAGTACGATGAGTTCCTGCTTACCTATCGTATCATCTCCAAGAAATACTTTGATAAAGACGATATGGTTTTGAAAGAGATTAACTATATCAACGCCCCTTGGAACGATGTAGGTGATAACGACTATTCCCTCAAAATAGGTATCTACATGACAGGTGCGTTCAATATAACAGCCGGATGACGGTAACCTTTAAGCCGTTTTATAAATAAACATCATAGAAAAACTATCAGGGTATGAGTCGTTTTGACCCATACCCTGATGTTTTTTAATGCGAATGAGATGTTAACTTTCCACGTTGAAATACGCTTCCAACTCTTTTTGTGCAGCGCCCTCGCGATTGTCAATATCACGGATGATGTGTCCGTGCTCCATCAATGTGATACGGTTACTGATGTCGATGGTGTGCTGCAAATTGTGGCTGCTCACCAGAATGGTTGCGCCCGTCTGCTCTCGATATGTGGTCAGCGTATGTTTGAGAATATTTTGGCTTGACGGGTCAAGGAAATTAAACGGCTCGTCCAACACCAACAATTGGGGATGATTGAGCAGGGCTGCTATGATGCCGATTTTTTGTTTATTACCAGCAGAGTAGTCACGTATGAGTTTCTTCTGGTCCAATATCTCACCATTCATCAGCGAATCGTATTCATGAACACGCTCAAAAGTGGCACTCTCATTCAGTCCGCACACCTTACCAACGAATGTGAAAAACTCCTCAGCGGTAAGAAAATCTATCAGGAAGCCCTCGTCGATGTAGGCACCGGTAAATTCTTTCCATGCCTCGCTCTGTGAAGGGTCAATCGGTTCAGAAGGTTCCGATTCGTTGCCAAAGACAAAACTGACACGTCCATCGTCAGCCTTCAACAAGTCAAGCATCAGACGGAACAGGGTCGTCTTTCCTGCGCCATTGTTACCCACCAGTCCGATAATGTCACCGCTGTGAATATCCAACGATTCGATATCCACTGCAACTTTCTCACCAAAACACTTCTTCAGTCCGTTGATTGATATTTGCATAATAATCTCCTTATAATGGATTCCTGTTGGTTCGCGTTTCTACGTCAAAATTCCAAGATTGACGTTTGAGGTGTTACAAACCTCTTCCATGACAGTTCTTAAACTTCTTTCCGCTTCCGCATGGACATGGTTCATTACGACCAGGCAACTTATCTTTAATCATCGGCTGGCGTACCTGTTGACGAGCACTCTCACGCGTATCTTGCGCAGCGGCTACCTTCTGGTTCTCATCCGTCAAATCGCTGCCTTCCTTCGTCTCATTATAGCGCTGACTATGCTGCTCGGGAGCGGCTTCCTCAACCTCCTCACGAATGGCTATTTTACCACGGGTCAGGATGCTGGCGATACGGTTGTTCATATCGTCAATCATATCATCCCATAGTTTCACGCTCTCACTCTTAAAGATTTGCAGCGGGTCTTTCTGCTCGTATGATGCGTTGCGTACGCTATGCTCCAACTCGTCCAACTGGCGCAAGTTCTCTTTCCAGCAGTCATCGATGATGTGCAATGAGATAACTTTCTCAAACTGCTTCACAACAGATTTGCACTCTGTCTCGTATGCCTCTTTGAGGTTACAGGGAATTGAGTATGGTTGCGGTTGTTTACCATCTGTGATGGGAACGATGATGCGCTCATAGATGGGTCCGCCCTTGTCGTTAGCAATTCTCTCTTGTTGTTCTTCATAAACGCGCTTAATAACAGGGTTAGCACGTTCACGAATACGCTGCATCTTGATATTGAAACTCTCTATGGCTTTCTGATAAGAACGCTCTATCAAATCGTCTTTCTTCACGGTGTTGAATTCCAATTCCGTAAAAGGACATTCCATGGCGAGCACTTTCAGGAAATCTTCCTTGCAGCCTTCATAGTCATTGCGCTCAATAAATGTCGTAACACGATCCCAAATCAGATTGGCAATATCCATACCGATACGCTCTCCCATCAAAGCATGGCGGCGTTTCTCGTAAATCACCGTACGCTGTTTGTTTTTCACGTCATCGTATTCCAGCAAGCGTTTACGGATACCGAAGTTGTTTTCCTCCACTTTCTTCTGAGCACGTTCGATGCTCTTACTGATCATGCTGTGCTCGATACGCTCGCCTTCCTCAAAACCAAGACGGTCCATCACACGGGCAATCTTCTCAGAAGCGAACAGACGCATCAGTTTGTCTTCCAATGACACATAGAACACGGATGAACCCGGGTCACCCTGACGTCCTGCACGACCACGCAACTGACGGTCCACACGGCGACTCTCATGGCGCTCTGTACCGATGATGGCTAAACCACCGGCATCACGCACCTCGGGGCTCAACTTGATATCCGTACCACGACCAGCCATGTTGGTGGCGATAGTCACGGCACCCTTGCCGTCTGTGCTTTGACCTGCCTGTGCCACAATGTCAGCCTCACGCTGGTGCAATTTAGCATTCAGCACATTGTGGGGAATGTTGCGCATCTTCAGCATTCGCGACAGCAATTCAGAGATTTCAACCGAGGTGGTACCGACCAGTGTGGGTCGTCCGCTCTCACGCATGGCTACTATCTCTTCAATCACTGCGCTGTATTTCTCGCGTGCGGTCTTATACACACGGTCGTTCATGTCATTACGGGCAATAGGCCGGTTGGTTGGTATCTCCACAACATCCAGTTTGTAGATGTCCCAGAACTCACCCGCCTCAGTGATGGCGGTACCGGTCATACCTGCCAACTTATGATACATGCGGAAATAGTTTTGCAAGGTAATCGTAGCGTAGGTCTGAGTGGCGGCTTCCACCTTCACATGCTCTTTTGCCTCAACAGCCTGATGCAGTCCGTCGCTCCAACGGCGACCTTCCATGATACGACCGGTCTGCTCATCGACAATCTTTACCTCACCATCAATAACTACATACTCGTCGTCCTTGTAGAACATAGTGTATGCTTTCAGCAACTGCTGCAAGGTATGCACACGTTCGCTCTGCACAGCATAGTATTGCATCAGCGCGTCTTTCTCGTTGATGCGCTCCTCGTCGGTCAAATCGGTGCGAGACTCCAGTTCTGACAACTGAGAGGTGATGTCGGGCAACACGAACAAATCCTTATCATCCACCTGCTTGGCCAGCCAATCTGTACCCTTATCAGTCAAATCAACCGAGTTGATTTTCTCATCCACCACGAAATACAATGGTTCAATGGCTTCGGGCATACGACGGTTGTTGTTGGCCATATACTCTTCCTCGGTTGAAAGCATACCAGCCTTGATACCTTCCTCTGACAAGTATTTAATCAGTGCTTTGTTCTTCGGCAAAGCCTTGTGTGTACGGTAAAGTGAAAGGAAACCTTCCTGCTGCAATTTCTGGTCATTCGTTTCACGGCCCTTCGTGATTTTCACTTTTGCGTCAGCAAGCAATTCGGTGGCAAGACGACGCTGTACACCTACCAATTTCTCCACCAACGGCTGATACTCTTCAAACATCTGGTCATCACCTTTCGGCACAGGACCAGAAATAATCAAAGGCGTACGGGCATCGTCAATCAACACAGAGTCAACCTCATCGACGATAGCATAGTTATGTGAGCGCTGCACCAGGTCATCAGGAGAGATGGCCATGTTGTCACGAAGATAGTCGAAACCGAACTCATTGTTTGTGCCAAAGGTGATGTCAGCCTGATATGCACGACGGCGCTCTGCGCTGTTGGGGCGGTGTTTGTCAATACAATCGACCGACAAACCATTGAACATATAGAGCGGACCCATCCATTCCGAGTCACGTTTTGCCAAATAGTCGTTCACCGTCACCACATGTACGCCATTACCAGTCAAGGCATTCAAGAACACGGGGAGCGTAGCGACCAGTGTTTTACCCTCACCAGTGGCCATCTCGGCAATCTTTCCTTGATGAAGCACTGCACCACCAAACAACTGCACGTCATAGTGAACCATGTCCCATTTCAGGTCATTACCGCCAGCTACCCAGTGATTGTGATAGTATGCCTTATCGCCGTCAATATGCACAAAATCATGTGTGACAGCCAATTCGCGGTCGAAGTCGGTCGCAGTCACTTCCACTAACTCATTTTCTGCAAAACGGCGTGCCGTCTCCTTCACGATGCTGAATGCGACAGGAAGCACTTTATCCAACTCCTTTTCATATAAATCGAGAACATGCTTCTCTATCTTGTCTATCTTGTTAAAAATAGCTTCACGGTCCTCAATCGGAGTGTCCTCGATCGTGTCCTTCAATCTGGCTATCTCTTCTTTCTCTGCCAGGGCAGAGTCTTGAACCTGACGCTGTATTTCTTTCGTCTTCGCGCGCAATTCATCATTGCTCAATGCCTGAATGGTTGGATAGATAGCTTTCACCTCATCCACAATCGGCTGAATCAGTTTCATGTCACGGGTCGACTTACTGCCGAACAATGACTGCAAAATTTGTGTAAAACCCATTATATCTTAGTTTATATTTTTTACTGTTTTAAATTTCATAATGCTTCTTATCAGCAAAGACAGTGCCAATATGATCATTCCTTCGGCATAGTTTTGAAAAAATGCCAAGAAAAGGAATAACACTATCATGCAAGCATACACTTTCCACCACCAATGACTCTTATGTAGCCGCAATTGTTTAATGACAGGGTATGCCAACAGCAGACAGAGGGGGTTCAGAACTAATATCTGAAAATTGACATTCACCGTGGGGTGCTGTGAGAAAATCATCGCTGTCAATACAACTCCGCAAAGACCGCACAGTACCATCAGTATCATGTCATATCCCCATAGCCATTTACCCGTCTTCCATTCAATGAGAGTGAGCACCAACGTGAGTCCCAATAGCAGCAAAGCACAGGTGCGCGGACGTAACGGAAACCCTTCTTCCACCAATTGTACACCTGAAGCCAACATCTGCTTGGTATTACTCACCAAAGGACGACGGCTGCCATCAGCACCGACAATCTCCGCGTTGGCGAAATCATTGCTCAGATTGAAGGGCAAGAACTGTAATTCAGACTGGTTCAGCCGTTTGTCGGCTTTAACTCCCAATAACAAATCATTGCCAAATCGTGCCCACGGGCTGTCTTCGTTGTATTCCCGAATAGCATCACGATAACTCATCCCTTCTTTCTCTGAGGGCGCATACACCACCATGCCGTCAACATTTTTTACAATCAAATCGCGTGCGCGGGTGGTGCAGTTGTCGTAAAAGTAATTATATCGGTAAAAACGGTTCTCTTTCTTGTTGTTCTCCATTAACGCACGGAAAATGCGCTGTTTCTCTGCTCTTGTCAGATTCAGATCCTGTTGTATAACCCCGCTGCCACGATTCACATATTCAGCCTTAAACTCTCCTTCTCCGAAAATTCCCATCTCATAGTCGGTGAGACCAAATACGAAACGAAGAATAAAATTCTCACTATCAAAGTCAAATACTCCATAGTTAATGATGAAGGAGATTTTTTTTGCCTTGTCGTACATACGTATGGCCGTATGACCATAGAGGCTGTAAATCTTACTGTGCGGATCACAGGTCAACAGACTGAATTCCAGCGAGTCAGCATTCATCTGAGCAGATGAGTTATGTGCTCCCGAAACCAACATCAGAAGCACCACAATCAAGCGAATATACCACGCTTTCAGTTTCACGGGCACAAAATTACACAAAAATATCGAGATATAAACTAATGGCAGATAAAAAATGCTAAAAGGGATTATCTGTCATTAAAATTTCGGCAGGTTCCACTGTTTATATATCACGATAAACCGTATCGCGCAAATCAAGACAAACGAGATGATAGAAGGCCATAACACATCGCCGAACACAAATCTCACGCAAAGATAATAAACGATGCCACCCATAATGGTAGGCAGAGCATATATCTCCTTACGAAAAATGCGCGGTTCTTCATTCAGAAACATGTCACGTATCACTCCGCCAGCAACACCCGTAATGCAACCCATCATAACAGGTATCACCATGCCACAGTCTTCACCGTTCACGTGCATCGTCTTATCGACACCGGCAATGACAAACAGCGCCAAACCTACCGTGTCGAAAACAAGCCAACTGTTCTCTATCCATTTGATGTGATGACGGAAGAACAGGAGGAAGAAAAAAGCAATAAATGTCACATACACATAATAGGTGCTGCCAAGCCAAAACACAGGGACGCCTAACAAGATGTCACGGATGGTTCCACCGCCAAGTGCAACTGAAAAACCGCAAACATATGCGCCAAACATATCAAAATCTTTTGCCGACGCATGACGGATACCTGAGATAGTCCACATGAACACACCGGACAATTCTATAATCTTATATAATATAAGGTCACCTGTCATCGTTCACAAAGTGTTGATAATTAGGAATTATAGTTATCTCCACACTCTTTACAGACACCTTTCACTATGTACTCAGTCTCTTCCACCTGAAAACCTTCGGGCATCGGAACAGATGGAATCATCACGTCTGTCAGGCAAAAAGTACGGTGACACCGGCGACATGTAAGGTGTACATGCCCAGTGTGATGTTTTGTGTCAGCACATTGGCATAGACAGTATTTTTGCGCACCGCTGCCGTCATCGGTCTCATGAAGCAGATGGGCATCGCGGAGCGTTGTCAACGTACGGAAAAGTGTCGATTTGTCAACCGTAGGCAGTGCCGACTCCAAATCCGACAGGCTGAACGTGTCATGAAAATGTTGACGTATCTCATGAAGCACCAATAGCCTCACAGCCGTCACTCTGACACCAGCATTATCCAATGTCTGCTCGTCGGAGATAAGATTTCTGTCAATCATCTATTTGTATGGATTAAATCCAATATATTGCACCTATTTTTAATACGAATGAAAGAGGCACGGCATTTGTTAAAGCAGTTGTTAATAGAACAAACAGCAACTCATTGATTAGCAATAGATTACAACCTCATTAGAAAGAACGTAGGTATGGTATCATACCTACATTCTCAATCAGCGTTCTAACGTCTCACCGTCTTTTGTCCTTGGCTGATAATCACGCCACGAGTGCTGTCGGTTGCAGGGGTGCCACTTATTGTATATGCCTTTGTTGAGGTTGACGGATGTTTGTCCATCTCAAGATGTGGCACAGCGGTGGGATTTTGTTTTTCCTTGAATTCCTTACGGGCTTTCTTCATCTGCTCCAAGAATCGTTCACTGGTGTGGAGACGGGCAAAGGCGACTGAGGCGGCCAGACGGGCAGCGTCAGTGTCGCTCTGCCAATGGGCACCCACCACAATACGATTTTCACCATAACGGTAACCACGGACAAGAATTTCATTCGCACGGTCGGGATTGATTTCCATCATCAACAAAGCAGAACTCCAGCCGAGCAATGTATGTCCTGATGGGTATGAGCCATTCTTACGGAGTGCTTCCTCTTCTTCTGGGGTCAGTGTCGATTCATTGAACACCATGAAGGGGCGGCGGCGCATATATTTCCTCTTAGGCTTTGTACAGATACTATCACATGTGGCTGTACCTTCCAGTAACACCTTATATATTTCAGGTGTGTCTTCTTTGGTAATCTTCATGCCAAAGGCATCCTCAAACTCATCAAGTATTGTCTGAAGACCATAAACGGCATCACGTGTAGCCTGATCTGCGCGTTCAGGGTCTTCGCGCATCTCCTTGCCCCAATAATATCTGTTCACGTCGTTGGCAAATGCGACGGAAGTGCTGTCGGGAGGTCCTGGCATAAATATCATCATGTCAGGCATCTCATCCGTAGTAAAATACGCATCAACAACTTCTTCTTGCGCCTGGACTGCCAAAGTAAGTCCAAGTCCAAACATCAGCAAAAATATCTTTTTCATAATTTGATATAGTTTATAGAGTTTTTCTTTCATGCGGCAAATGTACGAATAATTGTTGTAATATCACATTATGAAAAGAAAAATCAGCCGATTTCAAGTATATTTTTGAAAACGGCTGATTATTTTGCACCGAGAAATACACTACCCTCGGTTTCTTAACGTCTCGACAATTCGTCCCATCTGATTAGGGATGCGGATTGATTGCGGACACTTCGACAGACACTCCTCGCAATCTTGACAGGCTTTTGCCCAAGTCTTCTCGTCGGGTAATGCTTTCTTATATCCGTCGATAAACTTTTGCTTTTGTATTGCATAGTCGGGCGACTGACGGTCAGGCAAAGGCAACACGTGTTCATGGATGGCTTCATTGTAATATGCGAAATTGCCAGGAATATCCACTCCATATGGACAGGGCATACAATAAGCACACGTGGTACATGGAATGGTCGGGAAACCTGACATGACATCAGCAATTTTAGCCAATAGTGCATTTTCGCTTTCCGTACACGGATCAAGCGGCGAGAAGGTCTCCACGTTTTCTATTAAATGCTCCATGCGGTTCATGCCGCTCAACGTGGTAAGGATATTCGTGTTTGAGCCTACCCAGCGGAACGCCAATCGTGCAGGGTTGTCATTAGGACGAAGCGTTTCCAATTCATCTAACTGTTCTTGCTGCAAACGGGCCAATGCGCCTCCACGCAACGGTTCCATCACCACACATTGAATGTCGAGTTTCTGACATTTATTATAGAGGTATTCAGCGTCGGCATCTTTCTTCCCACTATTTCCAAGTCCGGCATGACGCCAGTCAAGATAGTTCATCTGAATCTGCACAAAATCCCAGTGGTAATCATCATTATGGTCAAGTAACCAGTCAAAAGCCTTCACATCGCCATGATAGGAGAACCCTAAGTGCTTGATACGTCCGGCTTTTCGTTCTTCCAGCAAGAAATCTAACAGTCCATTGTCAATGAAACGGCCCTTTACCGCTTCAACGCCCCCGTTACCGATACTATGAAGGAGATAATAATCGATATAATCCACCTTTAATCGTTCGAAAGACTGATAATACATGCTTTTCGAATCCTCCAAAGACCATAGATTTTGGTTCTGGTTCGACATCTTCGTAGCAATAAAGTATTTTTCACGGGGATAGCGTGAGAGGGAATTTCCGGTCAAGACCTCAGACCGTCCACGCATATACATCGGGGCTGTATCGAAATAATTAACCCCATGTTCGATGGCATAGTCCACCAGTTGGTCCACCTCTTCCTGGTTATCGGGCAGACGCATCATGCCAAAGCCCAACAAGGATATTTGTTCGCCGCTTCCGTGCTGCACACGATAGGTCATGCGGATATCTTTCACGGAGATTTTCTCATCTTCCGCAAACACGTTCAATGGTTTTAAGGCCATCAATGCCATAGCCGAACCCGCACCAATGCCCAAGCGGCGCAGAAACTCCCTACGGCTCATGTCGCTCTTATTCCTCTTATTCTTATTCATGATACTTGTGTTTTCGAGTGTAATTTATGTTGCAAAGATAATGATATCCTATCAAAATTGCAAATATTCTATACTGTTTTTTCTTATTGGAATGATGTTGCGGTAGCAGTTGAAGAAGTAAGGAATAAAGGGTTTAGAAGTAATAGGTATCCCCATTTGTAGGTATTTGTAGAAGGTATGTGGATTGAAATGATATTTGAATGAGAAATATTATGTATTTTTGCAGATTGAAATAACGTGTATGAGGTACTCTCTTCCACAAAGAGACAAGACAGATGAAACTCTCGGAATTGAAAACAGGGGAAAAAGGCGTGATTGTGAAGGTAAAAGGTCACGGAGGATTCCGTAAGCGCATCATCGAGATGGGATTTATCAAAGGAAAGGCCATCGAGGTGCTGCTCAATGCCCCTTTGCAAGACCCGGTAAAATACAAACTGATGGGGTATGAGGTATCGCTTCGTCATGACGAGGCAGCGCTTATTGAAGTGTTGAGTGAAGAGGAAGTAATTTTGGAGGGACAAGGAGAAAAAAGCGACAGGCAAAATAGCACAGGTGAGGCACAGGAAGTAATTACCGAAAAAGTAAGATTGAGTGACGATGAGTTACATGAGGCAGCAAAAAGGCGTCGTCGCACCATCAATGTGGCTCTGATAGGCAACCCTAACTGCGGCAAGACATCACTGTTTAACTACGCCAGCGGTGCCCATGCTCATGTCGGCAACTACAGCGGTGTGACTGTGGACGCGAGCGAGGCTCACGCTCGGTTTGAGGGGTATGAGTTTCATCTGACCGATCTGCCCGGCACTTACTCTTTGTCATGTTACAGCCCGGAAGAACTGTATGTGCGTGAGCATCTGCTGAACAACCGGCCTGATATCATTATCAATGTGATTGACTCGAGCAACTTGGAGCGCAACTTGTATCTGACCACACAATTGGTGGATATGAACTTCCGCATGGTGTGCGCGCTGAACATGTACGACGAGTTTGAAAAACGCGGTGACCATGTTGACCTTGACACCTTAAGTACACTGTTTGGCGTGCCGATGATACCCACATCATTTAAGAATGGCATGAATGTGGATCTACTGTTCCACATCATCATCAATATGTATGAGGGTGCCGACTATATTGGCGAGGATGGCAGTATCAACCCTGAAGTAGCCCGCGAGATACGCGAATGGCACCAGGAATACGCTGACAAGAGTCCGTCGCACCATCATATCGAGGATTTCGCTGAGGGCGACCGACCTGTGAAAAACTACTACCGTCATATTCATGTGAATCATGGCCAGTATATCGAGCGCGGTATCAAAACCGTGCAAGATGTGATTAAATCAGAACAAAAAATCCGTTCAAGATACTCCACACGTTACCTTTCCATCAAACTGTTGGAGGGCGACAAAAACGCCATGAAAGTAGCACGTCAGATGCCCAATGGTGAGGCGATACTTGCGGCTCGTGAACGTGCTATCAAGCAAATTGAGCGCGACACGCACAACGACGCAGAGACTGCCATCATGGACGCCAAATATGGTTTTATCCACGGTGCACTGACTGAGGCTAATTTCACGGAGGGGAAAGAAAGGGATACCTATCAACTGACCCATAGGCTGGACAGCCTGTTGTCGAACAAATACTTAGGTTTCCCGTTGTTTTTCCTGATATTGTTTGTGATGTTCCAGACAACCTTCACACTGGGGCAATATCCAATGGACTGGATAGAAAATGGTGTGGCATGGTTAGGCGATGTGGTTGGCAGTAACATGCCGGAGGGGCCTCTTCGTTCGCTTTTGGTTGAAGGCGTGATTGGAGGCGTGGGTTCTGTCATTGTATTCCTTCCACAAATATTGATCCTATATTTCTTCATCTCACTGATGGAGGACTCCGGATATATGTCACGCGCGGCGTTTATCATGGATAAATTGATGCATAAGATGGGATTGCACGGGAAATCGTTCATCCCGCTGATTATGGGTTTCGGTTGCAATGTGCCCGCCGTGATGGCAACGCGTACCATCGAGAGCCGCCGTTCGCGTATCATCACAATGATGATTTTGCCGTTTATGAGTTGCAGCGCCCGTCTGCCCATTTACATCATGATAGTGGGCACATTTTTCACCATGCAATACCGATCATTGGCTTTGATATCACTTTATGTCATCGGTATCGTGATGGCGGTTATTATAAGCAAGATTTTCTCACGTTTTGTCATCAAGGGCGAGGACACTCCGTTTGTGATGGAGTTGCCCCCCTACCGTATGCCTACCGCAAAAGCCATCTTCCGGCACACATGGGAGAAGGGCAAGGAATATCTGAAAAAGATGGGTGGCATCATCCTTGTGGCATCGGTCATTGTGTGGGCAATGGAGTATTTCCCGCATGATGACAACCTGACACAGCAAGAGCAACAGGAACAGTCTATTATCGGGCGCATCGGTCAGGCTATCGAACCAGTATTTGAACCACAAGGTTTCAACTGGAAATTGGACGTGAGCCTGATAGCCGGTGTGGGTGCAAAGGAGATTGTCGCATCAACCATGGGTGTGCTCTACAGCGGAGATGACAGTTTCGGCAACGATGACGGATTCAGCGAAGACCACGAGAAATATACCCGCCTACGGCAACAAATGGGAAACGATGGTATCACACCGCTGAGTGCTTATTGCTATCTGATATTTATTCTGCTTTATTTCCCGTGTATAGCCACCATTGTAGCCATCAAGAACGAGACCGGCAAATGGAAATGGGCATTGTTTGCCGCCGGATATACAACAGCCGTGGCATGGATTGTGTCTGCCGCAGTGTATCAGATAGGAAGTATTTTGTGAATGAGGAAATCAGAATTGCTCTTTGAGTGCTGTTAAATCCTTTCAAAATAAAAATCAGAAATCCGTTGTTGGATTCCTGATTTTTATGAGGTGCCTAGCGGAGTCGAACCGCTCTATACGGTTTTGCAGACCGCCACATAACCGCTTTGTTAAGGCACCATGTCGTTTTGCGGATGCAAAGGTAATGAAATCATTTTGTTTGGCAAAATTTTTCTATCAATTTTTCATTTTACCTGGGCAATTTGTACCAATTTCCCCATCATTTCTAACCTTTTTCTGCTTACAATTGTCTTTTAGTTGACATCCGGCACACGCAGGATTTTCCTTGTCTGCAGGATGAAAAGCCTTCCATGCACGATATGCAGCATATATGACAGCCGCTGCCAAAAGAATCAGGACGATGGTGTGTTGAAAAGTCATAAGCCATTGATGACATGCCAAAAGTCTAAAGGCAGAGAAATATTACTCATGTTTTTAGCCTCGATAAAAAGAGGTGCTATATCTTCGGGATTGAATCCCGCCGTGCCGCATCCTATGCGTGTGACAATGAAATGTAGTTCAGGATGAGTCTTTGCGTATTGGATGAATTGATTGACATGAGGTCTGACATTCTCCACGCCACCTACGATTGTGGGAATCGCATAAGACTGCCCTTGACGTCCTTCACCTTGTCCTTGTATGGCACCAAAACGGCTTTTAGCCAATTTTGAGGCACCACCATTGTGCAGTCCCCATGGATTGCTGCCGAACACAAAAATCTCGTTAGGTTGGAGGGTATTAACAGTATGAGGGGTTATACGGCTATGTGTTGAAGATTTTCTTTTAAAAGAGCGGGAAAACATTCTTCCAAAGATTGATGTGGAAGATTGTGATGCCTTGGGTGTTTCCTCATCATTATAATAATGGTTGAGTCGTGGTCGTACTTCACAACGCTCCATAATTATTTCTTTTTCAATTCTCTCCTGTACAGCACGCCTTAACTCCTCTTTTTCTTTTTCATCTTCATCTTTTTTATCTAACTCATCATCCAAATCTTTTAAAACGGGTTTTACCGAAGAGGAACAATAATTACAATCCGTCAGTGTTTCTTCATCAATGGCAAAACCACTATCTGGTATGGCATCATCTAAATCCGAGGAACCCGCCATAGTCATCTCCTCATCTTCCATATTGATAATATCCATGATGGTTTTCAAATCATCATGCAACATGGCGAGATTGTCGTCAGCAGCCAACATCTCGAGCATCTCCCTGTCTTCTTGGGGAGTTGTCTGTCCATCGACGTATGCACAAAGTAATTCTTCAGGCAAGTCGATTTTGGTCTTTTTATCTGGATTATGCAGCATAGAGATGTCTTTTTAAATAAGGTAAAACAATTAAATCCCTCAATTTCCGGTATCGTTGTGACACGGCAGAGGGCGATATATGCAGCAATTCTGCTACTTCCTTAGATTTATATCCTTCGATGAGAATCATCCTCAAGATTGTACATTGTGGTTCTTCATTATGAAGTATATTAATACAAATATCTTCAATCGCCATGTCGAAATCTTTGCTGTTCGTGCTGTCAGAGCATTTGTCTGCCTTCCGTTCGAAATCCACTCCGAGATCCACCTGCCACCCATACTCCTTCTTATAATCGCGTAATGCCTCCCAAATGACAAAGAGAAAACCCTTAACCATCCACGTTTTGAGCGACACGCGTTCGGAATGGTCTTCAAGTTGAGCGAAATTATGGAGAATAAGGTCGAGGTAATACTTGTGGGCAAGTGAGTAGAAATCGAGCCCAGGTTTACTACTCAGTTGATAGCGCGAGTCGTAGAGATTGTATGCTATTTGGCAATAGCCATAGAAGTAGTCGCGGGTGATGAGTTCATCCCCGTCACGAAATCCTTGAATGATTTCCTGATCAGTCAGTTTTCTTCTTGGCATTGTCAACTATAATTTTGTGCAAAAATACTATTATTTTTCAATTATAATGCTTCGGTCCTTCATTTTTTTTAGAAATAATACTCTAATGTAATAAAGAAGCCTGTTGGCATCAATAATTATTCTATTTAACAAAAAACACAACAACTATGAAAAAAGTATTTAATTTGATGGTGGTAGATGAAAGCGGTTCGATGAGCATTATCCGCAAACAAGCATTTGAGGGATTGAACGAGACACTTGAAACCGTAAAGAAAATGCAAGAAACACATTCTGAATTGGAGCAACACATCACACTGATGACTTTCGACAGTACTCATCGGTCGTTTATCTATGACAATGTATTGGCCTCAAATGCCAAGAAACTGGAATGGAATCAATATAATCCCGGTGGTGCAACACCGCTCTATGACGCTATCGGTCTTGGCATTTCTAAAGTGAATGCCATAGCCGGCAAAGACGACGAGGTGCTCGTGACCATTATTACCGACGGCGAAGAGAATTGTTCGACAGAGTATAGTCTGGCGATGATCAAAAACCTGATTGAGAAGTTGAAAGAGCAGAACTGGACATTCACACTCATCGGCACAGAGAATTTAGACGTGGAGTCAATGGCAGTTCAGATGTCTATTGAGAACCATCTGGCGTTCAAAGAAGATGCTGCCGGCACAAATGCTATGTTCGAATTAGAGCGTAAGTCACGCATTAACTATTGTGATAATCTCGCATTTGACGCTTGTTGCGCACCTGAAGAAGTTGAAATGCGCAAAAAAGCCCGTCGAGGAAAATTCTTTAAGGGGTAAACAAAACTCCGCGTCTCCCGAACGCCTTACAATAATTTTGATAGATTAGAATTATTTGACATGGATTTCAGCAGAAATCCATGTTTTTTTTGCACTTTTGTGTCACAAAAAACGAATTGTTGCGTATTATAGGCAAAGAATGACAGAAGAAACGTTTCAAAACGAAGTGCAGCGCCTACGGCCTAAGTTGACAGCCTTGGCGAAGCGATACACCAATCATGCGTCAGATGCGGAAGACATCGTACAAGATGTGTTTCTGAAACTCTGGCAAATGCGTGATGACCTGGTGTCGCCGCCCGACGGCCTGGCACTCGTCTTGACCCGTAACTTGAGTATCGACCATCAGCGGCGGAAGAAACCTCACTACCCTACCCGGGATATAGCCGAAGAGGAGGCGGTCGAAGATGAACGAATAGAACGGATGATGCAGGCGATAGACTCCTTGCCTTCCAGACATCAAATTATCCTTCGGCTTAGGCATCTGGAAGGAATGGAAATACGCGACATCGCCACATTGACCAGCCAAACCGAAGCAGCAGTGAGGAAAATGCTCAGCAGAGCCAGAAAGGAAACTCTTGAAATAATAAAAAGTAATACAAAATCGAACAAAACCCCTCTAAAATAAGCCAATGATGAAAGACGAGGATATGAAACGACTAACGGAGCGTTTTTTCGAGGGAGAAACGACCCTCGAAGAGGAACAGACGCTATACGCATACTACAATGGCACTGATATCTCGGCCGAGTTGAAAGAGTATGCGGAAGTGTTCCGCGATTTTGCAGCACTGTCATTCGATAAAGAGACTACGCCGTCATTCGATAAGACTGAGGAAGCACCTAAGGCTATCATTGGCACCAAATCGAAGCGACTATTTCTGCGTATCGCCGTTGCTGCCTCCGTTACACTTCTTGCCGCCATTGGAACATTTCATCTATTGTCATCAACATCTTCTGACGAAGAATGTGTGGCTTATATCTATGGAAAGAAATACACCGACCCCGCCTTGGTTAACCAGGAGATGCGTCGCACCATGAGTGAGTTCAGCGACATCGATGAAGAAAATGGTGTGGAATCACAATTAAGAGATATGTTCATAACTGAATAAAAACAACCATTAAATATGAAACGAACATTTATTATATCGTTGATGCTATTCATGACCTTTGCGCTCCATGCACAAAGCGATTTGCAAGTCAGTCCACTGTTCGAGGGTAAGATTATCCCGCAAGAACGGATGGTGGTGACTCGAGTCAAAGGCGGGATGATGCAAAAATACCGTCTGTCTTTCTTTCATAGTGTGGCCTTTGATGGCACTGAGGAAGAAGCAAACCGTGTATCAACTTTGGTAGATAAAGAAGAGTATATAGGCTCATCTGACTATCAAAGCAAGAAGGTGAAGACCCTGAAACGGCAGTTGCCGGCAAAGAAGGACAATAACAGATTTTTATGCTTCAAATCAAACAAAAAAGGAAAAGATTATCATGTTATCGTCGTCTACATGGAAGGCGCACTGGCATCGCTTAAAGAATTGGAGATGATTCTGATTGACCAATGAGTAAGAGTAATAAATGAAGTTATTGACAATTGTGTAAAAAAGTATTTGAAATTACATTAAATAAAGATATGAGAAAAGTGATTATTTGCATGGCATTAGGCGCAACGTTGGCCGGTCATGCCGAAGTGACAGACAATGACACGGTAGTTATTAACAAACCCAAGAGTGTGACTATCATCACGGGCGACTCTATCCAGAAAATCGAGGTCATAGGTCGTGAGGGCAATGACAACTACCACTATGAGAACAGCATCCAATTGGTGGACAGCAACTTTGTGAGCCAAACAGCCATTAACCCTTTGCGCTGGACATGGGGCAGTAACCGTGTTGTTGACGGACGGGGCAAGAATGAAATCGCGATGAAATTCAGCGTAGGCATGAATGCCGTGCTTAACGCCAAAGAACCTCTTGATTTCAGCACCAGCAGTTCGTTTGAACTCATGTGGACAATAGCACAATACAACCATTACTTTGACGCATCAAAGCATCATCGTCTATCAACTGGTTTTGCCCTCGACTGGCGCAACTTCCGCATGACAAGCAACGTTCGTTTTGATAAAGATGCTGAAGGTCATATCATCACCACAGGTTATCCCGAAGTAGTCCGGCCTAAGTTCTCGCGTATTAAGGTGCTGAGCCTCGCCTTCCCCATCGAGTATTGCTATCATTTCGACCGTCATTTCGGAATCGGCATCGGACCTGTGCTCAACTGGAATGTCTATGGCAGTATCAAGACCAAATACAAGACCGACGGAGGCACACAAAAAGAGATAGACAAACGTATTCACCAAAGTCCATTCACCATCGATTGGATGTTACATTTCTATAACCCCAGCATCACATTTTACGTGAAATACAGTCCGATGAATGTGCTGCAAAGCGATTGGGGACCGAAATTCCAATCTATCTCATTCGGAATTGAATTATAATTTAGAGAAGAAGAATCGTTAAAGGACGATAGCACTGACGAAATAGTGTTATTGTCCTTTTTTTATGCATTTTTCATTGTAAGCGAGGAGAAAATGCGACAGATTTACGGCCTATGTTTTCATCTTGTCGCGAATCATGCAGGGTGTCGTAACAACCTGAGTCGAAAAACAAGTAAAAACGTGGAGGGCATAGGTGTTCTGCCTTACCTTTGCATTGTCAAAACGAAATTATAAACTTATAAACAATAAGACAATGAAAACAATTGGTAAAATCATTACAGTGATTGACTTCTTCGAGAGTATGAAAACAACCATCGCCAACAGTTTCAAAGAAGTGGGAAAATTGGCCAATGACCCTTACTATTGCGGCGGAAGGTTCTGTCAAATTGGCATCAGATAAGGAGATTATACCGACATGTTTAACCTCAATACCATACAACTATGAAAAAAGTTCTCATGACCATGCTCTTTGTGTTAGCCGTATGTTTTACCATGCTGTTCAGTTCTTGCGGTGGTGACAAAGTGATAACGGAAGACCAACTTCCCGAAACGGCTAAAACATATATCCAACAGAAATACCCTAACGCTTCGATTCTTATCGTGAAACAAGACGCGGAAATGCTCGAACGCACTGAATATGAAGTGACACTCGACAACGGTTTGGAGTTGAAGTTCAACAAAGAAGGAATGCTTGTCGATGTGGACAACTGACTCCCTAAGAACCTGAAAACGCCCCCTGCCCATCCCAGGTAGGGGGATTTTTATTATAGTTGATATGGAGAATGAAAGGTATTTGTCTCTTCCTTGAAAAAGATTTGGCATTTTGCGGGATAATTTGTATTTTTGCATAGTATAAACCAAAACACAAACAATATGATTATCGATTATCAAGGGATTGACGAGCAAGTGAAGGCGCAGTTTAAGGGTGGCGACGGTGAGATGTTGTCACGAGGGATGGCATGCGATGGAATGAGACTGATGTTGAACCGATTGACTCCGGGTTCGAGCATCGGTTATCATACGCACACGGACGATATGGAAGTTATGTATATCCTGAGCGGAAACGGTCATTATGACATGGACGGTGTTCGTGAGGACATAAAAGCCGGTCAGGCACATTACTGTCCAAAAGGTCATTCTCACGCCATGTATAACGATGGTGAGGAAGATTTGGTGTTTTTCGCGATTGTAAAGTAGAAACGACGCCCCTATAACTTGTCTAAAAACTAATCATTGCTTGACCGCCAGAGACGGGTCATCTTGCGATGAATAACAAAGACGTTAATCAGTGAGACGAGAAGGAAAATACCTATCCCGACAACGACGGTCGGGAGGATTGAACTGTCAGCCAACTGCGGGTAGATGTTCTCGATGATGCTCATATAATAACGCCTTAGTATTATGACAGCAATAATGGCAATGACAAGCACAACGGCATTGAGCACAATGGTGAGGCACTGATAGGGCCATGCCACGGTGCGAGGATTGTAACCGATGAGCATAAGGTTTTGCAGTTTCTCCGTGTTTTTCTGTACAAGTAGGTAGATGCTGAGCATGAGAATATAGAAACTAAGCACAGAGATGATTAGTCCTATCACAATGACGATGGAAACGATGAGTTTAAGCAGATAAGTGGTCTTCTCCGCATCGAGTTGCTCCGTTTCCACTTCATATCCTTTATCTTCGAGGAACTTTGCGATACGCTCGTCGGTGGGGTTGTCGACCTCGATGATGAGACGAGTAGGTTGTTGCTGGGTATCAGGAGAGAAATAGCCGTTGCTCCACTGCATAAACGCCTGCGGCACGAGAATAGAACTGAGACGGTTGGAGAATCCAACCACACGCCCGTTGAAGTTTTCCTCATGACCGTTTCCACGCAGATTGAGTTCAAAGTCAATCATGCTGACCAGTCCATCGCTGATTTTCGGCATGGAATGGGTCTGTGCATATCCGAAATTATACATATTGATGTAGGATCGCGGCAATATGACCGGTACTTCATGGCTGCCCTCCTCGTAACGCCACTCTTCGTCGGCAATCTGCACGAAATCGTCAGGGATGCTCTCGATGAAAATTTCCGAACTGAGCACCCTTTGACCCTGTACACCCATGACGGCATGCACATGATAGTCGGCAAGAGTGAATACGCCCACGTTCTTTACAAAATCCTGTTGCGCCACCTCATCACACTCCGCACCAGTGAAATGGTTGGAGCGTCCCGAAATAGTATTACCCATCCCAATGCGTTTGTTCATGATGAGATAATCCGCTTTGAGGAATGAATCTTTTGCCGTGAATACGGGTTTTACGTCGTGATAGAACTGCACCCCGAGCAAGATGATGAGCATACCAAAGAGGTTGGCGAAGAAGAAGCCAATCAACTGAGGTATGCTAATATGTTGACGTAGAAGTTTCCAGACGAGTTTCATAATTTCAACGTTTTATCATAATCGACGGGCAGGTGTTTTCCTATAGACGTGACGATAACCGCCGCGCCCTGAGCCGAAGCCTCCTCATTAATCATCTCCGCCATGACCGCCGCATTGTTGTCATCAAGGTGACTGATAGGCTCATCGGCAATAAGAAAATCGAACGGCTGAGCGAGCGCACGCATAAGTGCCACGCGTTGTTGTTGTCCGAAAGACATGAGCGCTACCTTGGTCTGCATCTTGTCCGCAATGCCCAGACGCTGGAACCACTCCACAATCTGTTGTTTCGACTTATGGCCAGTAATTGCATTTTTCACCACGACATTCTCCATGGCAGTGAGTTCGGGAAAGAGACGCAACTCCTGAAAAAGATAAGCGATGGAGTTTCTTCTGACATTCATCCAATCTGACAGACGATATGACGACGTATCCACGTCATCAAAGAAAAGTGAACCGGAGTAATCGTCCCTGTACCCGATGACATAACTGCAAAAGGTACTTTTACCCTGCCCGCTATCCGCTTCGAGCAAATATCGTTTTCCTTTCTCAAAGGTCACATCATTTGACCAGACATCAGAGAGCAGGTCTTCTTTTTGACTGAAGACCTGCGGAAGAACATTGGAGAAGTGTATGGTTTTCATTATTATTTATAGGAGTGAAAGGGATGAGGAGTGAAGACATTTGTCAGTTTATTGAGTAGTATATCTTTCCTCTTGCTTCTATACCCTCATTTTAATTGATAAATGATGTATTCAGGTGAGCCAAACAAGGGTCGAATAAGGTTCATGGCAAGTTCTGCTTGTTTTCCGAAAAGACTGGAGATATTTGCCACGATGCAGAGCCGCTGGCCTTTCAAACGGTCGGTCACCTGCAGAGGTAACGAACGAGCGGCTTTTGCACCGACGGCTTTTGCTATAGAATCATTGGCACCAGCATAAAACTGTTTATCAGAGGTAACACCGAAATAGAACTTACCATCACCACCTGCCACGGAATAAGCGTCTTTTCCGTCATCAATGATTTGCATGCCTTTGGGGGCGGATTGCTTCCAATAAGGGATGTCGTTCAAGAAATCGGTCTTCGCCAGTTTTGCAAACATCGCCACATTACGTCTGTCTCCATCTTTAAGCATGAAGGCAACATCACCGTCAACGCTGCGAATGATATTGTCCATATCGACAGCGGTATTGATGCCCGCAAGCAGCAACTGCAATCCTTTGTTGGCTTTAATCATCTCCAAGAATTTATTACCTTCAACATTAACGAACACCGCAGCGGCATCATTGACATCAACAGAAGGGAGGTAACTCACTGTCACTGGTCGTAACGAGGCGATGGATGATTGCATGGCAGCATTTATCTTCTCGTTGAAAGAGAATGAATGCGCCCTGACCATGAGCAGATTATCCTCAGCCTGTAATTCAGCCGCGATAATTACCTGTGAATCGTCCGCTTCTTTAGGGGCTCCCAATGTCAACGGCGCGGCAATATTCTCGGGAAAAGCCTGGGCCTGTGCAACAATTCTGACAGGTGCGTCGAGTGAATCAAGTTTTTCAAACAAGGGCGTGTTTTTAATGCCTTTCTCCTTGTCCGCCTCGAGATATTTGGCCATTTGCTGTTGCAAAGAGGGTTGTTGTTCTGCCACAGCCGGTCCCATAACGAGGATGGCATCATCGGATAGACCGAGCGCCCAACTGCCTTTGACGACAGTAAACTGGAAATCTTTGCGTTCGGTGAGCGGTTTACACATCTGTTGAGGCACCATATCTTCATCGACGCATTTCTTCACATCATCGGCATCATCTACCTTCGCACATATGCCAAAGTTTCCATCCTTCGTCTCAAAAAGATATACAGGAACGGAAAGGTCAACACCAAATTGGTCGGCGATGAACGGGAGTGTTTCGAGCGTCGGTTTTCCTTTGACCTCGGGTTTCTGCACGTTATTCATATCTACGGCCATAAGCGCGATACTATCGCTCGGGATGACGTTGACATAATCATCGCCAGAGCATGATGCCACGAACAAAGCGCAGAGCAACAAACAAGTGTATATTAAATTCTTCATATTCTTTTCGATAAATGTGCCATCATGACGGCGAAGAGCGCAGCGGTCTCTGTGCGCAGTCTGGAGGAGCCGAGCGTAACGGGAATGAAGCCGTTATCTATGGCCAAACGCACCTCATCAATAGAGAAATCGCCCTCGGGACCAATGAGCAATGTTGTTTCTTCTTCAGGGGGGGCCTTTTCTAAAAGCGCATGTAAATCCTCTCGAGGTATCTCGTCATAGCAATGGGCAATGTATTTTGCACCGCGACGTGGCGTGTTGACAAACGTATGGAATGCCACCATATCATTCACAATGGGCATCCATGGCTTTCGACTTTGTTTTACAGCAGATAGCACAATCTTCTCGATGCGGTCTTTTCTAATAACCTTACGCTCCGAGAACAGACAATTGAGAAAAGACAATTCATCAAATCCTACTTCAGTCGCCTTTTCCGCCAGCCACTCGATACGTTCCATCATCTTTGTGGGGGCAACCGCCAAATTGATGTGACCCCTCCAAGCATGGTTTTGCGGAAGATGCTCAACTATCTGATAACTGCAATGTTTCGAAGCAGCCAAAGTCACTTCAGCCCGATAAAAGGAACCTGCGCCGTCCATCAAGAAGATTTCATCGCCCTCGTTGAGACGAAGAACACGAATAGCATGAACTGCTTCATCTGAAGGCAGTTCGTGCTGATTGGCAGCATCAGGAACACAGAAATAACGTGACTCTTTCAAAGCGAAGAATGTATTTATGATGGCTGATTGTTGTTTTTCCGTTTCTGAATCTCATCACGGATGTGGGATGCCTGTTCGTAATCCTCTTCTGCAATGGCACGTTCGAGCGCTTTTTGTAACATATCGCCACTAATCACATTGATGGGTACGGACACACCGTTAGTTTCGGGTTTATATGGTACCGCTTGGTTATGGAGTAGTTTTTCCTCAATAAGAATAGGAATATCAGCCACCAAAGACAAAAGCACGGCATCACTAGCACGGAGTGGTACGGTGATAAGCGAGTCATTATGATAGAGAATGACTGTATATTGCCCGTCAACCACACTGCTGAATATGATTTGGAAGGGACCGTCGGTCAGTCCTGTAATGACACCCCAGAGCGATTCAGGCAAAAACCGTTCTGTGATGTCGGTTTTGGCCTCACGAAGCGTGAACTGCCTCACCATGTCACGCTCACAAATGATAGACAGTTGAAGCGTTTCATCGAGGGTGGTTAAAAGGAGGAGTCCGACCTCGTCGGAACCGACGATTTCGGACACCCCCTTATATTTCAATTGAACTAATGACATAAGACTTACCCCTAGAATTTTAATTCTATCTAAGACGGGGTGTAGTATTCTTTGAGATTATTTCTTATCCGGATGGAAAATAAATGCAAATAATATACTGACAACAAGAGCAAAACCAGCAAAGATAAACCAACAAGTTTGCCAACTACCCAAAAGATAATCTCCTTGCCAAGAACAGAAATGATTAACTATCTCGCCAGCAGCCAAGGTGCCGATTGTGGCACCGACACCATTGGTCATCATCATGAACAGCCCTTGAGCAGAAGCCTTCACACTTGAATCGCATTCCTGATCAACAAAGATACCACCGGATATATTAAAGAAGTCAAATGCCACGCCATATACAACACATGAGAGGATGAAGAGTAATACTCCTGGCATAGCGGGATTACCGATACCGAAGAATCCGAATCGCAACACCCATGCAAACATTGACATAAGCATTACCACCTTTATGCCAAAGCGCTTAAGGAAAAACGGAATCATCAGGATACAAAGCGCTTCACTTATTTGAGAAATTGAAGTGAGCAATGTAGCATTGTTGGCTGCGAATGATGACGCTATGGCTGCATCTGCACTTCCTTTGAAACTAGTAATAAATGGCCCGGCATAACCGTTTGTCACTTGCAGACACATACCCAGCAATGCGGAGAACACGAAGAATAAAGCCATTTTCTTGGTTTTGAACAACTTAAATGCATTAAGACCCAATGCTTCCACCAGCGATGTCTTTTCTCTCTTCTTGGTAAGTTTACATTCTGGCAAGAAGAAACAATAAACACAAAGAATAATGCTCAATATGCCCGACACGAAAAATTGCATATATGTGTATTGGAATTTATGTGAGTTCTCAGCAAAGGTAAATGAGAACGAACCATCTTCCCATACGGCACAATTAACGAACCACATTGTAATGATAAAACCAACGGTACCTAAGACACGGATTGGCGGAAAATCCTTTACAGTATCCATGCCATTGTCTTTCAAAATAGTAAACGCGGTTGTATTACCTAAGGCTATGGTTGGCATGAAGAACGCCACACTAAGCGTATACAACGCGATGAATAGTGATTTGTTTGGCAATTCGTTTCCAAATCCGGCCTGAACACCCATCCACCAGCAACCGAGCATAAAACCACCAGCCAATAAATGGCAGATACCCAACAATCGCTGAGGTTGAATATATTTGTCAGCCACAATACCCATCAATGTAGGCATGAAAAGTGACACGATGCCCTGGATAGCATAGAACCAAGCAATCTGTTCACCCAGTCCTGCCTTGCCAAGATAATTGCCCATACATGTGAGGTAGGCGCCCCAGACAGCGAATTCCAAAAAATTCATAACTGCCAAACGAAATTTTATGTTCATATGGTAAAGTTTATGGAGTTATACAAATCATCCTTTGGGGTACAAAGTTAAAAGAAATCGTTGTAACGGCAAAAAATATTTGATGAGATTTTCATTTTGACAAAATAAATCATCGAATCATAAGGATTTTTCCATACAAATGATTATTTTTGCAGACAAGAACCAACTAAAGAACATATCATGGAAATAATCGTGAATGACACCCCTATAAGAGTATTCAAAGGGGCCAAAGTGCACCACGCACTGTTGAAGTATTTTAGCATGAACCTGATGGACAAATCACTGTCTGACAACATGGAGGTTTTTGACGCATACGGTCACCTGATAGACTTGGATGCCCCGTTGACTGACGGCCAAAGCATCACTTTCGAGGAATCCACCCCATCTACTGAAGAAGAGAAGGAAGAAAAAGAAGAAGCATGATGAGAAGAATAAACATCACGCTGTTGTCAATAGTATTTGCGGCAACAGCGTACAGCCAAGAGAAAGAGATACATATCCTTTCCACGAATGACATGCATGCCAAGATGGAGTATATGGCTCAACTGGGTGCTATTGCCGACAGTCTGCGTGGCATCGACCCTACCCTACTCGTTTTTTCTGCCGGCGACAACCGCACAGGTAACCCTTTGAACGATCTTTATGAGCCTGCAGCCTATCCGATGGTGGCGCTGATGAACCAAATTGGTTTTCATGCCACCGCCTTAGGCAACCATGAATTTGACTCGAAACAAGAAGGTCTGGCAAGACTTATCGGTTTGTCAAATTTCAGTTATCTATGTGCCAATATCCACCCGGCAGCAGAATGGGGCATTCATACCCTACCCTATAAAGTGTTTGATGTGAAAGGGTTAAAGGTGGGCGTTATCGGTGCTGTTCAATTGGGCACCCACGGCATTCCCGACAGTCATCCTGACAATGTTAAGGGCATTACATTCTCGCCAGTGGAAGAAAGTATTGCCCCATACGAATGGCTCAGCAAGGAATGTGATGTAACCATTTTGTTATCACACATTGGTTTTGAGGATGACGTTGAGATGGCTAAACGATTCCCATGGTTGGACCTGATTATTGGCGGACACACACATACTCAACTGAAGGGCGGTGAGATGCACAATGGCGTCCTTATCACTCAAAACGTAAACAAACTGGCACGTTGCACACATATCACATTGACCGTTGAAGGCGGAAAGGTAAAATCGAAAAAAGCGGAAAATATCGAGGTAAAATCTTTCCCGACGAAGAACAAAGCTGTGGAAACATTAGTGAAAATGTTCAGCGACAATCCATCATTCCAACGGGTTTTGGCTCAAGCCGACGCGCCCTTCAGCAACTATGAGGAATTGGGTTGTCTGATGTGCGACGCTTTCATGAGCGAGGCAGAAGCAGATGTGGGCATCGAGAATGCAGGAGGTGTGCGTTATGAAACCCACGATGCCGGCGACATCACTGTGAATGATGTGTTGCAACTCGACCCATTCGGCAACAACGCCATCCTTATGACGCTCAGCGGTGAGGAGTTGCGCCAGATGCTTATCTCCTGTTATAACAATGATGACCACGCATTCCCGTATGTGGGCGGCCTCCGTTGTAGTGTGACTTTCGACAAGAACGATAGCACAAAGATAAAGGATTTGAAGTTGTTGACGCTTGACGGGAAGAAACTGAACCTGAAGAAGAATTACCGTGTGGTGACGAACAGTTACGTCGCGGCCATATGCGACTCTCCACGTAAAGACCAGGGGGAAGACATGAACCGTCAAACCTCAGACATGATTATGCGATATTTAGAAAAGCAAGGGCATGTGAATTATCAAGGAGAGAAAAGAATCTTGACGAATTGACAGATTTGCTGCCCAATAGGCAATGTCACAAAGACATCAATCAATAATCCCACACCATGGTGTGGGATTATTGATTGAGTGAATATGAATATAGGCCTGATATCTTTATAATTTGATATTACTTTCACCAGATGAAGGATTGACAGGTTTTGGCTTGGGAGTGGGAGTTGGTTTTTTGTTGATTTGTACGGGTGCCGCTGGTCGGTGATAGTTCACCTCAAAAGGATATACTTTTGGCGGACAACCTTGTTCAATGATTTCCACGTTGACCGTATTGAGACCACTCTTAAGTTTCAACAACTGGCATTTCCACCGCGTCTCAGACATTCTCGTCAGTTTGAACGGCAGATTGTCTGTAGTGACGTTGACGGAGAACGGATAATCAATTTCTCCCTCTTCCATTTTTTTATCAATATTGACGATAAAGGTATATATGCCATTGTTGAGTTTTGAATCCGCCTCGACGATATCGACATCAAAATATTTCACGAGCCATGCTCTGACTGGCATATCAATCACTTTTGACGTCAGTCCGTCGTATTCGACAGTAACGGGATAAGTGATGACCGTCGTAGTATCAGGTAATGTGGCTGGGATATTTAATTGACAATTGTATTGTACAAAGTTGCCGTTGTCTGTATCATTTCCGTCCCATGACCGTTTATCAATATGACATCCACTCCCCCGTTCAGTTACAATCTCTGTTTTGGCAGAGGGGATATACGCAGGTAAGTCGAGCCGGATGGCGGTATCGAAAACGCGATGGCGGAAACCCACATCCTTCCTGCCGTTGACGAAAAGCCGGAAAGAACGATTCGCATCGACTCCGACCAAACCCCACTTTCCATCTTTCTGAACCAACGCCATGTCATTCTCTAAGGCTTTTGCCGAATCAAACTGAGGCGGGAGCAGTTCCTTTCCATTATACGCAAGACCTGTCATATCACCTTGTTGAGTGACAGAAACTGCGGAAGACAGTTGCTCCGAAGTGGAATTGTTCTTTTTCTTCGCATACTCATGCCGCTGTCCTGCTTTGACCACTGCCGTGGGCCTGTGCCACCGGTCTAAATAGATAATGTCACCATTATCAGCATTGAGGGTAAAGGTGTAATCATTTTCTTGTCTGAGAAAATTGTCACCATTTACCCGTGCCTGAGCACCTTCTGGAAACGGTGACAGTTTTTTTGTTTTTGCGTTGAACTCGTAGATTTTCTGTTGAGCCACAACAAATCCTATTCCCTCATCATTAAGTGATGTAAGGAAAGAGACATCTCCATCCTTCAGCGTTTGCTTACCATCGGTCAGGACCATCGTCTTACCGTCGGGTGCAATATATTTATAAAAGGACTTTTTCATTTTGACAGCATCCTCATATTCCTTGCAAGCCGCATATCCGCTATTGAAGGGGAACGCCTTCTCACACCGACTGTAAAGGAACGACCCTTTGCTGTCAATATAACGATAGACACCATTTTGTAAAACGAGCAGATAGCCATCTGAGAAATACGGATGACTATAAGCGACGTTCGCATACTCAATGGCAACGAATTTTCCCGTTTCGGTATAGAAACCCTTCAACAAATCGGTTTTTGGCATCACAGCCACCGCTTTTCCATCTTTATAGGGATAGACTTTATAATCCGTTTTCGCCACGATTTTCCCGTCTCTATTCCAAATGAATGTGCTGTCACCTTTATGGGCGACTACAACATCGGTGTCATCGCTGGCATCAATTTGATTATACTGTGGTTTAACTATCCAATGAGCGATTTGAGCCTGTACAACAGACAGGGAAAACGCCCATACACACAAGAATATGATTGATTTCTTCATTTTTATTTGAGAACTATATATAGACACACCTAAACATACAGTCAGTCGGATAGTGCCCATGTAAATGACATATGAGGATTAACTGCTTTGAAAATGATTGAATGAGGATTATCTTGCTTCTTGGAGTGCCACAGCGACCATCTGTTGCATATTCTCGTCGCCGAGTTCATTTGCCCAGTTTTGACACCTGAGATAATATTGTTTTGCTAACGGCACACTTCGGGTGTAATAGAGATAATAGATACCCAAGCGGTATGCGGCGTTCATTTTTGTCTCTTTATAGTCGTCGCCAGGTAACTCAACTATCCGACGGAAGAGGTCCATCGCTTTATTGTTATAAATGTCCTCCTTTGGCAAATATGGAGCCATGTTTTTCTTCGCTCTGGGATCAACGTTTTCATTCCCTACCTGAATGCCCATCAATTCTTTCCGCTTAAGTGAGAGCGTATCAGAATAACAACCATATGTGAATGCCAACTCGTACAATGCAGGTATATAAGTCGAGTCTTCGATAGTGTTCAACAATTCTATGCCAGCCTTGATACTGTCGGATTGGTTCATTTTCATGAGTGTCATGGCCTCTTGATAGATCTCTTTGGCCGGTTTTGTCACAATAGTTTGCTCGATGATTTGTATCTCTTTATTCCTGTTTAAGAGGAAAAAGATTGCTCCAGCCATTACCAGCAATAAGACGGGGAGCCAGAGGATTTTGAGAACCTTCATCACCTTAGAGGGATATTTCCCTGCCTTGCCGATGGATGCTAGTTGTTGTGCTGTGGGCCTCTTCTGTGGAATATACTGCAAACACTCTTGTATCACCCTTCTAATATCCTTATCTACCCATTCGGGAAAAGGCAATTGCGAAGGTTCGACACGTTGTTCCAGCCCGCCATTTTCACCGAAAGGAACCTTGCCGGTGATAATCTCATACAATGTGGCACCAAATGCCCATATATCGCTCTCAGCCGTTGGTTTATAACCTTCTATGAATCTTTCAGGCGCCATATATGCCATTGTACCTATGGATTCATCGTCATAACCGTTATGTCTGTTTGTGTCAAATTTCGCGCTGATGCCAAAATCTGTGAGGGTGAAATTGTCATTGTCGTCAATCAGAACATTGGCGGGTTTGACATCCTGATGTATGATAGGAGGTCTGAGGTCATGAAGGTATGCTAATCCCGAACCGACGTGGGCGATATATTTCCATAGCACAGCGTTTCCAACATTCTGACCAATCATCGCCTCAGAGGAACCATGGCTGCAATATGGAAGCACGAGGTATGGCGTTTCTTTGAAGATGGAGAAATTGATGGGTTGAAGAAGATTGGTATGATGACAATTGAACACTATCTTGTATTCATCCCTGAAACGTTGTTCACCTTCAATGTCGAGAAAGTTTTTAGGTCTATATACCTTAATAGCCACTTGCAACCCAGAATCATCGTGAGTTGGGGCGGTAATTGTCTCTCCGTCTTCATTCCACTCGGGTTGGTCAACAGTATTCATGTCGAGCGCGAGCCAAACGTCGGCTGTTCCACCTTCAGTGTTGAGCGTGCGTATCAATTTGTATCTCCCATCAAACAACTCTCCGGTTTTAGCGAAGTCTTCAATATTGAGCATATAAAAATGATATGTGAATAATGAATAATTATGAAATAAATACCATTAGGCCTTATTTAAGGATGATTTTATCTCCCTCTTTGACACGTGAATAGAGGTCAATATGATTCATCTTGGCCAACTTCTCCATTTTGACCCCGAATTGCTGTGATATACTGTAGAGCGTATCACCTTCTTTGACCCTATAGAAATCCACCGCGCCAGTATATTTGTTTTTCTTTTTTTCTAGATACACCACATCTCCTGCCTGGAAATCAGAAGGTTGGTTCGTTTCATTGAATTTCAGCAGGTCTTTTGTCGTCACGCCATATTTCTTGGATATGTCAGCCAATGTCTCACCTGGATAGAGTATGGTGCATCTGACATCATTGACGGCCACTTTGTATTTTTTGACCGCCTCCTCAACCATGATTTGCTCCGATGACTGTTCATTGTCATTCATGACGATGTTTTTCTCATCTTCAAAAATAGGCACTTGCTTGACAACCTTCTTGACCACAACTCTTTTGTTTGACCCTCCTCGCAGTTTCTTTCCACCAGTAAGGTTATAGAGTTGATAAGCGTCGATAAAGCCGATGAGCGACTCGGCATAGTTGGGTGCAGTGGCATATCCGCAACGTTTCAGCCCATACGCCCAATTCCGGTAATCATAAACACTGTATTGAAACAGACTGGCATATACCTTATTTGTGAGCAACAGACGGGCATGGTCTTCATAGGAAGCCTCTGCCGAAGAATAGCATCTGAAACTGCTGAGTCCTGGCTCATCATCTTTGGCTTTATAGACACCGCCTTTCCAACCTCTTCCACACTTAATACCAAAGTGATTGTTGGCATTTCTGGTCAATCCGCTCAACCCTGCACCCGACTCGAGTATGCCCTGTGCCATGGTGATGGCCGCTGGAATCTTATATCGTTGCTCATGGTCGATAGCAATGTGTTGATAACGTGCGATATAAGCCCGTATTTGCGATGCCGACTGTGCGTGAGCAGCAGTCACAAAGGCAAGCAACACAAATAGTAATAAAAAACGGTATGATTTATTCATCATGGGAAAAAATGATAATCAATTAATATTTGGGTCCATAACTACGTCTGCCATTAAGTCCCATATAAGCATAATCGTAATAGACCTGTGCACGCTCCCAATCGATGCTTTGAATAAAATGCCATATATGAGTAGAAAGCGACTCACCCGTAGCACAAAGAAAAATGACATCGACAGCGGTGTAAATGGATACGGCTATAATACCCGCCGGTCCCGCAGCACTACCAGCCGCAAATCTAACAGCCACATTGGTGCCAACGGTAATCCCCACATCAATGACAGTAGTGGCAATCGTATCTTTCAGTTTTTTAAGATATTGGTCCCTCTCCTCTTCAGTTGCGGCAGTGACCGCCATAAAAATATAATAGCCCGCCGTTCCGACATTGATACCCCAGTTGAGGACAGCGACGCCTCTGCCAAAATTTTTCGCTACTTTTCCTTTTTCCAATAATTGTGCCGCTTCTTTTCCCTTTTGATTTGCGGTCCTTTGAATTTCTTTCAGCGACTTATTACCCTGTTCCTTCAATGCTGCTCTTGCTTTTTGCATATTTTGTTCAATCGTCGCCTTTGTATCTAACGCATTGTGATAGTTCTGGGCTTGTGGGCTTGGTTTATGTTCAACACCAAGTTCTTTTGCGTTTTCAGACAGAATATCATCCATCAGTCTTGTGGTTTCACTCATTCGAGATCTTTCATCAAGAATGGATTTATTGACCATAGCCAATTGAGTCTTATACCTCGCATCCAACTGTTTTCGCAATCGTTGTAGTTCAGCGCTGTGTTTCTCGAAATTCTCTTTTATGAACCGTTGCATGGCTTTTGCGTCACTCAAACAACTTGCATCTATTTTTTTGAAAATCTCCTCGATGATGCTCATGATGTCTTTTCCAAGGCTTTTCCATTCAGAATCAACCCATGAAGACGTGTCAGTTTGGGGAGATACGTTTTTTGCCGGATTGGATGTTGCTATTCCCGCTGTATAATTGGCATTTGCCGGCTGATAGTTGGCAATGGGTGCTTTATAGTACGAATACCCTCTTTTCGCATCCCTGTTTTTTATCTGGATATTCGCTTGTGTATTTTCATCGAGAACCCCTGTTACCGAGATATTGGCATAAATTTGGAACTGCTTAACTGCATCGCGCGTGCCACGTCCGAAAACACCGTCAGGTGACAAGTGTTTCCATTGTCCATGAAAAATCTCACGAATGTTATTCAACATCCGTTGATATTTGGCGATCTCACTGCTTTTTTGCAGAGGTTTCCCGTGAGTGTAACTGTATTGCATGAAAGAGCAAAAGAGAAAGTGTTTAATTATCCAGATTCACCAAATTGATGATGACGGGCATGGAGAGACATGCTTTCTGATCAATTTTCTGTTTCATCTGAGCGTCGAAAGCGATAGCCATAGCACGCTCGTAGTTTTTCCTGTCCTTGAATTCAATATCAATATATAGACCTCTCTTCAGACCGGCATTGCCACCCTTTCCCTCTATGTTCATTTTAATGAAGATACGTTGGAACTCCTCTTTACCGAAGGCGACCATTATTTCTTTTCTGAGGAAGGCGTCAATATCCATCTTTGTGTAAAGCCGGTCGTTGGTCATAGAATAATACCGCAGTAATTCGTATCTGCTGTCGGCCGATACTTTATCTGTCCCGCACATAGCATTAACAAGTACCTTTACCTCTCGTGCTATGGCTGGCATTTTCTTGTTTTCCATAGTGTCACCTGCAAGCGGAGAGTTGCCGATAACCCCCTGTGTAGTAATATAGGTGACTTTTGCAGTTGAGTTAAGTGCATCAAGACTTTTCATTGCATAGGTTCCACTGTCATATTTGAATTTAGCACTCTGCGGTTCACCTGTTTTCTCGTCGATAACACTTTTCCCTAATTCGTTGACCGTCTGCCGGAGCCGTTTTAGCAGTTCTCCGTCTTTGATTTTATGATACTCGACAAAAGCATAATAATCATCGACAAAACGGTGGTAGAGTTGCCGCACATCACGGTAGAGGTCGCCGTCGTGATAGCATGCCGCGTCGAAGTCACGAACGATGACCTCATTCTCACGTTTCTCATATCCTTGCTTTTGCCCTATAGCCGTAGTCTCCAACACACCCAAGAAGAAAGAGTTGTCTTGTTTTTGAAGTTTAACGACTGGTGTCGCTTGTGTAAGATTTGCAGAACACACATCGACATTAACTACTGGCAGCGCATTAAGTGTCACCTCAATATCATCAGGTACAACAAAGCCCTCAGGGAAATCCACTTGCAGCCATATCGTTTCAGAATCGAAACAATCGAGAGCGTCATCTTCCATCCACTGCTGGAATACACGTGGATATGGTCTATGTTTGAACGCGTCTCTGTCGTTGTCATCGTCAGTCAAAAACACCATCGATATATTGTTAAGTCTGAGTATGCTGCTTTTCCATTCCTGATAGAATGCAAAAGTCATGTCAGACGACTGCTGAGCGTCAAACGGTTCGAGCATTTCAATATCCTCCATTTTCTGCATGGTGGTGAAATTCAACTCTTTATGTTCCGCTCCCACATAGATGTGATCAGGTGCTATGCCGTGAGTACCTTTAAATATCAAAGACATGCCTTGAAGAGAATCTGCCTCCGCCAATGTGTTGATGCCTATGAACACGCGGTTAGGCACATTCATTTTGACGGGTATCTGCCTGTTGTCGTATTTGATGATGTTTTGTGTGACGACGTATGTCCTGACGTATGGTATGACATTCGTAGCGAACAAGGGGATATAATTAAGAGGCGTTTTGACAGATTTGCTCTTCAGGTTGAAGACCGCACCGGGTACGACCTTGACAGGCACCTTGTCCTCTTTGTGTTTTGTCTGCAAAGCGAGGATGGTGATGGCTGGTGTCGCCCCTATTTGTTGATACGGGATAAAATGAGTGCAAAAACGGTCAGCAATGCGCTGCTCCATCTGTCTGATTTCATCCATGACAATCTGTGTCTCTCCCGCCATGGCCACCATCATCATTCTGGCCACAGGGTCCATCGTCACAGTATCAATCTCTTCTGGAGCAATCTTCTTGACTCTTTCGATGGCGTCGTCCACTCTTTTTTGTATATCGATATCCATTTTAGGAAGTTAAGCAGTTAAGGGTGCTTTTTATTTAAAGTATAAGTGGCTATAGATAATCTATTGTTTTCAAGGCTATAGAATCATCTTTTTCTTCAATGTCGGTTCTATCAGGAAATTGACTTTTTTCATGTAATTGGTGGTCGTGCCGGTACCATCGTCTAATTTTCCTTCCACGAGTATGCTCACCACATATTTTGACTTCACGCGTCTTCGGCTCATCACCTCTTGATCGGCTAAGTCTAATTTCATGTTGACAACCACATTGAGTAATTGTGGTGCATAGGTGGCTAGACTTTGCCTGATGCTCTCATGACACTCCTCTCTGGTGATTTCGTTCAACACATTATTAACTGCCATGCCCATCTGGTCATTGTTGAATGCCCTGTATTGAACATTTGAAAACTCATGATTCCAATATTCGAAGCCGAAATCCGGGTCAGCCGCGAAACTACCTCTCGGGGTAAAGACAATCAACTCGACAAGATTATCGAGCATACGTATCCGATCATCGATATCCCTGACAAGTATCTGTCGGGATTCATCAGAGATAAAATCGATTGGCGCAGAGATGTAATTCATAGATATTTAGGAACAAGTGACAGGGAGTATAAAGCAAAAGATGTGTAGATGGAGCAGTGTACAATGAATGGGTTAGATTTCCGGTCCACTAAATTTATTAAAATCTTTCCACAAGGTGATTTGATATGTAACTGTCGGACTGCTGATACCGTCTTTTACCGCTTTCATCTTGATGGTGACAATCTTTTCGGGTTCAGGAGTCCGTTGTTTTGAGAATCCGGAAGACAACGGTATGAATGGCGTTCTTAGCATGTTATTACTAGGTTCTGAACCGTCAAGAGTAAAGAAGATGGCCGCCCCGGGAGTATGGCAGATGACGGGTACCTTTGCTCCAGACGCACATCCTATTTTGTGATATACTTCCGCTATCTCTGGGGCAGGCAATGCTGCAGGTTGCGGTGGTGCTTCCACCGGAGCCTCTTTCATCTTATCCAGTTTGTCACGTATAGATGAGCAGATCTCAAGTCCTTCCCTAATACGATTGTAAACGTCTTTGTAATTGTAAGGAGCAAGCGAATATGCACGGAAGATATCGGCGTCGGCCAACTCAAGATAATCATCCAATTCACAAGCACATGTAAATGCTCCCACAACACGTTGAATTTTTGCCAATAGAGCCATGGGCGACAACACATCACGCTCTTTGTCCGTTTCTATCATCACCTGTTGCAACAAAGGCCAGAAAATTCTCATGGCGTTCATAGCATCGGTATTGAGCAATCCGTGTGCTCTCGACTCCATCTCATGAAACAGTTGCATCGTTCTGACATATTGCTCCATGAACTTCGGGTGAGCAGAAATCAAGAGACAGGGGGGCACAAAATCCTCCTCATCAATGTGCCAACCGTATTGATTGACCAGTTTTGCAATGGGTAAGGCATGGGAAGAAAGTGGGGCGTCATTTGTGATGAGTGTAAACGTATATAACGGCTCGGCTAATCCGTCATTCACCTCTCGCCATTCACTGGAATTTTGCTGAACCGTGAGGATATACTCCGCACCGTCTGCAGCATCGGGCAACAGCACACGGGTGTCGAAAGCATTGGCATACCGTGTGTCAAACTTGATATCCAACAGGTCGCCCGCTTTCGTTACTCCCAGACATGCGAGAGCCTCTACTTCGATGAATCCGGCAGTAGGGTTAACATTGACTTCAAACGGTATCGTGGTAGGCATCAGTCCAAATTGTCCTGACGCCGCCGTCATTAACACTCGCGCTATTTGTTCGTCCGTACAGCGGTCGGATAAGGTGAGGACCTCGTCGGTCAAGCGCATTCCTTTTTTCCAGAAAATTCTTTTTGTCATGGTTTGGAGGATTATTGCGTATTTAATAGATTTTTATATTAAAAAAGATTGACTAATTGTTTGGATTCAACCCAAATTCGCATTGTAATTCAAATAGTTGAAACTCAAGTCATCGGATAGTCTAAGTGGTCCGGCATCATGGCATATATCAAATTTCAAAACCTCTTCGACGGACATGAAATAATCCTGAACGAATTGTCGCATTTCTTCCAGTTCATCCATCAATTTCATGAAATTGCCATCGCATTGGTCTTCAGGCCAATAATGCAGGGTGTAACATACCGCTGTGTCATCAAACACATGCCCGAGATATCCCTCACCCAACACTGAGCCAACAGTATCATCATATCTGGGCTGACTATCAGAACAAGATACTTTTTTCTCTTCGACGTGAAGCACAAGCCCCTCTTCAATCAACACTTTTCTTAACATCAAGGTCAGCAAGGTTTTATTTCCTCTGATATGTTTGCTAGCAGGGAGAAAATGTATGAGTTGGCTGACAAACGGGTTTTCTCTCATCTTCGGTGTCAGTCTGTCGCCAATGATATTCTCAAGTACTTGATTGTGCTCTGCCATCTGAGCCATTTTCTGGTGGACTTCGGTTTTGAGCCTGAGAAGCATAAGGTCAATAGGGAGAAAGAATTTCATGGCATATTCTTTCTCCCGCTCCTGTGTGGCATATTCCTCGTCGAAACGCTCTTTCTCGTTTTGTGCGGGCAGATTGCTGAATCTGTCAACTTGATGAAAGAGAACCTCAGGCAGCACCGAGTAGAGGCTGTTTCGTCCCAATGCCAAACGATAGTCCTCTTTCCCATCTATGTTTGAGAGTTCGAGGATATCATGGTAAACATTTCGCTGATGCAGTCCTTGCAAAGTCACTTTGCATGATCCTTCGGGCAAATACGAAAGTAACTCTTCTGCATTCAGGTCATCGGGAATATGTTTCACTTGTTATGATATTTGAAGTTTGAGATTGAAGATATTTAGAACCTATCGGCAGTTAGTTCAACATAGAACAAGCCTTTCTCGGTTGATATTTGTACAACATCAAATGGAGGTATGCCTATTTCCTGTAACGTAAGGTCTTGATATGGGAACTCACTGTCGATATTTTCGTAAAAAGATTTATGGAAAAGCGTCTTATAACTGAGTTGCCGCAATTCTTTATCCTTATCGATGAATGCATCAAGTTTTGATTCGGGCAACATCACATCAAACTCTTTCTCAGGTCTGTCTGAGATGATTTTGTCGATGAATTTGTTATTTCGCATATTAAGTTCCAAAGCCTCCACACCGAGACGTTCTTTGATACGTTTCAGCGCATCGCTGACTATCATCGTTGCTGACAGTTGGTCATCTTCCACAACGTTATCCCAACACTCATGAGCAGGACAGTTCTTCTTCCATGAGGCATAACGGTATATGTTCATGCTGTTATTCATACCCTCATATCTCAGCATCTTTCCCTGTAAAGTCTGGAAGGGAGTCTCCATCGATTCGTCGAGATGTATGATTTTCATGGCTTCCTGCACTTGTATGGCACCTACTATGGAAGCGCTTACTGGCGTGGTAGCCACCCTACCCGATGACGATTGCAACCTGACGACATCGGCACATCCCGTACGTAGCATAATGTGATTGAACTCCTCGCGAGAAAGCCCACACTCATAACAACTCATCCCAGGCGTATAGACGCGGACCGTACCTGTGAGATTTTCAATGCTGCCATCTATCCACGACTTGCCCGCCCGCAAGGAAAGTCTGTTGAGTTGATATCTCGCCAATCTGCTGTCCAGACAACCGATGACCACATCGACTGACCTGTAAAGCCCCAAACCGACCTCGGAAAAAAGGTTTCCAACAATCGGCGTGACTTCTATCTGGGGATTGATTTCTCGTGCTCTTTGGGCAACGACCTCGGCTTTGTATCGATGTTGAAAGGCGTCTTCTTCACGAAAAAGAACACTTCGTGTGAGATTGGATATCTCTATTTGGTCAAAATCGACCACATAAATATGTCCTACCCCAAAGAGGGCAAGGTCTTTGACGACCTCATTGCCCAATGCTCCAGCCCCGGCAACAAGCACCCGGGCATTTTTCACTTTTTCTTTCTTAAACCATGATAGGAGCGTATAGACTCCATCGCCCCATTCGTAAGTATTCTCCATGATTATCTATATGAAAAAGAAACATCAATTCGGGATGTCAATTCTCTTCGTACTTGAAGATGGTGTCGCCTACTGTGAAGGTGTCACCATTAGACAGAACGGCTGCTTTACCCACGACGAGTTCGAAACGGCTGTTGTAGAATACGCCGGGAGCCAGCGCTTTAATCATGGGCAATTGTTTGGCTGTATCCACATAGAGTTGTACGTGTTCTTTCGCCACTTTATTGCTTTTCTCCCAGTTCATTTGTATCTCACACTCTCCCGTCATACCAATGGACACCTTATTACCTACTTTCATCCATTTATGTATAGGTATGCGCTGATTGGCCTTGATGCCGTTCTGTATCGCCAAGAAGAATTTCTCAGCAAGCATACGCACCGTGACAAGCGAAGCCCCAAGACCGCCACCATAGATAATGAAATCGAGCAGCATGCTCATCCAACCGTATTTGCTCCCTGATATACTGGAGAAGTAAAGCACGACGAATCCGATAACTGCCGAACATAGACCACCGAGCAATGCGCTCTTCATAGGAATGGAAGATTTGATGGTGAGACTGAGCGACAGACAGATGGAGAACAAGAGATACGCAGGCAGCGAGCAATACCATGGAATATACGTTGTATTAACCGCAGACAACAACACGCAAAAAATGTATGCTCCCAAACCGAAGGCAAGCATGCCAATCAAAGCGGAGAGAAGAGACAATCCGAAAATCTTCAGGTAAATCTTCCAGTTCTTGTTGCGATATTCGTCAAAATAGCGGAAAATGAGAGAGAGGAAAAATCCGAGCAACAGGCCGATGGAAAGGAATGCGGCAGTCTTGTTGACGCAGTCGCCATAGAGATTGCTGCGCTGCTCATCGTTGGTGAATCCCACATTGACAATAATTTCTGCCAATCCGCGGAAGAGTCCCCTGCCAGTGAGTTCAAAGATGACCCAACTGAATAATCCGGCCAAGATACCAGCAAAGGTCTGATAACAATCTCTCAATGATGCTGCCGAAAAGAGCGACTTCCATTCAATATGGTCTTGAATACCTTCTTTGCAATTCTGTCCGTATTCTGCACATTTGTAACCATTGGCCTTCCAACAAGGAACGTGCATGATATGGCGGCATTTTACGACGACCAATTGTCCTGGTTGAATGTCTTGTTTACAGAAATGGCAAATCCTTCTGTTGACATTCGCCTCGGGCACATATTTTTTGTAGTATTTTGCATTAAACGATTTCGACTTCACCCATGGAATCAACACTTTCATGATGAGGAAGAAGAAAGCCATGGTGAGCAGGGCCACCAGCACGGCAATGATGTATTTCATGGCAGTGTCGCCGCCTGTTTCCTCATGAGAGGGCCACGGATTTTCAGCTGTACCGATGGAATACTCACCTTCGCCAATGTTTGTCCCTTTCCACTCCGCCTGATAAGCCACGTGCCCATGGTAGATTTTTCCGGGTGTGGCCTTGTATGTAAAGGCATAATCGTACATGGCATCTTTCACGGCCTGCTCAAATTCGGCCATGACGGTGTTCATGTTATCAGAAGGTTTATAAGCACCTGAGCGGTCGGCCACCACGGTGCCCGTGGAGTCGCGCACCTGAGATATTCCTTGCAGGATGGCCTTGACATTCTCGTCTTCTCCATTGCCAGTGTAATAGAGTGCATAAACCTTCGGCATCAGATGATTCTTGTCGTTTTGGAAATCAGTCACCTCGATAAAACCGATACTCTCATCTTGTGGTCTTACACGACTGTCTGTGAAAACAAAAAGTATATTTTTGTCCTTGTTGAGTTGTGCCCGTTTTGCAATGTCACTGTTCTTTTTATAACCCGTCTGTTGTTTTACGAGATTCTCCATTTCTGCCGACGCTGTATTAAACTCGGCCAGTTTGGCATAGATGGCACCATAGAAGAATTTGTTCGCGGCGGGTTTCATCATTTCCTCCTTCATCGTCTTAAAGGACTCAGCGTTAACAGGGACGCTATTGGTCACTTCGTCTCCGAAGAAAGAGAGATATACACATCCGTTGGGCGCACTCTCCACAAGATGCCCCACGGCCTCGAAAATGCGTTCCTTCCCTTCTTGAGAGATACTTTTATCGACCAGAACCGAGAATGTATAGTCTTCGGGGATTCTCTGTCCGGATTTCAGGGCTTCAATCTTACAATCTGAGAGAGGAATGATATTGCCGTCCTCTTTGATGACTAGATAGTTTTGCAGTTCCTCGGCCGTCATCTCCTGATTACGTTTTCTATCACCGTCAATGACCCTGAAGAAAAGTGTAATCTGGTCGTTGCCTACGCCATAGTCGTATTTTTTGTCACAAAACTCTATACGTTGCACATTCTGCGCAACAGCCGAGAGGGCCGCCATCATCAAGAAAGCAGCCATCCATCTGATTTTTGCACTCATAGTCTGTTTTTTGCCCATGATATCAAGTCATCTAATTTTTGTTCTCCATAGAAATGTTCGTCAATGCACAGTTCTTGTCTCAGCACTGGGATGGTGGTGAGCATTCCATCGGTCGAGGTATAGACCATTACGAACCTAAGCAGTCCGATATAAGGTGCCACGGCCTTTCTGACGGAAGGCAAACTGAGGTGAGCAGCAGCCACCACACACCCTAACGGTTGCATATTTGGTTCAAAAGGTTGTGAGGACACTTTCTCCACCGTACACGCCATCTGTTGTTCTAGTCCATTGATAGTGCCATGTATGAATCCCAATACTCCATTGTCGGCTGTGGCCGTCATCAGTTGCAGTTGTTCCACCGCTTGGTCTTTTACCATGATGCTATGGCAATCGGCCAATTTGGCTGCCGTCGGGCTAAGAATATCTATATATTCCACCATCGCCTCCGTGCGCCGCATCATCGGCTGCTGTGGCACTGCTGCCTGCGGTGAAGATGTTGGACGGAAGGCCGATGCTGGTTGAGATGGTGTTCCCTGCCGTGGAGGCATTGACGGTTGAGATGGAGTTGTCGTTGTAGGTCGAGATGGGATAATGGTTTGAGGTTGAGATTGAGATGTAGTTGTCGGTTGAGGATTTGATTGAACATTTCTCTCGCTATTGACTGCCCATTGATACAATTTCGTCAAAGAGTACATCTTCTTCAGGTCATTCTTGGAACTGATAGACCCATCTCGCTTAAAAACGAATATACCCAACTGCTGTCCTTTTGTAAGGATATCCACCACTATGGCAGTAAGGAAATGCGGATGGGTGTGGTGTTTGAGTTGATGATGAACCGATGTGTCTGCATTGCTGAAGAAGACGCCCAATCCGGGATGCGAGTGCACCCAACAAGTGAGGTCATATTGAAGACCGGTCTGCTCCCTCAGTTTCTTTAATCGCCCATTAGCCCTCAGTTTAATCTTTCCGCCGAAATTGAGTTCATACTCTTGGAACACTGCATCATCGCCGGGCATGACTACCTCTTCAAGCGACACGCAATACTCTTGGCGCTGGGTATCATAGACCCATCTGCCAAGTACCATGCACCCGTTTTCGTTAGGATTGGGCGAGTTGCGCAAGTCTTTTGCATACATCTCGTAGATTTCTTTGATGCATGTGTTCTTGAGATAAATGCGTTTGACAGCCGACATGTCGCAAAATTCTTCCACCTCTATTGGAAAGTATTGAGGATTGCCTATAACATCATCCAGATTCTGGCGTTTGAGTATGGTGGTAGTGGTACGCCGTACTACAATGGCAGGTTCTGCCGTAGCATTACCCCTTCCCTTGCTGCCATAAGTGGTTGTCTGATTTCTTGGTGGTGTTGATGCTACAGATGCGGGAGTATTGGTCTTTTTCCTTGACTTCACCAACCATGTCAGCAATATGATGAGCAGCAATGCCCCCACGCCACAGATAGCAATGGGAATCCATTTCACGGGTTTGTTTTTAGCCGTCGGCGGCGTAATGCCCAGTTCATTTTCCAGTTTACTGAGCGCTTCCTCGCGACGGTCGAGTTTTTTCTCGGCTATCTCTGTCAATTGCTGCTCGCATTTGTCGCGATCGACTAATCCGCTTTTTTTATAGCGTCTGAGGAACGAACTGACAAGTGAGGAAAGTTCTTCACGTTTTTTTATCAAGACGTCTCTTTCTCCTCTGGCGTATGAGTCTAATTCATTCTCAGCGATATAGGCGTCTTTGTCAGTCCAGTTTCTCAAGTTGGAAATGTGTTCATCAATATTGTTTTGAAAACCATTGATGGCATCTTCGGCAAAATACGAATCATTGCCCATGTACTCATCAAACTCCCTGATAACAGTCTCAGTGCCTACGGGAGTTCTTGTTTCCACAGGAGGAGCAACAGTTTTAGTTGCCATGGAGGCATCATTTCTGGTTTTATTGTCAGAAACGTCGTTTTTCTCTTTTTTAGCCGCTTTATCCTTTTTATCGGCATTGGCACTGGTATCATCCATTTTGTGATATTGCCGCCATACTCGCTCGCTGTCGCTCTTGTCCCATGTGAGGATGACCGCCCCGTCTCTTACTATTTCTATCTTCCCTGGTTGATTGGTGCCTAAACGTGCTTTATCGTCGGCCGACTTTTGCAAATCGACATACATTGCCGTTGTTGGAGAGGTGACTTCCACCCTGAGCGTGACAGATGCGTCTTTCGATGTCTTCTTGCCGTCATGAGGCTGGGCAAAGAGCATCGCATGTGAGAAAAGGAGACATACGATGACACTTGCATATTTGACCCATCGTTTCATCATATCTTAATATCTTTGTTATTCTTATCTCTGTTACCCATATTGGGTTGGTCGCCACGATTGGATTTCTGCTTCACCTGATAGGTCTTTCCCCCAATGGTAATGGTTTTAGGCTGATTGGAGGCTGTTGACGAACTGGGCCTGTTTGGACTATTGGGATTATTCGGTCTATTGGGTGAATTGGGATTATTGGGCTGATTTGCGTTATTGTTATTTTTTACCGCTCTTGCTGCAGCCACGGCGGCTGCATTTTTCCCTAATGGTGCAGCAGAGCCTTTCACCTTTTGTTCTACTGCCTCCGTGGCCTTTTGTGTCTGTTTCTTAATGGCCTCTTCCGTCCGTTTTTTTGCCTCGTCTTCCGCTTTTTTCATGGCGTTGGCCTGCATGGCCTCCATGTTTTTGAGGTTTTTCAAACTGCGGAAATGCTGCATGACCTGATTGCCTACAAACCCGAGGATGGCAAGCGCTATACCGCCGATAATCATCCACAGATTTCGGCTTTGTGCCTTGTCGGCTTCTGCTTTCTGCTCTGCGGCAATGGAGTCGTTTTTAGCCTTTTCCTTATCCTGTGCAGCCTGTTCCAATTGCGCCTTTTTGCCATATCCGTCGCTGAGAGTCTGGTTGGCTTTCGCCCTTAATTCCGGATCGGAAATTTTAGAACTGAGTGCATTGAGTTGATTGATGGAACCCATAATATTCTCGGAGAGGGTGTTGCCTGTCTCCAAAGGCATGAGTTGCTCGATGCGCTCCATAAGGATTTTTGCCTCTTCGTCGGGCGACATGCCACCTCCTGCGCCACCGCCCATCTCGTCAGACAGCGCACCGCCTCCTTCGACATAACTCTGCCCTCCTCCATCATCGACAATTTCCTCTTCATAACCCACTTCTTCGCGATAGCCTACAATCTTCTTGCCATTCTGGGATGTGCCCTGCCCTCCCCCGGCACTGGTTGCCGGAGCCTTGAGCGGAATTTGCAGGTCATTGCATTTTGCGAAGACATTGTATTTCTTTCTCTTCTCATAATGAGCGAGATAAACAGGGATGGAGAGTACGGCATCCGTCTTTTTCCCGACATCGAAAGTGAGTGACGGCATGGCTTCCTCATGGATCAAAAAGAATCCGTCGGCTGAGCGTTTGTAAGTGACTCCCGCAGGCACTTGGAACTTTGACGTCGGTTTGCCATGAAACTCCACGCCATTGCCGCCATTGCCGTCGAAGAACACGGGAACAACCTCTTTCAGTTCGGAGTATTTTTTACGGTTGTTCTTGTTCAGCAGTTTTCTGGCATTGACAAAATCAATCTTCACCGTGGAGCCGTTGACCGCCACATTATAGGTGACGATGAGTTGGTCGCCCGCCGTGGTCTGAAGGGTATCAACAACTGCGAGAGCCCGCTGAGACAAGAACAACAGGAGCAGAATGGCAGTAAACTTCATCCGCATCATTATTTGACGCTGTTGATTTTATTATATATTTTATTGATGTCGGAAGCGTTGGTCTTTTTCCTTCCGTGGTTATGGTTGTTATAACAATTGTACAACGCTTTGACAGCACCGATTACTTTTGTCTTTGTGGCAGAGCGGTTGGCACTGTTGTAAATCTGCACATAATAATTGTCGAGTTGCTGTTTGATTTGTTGAGCCGAAAGGTTGCGATAGGCGCAGTTGGCATTGGGATCTGGAGGTGGTGGCGGTTTAATACCATCATCGTCACCGCTGCCGCGACCGCTATGTTTGCTGCATAATCCTTCTTTGAACTCCACCGCCTGCAATTGGTCTATCAAGTCCTGATAGTTTTGGTGTGTCTGCAGGCTGCCAGCCCATTTGTCGCGTTGTTTTTGAAGACTTGCCACCAATTTGTCTATCTCTTTCTGTAATTTCTGCTTATCCTTTGCCGCCTGTTTTTTATGACTGGAATGGGTGCAGAACGTGGTGCTGTTCACTTTCTGAATGAGTTTTTGGGTCTGCTCCTTCAGTTTTGAGTATTCAGACGTGCCACCCTTACCGGCTTGGATACGAAGCGTAAAGAGTTCCTCGTTCATGAGGATGACCTGCTTGTGTTTCTTGTCTTTGAATTTACCCACATACACTGGCAATGCCACGGGCATCTCCTCGCCATTGGGTATGCTGACGACAGGCAGTCGCATTTTGCTCTGCGGTTCAACACGAAGTATTTTTTTCAGTCCCTCATACGGTTCTATGGCATCGTGGAAGAACTTGTCAAGGATGATATCGTCTTTTTTGAGTTCTTTCTTCAGTTTCTTTCCGTCGGCGCTGTATTCTTTTGCGAAGAAAAGCAACACCTGTTCATCGTCGAGATTCTCCACCTCGATGATGACATTCGAATAGCCCTCAACATTGGGCGCATCGAGCGAAAGAAACACGTTCATCATGCCGTTGAACTGTGCAGTGGCAGTGGGATTCTGCTCGCTGAGAGCGACGCTTTGCTGCTGAGCAAACATCGCCAATGATGGCAGTATCAGAGCCATCAACATCCAGATACGTTTCATATCGTTAGTTTCTTTTTTATAGGTTTGCTTGGTGGTTGGTTAACAGGGGGCACCGGGGGCACGTTTTGAGGTGCTGGCGGTGCGGCTGGCTGCTCTGGTTCGGGTTCAGCCTGCGTGAACTTCGTCCATCCGTTGGGTTCACCCTCCTCACGCACCCATTCCGCCACATTTTGGTCTTCGGGATAAGGATAGGTGTTTTGTGCGTGATAGAGTTGGTATTTAAGGTAACGCTCCACTCTGAGCACGAGATCTTTGAGCGAGGCGAGCACTCCCATCTCTTTGATGGTTAGGCAGACATGTCCCTTGAAACTGCCTGAGTATCTGATATTTGGGTGCCATATGTCTGTCCGGAAGGTAAAGATGGGGTTTCCGTCGGCCGATGGATAGTTGTTGGGCAGAACAATGCTCATCTTATGGAGTGTGCCGAAAATGGGCTTTCTGGGCGGTTCGGTTTCCTCCACTCCGATGATCGATTTCACACGGTACCATATCTCATATTCCGTGGGCAATCCCATGACATTTTTCCTGCGTATGATATATGAGATAGACGGCTGGTGAGAGTTCCGGCTCGATGCCCGACGTTTCATGCAAAGCGCATCGAGTTCTTTCCACTCCTGCCAGAGACGCGCGTCGCGGCCCGTCAGTTCCTTCCGGCTGAAATTACTGATTGCTTCGTTCATTATGATTTACGAATATTGAATTTACTTTTTGAAATTGATGGGCAAAATGAATCGTGACCTGACCGCAATTCCGTTGAATTGGGCTGGTGTCCAATGTGGCATGGCTTTTACCACACGTACCGCCTCAAGGTCAAGGGCGGGGTCAATGCTGCGTACCACCTTGACTTCACTGATGCGACCATTCTTCTCGACAATAAACCGCACGATGACGCGACCTTCGATATTGTTTTTTCTTGCCGATGCCGGATATTTGATGTTCTGAGAGAGCCAGTTGACCAAGGCAGCATTCCCACCGGGGAAAGAGGCCGTCACTTCAGGGTTTTCATATATTTGGTTACTTTTGGAGTCGCTATCGGACTGCGCTGCGACACCCAGTGGAATGAGCATCAAAATGGCGATATAGATAAACTTTTTCATAATGGATGCTTGTGAATTGTTAATTGTCAATTGTGAATTACCCAGCTATAGGGATAGAGATGAGGTGAAGATGATCGCCGGGTTGTATGTTGTAGTCGATAAGTGCCATCTCGCGTCCTTCATCGTCTTCGAACTCGAGGATGACATCTTCGTCGTCGATGACCTGGCCCATGACATATTGCACGGGGTTGCCGCCGCCGTCCATCTTCGGCAGTTCAAAGACCTGCACTATGCTGTTAATCTGGTCACGAATGGTTTTGTTGGGGTCTGTCACTTTGACTTCCACCTCTTCATAAGAGGTTCCATCGATGGTGAGGTTGATGATAAACTCATCGTCCATGTAATAATCTTGATTGTCCATTGTATGATTGTTTAATTGGTTTTATGTGGGGCGAAATTGGGAACGTCGCGTACGAGAAAGAATCGGATACACTGTTAATAACTTGGCTATCGCCATGCTCCTTGGGGTTGGGTGTAGTTGGGACTTCGATAGCATTCAAACTTATTGCGGAAGACGAGCACCTGGCAAGCATCGGGGCCGATAGCAAGAGGTTCTTTCATGCCGTAGCGGAAAAGGGCGGGCTCATATTTGTTGCTTTCAGGGTCTATCTGCAAGAGGAAATCGACTTTGGTGTCAGGATGAGCGCCATAGCAGGCACGGAACACCTGTGCCAATTCGTCGTGCGAGAAGAAGAAATAGGCAGAATATTCGCGCTTACCTACATGCCAGCCCACGCACACGCGACTGGGCTTGCCCGCCTGATGATAACTGAGTAGTGAACCGTCGCGCAAGCGGTCAAACGTGCCATCATGACATTTGACCTCGACGAAATCGAGTTCGGGCAGTTTCTCATCTTCGGCATAGTTTGTCCATGTGCTACTGTCTTCATCCCACTTTTTCAACACAGGTAGGAAACGGTATATAAACTGCTGCATCATGCGATCGAAGAGGTGGGGATCGGGAAGACCGTGCTGTTGCATTTCATCTTTAAAATCATCTCCCATATTATTTAATGAGAGTTGATATATCTCTTCAACGGGAAGCCTCATGGGTGTATCTGTATCTGAAGAAAGAGACGCTTTTATCCATTTCACAAGTATCTGCTTCTGTCTTCCAAAATACCAAAGAGCCACACCACCATAAGGAGCCACACTGAATGAAATATGCGAATACAACGGTTCCTCATCTTGAGATTTATTATCCCATAAAGCCTCTAAGGTTGAAACATCAAGTGGCATAGATAACTTATACCTTTTATTTTCTGCAATAGAAAGCCAATCTATGTCAACCCCATTAGGCATTTGATAAGTAGAACCGTCTATTACAACAAACGGCTGTATATCTCCCCATTCTCCTTTCAATGATTGGCCAAATCGCAAATTCTGTTGTGAGCCATCAGCATACCTTAGATTGTAAATCAAAAATACCGCTGGGTACAACAAAGGGGCAGAAAGAGAGGTGTAATATGTATATTTTTTTTTCTGATTATCCATAATGTGTTATTACAAATGAATCTTAAATCATGACCTATCGCATTTGACAACATACAGGTTAATTTTCTGGTACATAAATCATACCAAAATTATCTTGGATATATTGTCGCATCTCATTCTCATCATAAATAGGTTTGGGACTCTCTATAGAAGCAAAAAAAGCAGCAATTTCGACTGGGAGAAAAACTAAATCTACTACAGACTCAAATAACGCTTCTAAAACAATATTAGTCCAATCCCATTCATCACTATTATTAGTATTTGTAGGCAACGCTTCTTTATTAACGCAAATGGCATAATCATAAACATCTTCTGCGAGCCCTTCAAAAGTAAATACGTTAGCGTATATGGATGCCGCCTTATGAACATAATACCCTCTACGTTTAGTGGCTATGTTTAGAAAATATGAAGAAGCCTTCTCGTTATTTCTTTCCAATAAGTCTTTGTAATAAATGTATTCCTTTGTAAGCACAATTTGCGCATTCTTTCCTATCTGATTCCAATTCTGAGTCAAAGCATCGTGACTAAGATATTGTCGATACTTTGAATTCTCGGCAATAAGAGCTGATCTACCATAAGCTGCCTCACTTCTTAAAATACGTGCATCAACACTTCCTATTGGTTCTAATTTTGCGGCATGTTCATTAGCATTTATATATAGTTCTTGTTCTTTCTGCAACTTAAAGCTATTTACGACTTCTTCAGAAGCCCCACTTTCGATGAGTTTTGCTTGTTCTCTATACGCATGAGCTTCTGAGAATTTCTGTTCAGATTGGAATCTAAAATCGTGCCACTCCTTGCTGTTGATATCCGCATTATGAGCCTTTCTCTCCAATTCACGGGCTTCATTCTCAGCCTTTGCTGCTTTTTCTTCCAACTGCTTTATCTTTGCTGTTTTTTCAGTTTCTTCAATCCCTCTAATTAATCTGGTAAGTTTACGAGCTTTCAACTCAACAAGTGCAGGAATAATCATAAGTGCATCCAAGAAACACTCTTTTAAATGATTGATTACCCCTCTTCTATCCTTATTTTGATAACATTCGCAAATTTCATATACATGCAAAAAAATGTCTGCTACAGGCGCACCAATCATAAATGCAGGATGTGGAACAAATGATAGAGACGTAAATACGAAATGACCCAAATTTTCCAGTGTCAGACTCTTATTCTCCATTCTTATTGCAATAGCGTAGAATGGAGCCATAATGGCTGATGATCCAACTACAGCCCAATCAAGCAAGGTAGGATCATCTTTAGTATCATAATATCTTTTTTCATAAGCAACAATTCCAATTATTGGAAAAAACTCCAAAACATCAAGAGTATCTTCATCTGTCCAATTCTCTGTAAGATGATTGATAAATGCCTTTAAGCCATGCTCTTTTTGTATTTTAGGCATGACAAACACTTTCGAGCACTCATTTAGACAGACATAAATCAATTTAAAAGACCACCCTTTATTTTTTAATTCGTCAAACAATGGTTTCCATTTTTTTTCTACATAATCTAATATGTCTTTTCGTGTCTCTGATTTAAATCGTATCTTACCATTCTTATATTTTTTTTTGTTTCTTGTTCTGTTTCCAATGCTTTCCCCAAATAAACTACACGCTGCAAAGACAAAATCTTTTAGTTGATGATGTCCACCGACATGAATATATATTTCACACTTATTATGCTTAATCGTTTGATATAAATAATTGAGTCCCTCATCAAGTCTTTTTTTTGCTTTGTCACCAAAAGACAATGATAAGTTATCTACATTCGTTTTCAAATCAGAACATTTAACGAAAGCCTTATCGCAAATATCAACATTCATTTCTACTAAAGAACCCGCCTCTTCATCAATTCTTGGCATAAGCAGATTTAACATGATTTTCGCTAAGTCTGTTTTGATATTTAACGGATTACTACTCAGGGACTTGAAAAAAGATAAAACATCTAATAAATATCTATTTATGCTATTGAATTGATTCTCAAACGTTAAATCTTTTTCATCTGTTATTGAATAATAAAGACTAAATTGTAATTTAGTCGATTCGTTTTGATTCTCTTGAGGCTGACTAATATTTATATCATTAGCATTTACGACACTTACTCTCGGTGTGGAAGACGAGGCACAAGACGACAAGTCATTGCTACAATTATTCTTAGAAGAAGTATTTGTAGATACTGTTGAGACATTACTTGAAGATGACGTTGTGGTTGCAGATTCAAGTGTACATGAGGATGTGGAACTGTCACATTGCTTTTTGTTATCGCCCATAAAAAATAAAAAGAAGTCAAAAGAATGTTTACACCAACTGTCCGTCGGTTAGGATGGAAATGGAGCCTGCCCATGCGCATTGGCATTTGCAGGATTTGAGGAGTGCGGGCTGGTTGGCGATGAGGTAATCGGGTTTGCCGGGAGCCCATGGTGCTACGATGCTGGGGATACAGGGCATGGGTGTGAGCACACCCATGGCAGCGGAGGTGGCGGATGCCACAGTGGGGTTGGCCAAAGAGGAGCACATGCCGAAAGAGGGAATGTTGACCATCGGTTTGAAGTCCATGATATTTGCCATGGGCTTGTTGGCTAACATGACACGCTTTTCAGGCGTGACGATGAGTTTGCAGGGTGTCATGCCAAACGAGCACTGAAGGGTGGCGGTGGAGGTAACGTAGGAGTCGGACACAGTAATGGTTTGAGATTTGAGGTTTGAGGTTTGAGATTTTGGATATACTAATTGACTTTGACCACGCCGCCTTTGATGTCGATGGAAGCATTGGCGTTGAGAGCCATGGTGGAAGATGCTTTTTGGTTGATTTGGGCGGCTTGCTCCTCGATTTTACTCTGAGCCTCGACACGGATGTCGGCGGCTTGTACTTGGAGTTTGTTCTGAACTTTAACATTCATGCTGTCACCCGCCTCGGTATGTTGGTTCTCACTTACGTGGAGGAAATCGTTTCTATCAATGGATGCAGAGCGGTCATTACCGGCATGCTCGCGGATGTCATTGTCTGCTGAACGCGACTGGTCATGTGCGGCATGGAGGGTCATATCATTACCGGCATCGGCTTTCATATCGTTGTCGGCATGGTGGTTGGAGTCATTGCCTGCGGTGGTCTTGATGTCGTGTCCCGCCTCAATGATAATGTCGTTTTTGGCATACAGTTCGATGTTGCCAGTAGATTCGAGTTTGATGAGTTGCTCATCGGTCGAGAACGTGAGGATGTAATTCTCTTTCTCGTTGTCGTAGATGCGGATATATCCGCCTTCACCCTTATCCCAGATTTCAATGGTGTGCCCGTTGCGTGTACGGATGGCCTTCACCTGGTTGTCGCCGGGCAGCCACGCGCTGTCTGGGTCGGCTACTCCGTTGTATAGTGTTCCTTTGACATAAGGTCTTTCGGCATTTCCGCCCTCGAAATCGATCATCACCTCTTCGTCAATCTCCGGGATGAACGAGAAGCCTTTTCCTCCTCCGGCATAGGGTTGCGTCATTCGGAGCCACGGAGTCATCATGCCTTCGTCGAGTTGTGCCTGCCAGTCGAACTGCACACGTATGCGCCCCAAGTGCTGCGGGTCTTCATTGTCTTTAACCTTGGCGCGGCACGAGGGTGCTGCGGGATAGACATCGCTGTTCTGATATGGGGGATAATCACACTCCGCGGGAATTCCGACGAAATGGTTGCTATAAGTCTCATCGGCTGTGAAGTGATGGGTCAGTCCTGTAATGAGTATCTCGTCCTGGTCAACGGGACTTTTGGTGTTAGACGACGCATTGCTGATGAAATTGTCTTCTATGACAAGCGTACCACCGATTTTGAGTTTCGAACAATAGGTATTACCCGAATAAGTGAGCATACCGGCCTTGAGGCCTCGTCCTTCTGTTTTGGTCGAGATGTTGAGGATGGTCTCGCGTCCGTCCTCATCAGCGAAACCGCCCGAGTGAAGGTTCTGTAAAGTGGCTTTAGTGAACAACTCCTGCGATATGTTGAACACCTCATCGCACAGTTTATTGTATGACCGCTGCATCTCTCCGAGGGCATCCTTCTGGTTGGCATCATAGGCATTGTACGACGATGCCACATGATTGAAAGCGAGGTGGTCTATTTTGAGGTCCACGCTGTAAGAAGGAATATCCTGACTGGGATATGCGAGACGCACATTGTCCTGTGACACAAGTTGTCCGAACACCATTTTCACACCGTCGTTGTAGAACCATTCGCCATAACGGATAGCGAGTCGGCTAACAAACTGCAGGTTCGATTCGTTGTATTGCACGCAATAGGGTATGCTGTCTGCAAAACGAGCGTTGATCTCGGCATCGATATGGTCAGAGTAGTCGCCTATGACGTCATTGACAATATCGTTGAGTGACATCTGCTCATACGATTTACATGTAGGATGGTCTTCGAGCAGGACCTCCCATCCACATGCTTCGACACGTATCTCGTATTCACTGCCGCTTCTGCTTCCTGACGCTGAGACAATGACACCTTTGAACTCGATGTCGGCCGTTTTTCCGTCATCACCGTGCAACGAGAGGTTCTCGATATTGTCGGTCATCACCGACAAGTTTATTTCCTTGCCGATGATATGCCCGCAGACCGCGAACTCCGCGTCGCTGACATCCTCCTCGGGGTCTGCTTTATGCATGGAGAACGAGAGGGTATTGTATGACATGAGCCGCTGTGCGAACGTGAAATTGTCAAGCCGGTATTTAGCACCGCCCAAGTCGATATCAAACTTGGTAGATACGGAACCACCGATTGAGATGGAAATGTCGCGGATGGAGATTGACATGCTTGTTTGAGGTTTGAGATTTGAGGTTTGAGGTTTTACTGCTGTTAGACAGCAACATACACAACGGATGAAGAAGAGGGTAAGACTACGAATCTGTGGACCACTCGTTGTTGAAGATGGCACTGTCGAGAGAACCCATACGAATGATTTGAGCACTGATGGTGACTGTGGTGTACATCAATCGGCTATCATTGTCGTTGAAATAATCTCTCAGTCCGACGCAATAGGCATTTATGAAGTCCACCGTTTTGTAACTACGTTTATTCTCATTGGAGAAGACGACGAATTGGAATTTTCCTGCCTGAATCTCCGTTTTGCTGAACATCCACCTATAGAAGAAGAGGTCGTCATCGCTTGATGAAGGCATAGTAAATGTGATGGTTCCTCCTTTGGGGCGTGATGTCGGTTTTCCCGTATCATCGATGGCTTGGCTGAACTCATAAGAACATTCCACCACACTATATGTGCGACCACCGATTTTCAGTTTTCCTTGTATGGCCATTTAGGTTTGAGATTTGAGGTTTGAGATTTGAGGTTTGAGATTTGAGGTTTGAGATTTGAGGTTTGAGATTTGAGGTTTGAGATTTGAGGTTTGGTTGCTGTTACCATGCAACCTACACAACAGGTGTAGTTTGAGAGTATGCGAGTTGGGGAGCGTTGTAGAATTCCCCAACCCGCATAGTAATAAATGATTAGTTGTCAACGGTCCAACGGTTGTTGTGGCGTGCGTTTCCTACCTGGATTTCCTTTGCGGAAATGGTGAACTCCTCAAACTGAAGCAGTGCGTTGGTAGAGTCATAAGTCTCTGAATATTCCACGACATAACCCTCTTTGAACTGGAGGTTTTTCATTTCACCACCCTGACGGTTGGGGAACGATATCGTGCCGCTCTTGCTCATGTATGTGTCAATCATCCATTCGAGAATATCAGTGTTTCCGTCGTCGGTCGACTTCACTTTTACCGTGATTTTACCGCCACGAGTAGTACCTGTGGGCTGTCCCTCCACATCGGTCTGCTGGTTGAGTTCATACTTTACGTATAAAACCTCGCGCTCTTTAATGCCATCTGCATTGATGGTTGCTGTTCTTGTTGCCATAATTAGTTGGGTTAATTAAGATGAATAATATAAATAAGGTATTAATGTGATTGTTATTTGACGCTTTGGTCCCAATCAACGCCTGCCGTGCCGTTATGTCCTGTCAGTTCGATAAGGAAGTTCTTGGCGGCAAAGAACGGTTTGAGTTCAACTTGGATATTGATGTCTTTGGTTTTGGGATCCTGGTTGATGCCTTTGAGACTGTAGTTCTCAATGAGTTTGCCAGGTCCTTTGTAGTCGCTGAGGAAGTCGTGCACAGCCTGTTGCAACTCAGCCTTAACCTGTGAATTCCAGTTGACGAAGGCCTCGTCGTTGAAGAAGTTCTGGAACACCTTTCCAATCCAGTCGAACACACGGACGATAGGATACTCTTGCAGACCGAGAGTAGCGCCATTATAGAGCGAACGGTTTGAGAACGCCATGGTGCGCCCATCCTCTTCTACCATAGGAATGACGCCTTGGTCGATAAGTGCGGCAATCTCTGATTTTCTCAGGTCCAGTCTTGCGCCTTTCACATTGCTGAGCGTGCCGTATTTCTTACCCGCAGCGCCTTGAGCAATGACGATCTCGTCGGTATTAGTCATTCTGCCAGCCAAAGCAGCCGAACCAGGTATATAGAGGTCATCGTCTTCGTCAGCAAGTTCTGACTTTTTGCGCCCGAGAAGGTAATTACATGTCATAACAACATTGGCCAGATGAGCATCCTGTCCCTGAAGTTCGGCGTCATCGAGTTCATCTTTAAGCATGCTGAAGTTCTGGCTGTCCTTAAAGTCAGTAACCATGAGCACTTTGTTGCGGTAAGCGGTGTCAGACCACATTCTCACTGTTACGGCATCGCCAAGATAACCAGGAACGACGAGCAGGCTATAGTTGTTTTTGAGGTTGAGGCGGTCATAGTAGCGTTCAAGTTCCTCACGTATAGCGATGGTGTCCTCGGAATCGTGCTCTGTGAGTTCCTCTTTGTTGACATTCATCAGAGTGATGCAGTCGATTTTGCCCTGTCCGGCGTTGGCGAAGAAAGAATCGAGCGAGCGGTAGGTCACCTCGAGTTTTTTCACCTCTTCATGAATATTAAAGAGATTGTTTTTAAGATTTTCCTCGGCCTTATCTCTTTTTGCTGCGCATGACTCGATAATCTGCATGGGGTCTTTCTCCTCGCCTTCGAGCAGTGCCACCCACTGTTCAAGTTCTTTTTTCAGTTTTTTCCTGCTGTCAGCATAAGCAGAGTCGGAAAGGAAAATGTTCTTAACCGCTTTTCTTCTCGGATCCATGTTCTCGACGCCTTTTATAAGACCTTTCACGAGTTGGAATCCGCCATACTTATTGAGTCCTCCAAGACTGTCTTGCAACAATTTGGCAGGATCCTCTATTTTCTGTCTCTCTTGCAGTTGCATACCTTCTGCAAGTTCTTCTTTTTTCATTTCTTCCACGATGATGAAATATTTAAAAGTTTGATAATTTAGATGATAAATTAAAACGATGCTTCGGTATTTAACCTCTTCCTATGACGGGCATTGGAAGATTCCTACTCGGCATCCTCTAGTTCTGCGAGCAGTGCTTTGAGCGCATCTTTAAGGTTACCTCTTGCGGCCTCGTCTTTCAGTGTATTACGGAGAGTCTTGTTTTTCTCCAATTGTCTGATGACGGAATTGAACGCATCAATCTTCGCTTTTTCTTCGCTCAGCAGTTCGCTTTGGGCGATAAGTTGATCATCTTCGAAGTCTTTGATTGACTTGAAGTCGAAATCTTCAAACGCGGCACCACCCTCTTCTGTCTCAAGAGCCACGCCTTTCTTACCAGGCTGATAATGCTCGAACACTTCTTTCATGTTTTTGGGTTTGAACCCTTCTCTTTCCTCGTCGGTGTTGGGAGCCTCGTCAGTGAATTGGTCAGCATAGAGTGTTCTGTTTTGCGGGAACTCAATGATACCGTCCTGTGCCTCTGCATCCAGCACTTTTGAGATAACTGTTTTTTTTGCCATGATTATTGTTATTTAAGTGATTAGGTATTATTTCTATAGAATGATAAACATATAAGGAAATTAACCCTCCACTGGAACATCAGGAGATTCGGGAGCATCCGGTGTGTCGATTTCCCATACTATTTCTTTTTTCTCCTCATCGTATTTCATAGTGACGGTGTCACCGGGAGCAATGTCGCCTGAAATGATGAGTTTAGAAAGCGGCCGGCGTATTTCCTTTCTAATGATACCGAGGATGGGGCGCGCACCGTAATGAGCATTGAATCCCACTCTTGTGACATATTTGCGTGCCGTTTCATCGATGACAAGTTCGATGTTCTGCTCTTTAAGCGTCTTGAGCAGGTTTTTGATATGGATGTCAAAGATACGGTCAATCATTTCAGTGGTAATGGGCGAGAACGGCACAATCTCTGTGAGACGGGCAAGGAATTCCGGACGGAACTGCCCTTGCATCACCTCAAGCAACTGATCATGTGTGGGCACCTTACCTTCGCCAAATGATTTGAAGATGTATTCGCTACCTATATTGGATGTGAAGATGATGAGCGAGTTAGAGAAGTCGCCTACCCTACCGAGACGGTCATGCAGTTTTCCTTCGTCAAGAATTTGCAGGAATAGGTCGAACACCGACTTGTGGGCTTTTTCAATTTCGTCGAAGAGTACGACAGAATAAGGATGCTGGCGAATCTGATTGACAAGCAATCCACCCTCCTCATATCCGACATATCCCGGAGGTGCGCCATAAAGCAATGCCACGGAGTGCTCCTCTTTGTATTCTGACATATCGAAACGCAACATAGCCGTCTCATCGTTGAAAAGGAAGTCAGCAAGTGACTTAGCCAATTCAGTCTTACCTGTACCTGTCGGTCCGAGGAAGAAGAACGAGCCCATGGGCTGTCCTTTCTTGTTCAGTCCAGATCTCGACTCGTAGATTGCATCGAGAATGCTCTTTACGGCATGGTTCTGACCAACTACCCTTTTATGTAGTATATCAGCGGCATTGGAGAGTTTCTCGCGCTCCTCTGACTGTATGTTACCCATGGGAATACCCGTCATCTTCGAGACCACGTCACGTACCGCTTCTTTTTGCAGCCGCTCTTTCTTATCAGTTTCGTTGTTCTCAAGCACCGCCATCTCGTTGGCTATTTTAAGTGAAGCCATGGCTCTGTCGAGCAAGTCGAGGGCCGATGATGGCAGATGCCTGTCGGGCATATAACGTTTGGCAAGTCTGACGATTTCCGCAGGCACGTCTTCCGCTATGGGCAGCCCATGAAATTCCTCATATGCGTCTTTTCTGTTCTCGAGGATAATCACAGCCTGCTCCTCAGACGGCTCTTCTACTGTCATTTTCTCAAAGAAGGATGTCAGTTCCTTATCTTTCTCAATGTCTTTAGTAAATCCGTCGATGGTAGAGGTCAGCATCACTTGCAACATATTTTTCGACAACAGTTTCTTCAGTCCAGGCAGTATGCCATTAAGTACAGACTGTTTGTCCTCCACGCGGTGGAAATTCTCCACAACGAGCAGCGGTTGTGTCAGTGACGCCAAAGCTTCGGTGACTTGTTTGAAACGGTCCTCAATCTCACCTTTATAACTGACACCCTGACTCAACGCAATGAGGTCAAGTTCGTAAGGTTGCAATGCCTTGAGCGAGGCGGGTACTTCCTGCCGGGAGAGTCTTTGCAAAATGGCATGTATAAGACTGGTCTTACCCACACCGGTTTCACCTACTATAAGCACATTCGCCCTGTCTTTTCGCGCCAACACCTCGACGATGGATCTAATTTCGCTGTCAAATCCCGTGATATCAGTCTGAGGTATGGCATCAAGCATTGACACACAATAATCAGAGTCTGCCGCCATGGAAGCCACACCCGCTTTCTGTTCTGCCGAAACTGTCTTCACTGGTGCTGCACTTCCGAGTGTACTCATTACTTTGTCTGCTTGTAGCGGGAGGGTTTTCAACTGTTCGTATGAGAATCCGATGCCAGGTGTGACAAGAGCGGCCAACAGACAAACGGCGTTGATTTCGGGCAATCCGTATTTCTCGCTGATTTCTACAGCCTGGGCCACGACGGCTTCAGACTCTCGTGAGAGGTCGAACCCCTTCATGGCGTATGGCGACTTGTCGCACTGTCGCATCCTCACATCAGCCCAATCGACCATATAATAATAGTCGGAGTCGAGCGTGTCCTCGATGAAATTGACCAGTCCGGCCTTTTTATGGAGCAGTGCCCTCAAGAGGTGCGCGGGTTCTACCTTTGGCGACTTGTTGTCGGTCGCAAACGACTGTGCAATATGCATCAGGTCGAAAGGCAGATTCTCTAAATGCTTCGTGTACTTACTCATTTTGTTATGTTATTAGATTGTTTGATGTCAGGGGTAAAGAATATAAAGTAATGATGTTAGTTCTTAGGTGTATCGTCGACGAATTGGAGAAATGCAGGTGGAATAAAAGTAATAGCCACCGCAGCCAACCCTTCTAACTGTACGACAACATGTTTGTTGTTTTTTATTCTCTTGACAATACCTTCCACTCCTGCAAAAGTTCCCTCGATGACACGAACTCTTTTCCCTTCTTTACGTATGAAGTCGCTATATGTGAGAAACATTACGCTGTCATCTTGAACGGATGCCACCCGCATGAAATTCTCCATCTGGCGGTCGGGTACGGTCAGTATCTCTTTCTCGCCGTTTTGTTTGGGTTGCATGATATAACGCATGGGCAAGAGTTCCTGCCGCGTCATTTTGAGTTCGGTAAGTTGCTGTTGTGTGGAATGTACGAAAATGAGATTATGAATGGCAGGCTGGAGAACCCTCTTCTTTCCCTCCATGTCACCGCTCCACTGATATTGCATAGGCACGAAACATTCGACATTGCATGTTTCGAGATAGTCTTTCACCTTCAACTCACGGCGATAGGTGACTCTCATAGGAAACCAATGCATCTCGTTGTTCATGGTATATCACTGACAATGGTCGTAGAAAACGGTGGAAACAAAAGAAGAGGGTCATCGCATCATGGTATGCGAAGACAAATTTTATCGGGTTTTATTTAGTTTTAAGCATTCCATTTGCACTGATTTCCAGTTACAGAGATGATATGCTGATGTTTCCCTCCCTTCAATAGATAAGGTTTAACGATGCAAATATAAGAAATTATTAACAATTCAGCAAATAAAAAAGACAAAAAAAACAGCAAAATGATTAAGTAGTTATCACTTTGCTGCGTTGTTTTGCAAATACCTTACAAATTAACAAATAAAAGAGGTATTCTGTCCAAGAATAATTGGTTAATGAGCCAAAAACTCCAACAGTTGTTGGCAACCGTCCTCAATCAGATCAAGGGCAATATCAAAATCACGGTCGGTACCATAATATGGATCAGGTACGGACTGACGACCTTTGAATGTTTTGAAATAATCTCTCATGCGGAGAACCTTATTTCGCTCTTCGTCATTACGCGCCATAGACGTGACAATACGGTAATTTTCTTCGTCCATGACAACGATATAGTCGAAACGGTCAAAATATGTAGCATTGAACTGTTGCCCGCGGCTATTGAGTTGATAGCCTCGACGAGCGGCGTGACGGCGCATACGACTGTCGGGTAACTCACCCACATGCCATGGACCGATGGCTGCAGAAGACACAGTGAAACGATGACTAAATCCATGCAATTCAATCAAATGACGCATGATTGCCTCTGCAGCAGGTGAACGGCAAATATTACCGAGACAGATGAAAAGAATGTTCGTGGTCTTATAATTCTCTGACTTAGCCATGATAGTTATAATGATCAATTATTTGACAAAAGTAATGGTTTTATACGAGATAAAGTGTGTTTTTGAGAAAAAAGTCCTACCTTTGCGCATCAAAAACGGAATAAAAGGAAACAAAATGGAATTACAAGAAATACCTGTATTGCTGCTCACGGGGTATTTGGGCAGTGGAAAGACGACATTGGTCAACCGCATTCTCAACAATGAGCGCGGCATCAAATTCGCAGTGATTGTCAACGATATCGGCGAGGTGAACATCGACGCCACATTGATTGAACAAGGCGGTGTCGTGGGCAAGAAAGACGAATCGTTAGTGGCACTGCAAAACGGCTGCATCTGCTGCACACTGAAGATGGACCTCATAGAGCAGTTGCGCGACATCATGCGTATGCGCCGATTCGACTATATCGTTATTGAGGCGAGCGGCATCTGCGAACCCGCCCCAATCGCCCAGACCATCTGCTCCATCCCGACGATGGGACCTAAATATCTGCGTGACGGCGTGGCACGCCTCGATTGTATCGTCACCGTGGTTGACGCGCTCCGTATGAGGGATGAATTCGGCAATGGTCTCAATCTGCTCAAACAAAACATCGAAGAAGACGATATCGAAAATCTCGTCATCCAACAGATTGAATTCTGCAACATCATCCTCCTGAACAAAGCATCTGAGGTGAGTGCACAAGAATTGGAACGTCTGCACCAAATTATACGTGCCTTACAGCCGAAAGCGGAAATCATCAATTGTGACTACGGTGATGTGGACCTTGACCGAATACTCGGCACCGGGGCATTTGATTTCAATGATGTGGCGACCTCGGCCGCATGGATACAAGAGGTGGAAAAGCATCATGATGACGACGATGATGAAGAAGAGGAACACGACCATGTAGAGGAACACCATCACGGCCATGAGGATGACGACGATGATGAAGAGCATGAGGAACACCATCACAGCGAGGGGCATCATCACCATCATCACCACCACCACGAACATGATGGCGGCGAGGTAGAGGAATATGGCATCGGTACATACGTGTATTACCGTCGCCAAGGATTTGATTTGGGATGGTTCGACGAATTTGTTGCGCGCAAATGGCCAAAGGGAGTGATTCGGTGCAAAGGCATCTGCTGGTTCCGTGATGAGCCCAATACTTGTTATGTATTTGAACAGGCAGGCCGTCAAGTGTCACTCCGCAATGCCGGCCAATGGTATGCCACAATGCCCGAAGATGAATTGGCCGAACTGATGATGCGTGAACCAGGCTTACGTCGTGATTGGGACCAACAATACGGCGACCGTATGCAAAAACTGGTGTTTATCGGTCAACACCTTGACCGTGAAAGTATCGAGAAAGAACTGGACCGCTGTCTGGATTAAACGACTTTCCGACCACAATACACCAAATTAAAACAGAGACGTCAAATATTGACGTCTCTGTTTTAATTATAGCGGATTGTTTTCCGCAAAAATAGCCATCCGCTCTTCAAGTAGTTCGTACTGATTGTCGCGAATGAACGAAGTGCAGACCCTCAGACCTTCCTGATGACTGCCTGTGGTAATGAGACAGATGGCACTGACACCATAATACATCAGTTCGTGTGCCAATTGCCCGCTTGTCATGCCTGGATAACCGATAGTGAAATAGAACCCGTCGGCAATGGGTTCGCCGAGGTCAGTGTCATAGACCACACGGAATCCATGGCGGCAGAAGATCTCTTTCAGGCGATGGGCACGCCGTCCGTATTCAGCCACCTCAGAACGGAAATCATACTCCCCGTCGGCAGCGGCTTTGAGCATGGCAGCCATGGCGTATTGTGCACTGTGGCTGGTGCCAGACGACAATGCATAGAGCATACGAGTTGAGAAGACCAATCCGAAAGGCAATCCCTCATAACGCGCCGCCAAATCATCATAATGACGATGGAACAGGCTATTACTAAGACAAGTGACGCCGATACGTTCACCCGCATAACTGAAGGCCTTTGACCCGCTGATAAGCAAGATGTAATTGTCAGTGTAACGAGCCACAGTGGGCTGATAGGGAGGTTGGAATGGTGTGCTCAAGTCCTTACGGAAATCCATGGCAAAATATGCCAAATCTTCCATGACTATTGCATCATAGCGTGTGGCGAGTGAGCCGATGGTCTGCAACTCCTGTTCACTCAGACAAATCCATGCCGGGTTATTGGGATTGCTATAGACAATAGCGCAGATATTCCCTTTTTTGAGATATGACTCGAGTTTGGAGCCCAATTTCTCACCACGGAACTCGTAGACATCAAATGTCTCATACTTCACTCCCTGCACTTGCAATTGCATCTTCTGCACGGGAAATCCCGGGTCGATAAAGAGTACGGTATCCTTCTTCTTGTCAGCTTGCGAACAAGTAAGGAACGAAGCGAATGTACCCTGCATGGAACCACAAACCGGCACACACCCCTCTGGAGCGATATCAACGCCGATAAAAGCCTTGACAAAGCGAGATGCTTGCTTTTTCAGTTCGGGATAGCCCTGTATGTCAGGATAACTGTTGGCTATGCCATTGCTCAACGCATGGATTTGTGCCTCGACGCCCACCTTGGCTGCAGGTAGTCCGGGGATGCCCATCTCCATCTTGATGAACTCCACGCCAGACTCCTTCTCTGCGAACGCGGCGATAGATTTCACCTCGCGGATTGTGGCTTTGGCAAAATCCTGAATGCCATAATCGCGTATGGCATCGTCAATGAGTTGTTTGCTGATAGGTGTCGGTTTCATTTTTGTGCTTCCTTTCCTATGGCCAACGCTTTGATGTTCGCCTCGACGATTGCATCGCCTTTACGGGCAAACACCCGGCGAATGGCTGCCTCGAGTTTGTCGTATTCAATGCCTAATGCCTTTTGCGCCGCTCCGAGGAGGATGACATTTGCCGAGCGGGGCACACCGTTGTCCTTCGCCAACTTGTCGATATCAAAAGCGATGACATTGTTGATTTTGTTCAAATCTCGGCTGATGACCTCCATATCGGGATAATTAGGTATGTTAACGAACGGATTGCTCGAAGTAATAATCCACCCGTCTTTCTTCAAATAGGGAAGATACCTGAGGGCCTCCATGGGTTCCATGGAAATAATCACGTCAGCCTGTCCTGTGGCAATCAAGTCGCTGGCAATGGGTTCTGACGAAATACGCAAATTGCTTTGCACGTCGCCTCCACGCTGTGACATTCCGTGAACTTCAGCCTGTTTGATATAAAGATTCTCGTTCATGGCGGCCTCACCTATAATAGCAGCGATGGAAAGGATGCCTTGTCCTCCCACTCCGCATAAGATAATATCAGTTTTCATGCTTTAACCTCCTTCGCTTTTTTCTGTTTCAAATGACGTTGCAATGTCTGCATACACTCTCTTCTAGGAATGATGACACTAGTACCTTTATACTCGATTTCCTCGCGGATAATGCGTGTGATTTCAGGCATATTTTTAGGAAGTGGCACCACCACTTTGAGGTGATTTTCGTCAAGACCCAATCCGCGGCAAATAGCCTCAAACTTATTGGTACCGGCTGAGTCTTGGCCTCCAGTCATAGCCGTGGTAAGGTTATCACTGATAATAACAGTGATGTTGGCATTTTCATTGATGGCATCGAGCAGTCCTGTCATACCGGAATGGGTGAACGTTGAATCACCGATGATTGCCACAGCGGGCCATTGCCCCGCATCTGCAGCACCTTTGGCCATGGTGATACTGGCACCCATATCGACACAAGAATGGATAGCCTTATATGGCGGCAGGAATCCGAGAGTGTAACAGCCGATGTCGCCAAAGACTCGCGCGTTTGGATACTCTTTAAGCACCTCGTTGAGCGCAGCATATACATCGCGGTGACCGCATCCCTGACACAATGCAGGAGGACGTGGCGCCACATCCTCACAGGGAGCATAGTTCTCGCCCACCTCCATGCCAAGTGCTTTTTTCACACAGTCGGGATTTAACTCGCCCGTACGGGGCAGTTCGCCACTAAGTCGTCCTTTCACAGAGAATTTGCCGGGTACGACACCACGAAGCATATCCTCGATGAATGGTTGTCCCTCTTCAATGACCAATATATCATCGCACATATCTGTCAATTTCACCACCATGTCTTTTGGCAAGGGGTATTGACTCAATTTCAATACAGGATAAGGACAACCATCGGGGAAACATTCTGACAAATAATTAAATGCTATGCCTGAAGCGATGATGCCAAGCGAATGGTCGTTGCCCTCATACAAGCGATTAAAAGGTGAATTGAGCGCATCCTGCTCCAATTCTTTCTGCTGAGCGGTCACCACCAAATTTCTTCTGCGCGCATTGGCAGGAAGAAGCACCCAATTGGCAGCCACAGCATCATAATTCAACTCATTCTGAGGTCTGGGTTCCTCTTTTACCTCAACTACTGCACGCGAATGTGCCATACGCGTGGTGACACGCATGAGGACAGGGAGTTTGATACGCTCAGAATAGTCGTATGCCACCTCCATCATGTCGTATGCCTCTTGTTGAGAACTTGGTTCGAAGGTAGGAATCATTGCGAACTTGCCATAAAAGCGGCTGTCTTGCTCATCTTGTGAGGAGTGCATGGAGGGGTCATCCGCCACAAGCACGATGATACCGCCGTTAGTTCCAGTCATGGCTGAGTTGACAAAGGGGTCAGCACATACGTTCAATCCCACGTGTTTCATACATACGAGTGCACGTTTACCCATGTACGACATGCCCAACGCTGCCTCCATGGCCGTTTTCTCATTGGTACACCATCTGCGGTGCACATTCCGCTCTGCGGCGAGTTTCGACAACTGTATATACTCCGTGATTTCTGTGGAAGGTGTACCTGGATAGGCATAAACACCACTTAAACCAGCATCAAGAGCACCCTGGGCTATCGCCTCGTCGCCTAATAAGAGTTTTTTCATAATGACAGATTAAAGTTTGTTGTTATATTATTGAATTTTTACTTCCATTTTGCTATGCAATGCGGTGAGTAAATGCTCTATTCGCAGTTTCCATTCATCGAACGTCCTGACATCGCCTTTGCTCCAAGCCGAACCGAAATAATAGATGAACCGGTCGCCCGACTGATAATTCTTCTTGATGCCAACAGCATGTCCGGCTATACCATTGACCGGCTCACTCATCAGTGTTTTTGTTTCCGTTATGTCATGAGGAAAGAGCGCGGCGACATATATCTGGAAATTCTGTGCAGCGGGATTGTCAGTGGGGTCGGCATAAGCCACATAATCACGTCCGACAATGATGTTCTGCGTGTCTTCCTCATGAACTACGATACCGGCAGCCACATCCACAGGTTGTGACAGCCCCTCGTACCATACAGTCATTTTATTGAAGTTGGAACCTTTATCGAGACTGATTATGCGGTGCTCTACCACATTTTCGTCACTATTCATTTCGACAGGGTTATAGGTCAATTCTACAGTGAAGCGCAATGGTCCATTGTCAAGAATCTGATAATCTTTGTAACAATACGGTAAAATCAGTTGACCGTCTTTCATTAACGCCGGCGCACCACACCCGAGTGAGGGACCCACCTTATAACAATCCAGTCCATAGCCATGGTCGAAATGGTAGGTTGTGGCTATCTCCATTGCTCTGGCCTCGTCGGTCTTGCCATCTTGAAGTAATTGTTTTATTTTGGCATGATTAGACAATTCGGTCTGATAACGTTTCTCTACTTCCAAATCAGGTGTGTTCTTCACCCATACATCAATGCCAAAAGCACGCTCACCAGAACGTTGGAGAGCAGGACCATAGAGTCGGTATGCGGTACGGTCATTTTCCCATGCGATATCATCGACGCGCTCAGGGTATTGTTTACCTGTCACGTAGGTCTTAAACAATTCAGGTCGTCCGGTTGTGACTGTATAAACAGCCTCTCCGCATGGACGCACAGAAGCATCGATGAGCATCAGACCATTGTATGTAAACTGATAGGGCACTTGCTGACCGAGGCTGTTTGTCACGATGACTGGAGAACCATAGCTCACACCCAACTGCTCATAAATGGCCGCCGCGTCCACTTCAACCAACTCTTGTCGTTGCTGCCGTTCGGAATTGGTGACAACAATTTTCACGTCAGCGGCTTTTATAGCAGACAATGAGCAAAGGGTCAACAGACCAATCAGGAGATTTGTTTTTATCATAGTTCTTAATTCGTTTGTTTTAATTGTTCAAAGAAGAAATTGGCTATTTGCCGCAACAGATGATTTCGTGTGTTACCACCATAAATGGAATGATTCTTGTTAGTATAGATGAGTTCTTTGAAATCTTTGTCAGCCTGAATCAGGGCGTCAGAATACTCGAAGGTGTTTTGTGGGTGTACATTGTCATCAGCCAATCCGTGACAAATGAGCAAAGCGCCATGGAGGTTGTCTACACGTTGTATGGGATTAGTGTCATACCCTTCAGGATTTTCCTGAGGCGTACGCATATAACGCTCGGTATAGATGCTGTCGTAGAAACGCCAATCGGTGGGAGGTGCGACTGCCACGCCGGCACGGAACACGGGTCTCCCCTCGCTCATACTCATCAGCGTATTGAAACCGCCATAACTCCATCCCCATATACCGATACGGTCAGCATCAATATAGGGAAGAGAAGCAAGGTACAATGCCGCCTCCACTTGGTCAACAGCCTCCAATTCTCCGATTTTCATATAGGTGCATTTTTCAAAATCAGCACCTCTGCCACCCGTTCCTCTTCCATCAACACAAACGACAATAAATCCGTGTTGTGACAGATACTGGTCGAACAAACCGCCACGTCCCATCGAACCAATACTCCATGAGTTGACCACCTGCTGGCTGCCAGGACCACTGTATTGGAACATGATGACCGGATACTTTTTGCTTGCGTCAAAATCTGCAGGCTTGAGCATCCATCCGTTGAGTGACACGTTCTGTGATGTATTGAAAGAGAAAAACTCTTTTGCCGGCAATTGCGCTTTATTTAATTTCTCCCGCAAATCACTGTTATCGAGAAGTGTTGTGAGCGCTTTTCCTTTCTGGTCGCATACATCATAAACATAAGGAGTATTACGGTCACTCCATGTATGGATGAAATATAGGTAATTCTTGCTGAATTGTGCCTCGTTGGTGCCGTCTTTAGGCGTAAGACAAACGGTTTTTTTCGTGTCCGACGCATACACCTCTCGGTTCATCGGATCTTTGCCGGCAGCCTGATAATAAACGACGGACGATTTCTCCGAGAACCCATATACTTCGGTCACGCCATATTTGGCATCGGTCAACTGCTGTATGAGTTGTCCTTCACGGTCATACAAATAAAGTTGCATGAACCCGCTGCGCTCACTGGGAACGATGAGATATTTATTCGTAATGAGGATACCGTCAAGCACCTCTTCACGGACATATTTTTTGTCAGTCTCCTCCATTATCTGCCTGCACTCCATGGTATTGGGGTCAGCGGCGACAATGGTAAGGATATCCTGATGGCGATTCATCGTATAGAACAGCACCTGTCGGGGTTGGTCAGTAGCCACAACACGGGGAATATATCCGTCGGGCAGCACAGGCACATGAATTTGTGTTGTTTTCTTCGTGTTAATGTCATAACACCAGGCCGTCACAGTGGCATTTGTTTCACCAGCCTTAGGATATTTATAAGTATATTCTGAAGGATAAAGGTCTTGACGTTTGTCATAGAACTGTAGTGAGAAAGTTCTCACCTTCGACTCGTCATAGCGAATCCAGCACAATTTTGACGCATCAGCATTGAAAACGAAGGCACGGTCGAAACCGAATTCTTCCTCATTCACCCAATCGGGAATGCCGTTAATCACTTGGTTTTTCACCCCGTCGGATGTGACTTGCACCATGGCAAAGTCATGGTCAATATCCACAAGAAATAAATTGTTATCCCTAACAAACGCCACATACTTACCATCAGGTGACCATGTGGGCACCTGCTCCCTACCCTCTTTTGACAACCTCTTTAGATTCTTCGATTTCAAGTCATATACATAGAAGTCGGCAGTAAAGGAATGGCGGTAGATTCTCGCTGTATTTGTCTGGATGAGCATCTTGTCGCCTTTGGGGCTCATCTTGTAATCATCGAAATCGTCGATAGAAACATCAGCCACATCAAACAATGTGCCGACAGGCTTGCCTGTTTTTAATGAATACTTGACAATCTTGTCATATTCTTTACTGAACGTGGCATAATTATCACCATCGTCGAGCATGGTCAGTGATGACAGGTATTCCGGCATATATGCCCGACCTGTCACATCTTTCACGGTCAACGAATCACTCGCCTGACAAAGACAAGCGACAACCCAAAACAGACAAAATATCAACAGATTTTTTTTCATGAATACAATTCGTGTGTTTATCAGGTGCAAACTTACACAAAAAATCTGATATAATGTCCGATATGTCTGAAAAAAGACAGTTTTTATAGAAAATTGCAAATGATGGCTTTTCCGTCAGGTGTCAATACGCTTTCGGGATGGAACTGTATGCCCTGGATGTCATATTTACGATGACGGAGAGCCATGATTTGACCTTCATCGCTGACGGCTGTGACTTCCAACTCTTCAGGGAAGTTTTGTTTTGATACTACCCAACTATGGTATCTGCCTACAGTAATCCGCTCAGGCATATCGCGAAAAACGCCGTCACGAATTAACAAGGAACAGGGAGTAGCGACGCCATGATACACCTCTGAGAGATTCTCAAGGGATGCGCCAAACACCTCGCCGATGGCCTGATGTCCTAAGCAGACGCCCAAAATAGGTTTACGGCCTGCGTATGCACGTATGACATCCATCAACAGCCCAGCCTCACTGGGTATGCCCGGACCAGGTGACAAAATGATTTTATCAAACGCTTCGAGTTGAGGCAACGAGAACTGGTCGTTACGATAGACTGTGACCTGAGCACCCATCTCACGCACGAGATGAGCAAGATTATATGTAAAAGAATCGTAATTATCGATGATAACGATGTTCATTGATTTGAGGTTTAAGGTTTGAGGTTTAAGGTTTGAGATTTAAGATTTGATGCATACTCGTTAGAGACCTTGATGTTACATGGTTTCAGCGAGATGTATGGCTTTAACGAGTGCACCTAGTTTGCTGTTGCACTCTTCCAGTTCATATTGGTCATTGCTCTTGGCCACGACACCACTACCCGCCTGGAACCATAATTCACCGTTGCGGGCCACAAAGGTGCGTATGACGATGGCCTGATTGAGTTGGCCGTCAAGTCCTATGAAACCGATACACCCGCCATATACGCCACGGCTATGGGGTTCCAACTCACTGATAATCTGCATGGCTCTAACTTTAGGGGCACCACTCAACGTACCAGCGGGGAACGTATCGACAAAAGTATTGATTTGCGAATGGTCGTCATCGAGCGTACCTCTGACACGACTTACCAAATGGATCACATGACTATAGAATTGCATATCTTTGTAGAACTCCACTTTCACACTGTGACAGTTGCGTGACAGGTCATTACGTGCCAAATCGACCAGCATGACATGCTCGGCGTTTTCCTTCGGGTCATTGCGCAGAAATTCCGCATTCATCTTGTCCTGTTCAGGATTACCCGTGCGTTTCGTTGTTCCCGCTATCGGGTCAATATATGCAGTATTCCCTTCGATGCGGCAATGTGTCTCAGGAGAGGAGCCAAAGATTCGGAAACCACCGAAATCGAAATAGAAGAGATATGGTGACGGATTGATGCTTCGCAAAGCACGATAGAGTTTGAAATCATCGCCCTCATATCGTTGGATAAACCGACGTGAGATGACAATCTGGAACACGTCGCCCCGCATACAATGTTGGACACAGCGACGAATGTTGGCCTTATGTTGTTCATCGGTGAGCGTGGACGATGTTTCGCCTACAGGACGGAAACCGTATGGGTGGATATTCGCCCTGTTCATAAGGCTTTCTATATCTGCCAATTGCTTTTCGCCCTGTTCTTTCTGTCCCTTCGATGTTAGCGTGACTATGGTCATCTGGTTGTTGAAATGGTCAAATACAATGATGTCACGATAGAGCACATAAAGTACGTCGGGCGCATCATTCTCTGCCATTGTCTCGTCTTCCACAGGGATATCCTCAAAATATCTCACGGCATTGAAAGATGTGTACCCATAGAGGCCGCAAAAAGCACTTCCCTCTCCTGTCACGTCAAACTGCCGTATGAAAGAATTCACTGCATCTATGATTGTGTCTTTAGCACGCCCTTTAACAGAACTGTCGATATTTTGACGTTTCTCTGTTCCATCAGGAAACGATGCTGTGATCACACCATGACCGACAGCAACACAGGCCAACGGATTGATAGCGATAAATGAACGCGCATTGTCATTGCCGTGATAATCCGAACTCTCCATCAATACACTCTGCGGACAAACATCGCGCAATCGCATATAAATGCCTACAGGTGTATGCAAGTCGCCCAACAACCGTTTTGAACTGGCTTGGAACTCATATCTATTGTTATTAGAAATTTCCATATTCTTTTGCCAATGATTTGTTATTCAAATAGGTTTGCACATCTTTGTCTCCTCGTCCACTGACCGTGAGAACGACCACATCATCAGGATTGAACGACAGTTTTTTAAGTGCGGCAAGAGCATGCGCGCTCTCTATGGCTGGGATGATACCCTCTAGCCGTGTCAGTTCATAACCGGCGTAAATCGCCTCATCATCATTAACTGCCAAGACCTTTGAACGTTTTTTTACAGCCATATTCGCGTGCATGGGACCAATACCGGGATAATCGAGACCTGCAGAAATGGTAAAAGCCTCGTTGATTTGTCCTTCGTCTGTCTGCATCACGAGTGTCCGTGCACCATGTAAGATGCCCTCCGTGCCGCAGTGAATGGTAGCGGCAGTATAATCCGTATCGATGCCATGACCGCCTGCTTCCGCCAACACTATACGCACACGACGGTCGTCGATGTAATGATAGATGGTACCTGCAGCATTGCTCCCTCCGCCTATACACGCAATGAGATAATCAGGATAATTGCGCCCGATTTTCTCATCGAGTTGCCATTTGATTTCCTCAGAGATGACACTTTGCATCCGAGCCACGATATCAGGATAAGGATGCGGTCCCATGGTGGAGCCAACGAGATAATATGTGTCCTGAGGATGGCAGCACCAGTCGCGTATCGCCTCTGAACATGCGTCGCTCAAAGTCATATTGCCCGTAGTAACGGGATGAACTTTTGCCCCGAGCATACGCATTCTCTCCACATTGGTATGTTGTCGTTCCACATCGGTCTTTCCCATGAACACCTCGCATTGCATCCCCATCAACGCACAGACGGTGGCTGTAGCCACGCCATGCTGTCCGGCCCCTGTCTCGGCAATGATACGGGTTTTTCCCATTTTTCTCGCCAACAGGATTTGCCCGATGGTATTATTGATTTTATGGGCGCCCGTATGGTTGAGGTCTTCGCGTTTAAGGTATATTTTACATCCGTATTGGCCGCTCAATCGTTTTGCCTCATACAATGGTGAGGGACGTCCGACATAATCTTTCAACAAGGCATGATATTCGCGTTTGAACTCATCACTTTCAATGATTGGCAGATACGCCTCTTGTAAATCATGTACACATTTATATAGTATCTCTGGTACATACGCACCTCCAAAGTTTCCATAGAAGCCTTGGTCGTCAACAAAAAAATCAGACATATAGTTAAATAATTAAATTTGGGAATCAGACACCGGTAGTTGTTCTTTTTTCCTGTATGAAGTGCCTGTAAGAATACTGATTAGTGCCCCTAACTGATTGGTGACTTTGACCTCGCAGAAAGGCACACGATGATGATTGAATGTCTCGACAGCCTCAGCAATGAGATGGTCGCCAGGTAATGCTGATTGCAAGAACGTGATATTGCTGGTGATGCTGAACGAAAGTTGTCCGTGGCTATTCATCACTGCAGCAAATGCCAAATCGGCTAATGTAAATATCGCACCCCCTTGACACACACTGCCACCATTGAGATGATGCTCTGTGACAGTCATCTCAGCACGGGCATAGCCCGGACGCACCTCGGTCAGTTGTACCCCGGCCTCCGCTGCGAACCTGTCATTCTTGTTCAAATAATCAATTAACTTCATAAGAAGGTATTATTTCTTGAAAACACATCTATTGTTCTAATGCTTCATATAATCGACTCATCGCCTCATCGGGATCATTGGTCTCATTCAGCAGTGTGACAAACTTAGAGCCTATAATTGCACCAGCGGCATTTTGCTGCGCACTTTCAAGTGTTTGTCGGTTTGACACGCCAAAGCCAATCATCCTGGGATTTTTCAACCGCATGGCATTGATGCGTCTGAAATATTCCAACTTCTGGTCATTGAAACTGGATTGTGCCCCTGTGATACTGGCAGATGAAACCATATAGACGAAACCGCTGGTGTGCTCATCAATCATCCGTATTCGCTCCTCCGAAGTTTCCGGCGTAATCATCATGATGACACGGATATCATAACGGTCGGCAATGGGCTTCACCTCGTCGAGATAATCCTTGAAGGGCAAATCGGGTATAATAACGCCCGAAACGCCACAATCGACGCACGACTGGAAGAAACACTCATAGCCCTGATGCATAACGACATTGAGATAGCCCATCAGAACTAAAGGAATATTCACTTGGTCTTTGATGCTCTTCAACTGTTGAAAAAGGATGGAGAGCGACATGCCATTTTTTAATGCGCGAGAACCCGCACTCTGAATGACCGGACCGTCAGCAAGAGGGTCACTAAACGGAATGCCCACTTCTATCATATCTATTCCACGCCGTTCTAGGGTCTTTATCACCTCAGCCGTCCCTTCGAGTGTTGGACACCCGGCACAAAAATAGATTGAGAGTAGTTTGCGGTCATCAATCTTGGAAAATAATCGGTTAATCTTATTCACAATCGTATAGTTTGAAATCATTATTATCAAAATGTATGCGGCATGACGACACCTATTCTATGGCTCTTAACGCCTGCACAAAATCACGTATGGAATCTACATCTTTGACAGCGGGAGCCATCTCGAAGCGTGAATTGATGTCGATGCCAACGAACTTGGGGTGACGGAAAGCCAAAATGCGCTCCACATCGTCAGGTCCGATGCCACCGCTTAAGAGGAAAGGAGTATCACCATCGTAAGCCTCCAGCACAGACCAGTCAAAATGCTTGCCGCTGGCACCTACTGTGGGACATTTCGTGTCGAAAAGGAAATAATCGATAGCCCCCTCATAATCACGGCATTTAGCGATATCGTTTGCCTGATTAACACTGATGGCCTTGATAATTTTCACATCGGGTGCGATGTCCGGCACCAACGTACGTCGCAGATTCTCTATCATCACCCGATTCTCACTACCATGCAACTGCACGAAGTCGAGTTTGAAATTGTAAACCCTCGTCACAATATTCTGGGGCATGTCGTCAACAAAGACACCCACCCGCTTGGGCAACTCCGGTGCACGTTTTACATTCTCAAACTGTTCACCCGGGAATGATGAGTAATCTGGGATGATGCCTGCCCGTGAATGAATCATCTGCACAAAACGAGGGCTTTCAGGCCAGAAAACAAAGCCCATCCAGTCAATACCGATTTGTTCTACAGCGCGAATGTTGTCAGGCTCGCGCATACCACATACTTTGATAATCATGATTTTCTTGAATAAGATGTTAACTTTATAACGTAGAACAATAATCATTTATTTTAGACGAGCGATGAAATCTTGCAATGCCAAACCCGGTTCAGGCGTTTTCATGAAATGCTCACCCATGAGAAACCCTTGATAACCGGCACTTCGCAGCAATATGACCATATCGGGTTCTGACAACCCGCTCTCACTGACCTTACAACCATCTGCCGGCAAACGCGATGCCAGCATGAAAGATGACTGCACATCGGTGATAAACGACCCTAAATGACGGTTGTTGACACCGTACATGTCAGGCTCAATGTCTGCATAGTCCAGTTCTTCCTCGCTATGCATCTCAAGCAACACTTCCAACCCCAACTCTTTAGTCATTCTTCTGAGTGACCGGCATTCGGTAAAAGTAAGAGCAGCCGCTATCAACAAGACAGCCGATGCACCACATTTACGAGCCTGAAACAACTGATACTCATCAATGATGAAATTTTTGTACAAAATCGGGATTTTCACACCATTCTGTCGAGCGATGTGTATATAATCGTCGCTTCCACCAAAATATTTCTCATCAGTGAGAATGCTAATCGCTGCAGCACCATGATGTTCATAAGACAAAGGTATCTCGTCAGGGCGTCCTTCGGATTTTATCCACCCTTTAGAAGGTGAACGTCTTTTGAACTCAGCGATGATACCAGTATCAGAGGAGAGTAAAGCCTTACGCATGGAGACGATTGGAGTGTCATCCATCATTTGTTCCACCTGTGAATATAAAGAGTGTGGTGGCAATTGTTGCTTGAATTGCTCTACCTCAATGCGTTTATGAGCGATTATTTCTTGTAAAATATCCATGTTGCTTAGAAGTTATGGGAGTGGATGGGAACTATAGAATTATGAGAGGTAATTAGGGATGTTAGTTGTTGAGTTCCACGAATTTACGGAAAGTCGCTAAAGCGCTGCCCGAATCGATGGATTCGCGAGCAATTGACACACATTCCTCAATGGACTTCTTACCGGCCTCCATCACTTGTATGCCAAAAGCGGCATTGGCCAGAACCACATCTTTCTGAGCAGGCAGGGCACGGTTTTCGAGCACACTGTCAAAAATCTCTGCAGCCTCTGTTTCCGACGCTCCAGCCACCAATTCCTCAGCCGTAGCGACACGCAGGCCCAGGTCTGATGGTTTGAACACTCGCTCGTAATGTTTGGTTTTCACTTTGAAATCACCTGTCAGGGAAATCTCATCATATCCATCCATACTGTTGACAATGCCGTAATCGATACCCATTTTCTCATAAACGTTACCATAGAGCCGCATCTGATCGAGATTGGCTACGCCGAGTAATTGACACTTTGGACGTGAAGGGTTGACAATCGGTCCCAATAGATTGAAGAAAGTGGGGAACTGCAATGCTTTGCGTATATGTCCGACAAACTTCATGGCACTGGCAAACAGTTGTGCATGCAGATATACGATACCACACTCGTTAATAGAGCGGTTGAGCCTGTCGATATCATCCGTAAAAGTCACGCCATGTTGACGGATAACATTCGAAGCACCGCTGATGGATGTGGCAGCATAGTTGCCATGTTTAGCCACCTTGTAACCTGCACCGGCAATAACGAAGCATGCCGTAGTGGAGATATTGAACGTGTTTTTCCGGTCACCACCAGTTCCCACCACATCGATGTATCTGTCAGCATTGAGGATGGCAGGCACACCTGTCTCCAGGATACCATCGCGGAAACCCAACAGTTCATCGACCGTGATGCCACGCATTTGAATGCCGGTCAACAACGCCGAAATTTGTTCATCGGGGTACTCCTCGCGTGCTATACCATGCAGTATTTGCCGGGTTTCCTCACGCGTCAACTCCTCGTGGTTGAGGATTCGCTCTAATACTTCTTTCATTTCCATGTTGATTCTCCTTATTATTTTATGATTGATATTGTTGATCTTAAATTCTATGTGCTAATCCCCTTGAAAGGAAAAAGGCCTGTCGCAAGTACGACAGGCCTTTATATTATATAATGTTTCCACACGGCTGCTCTACTCACGACTTTTTGAATCTTGAGCAGCGCCACCAACGAAGAGATACAAACTGTGTCATTTTATAACTATTTTCTTGTTTTCGATTGCAAAATTACACATTTTCCCGATACTGACAAATTTTTCGAAAGTTTTTTTGAATATTTTTTTACGAATGAAGTAATTATTTATCGCGAAATATGATAATGAACCTCAAAAAAGGCTCCGAACGGTATTTTTTAATTATCGAAAAAAATATTGCATAGTTTATAATAAATAGCGGTATATGAACGTTATCAAAATAAAGCGTAACACAATATCAATTGCCTATGAATTATTCTACACACGAAGAACTAAGTCCATCAGAAAAAACACTTCAACTAATCAGACAATTTGCTTATACTTATCGTTCGCTCCACACTGGCGATATCCATGAGTATTATTGTTTGAACTGAACCGACAAACATGGACAAAAGAAAGATTTTTGTGTCGCCTTCATTATTGGCGGCAGATTTCACCAACCTGAAAAAAGACATCGAGATGATCAACCACAGCAATGCTGACTGGTTGCATCTCGACGTCATGGATGGTGTGTTTGTACCGAACATCTCCTTTGGCTTTCCGGTATTAGAGGCTGTTGCACGTATTTGCAAAAAACCGTTGGATGTACATTATATGATTGTGAATCCGGAGAAATTCATCGCCAGGACCGCCAAACTCGGAGCAATGATGATGAACGTCCACTATGAGGCATGCACCCATCTTCACCGTACCGTGCAAGAGATACATGACGCAGGTATGAAAGCCGGAGTAACGCTCAACCCCTCTACCCCAGTGTCAGTATTGGAAGATATCATCGGCGATGTTGACATGGTCTTGCTGATGAGTGTGAACCCTGGTTTCGGGGGTCAGAAATTCATCGAAAACACTATCGGAAAAGTCAAACGGTTACGGCAGATGATTACTTCTTCGGGAAGCAAGGCGCTTATCGAAGTAGATGGAGGTGTTCAAGAAGAGACAGCCCCACGATTGGTGGCGGCAGGCGTAGATGTGCTGGTCAGCGGCAGTTACGTGTTCAAGGCCGACAAACCGGAAGACATCATCGACCAACTGAAAAATTGCTGAGCAGACACATATAAGTCTGCTCTTTTTCGTTTTGAACAAGAAGGAATAACCTTAAAACCTCGAACGAAAACGGCAACAACGATATATTGGCATTTGTCCACAGGAAAACGTATGAGCGCAGCCCTCATTTTACTGTGGGTTATGAACGTTCATGCGCTGACGGTATCTCACTTGCGGGTGGATGCCGTCAGTAATCCTATGGGCGTGGATGAAAGTCCCCGGTTCAGTTGGATGATAGAGTCTGATGAGCGGGGATGCGTTCAAGTACAATACCGTATATGTATTTATCAAGGAGATTCTGACGGAGCATTGGTCTATGACTCAGGCGAAACCAGTTCCTCGCGTTCCACCCATGTGACTGCCGACGGGTTCTCTTTGCAACCTCAAAAACGCTATTACTGGCGTGTATGGGTGAAGGACAACAAAGGAAACGAAGCGACATCAACCGAACAGGCTTATTTTGAATCCGGGCTTGTGGGGTCGGGTTGGAACGGCGCCCAATGGATTAAGAGCAACAGCACGGAGGGTGTACCACGGTTCAGAAAAAAGATAGTGCTAACTAAGGACGTGAAGTCGGCATGGTTATATACCACAGCCTTGGGCATCTATGACCTGGAAATCAACGGGCAACGGGTGGGTCATATTGCTCCAGATGGCGAAATGACCTTCGAGGAACTGAAGCCCGGTTGGACTGACTACCGCAAAACCGTCAATTATTCCACCCACAATGTCACATCATACATGATGCAGGGTAACAATGTCATAGGTGCCACAGTCACTGGCGGCTGGTGGAGCGGGAATATATCGGTTGGATACTATGGGAACAAGCCTGTCGCGTTTCTGGCGAAATTGGTGATAACATACGAAGACAACAGCCAAGACATCATCGTGACAGACCAGTCGTGGAGCGTAAACAATGACGGTTCCCTACGGCTCGGCGACATCTGGAACGGCGAAGACTACGACGCGACCAAAGAAGACGGATGGACTATAAGCGACGTCAACTCGAACCTATGGACACCCTGCGACCTGTCAACAGATTTCTCAGGCGAAATTGTTTCTGTCATCGGGTCTGAGGTATGGACCCTGCCAGAGTTCAAACTGCAGATGAAGTCCGTCAACATTTACGAGGGAAGCGAATCCACCAGAACAAACTACGGCATGGTGAACAGTGTGGCGCAATATAGCGGACAGGCGGCATTCACACTAAAAAGAGGCCAGACAGCCGTGGTTGATTTCGGTCAGAATATGGTGGGTTGGACACCATTTACCATCAAGGGAAAACGCGGGTCACGAATGCGTTTGCGCTATGCGGAGATGTTGAACGATAACGGTTCAAAAGGCAGGGGCAATGACGGACCCGGCGGCAGTATCTATTTGGAAAACCTCCGGGCAGCCCAAGCAACACTTTATTATACGTTCCGTGGCGACAGTGAAGGAGAAAGTTATTGTCCTTTCTCCACATACTTTGGATTCCGTTACTGTGAAATCACTGCGGATGATGACATTGAGGTCGGGGAAATTTATGGCCTTCCTGTCAGTTCACAGACAGAAGACACAGGCGACATACGCACTGACAACAGTTTGGTCAACCAACTAATCTCCAATATACAATGGGGGCAACGAGGCAATCTGGTCAGCATCCCTACCGATTGTCCGCAACGCAGTGAGCGGTACGGATGGACCGGCGACACACAAGCCTTCTCACGCACGGGCATGTATAATGCCTCGACAGAGGCTTTCTACCGCAACTATATGTCAGAACTTAGGCTTGGACAAAATGAAGATGGGGCTTATCCGCACATTTGTCCTGTTGTTTACGATTGGTATGGCAGTGCCGGCTGGAGTGATGCAGGCATCATCATCCCCTATAACCACTACTTGATGTTTGCCGACAAAGATTTGCTCAGACAACAGTTCCCATCCATGGAAAAATATATGGATTGGCTCGCATCCAGGAAAGAAGGCGGATGGAAATATCCCGGTGGAGATGTCAGTTACGGCGACTGGTTGGCTTTCGACAAATGTAACAACCGGTACGCGAGCGTCGCCTATTATGCCAACAACGCATTGCTTATGTCAAAGATGGCACAGTTTCTCAGCGAGAATGACAACGATGAATACGCACATAAGGCAAAAGGATACCAACGTCTCTACGATAACATCAAAGACGAGTTTAACCTCCGTTTTTGGAATTTCCAACCCAAAGAAAGAAAACAAGCAAATTATGTGCTTCCACTGGCATTCGACCTGCTTGAAGGAGAAAAGAAAGATTTGGCGAGGGTCTCGTTGCAAAAAGCCATTAAGAACAATAAAGGTCTATTGTCTACCGGTTTTTTAGGCACATCGTTGTTCCTTCCTACTTTGTCTAGGTGTGAATTGGCCAATGAGGCCTACAACCTTCTGTTGCAGCGCGGGAACCCGTCATGGTTGTACAGCATAGACCAAGGCGCAACGACTATATGGGAAAGGTGGGACTCATACACGAAGGAAAAAGGGTTCGGTCCGGCAGACATGAATTCATTTAACCACTATGCCTACGGTGCTGTGGGTGAATGGATGTATCGCTATATGGCCGGCATAGACACCGACGACGAAAATCCGGGATTCTGCCATATCCTGCTGAAACCCGAACTCGATTTGCGTCGCAAATTCCCGAAGGGACAAGAAAGAATTTGCGAAGTAAGCGCGTCTTATCTCTCTTGTCAAGGTATGATTATCTCTGAATGGAAAATGAGTGAAGAAGGGGAAACGGAGTATAAATGTTCGGTTCCTGCCAACAGCCAAGCGACGTTATATCTTCCGATATCGGCTTTTGGCGATGACATTTTAGAAGGGAACGTCAAAGCCGAAGATGCCGAAGGAGTTGAATATATAGGGCTTATTGACGGAAAACACATCTATCAACTCACTTCAGGAAACTATCATTTCTATGGAGCCTTGTCTGATAAAAGCATACTTCATTACGAAAGCCCACAAAAACCAATTACCATAAACAAAGAAAACGGTCAGATAAGAGTTGAAAGTGAATTTGTTGAATCCATCAGCATATTTGATGTGAAAGGGAGATTACTATCGTATTCTATCGGAAAAGACACAATGAACATATCTCAATTACGCCATGGGGTATATATTGTGTATGTGCTTTCGGACGAGGGCAGCAATTCAGTCAAGTTTGTCAAATAGTCTCTCCTTCAATATATAATAAAAACGTGAGTTCGACTTATGACAAATCGAACTCACGTTTCAAAGTATTCTTGGCGGAAATTACTCAAGCATAAACGTTGTTGAATTGGAGCATGACATCATGCTGTTTTGCCATACGCCGGAGATTGAGGATGGCGTAACGCATACGACCGAGAGCAGTATTGATGCTCACATTGGTCATCTCTGCAATTTCCTTGAATGACATGTTCTGATAGAAACGCATGAATACGACCTCTCTTTGAGTGGGAGGCAGCATGTTCATCATCTTTTTGACATCAGCGAGAACCTGCTCCGTCACAAACTGACTCTCAATACTCCCTTCAATCAGGTCGCGTGAAGAGATGTTGGATAAATCGTTGTCTTCTGTCGGCTCAACAATCTTTTCGGATTTCTGCTCGCGATACCAGTCCATGATAACATTGTGTGCGATACGCATAATCCATGCGCCAAACTTTCCAGACGTGGTGTATTTGCGTTGATGCAACTTAGTGATAACCTTGAAGAATGTCTCTTGGAAGACATCATCAGCGGTATCGCGGTCATGCACCACGAATAGGATATATGAATATAACTTGGACTGATTTCGTGACAATAACAAATCAAATGCCCGATTGTTCCCATCAATATATGCCAAAGCCAACTGTTCGTCGGTCATTGTAATGAGATTTTCCATTCCTTAAAATATTAAAATTTAAGTAATGTTTTTTCTATAGGCGTATTGGTTTGATATTGTTAATAAATGAAAAATAATTGCATGATTGCGGGGCAAAATTACACGTTTTTATTTATTTGTGCAAATTTTTAGTTGAAAAATCGCAAGTTTTTGCGCTTATTAGTCATAAAAACGTGAAAAAAATGATGATTTTATCGTTTTTCTATGAAAAAAATAGAGATTATTCTAAAAAAAGGAGTACCTTTGCAATGTTCAAGGTTCGCTTAACGCGATGAAAAAGGGAACGGAGTGAAAATCTCCGACTGTCTCGCAGCTGTGAGTTTCCTTATACCCTGCAAGTAACAACGCCACTGGTGATAACCGGGAAGGCACTTGCAGGTGGAACAAAGTCAGAAGACCTGCCTGAATATATTGCCGTCATTTCTCGATGTAAGGAGTGCCGGTGTCAACTAAAATCAAGACAAGAACAAGAACAGGAATGTACTTTGGTGCATTCTGTTTGGCAGTATATCGTATCCATAGCGATGGACCGTATGTGTATTATTATATAAGTTAAGTGAAAATTGGCGAGACCGGGAGGCCTCGCTTTTTTCGTGTAAACTATCGGACTCCAGGGATATACATTTACTACAAGCAAGTGACGCTGGAACAAAAAAGAGAGGTTGGTGCAGGATGCTACCAACCTCAAAAAACGATTTCGTAACCGCGAAATCAATAATAAGATATCGCAAAAGTAATGTTTCTGAACGAAACGACCAAATAAAATTCTAAAAAAAATAAAAAATTAACATTTCAGTCGGGTATTGCAGTTCAAAATAAACTAAATAACATGGCCGAGATTCCATCAGATTACCATATAATTACTATCATTATACATGTTTTTTATCCTTTTTTTAGAAGAAAAAGGCATGTATTAGTTTTTTTTCTTTATCTTTGCAGCGAAAAGTCAATTGACACGAATTAAGAAATAGGGTCGTATCGGTTAGATCGGGATACTCATCAAATAAATACATCCAACCGAGTCCTTTCTTTTGTCAATGGCGGGCCATACCCTCTTCGGAGGTGCTGCAAAGCCGATGGATTACAAAGACGGAGAAAACTCACTCCATAATGTTTAGGAGTTTTCATCACAATCACGATACGACCCATTTTTTCTTCTATAAACGCAAACAATCATTCATCATGTTCTCAGGTATAGTAGAAGAGATGGCGCAAGTGACGTCCATCCGTCAAGACAAAGAAAACATCGACATCACGTTGACCTGTTCATTCACCCATGAATTGAAAATAGACCAAAGCGTGTCCCACAACGGGGTATGCCTGACGGTTGTCCATATTGAAGGTGACGAGTACACCGTCACCGCCATGAAAGAGACCTTGGACAGAACCAATCTCGGTCTGTTGCAAGTGGGAAATCACGTCAACGTGGAACGTTCGATGCTGATGAACGGTCGCTTAGACGGACATATTGTTCAAGGCCATGTGGACGAGACTGCCCGTTGTATCGCCATGAAAGACGCTGACGGCAGCACCTATTTCACTTTTGAGTACAAGAATGACCCTGAGATGGTTCGTCGTGGCTATTTTACTGTGGATAAAGGCAGCGTGACCGTCAACGGTGTGTCACTGACCGTTTGCAATCCTACAGAGAACACGTTTGAAGTGGCCATTATCCCCTATACAATGGCCAACACCAATTTCTGTGAAATTGGTGTTGGCAGTGTGGTGAATATCGAATTTGATATTCTTGGCAAATACATCGCAAGGCTTCAAGACCTTGCCAGATAATCATAGAGTCACAGGCTCGTAAGGCAGGCCGAACACATCGGCAACGGCCTTATAAGTAACCTTTCCCTCGACCACATTGAGTCCGAGGTAAAGGGCATGATCGTCTTTACATGCTTGTTTCCAACCTTTGTCGGCGAGTGCGAGGGCATATCTCAGCGTAGCATTGGTGAGGGCTATTGTAGAAGTGTTAGGCACAGCACCGGGTATATTAGCCACCGCATAGTGCAATACGCCATCCACCTCGTAAACGGGTTCGCTATGGGTAGTGGGGCGTGATGTTTCGAAACATCCGCCTTGGTCGATAGCCACATCAACGAGCACTGTACCCGGTTCCATCATCATCAGCATGTCACGTGTGATGAGGTGCGGTGCCTTATCGCCTGGCACTAAAACAGAGCCTATAATGACATCCACATCGTGGAGTTCCTGCTCAATATTGTGTCTGCTTGAATACAACGGCGTGACATTCGCCGGCATCTCGGCAGAGAGTTGTTTGAGCAATGGCAACGAGATATCTGTGATGATGACATTCGCACCCATACCGGCAGCCACTCTTGCCGCAGCCTGTCCTACCGTACCGCCACCAAGGACCAATACTTTTGCGGGTTTGACACCGGGCACTCCACAAACGAGTTTACCCTTACCGCCTTTTGTCTTCTGCAAATAGAATGCGCCGTTAAGTGCAGCCATTCTACCCGCCACCTCGCTCATAGGAATGAGAAGTGGAAGAGCACGATTGGGCAGTTGCACTGTCTCGTAAGCCAGGCATACACCACCGCTCTTGATCATAGCCTCGGTGAGTGGTTTATCACAGGCGAAATGGAAATAAGTGAAAAGCAATTGTCCTTTTTTCACCAAATCATACTCCGGTTCAATGGGCTCTTTCACTTTCACAATCATGTCAGCCACCGCGTAAGTTTCTTCAATGGTAGGCAAAATTTCCGCACCTGCTTTAACGTAGGCTTCGTCTGGGAATCCGCTGTTTACGCCAGCCGTATGCTGCACATACACTTGGTGCCCGTGGCGAACCAATTCAGCCACCCCGGCAGGAGTCATACCCACACGATTCTCATTGTTTTTTAACTCTTTTGGAATACCGATTTTCATAGCATTTAGGATATTAGTTAGACTTTAGTAATGATATGGCAAAGGTATAGAAAAAAAATGATACGGAAAATTTTTCATCATTTTTTTTCACATTTTTCATGCTTGTAGTTTCTAATATGACTTTTTATGGAAAAAACAACGCATTTCGTTGATTTTATTTTGTCATATTTGTAAAAAGCAGTATTTTTGCGAAAAATATCAGAAATTCCCGATGAATAAGCAAAATTATCTTATCAATTGGTTGTTTTTATTGACGATATCCATTCTTCCCCTAAGCGGATATGCAGAACGCAAGTCATGGACTCTGCAAGAATGTGTGGAATATGCCCTTGCCCACAATATCCAATTGAAGAAGACCTCCATCAACCGTCAAAGCGCAAAGGAAGACGTGTTGCAGTCACGCGCCGCTCTCCTTCCCTCGCTGAACGCCTCAACATCGCAGAACGTCTATTACCGGCCATTTGTCGAGTCGGGGCAAAGCACTGTAGCCAACGGATATGTGCAGAGCAGCATCGACAAAGTGTATTACAACGGCACTTACAGCATCAATGCCAACTGGACAGTATGGAACGGCAACCGCAACAAGAACACCATCAAACTGAATGAACTGACTGAGCAGATTGCCGAATTGGACTCCGCCACTACCGCACGTAGCATTGAGGAGCAGATTACGCAGTTGTATGTACAGATATTATATAATAAGGAGACCATCGCCATCAATGAACAAAGCCTTGCCACCAGCCGAATGAATGAAGAGCGCGGTAAGACAATGGTGGAGGTCGGTCAGATGAGTAAAGCCGACTTAGCCCAACTGACAGCACAGCGTGCCCTTGACGAATACAACATTGTAGCAGCGGAAAGCAATGTGAAGAACTATCTCTTCCAGTTGAAACAACTATTAGAGTTGACTGGTGAGGAAGACTTTGACATCGTGACACCTTCTGCCACCGACGCACAGGCATTAGAAGCAATACCCTCATTAAGCGAGGTGTATTCTCAGGCGTTAGAGCATCGCCCTGAAATACAAAGCGCGCGTCTAGCCATCCAAAGCAGTGACATCAACATGGATATAGCACGTGCAGGTAACAAGCCCACGGTGGGCTTGTCTGCCGGTGTCGGTACCAACACCACCTCGATGAGCGACCGTGCCTGGGGCACTCAGTTGAAGTCAAACCTCGATGCCAGCGTCGGTGCAACGGTCAGTTTCCCCCTGCTTGACAACCGTCAGACGAAGACAGCCATCAACAAAGCCCGTCTGCAACAAGAAAGCAGCATACTTGACTTGCAAGAGAAAGAGAAACAACTGTATGCGACACTTGAAGGTTACTGGATAGACGCCGTAACGAATCAGAGTAAGTTCAAAGCGGCTCAAGTTGCCACCGCAAGCGAAGCCACCAGTTATGAGTTGCTCAGCGAGCAATTCAGATTGGGTCTGAAAAATATCATCGAACTGATGACGGGCAAGAACAACCTTGTGACCGCCCAACAAAATGAACTCCAAAGCAAATACATGACCATACTCAACATCTATATGCTGAAGTTCTATTGCAATTAGGTTTGAGATTTGAGGTTTAAGATTTGAGATTTGACAATTGAAATGAAACCCATAACAAAATGAAAAAATTGAGTAAAATTTGGATACCCGTATTGATTCTCGCCATTATCGCTTTGGCATGGTGGTTGATGAGCGGAGGCAAAGAAGAGAAGAAGGTTGAGTTTTTGACAGCGAAAGTTGAAGAAGCCAATCTTCAAAACAGTGTCACTGCGACAGGTACGATTGAACCCGTGACATCGGTCACCGTCGGTACGCAGGTGTCGGGTATTGTCAGTAAACTGTATGTAGATTACAACAGCGAGGTAAAGAAAGGACAAGTTATCGCCGAACTGGACAAGACGAACCTGATGAGCGAACTGAACACCGCAAAGGCCAATCTTGCCAGCGTACAAAGCGCATACAATTACCAGCAATCCAATTATAACCGCTATCAGACACTTTTCAATAAAGGGTTGATCAGTGCCAATGATTTCGAGAACGCCAGGCTCAATTTCCAACAGGCCAAAGAACAGGTGGCTACCGCACAAGAACAAGTGAAACGTGCACAAACCAACTTAGGTTACGCCACCATCACCTCACCCATCGACGGCATCGTGCTGTCGAAATCAGTTGAAGAAGGTCAGACGGTGGCAGCGAGTTTCAGTACGCCCGAACTGTTTAAGATAGCCAAAGACCTGACCAATATGCAAGTTGTGGCCAATGTGGATGAGGCCGACATAGGTAATGTGAAGGCAGGCGAACGTGTATCGTTTACCGTTGACGCCTATCCAGACGATACATTTGAAGGAAGTGTGACCCAAGTACGCCAGGAGGCTACCACGACCAATAATGTGGTAACATACGAAGTGGTGATTAATGCTCCTAATAGCAGCATGAAACTGAAACCAGGTTTGACCGCCAATGTCACCATTTACACCGCCGAGCGTCAGGGCGTGCTATGTGTGCCGAGCAAAGCCTTGCGGTTTACCCCGGTAAAAGAGGCTGTAGGTGACAAGAAGATTGAGGACTGTCAAGGGAAGAATAAGGTATGGGTTTTGGAAGGCAACACATTGAAAGCACGTTCGGTACAAATAGGCATGAGCGACGGTTCACACACAGAAGTCATCAGCGGCATCTCCAAGGGTGTTGATGTCATTACCGAATTGAAGATAACTGATGGCGACATTCCTGAAATGGGGGATGGAGAACGTAGCCCGTTCGCCCCGGGTCCCCCTGACAGAAACAAGAAGAAATAAACACCTACAATAATACTCCCCGACCCTCCCGGGGCTATTTTAGAGAAGTGAATTATTCAAAAATGGAGAATCAAGACAAAAAAATAGTCATTGAACTGCGAGACGTACGACGTAACTTTCTAGTTGGAGATGAAGTGGTTCATGCACTCCGCGGTGTGAGTTTCACAATCCATGAGGGTGAATTTGTCACCATTATGGGTAAATCCGGTTCGGGCAAATCGACATTGCTCAACCAGTTGGGCTGTCTTGACACCCCCACGAGCGGCGAGTATTTCCTTGACGGGGTTTCTGTCAAGTCGATGTCAAAATCGCAACGTGCCGTGCTCCGCAACAGAAAAATCGGTTTTATCTTCCAAAACTACAATCTCCTTCCCAAGACAACCAGTGTTGAGAATGTGGAACTTCCCCTGATGTACAACAGCGGTGTATCTGCCAGAGAACGGCATGAGCGCGCAGTGTCAGCCTTGCAAGCGGTAGGATTAGGCGACCGCCTCAACCATAAATCGAACCAGATGTCGGGTGGTCAGATGCAACGAGTGGCTATCGCCCGGGCATTGGTCAACAATCCCGCCGTGATATTGGCTGATGAGGCCACCGGAAACTTGGACACCCGTACCAGTTATGAGATATTAGTATTGTTTCAGAAACTACACGCAGAAGGACGCACCATCATTTTCGTGACACACAATCCCGACATAGCAAAATATTCGAGCCGCAATATTATGTTGCGTGACGGACGTGTCATCAGCGACGAGCAGAACACAAACATATTGAGTGCTGCAGAGGGTTTAGCGGCCCTGCCTGTAAATGATGATGAGTGATGCTAATGACGAAATACGAAACACGAAATAGGAAATACAAATGAATTATACAAATCTGTTTAAGATAGCCTTACGGGCCATATTTGCCAACAAGATGCGGTCGTTTCTGACCGCCTTGGGTATCATCATCGGCATCGCGTCGGTTATCACGATGCTGGCAATCGGTCAAGGCACGAAACAGAGCATCAAGTCGAGCATCTCGGAGATGGGTTCGAACATGATTATGATCAGCCCCGGAGCCGATATGCGTGGCGGTGTCCGCCAAGACGCCTCATCGATGGAGACACTGAAGATGGAGGACTACGAGGCCATCAAGGCCGAATGTGACTACGTGAATGCAGTAAGTCCTGTTGTGACCAGTGGCGGACAATTTATCTTTGGTAACAACAACACCCCGTCGTCTCTGTATGGTGTCAGTCAAGACTATTTAGAGATACGTCAGTTGACCGTAAGCGAAGGTGAGATGTTCTCCGATGGCGACATCAAGACGAGTGCCAAGGTGTGTGTGTTAGGACAGACCGTAGTAGATAATCTTTTCCCTGACGGCAGCGAACCGATAGGCAAAGTAATCCGTTTCAATTCTATTCCTTTCCGTGTGGTGGGCGTATTGAAGAAAAAAGGATACAACTCGATGGGTATGGACCAAGACGATTTGGTGTTGGCACCCTACACGTCAGTCATGAAGCGTATCCTGGCCCAAAACTATCTTGGCGGCATCCAATGTTCTGCCCTCACTGAAGGCGTAACCAATCAGGCTATTGAAGAGATTACGGACATTTTGCGCAGGAATCATAAATTGAAAGACGCGACAGATGACACTGAGGCTGATGAAGACGATTTCAACATCCGTTCACAAGAAGAGTTGTCGAGCATGATGGACTCCACCATGACGATGCTGACCGTACTTTTGGCATGTGTGGCCGGCATATCTCTAATAGTAGGCGGTATTGGAATTATGAACATCATGTATGTCAGCGTGACTGAACGAACCCGTGAGATTGGTTTGCGCATGAGTGTCGGTGCACGTGGAATAGACATATTGAACCAGTTCCTCATCGAGGCCATCCTGTTGAGTGTCACCGGTGGTGTCATAGGCGTGTTATTCGGTATCGGAGCCTCGTACGCAATTAAGACATTTGCTCACTGGCCCATATCTATACAGCCTTGGAGCATCGTATTGAGTTTTGCGGTCTGTACTTTCACCGGCATCTTCTTTGGTTGGTATCCTGCCAAGAAAGCCGCACGCTTAGACCCGATAGAAGCCATCCGCTACGAATAGGAAGTTATCGCAATGAGGATCAAACGCGTCAACATCATTATACAAGTAATTGTCTGGTTTGCCATCTTTCTGTCACCCATTCTCTATCTGGACTGGGGCGAAACGATTAAGGTATCTACCATCTTACGTTGTGTGGCCATTCCTTTCTGCCTGTTGATTACTTTTTATGCGAATTATTTATGGATTGTGCCTCGTTATTTCTTCAATGGCAACCGCCACAAGTTCTACCTGCTCAACATCGTGATAGTGCTTGGACTGACAATATTTATCAGCCTAATGATGAAATGGACGGGCAGTTCGTTTATGCATACTCACTTTATGCCAGAGGCACAAGACTACCCTGACCAAGCCTTAGGTATATACATATTACACTCTTTGCACCCTATCTTCAAACTCAGTGTATGCGTCATCGTGGCCACACTGGTCCGCATGTCGCTAAGATGGGTAGAGGTAGAAGATGCTCGTGCCCTGGCCACCATGGAACAACGTGAGGCAGAAATCAAAAGTTTGCGTTATCAGTTTCATCCCCATTTTCTCTTGAATACACTGAACAACATCTATGCACTGACAGAGTTTGACGTGCCCAAAGCCCAGACTGCCATTATTGAATTGAGTAAGATGTTGCGCCACATACTTTACTACAATGACCGCGCCTATCTGAATTTGTCGGAAGAAGTATCGTTCCTTAACAATTATGTCAACCTGATGCGGCTTCGTCTGCCAGAATCCGTTGAGATTAAAGAAGAAGTTGAAATCGTTCCCGGCTGCGAAATTAACATTGCCCCCATGTTGCTCATCTCGTTGATAGAAAATGCCTTCAAACACGGTATCAGTCCCACACTAAAGAGTTTCATCCACTTGAAATTGTATGCTGACAGAGAGAAAATCGAATGCGAGATTATAAATACAAACCATCCTAAGCCGCCAAGCGACGAGAGCGGCAGCGGCATCGGTCTGCAACTAATCCAACGTCGTTTGGACTTACTCTATCCTGGTCGCTATATCTGGGAAAAAGGCACGAATGCCGACAATACCATATATTCATCAAAAATCACACTTTATGACACTCAATTGCATCATCATTGACGACGAACCATTGGCAGCAGAGTTGTTGTCGAGTTATGTCAATCGCACCCCGTTTCTTCATCTCGTAGGAGCCTATACCAGTGCGGTGTCTGCCATTAAAGACATCCGCAACAGTCAAATTGACCTGATATTTTTAGATATTCAGATGCCCGAATTGAGCGGTATCGAGTTTGCCAGCATCCTGCCTAAAGACACAAAGATTATTTTCACCACCGCTTTCAGCCAATATGCGATAGAAGGTTATAAAGTCAATGCGCTGGATTATCTGCTAAAGCCCATCAGTTATGATGTGTTTTTCAAATCAGCCAACAAGGCTCTCTCATGGCATACAGAACAATCAAAACAAAATATATTCACGAGAGACCGGTTTGTATTCATTAAAAGCGACTACAAACTGGTGAAAGTCTGTTTTGATGATATTTTATTCATCGAAGGGGAGAAAGACTATGTGAAAATATATTTAGAGAATAACCCGAAGCCGGTGATGAGTCTGCTGAACTTAAAGAAACTTGAGGAATGTCTTCCCCAGCCAGAGTTTATCCGTACCCATCGGTCCTACATAGTTCATATGCCGAAGGTCAACCTGATAGACCGATTCAAGATAGTATTCGGCGACTATCTCATCCCTATCTCTGACAGTTATAAAGAAGAAGTACAACGGTATCTTGACTATCACACACTGGCATGACAAGTAAGTGGCAAGAGATGGCAGGTGTCATCTCTTGCTTCGGCGTACCATTGTTGTGACTTTCTGATTGAAGATTGACGCCTCCATCAACCGTTCAATATTTATCGGCATACGGTATTCCCATTGGTTATATGCGTCGTATGGTGCATTGATGCGCTCTGACCATACATCCTTTTCCCGTAAGTCGGCATCCATGGCCAACCAATCCTGAATAGGAAGCACACATAGCATCGAAGGAGAATAGAGATGTCGCGCGACTATCTCCTCGGCAAGATGGGCGGGCAGATGCTGAGGCGCCCTACCCTGCTTTTGCATCATCGTGACATAATAGCGTTGAGTGCGCCCCACATTCTCTTCCCACCATTGTCTCAATGTGGGCATATCATGCGTGGATGTTGTGCATACGCTTTGAGGGGGATATGCCTCGAGGTGTGCGAACTCCTCACCAAATCGTTTGGGCATTGACTGTACTTCAAGGGGCAGAATACGCATTTCACGCAACACCTCGCCCACGCAATCGGGCAACATGCCTAAATCTTCCGCACAAACAAGCATGCGTGTCTCAGAGAGGATGTCAGCCAATCTTCTCATGGCCACATTATACCAGAAGAAATTATGACGCTCATAAAAATAATTGTTATAAAGCCTCATAAACGAATCTTTCTCGTCTGCTCCCAACACCTCGTAAACAGGTTCGTTATAGACCATATACCGAGGATGATACATGCCTTCCATGTCCTCGTCTTCAATCATCAGCACGTTGGCAATGAGCCGGTACAATCCGTCGCGTATCCAAAGACTATTCTCATCGATTTTTCCAGCCATGTAGTCACGCACCTTTGCTTGCGTGTCAAACTCTTGTCGCAACGCATATAAACCGTATGGCTTACTGATAAGGAAATGCTCTTTGACATAAGCGGCATGAATACCGAAGAAACGCTCTATCACCCTGTCGTTGATGAAAGGACTTGTCATCAATTCCTTTCGGAACGGAAGGCCAAAACGCCCTATCTCTTCCTCACTCAACGGCAACGAGGGCGAGAAATGCCCCAGTGTGGCATGGACCGCATGTGACGGTAATTGCCAAACACGGAAGAAACCAATTATATGGTCGATGCGTACCGCACCGAAAAAATGTTCCATTACACGCAGACGCCTCTTCAGCCATTCTATGAGTGTGAGTTCACCATCATGGCGCTCATCCGTATCGTCCTGCCATCTGTATGTGGGAAAGCCCCAATTCTGCCCCCATGGCGACATCATATCTGGCGGTGTGGCGGTTTGCGTATCCATGTTGAACAATTGCGGATGTACCCATGTCTCAACACTGTCGCGATATACCCCGATGGGCAGGTCGCCCTTGATAGTGACGCCCAAGTGCCGCGCATTATCACAAGCCGATCTCAACTGCCGGTAAAGATGATATTGGGTGAAAATAATCTTCTGGTATGCCTTTTGCTCTTCTTCCAACAACGCCTGTACCTGTTTGCGGTCATACACTGCCCACTCCTGCCAGTCAGTAAAACGTGAGGTGTGATACTTGTCGCGAAGGATACTAAAAGCGGCATGAGAAGTTAACCACCATTCGTTATCGGCTACGAAAACCTTACATTCATCGCTATCCAGACATTCCTTTCCCTGCTCATTGAAGATATCTTCTATATAGTTGGATTTCACTCTATCCACTGCCATATAATCCATCTCTTTGAGCGTGTTGAGTTCTCGTTGTTGCCGATAATATGTAGTCATTTTCTCCTCATCACTCAATGTACCCAATTGGCTTATATCAATATAATGAGGATGCAGAGCAAATGCCGAAATAATGTTATAGGGATGGGAATCGGTCCATGAATGAGTACTTGTGGTGTCCCATACAGGGAGAATCTGTATCAATTTAATCCCCACTTTAGCCGCCCATTGTGCCATGCGTTCCAAATCGCCGAAATCTCCGACGCCAAAGGACTTCTCGGACCTCAAAGCAAAAACGGGTACAGCCACACCTGACAAACGCCATGATTTCTCACCCAAACGTAATGGTTCGCCATATAACACCAGAACCTGCCCATCCGGGAAGTTCAAATCACCAGATTGGCGGTTATCCCCCTCTTCCCACGATTTGATTTGATGGTTTTCGTCATCAATGACCACATACTTATACTCTATCGGATGACGCATGGCATCGACATTAACAGAGAGAATCCAATCACCGTCGCCCATAGGATTCATTTTCAGATAGCGCGACGGATTCCAATCGCCGATAGCGGGGTGACTTCCACAAATACCGACAGATTGCCCCGTTTCCAATTGAGGTGCGGACACGCGGAAAATGACGGTTTTACGGAACATGGGAAGTTTCTCCGTATTAATGTTTCGGCCCATGGACCATCCCGTAATCGACCTGTAAGCATTCGTATATAGATGATAAGGCAACGGGGCGTCACGCCATGAGTCAGGAAAAACGTAATTAAGCGCACTGTCAACAGCAAAACGTCTCGGCACCTTGCTCCATTCACGTCGGATGACCTTGCCTTGGCTATCCTCTACCTGATAAACATATTCAACAGTCACTACGGGATTGGTACACGACTCCATCAGCGAGGTCTCCACCGCCCAAAGTGACCCGTCATCGGTCTGCATCATGATATTCTGAAAGCGTTCCTTACCGTCGAGATGCCAACTGGTAAGACATACGTGCAGGCTTTCCCCCCAAACTGTATTATAATGAATAGAGAATTTCAGTTTCATGGTTTTACATAGAGACTTTTTGCAAAATTACAACTTTTTTTCTTAAATCCGACAAATTAGAACGATAAACCACACGAAACAAACACATCATTGAAAAAAAATTAGTAATTTTGCCGCGAAATAAAAGATATATTGTAACCGATATAGGCACCAATGAAGAAAAAGACGCAAAAACGTAAAAAGAGCACGTCGAAACGCAAGAAACAATTGAAACGAATCGGCCTGACAGTAGGATTGCTGGCGCTTTTGGCAGTAGCAGTAGGATGGTATTTCCTATGGTCACCAATGAACGCCACCGGCAAAACCCAATATGTGTATATAGACCAAGATGACAACATCGACTCAGTTTATGCAAAAGTGGGAGCCGTGTCGAAAGGGCGCAGTATGACTGGTTTCAAGTTGCTTGCGGGCAGCGGTAAATATGCCGACAACATCCATAAGGGCCGCTACGCCATTGATGAGAGCATCAGCGCATATCGCCTGTACCAGAAATTGAAAGTTGGTGAGCAGACCCCTCTTAATGTGACCGTCCCTTCAGTCCGTACACTGGATGTGCTGGCAGCGCGTGTGAGCAAGAAATTGGAGATGGACAGCGTGACACTTTACCGTGCCCTCTCCGACCCCGCTATGTGCAAGAAATTTGACACTGACACCGCCAACGTTATAGGTTTGTTCCTTCCCGAGACATATAGCATGAATTGGGATGTGACACCTGAGGAGTTGATTGGTCGTATGAAAAAAGAAAGCGACAAATATTGGACCGATGAGCGCAAAGCACAAGCGAAAGCACAAGGACTGACTCCTGCGGAGGCCGTGACTTTGGCCAGCATCGTGGCAGAAGAGACCAACAACAAGGAAGAGAAACCAAGTGTGGCAGGCTTATATCTGAACCGACTGAAAATCAACATGTTACTTCAAGCCGACCCGACAGTAAAATTCGCATTGAAGAATTTCGGTGCAAAAAGGGTGCTGAACAGCATGCTGACAGTAGATAACCCCTACAACACCTACAAATACGCAGGTTTGCCACCAGGACCTATACGTAATCCTGAGCGAGTAAACATCGATGCCGTGCTGCAACCTGCACAACACGATTATCTGTATATGTGCGCCAAAGAGACTTTCGACGGAACTCATAATTTCGCCAAGACCATGGCAGAACATCAGGTAAACGCCCGCAGATATGCCCAGGCTCTGAACGAAAGAGGGATTAAGAAATAAGATAGAATATCTCTCCGTACACCATCCCTATGAGGGGAACACCAATCGAGGAAAACATGATATATTCATAAACATTTTATCTTTTGAGTAATAATACAAAACAAATATGACTGAGACAGTAAACACCAATGAGGAGAAACGGAGTTTGAGTTTCGTTGAACAATTAGTGGAAAAAGACCTGGAAGAAGGTAAAAACGGTGGACGCATCCAGACGCGTTTCCCGCCTGAGCCTAACGGTTATTTGCACATCGGTCATGCAAAGGCCATCTGCATGGACTTCGGCATCGCTGAAAAATATAACGGTGTGTGCAACCTGCGTTTCGACGACACCAATCCATCGAAAGAGAACAACGAATATGTGGAGAATATCCTCAATGACATCAAGTGGCTTGGTTTTCATTGGGGCAATGTGTATTACGCCTCCGACTATTTCGAGCAATTATGGGATTTTGCCGTTTGGATGATTAAGAAAGGTTTTGCATATATCGACGAACAGACCTCAGAACAGATAGCCGAACAGAAAGGTACTCCCACAGAACCGGGTAAACCCTCGCCCTATCGTGACCGTCCTATCGAAGAGAATTTGAAATTGTTCACGGCTATGAACACTCCTGAAGCCGTGGAAGGTTCGATGGTGCTGCGTGCAAAATTGGACATGGCCAATCCCAACATGCACTTCCGCGACCCCATCATGTATCGCATTATCCACACACCACATCATCGTACAGGCACGAAGTGGAATGCCTATCCCATGTATGACTTTGCTCATGGACAGAGCGACTATTTCGAGGGAGTGACCCACTCTATCTGCACATTGGAGTTTGTGCCTCACCGTCCGCTCTATGACAAGTTTATCGACTTCCTCCAAGAGAAAGAGGGTCAGACAGACTACCGTCCACGGCAGATAGAGTTCAATCGCTTGAACCTGACCTACACCATGATGAGCAAACGCAAACTGCTGGCTTTGGTGACAGAAAATAAAGTGAATGGTTGGGATGATCCCCGTATGCCGACCATAAGTGGTATGCGCCGCCGTGGCTATTCTCCCGAAAGTGTTCGCAAGTTCATTGATTCTATCGGCTATACCAAATTCGACGCATTGAATGATGTGGCACTGTTAGAAGCCGCCGTGCGTGAAGACTTGAATGCACGCAGTCTCCGCGTGAGCGCCGTATTGAACCCTGTGAAACTGATTATCACCAACTATCCCGATAACGAGACGGAAGAGATGACCGCTGTGAACAACCCGGAAAATGAGGCTGACGGCACCCACAGCATCACCTTCTCAAAGAACCTCTGGATAGAACGTGATGATTTTATGGAAGACGCCCCGAAGAAATTCTTCCGAATGACTCCGGGCAAAGAAGTGCGTCTGAAGAACGCATATATCGTCATGTGTACCGGTTGCAAGAAAGACGCTGACGGCAACATTGAAGAGATATATGCGGAATATGACCCTGAGAGCAAGAGCGGTAAAGAAGGAGCCAACCGCAAAGTGAAAGGTACCCTTCACTGGGTGTCTGCAGACCATTGTCATGAGGCAGAGGTCCGTGTGTACGACAGACTGTTCAATGTTGAGAATCCGTCTGCCGACGAGTGCGACTTCCGTGAGTTGCTCAACCCCGACTCTCTGCAAGTGCTCAATCACTGCTATGTGGAGAATTATGCGGCAGAACGTAAGGCAGGCGAGTATTTGCAGTTCCAGCGCATCGGCTATTTCATGGCAGACATTGATTCCACTCCGGAGCATCTGGTGTTTAACAAGACAGTTGGTCTGAAAGACACTTGGGCTAAGATGAACAAATAAGCCGATTGCCGATACAGCCAGTGGACAACTCATATTTCGACAGCAAAGAATTTAAGGAAGACCTGAGAAGGTACGAAGAGATGATACATGGAGGAGAAACCACGTATCTCGATTCAGAACAACTGACTGACATCGCCGAATATTACCACAGCCGTGGCAAAATCGACGATGCGGTTTCAGTTGCAACTTATGCTATCGACCTGTTCAATGGTGCCACTGCCCCGCTCGTTTTCATGGCTCGTATGATGCTTGTGCGCGACAATAACCCGGAAAGCGCCGAAGAGTATGCCCGCCAGATAGAGGACAAATCGGATTTGGACTATTATTACATCGAGGCGGAAATCATGATTGCCAAAGGTCAATACACCGAGGCCAATGAATACCTTCATTCCTGCTTCGACACATTGGAAGACCCATTGGACCGCAGCGACTTCATCTTAGACGCCGCCACCCTTATGGCTGACTATGAGCAGATGGAAATGGCACATGAATGGTTGAAGCAATCGAATGAGACTGAATGCAATGATTACCAAGAGGCATTGGGGCGTATCTTGTTCAGCAAAGGAGACTATGCCGAAAGCGAACGCATCTTCACCCGTTTGATAGACGAAAATCCGTTTTCCGCTTATTATTGGAACCAGTTGTCCGCTTCACAACTGATGCAAGACAATATTCATGAAGCCATCACCAGCAGCGAGTATGCCCTTGCCATCGACCCGAATGATGAAGAGGCGATATTGAATAAGGCCAACGGCCTGCTGATGCTCTACAATTACGAGGAGGCCCTGAGGTATTATCATCAGTACAGCGAGTTGCATCCGCTGGAAGCGGTGGGCGACTTGTATCAAGGTATCTGTCTGTTCAATTTGAACCGTTTGGAGGAAGCCATCGAACACCTCAAAAAGGCGGAAGTCAATTATCGCGGTGAGAACAAACAATATCAACAGGAAATTTACCAAGAACTGGCATTTGCATTAAGCAGGTCCGGTCGTTTGGATGAGGCGTTGTATTATGTGAACAAAACCGACGATATCGACTGTAACCATGAGGAGATGATGGTATTGAAAGGACATCTTTATTTGGAACATCAGCGTATTGACGAGGCTCAGATGTGCTTTCAGAAGGCCGTTGACGCGTCAAAGATGTCGCCCGACATCTTGTTACGTATCGCCATATCGGTATATGACAACAACTACATCAACCTGGCATACAATATGTTTTACTCCTTGTTGGAGGCTTCTGACGGCAATATACACGACGGATATTCGTACTTGGCAGTTTGCGCATACGAATTAGGGAATTATGACGATTATTTGCAATATCTGCGAAAAGCCATTATAGAGAATCCCCGTGAAGCCCGTAATGTGTTGAATGGGCTGTTCCCTGAAGACATGGAACCTGAGAGGTATTATGAAGAGGCTAAACGACAATTGAAGAAATAAGATTTGTGAAGGAGGAATAACATTTAAACAAAAAGAATAGTTTTTTCAAGCAATGAGTTGGATAACATCCTTAATAGGACATTTGAATTACGGAACGGTGCTTCTACTGATGTTGCTGGAGAGCACTGTCATACCTGTACCCTCTGAACTGGTGGTGTCGCCGGCAGCCTATCATGCCGCAGGCGGTCACCTCAATGTGTTTTTAGTGATATTATTTGCCACAGTAGGCGCCGACCTCGGCGCGTCTATCAACTATGTGGCGGGGTATTATCTGGGACGCCCCATCATTTATAAGTTTGCCAACAGCAAATGGGGAAAAATGTGTCTGCTGAATCAGGAGAAAGTAGAGAAGAGCGAAAAGTATTTTAATGACCACGGTATGGTGGCCACCATCTCAGGACGTCTCATTCCCGGTATCCGACATCTTATCTCCATCCCTGCAGGTCTGGCTAAGATGAGTTACTGGAAATTCTTGCTCTACACAACCATCGGTGCCGGTGTATGGAACTGCATCCTCGCAGCATTGGGTTGGTATCTGCATTCCGTAGTGCCCGAGGATCAGTTGACTGAGAAACTCGAAGAATATGGCGACTACATCAAGTGGGGTATTTTAGCACTTGTCGGATTGGTTGTGTTATATTTCGCCGTGAGATGGTTTGTGAAGAAAAGGAAAAAGGCAAATATCGATATCGATGAGACAGAAGAGGAGCAAGGAGAATAATAGGAATTGCCTTAATACATAACGGAATATAATACATAAAAAACAGGAGTCACAAAGAGTGACTCCTGTTCATTTTTACCGTTTCCCGGATAAGCCGAATGGCTTATTTTGAATAGAGAGCGACGATGGTCTCGTACTTCTCTTGCTTGCCGGAAGTCTGCTTGGGCTCACCGACCTTCTTGCCATACTCATAAACCTGCTCGAGTGTGAGTTTGCCATCTTCGAAGTCCTTACCAACACCTTCGTCAAATGAAGCGTAGCGGGCTTTCTTCATAGCGGGCAGTTCACTCTCCTCAAGGATAGCGGCAGCGTTCATCAGAGCGCGAGCCATGGCATCCATACCGCTGATGTGAGCGATGAAGAGGTCCTCAAGATCGGTAGAGTTACGACGAATCTTAGCGTCGAAGTTGGTACCGCCGTTGCCGAGACCGCCATTACGGATGATTTCCAGCATAGCCTGAGTCAGTTCGAAGTTGTCGATGGGGAACTGGTCGGTATCCCAGCCGTTCTGAGCGTCACCACGGTTAGCGTCGATAGAGCCGAGCATACCAGCGTCAACTGCGCAAGCCAGTTCGTGTTCGAATGTGTGACCAGCGAGTGTAGCGTGGTTCACCTCGATGTTCACCTTGAAGTCCTTGTCCAAGTTGTGTGCTTTGAGGAAACCAATCACGGTCTCTGTATCAACGTCATACTGGTGCTTTGAGGGTTCCATGGGTTTGGGCTCGATAAGGAATGTGCCTTTGAAACCTTTTGCGCGGGCATAGTCGCGAGCCATGGTCAGCATGGTAGCCATGTGCTCTTTCTCACGTTTCTGGTCAGTATTGAGCAGGCTCATGTAACCTTCGCGGCCACCCCAGAACACATAGTTAGTACCACCGAGTTTGATGGTAGCGTCTATAGCGTTCTTAATCTGAACGATAGCGCGAGCCACAACGTCGAAGTCGGGATTGGTGCTGGCACCATTAGCATAACGTTTGTTGCCAAATACGTTGGCTGTACCCCAGAGCAGTTTGATGTTGGGGAATTCCTTCATCTTCTCCTGAGCGTAGTCAGTGATGGCCTTCATGCGAGCCTCATACTCCTCGATGGTGTCACCCTCTTCAACGAGGTCAACATCGTGGAAGCAGAAATACTCGATGCCCAGTTTGTCCATGATTTCGAAACCGGCGTCCATTTTGTCCTTAGCACGCTGCACAGCATCGGCTGCTTTGTCCCACTCATAACTGCGGGTCTGACCACCGAACTGGTCTGCACTTGCTCCACCGAGGGTGTGCCACCATGCCATAGCGAACTTCAGCCAGTCTTTCATTTTCTTACCCATCACGACCTTCTCGGGCTCGTAATAATGGAAAGCCATTACATTTTTACTCTCTTTTCCTTCGAAAGGAATTTTACCGGTAAACGGAAAATACTCTTTAGCCATAGTTAAATTAAAATGATAATATTAAAGTTTTTAGTTACAATATAGATTTATTTCAAAAGTTGCTCGAGTTTTTCCTTCCATGCTGCATATGCGGCAAGGTAAGCATCACGGTTCTTCTCGTCGGGTGTGATGACGGCAAGTTTCTTGAGTGTTGAGAACGCCTCATCATGGTCTTTGTAGATGCCACAGCCCATACCTGCGCCTTTTGCTGCACCCACACTGCCATCGGTCTCGTAGAGTTCGATGGTGGCACCGCTGACAGCAGCGAGCGTGTCACGGAACAACGGGCTGAGGAACATGTTAGCCTTTCCTGCGTGGATTTTCTTGATGTCCATACCCATCTGCTGCATCACTTCCATGCCATAGCAGAAACTGAAGACGATACCTTCCTGGGCAGCACGCATGAGGTGAGCCTTTCCGTGCTTGTTGAAGTTGACGCCATTGATAGAGCATCCAATCTCGCGGTTTTCAAGCACGCGCTCAGCACCATTACCAAACGGAATAATGGTAACGCCCTCACTACCGATGGGCACACTGTCAGTCAACGTGTTCATATCAGCATAAGAGATACCTTCTGGTGCGATGGTACGTCTTACCCAAGCATTGAGGATACCTGTACCGTTAATGCACAGAAGTACGCCAAGACGGTTGAGATCTTGCGTGTAGTTGACGTGCGCAAATGTGTTGACACGGCTCTTCGGGTCGTAATTGGTCTCGCCTAACACACCATAAACCACACCGGATGTGCCAGCGGTAGATGCGATTTCACCGGGATTGAACACATTCAGCGACAAAGCGTTGTTGGGCTGGTCACCACCACGATAAGAGATAGGAGTACCTTCCTTCAAACCCAATTCTGCGGCAGCCTCAGCACACACTTCACTCTGAATGCTGAAAGTGGGCACGATATCAGGAATAACGGTCTCGTTGAATCCGTAGTAATCGAGGAGGAATTTTGCGACTTTCTTGTCTTTGAAATCCCACATCATACCTTCACTCAGTCCGCTGATGGTGGTATTGGCCACTCCACTCAATCTCATGGCGATATAATCACCGGGTAGCATGATTTTATCGATGCGGTCGAAGAGTTCGGGTTCATTCTCTTTCACCCAAGCCAATTTAGCCGCAGTAAAGTTGCCTGGAGAGTTGAGCAGATGTCCTAAACATTGCTCCGCACCCAGTTCGTTGAATGCTTTCTCGCCATAAGGAACGGCTCTTGAGTCACACCAGATGATGGAAGGACGGAGCACTTTCTGCTCTTTATCAACGCAAACGAGTCCATGCATCTGATAGGAGATACCTATCGCCTTGATTTCATCAGCCGTGGCACCTGTCTCGGCCATGATTTTTTTCAAACTCAATTTGGCGTTATCCCACCACATCTGAGGATCTTGTTCTGCCCATCCTGCCTTGACGGCTGTAATGGGTGCCTCACGCTCAGGGAAGAAAGCCGATGCAGCGCATTCACCGCTGTCAGCGTTAACTAATGATGCCTTAACGGAACTACTGCCGACATCAAATCCTAATAAATATCTTTTAGCCATAAATAATGTATGAGTAACAAAATTCTTTATATAATACGCATTAGAAATGATTCCCCCCTCAGAAAAGTAGTTATTTTAGATTTTTTAAGAACTTGCTGTCATCACCCTTGACATGCAGACTATCCTCATTGAATGCAGGTATCAAAACAGGCTCAAAGTCTTGTCATCTTCCACCACCCTCGTTCTCTTTTCTTTTTCCTCGTTTTCGTCAGCAAATTGCATAAGCAACTGTCTTGCCTCCGCTGAGTTTTTATTAAGTTTATAGATGCCCCATTGTATTTTCTCAACCAGTCCGTCAGAGGTTCTGGAGTTATTTTGCAGGAACGTCGCGACACATTGGCGTATTTCTTTCAGACTGTGTGTCTCAAAGAAAGAGTTGCAGTTGTTGAAGACATGTCGTGCGATTTTATCCACTTTCAGTCCTTTATCTCCTGCGCTTGTCAATATGTTCAATATCTCCTGTTCGTACATGAAGAAATTCCATGTTTACAAAAAAGAGGGCTGGTACACTTTCATTACCAGCCCTCTCCCATTTTATGATGCTTTATTAAGCCAATGCAATTTTCTCTGCGTCATCCTTCACTTTACCTTCCTTAAGCAGCCATCCGATTCCGAGTAAAGCCTCTTCCTCAGAGATTTTAGCCTGCTTGGCAATTTCTTTCACAGAAAGAGCCTTCTCGGCGGTAGCAAGAGCCTGATACACGTCACCGGCTTTGAAGCCTACGTTCTCAGCGTTAATCACTACTTCTACCTTTTTCACTGCTTTCTTAGCAGGAGCCTTCTTTGCTGCTGCTTTCGGAGTTGCCTCCTTTGTTGCTTTCTTTTCTGCCATAATTTTTTTAGTAAACTAATTAATTCTACACAGGGATATAGATTATCCTTTTGAAATCTGCTGCAAAATTACAGTGATTTGATGTAAGAATCAAATAATTTTACCTAAAAATGGCAGTCGGTTTGAGTGAAATGACTTAAACTTCGAATTTCTTGACATACATCAACCCAAATGGGTCAAAATCAGCTGGTTATTCGTTGGTTGGGGTGACTTTTATCAAGAGTTCATCGAGTTGTTTTTGGTCAATGACCGACGGTGCGTCGAGCATAACATCGCGTCCTGAATTGTTTTTCGGGAATGCGATGCAGTCGCGGATGGAGTCAAGTCCTGCCATGATAGATACGAACCGGTCGAGACCGAATGCGAGTCCTGCATGAGGCGGTGCCCCATACTTGAACGCATTGATAAGGAATCCGAATTGCGCCATGGCTCTCTCGGGTGTGAAACCGAGAATATTGAACATCTTCTCCTGTAGTTTTCCGTCATGGATACGGAGGGAACCGCCACCGAGCTCTACACCATTGCATACGAAATCGTACGCCTTAGCCCTCACCTTCTCAGGATGCTCTTCGAGCAAGGGTATATCATCGGGATTAGGCATAGTAAATGGATGGTGCACTGCCATGAGGCGCTGTTCTTCATCGCTCCACTCAAAGAGTGGAAAGTCAATGATCCACAGGCACTCGAAACGGTCTTTATCACGTAATCCGAGACGCTCGCCCATCTCAAGGCGCAATGTGCAAAGTTGCGTGCGAGTCTTATTGGCGTTGTCGCCACTGAGGATGAGCACGAGGTCGCCATCTTTGGCGCCTGTCTTTTCCTTCAAAGCAGCCCACACTTCCGGTGTATAGAATTTATCAATACTCGATTTGACGGTTCCGTCTTCATTAAACTTGACATAGACCAACCCTTTTGCACCCACCTGCGGACGTTTCACAAATTCGGTAAGTTGGTCAAGTTGTTTGCGGGTGTAATTGGCACATCCCGGCACACAGATGCCACCGATGTATTCAGCACTGTCGAACACGGGGAAAGTGCCTGTACATTTGAGCACATCCATCAGTTCGACAAACTCCATACCGAAACGAAGGTCGGGCTTATCGGAACCGAAACGGCGCATGGCCTCGTGCCATGTCATCTGCAGAAGTTTGGTTGGTAATTCCACACCGCGCACTTCTTTGAATAGATGACGTGCCATATCCTCGAAGAGGTCGATGACATCGTCTTGTTCCACGAAAGACATCTCGCAGTCAATCTGCGTAAACTCGGGTTGCCGGTCTGCACGCAGGTCTTCGTCACGGAAGCATTTGGCTATCTGGAAATAGCGGTCGAAACCACTGATCATGAGCAACTGCTTCAATGTCTGGGGGCTCTGCGGAAGGGCATAGAACTGCCCCGGATTCATACGTGAAGGAACCACAAAATCACGTGCACCCTCTGGCGTAGAACCAATGAGAATCGGCGTCTCCACTTCGATGAAATCCCTTTCGTCGAGGAAATTACGTATGAGGATAGTCATGCGGTGACGCAACTCAAGATTCTTACGCACAGCATTTCTCCGAAGGTCGAGATAACGGTATTTCATACGGATATCGTCGCCGCCGTCGGAGTTGTCTTCGATGGTAAAGGGCGGGGTGATGCTCTCGCTGAGCACATTGAGTTCAGAAACGATGATTTCCACGTCGCCAGTGGGCAGGTTCTTGTTCTTGCTCACGCGCTCGTTGACCTCGCCTTTGACCTGAATACAATATTCGCGCCCCAATTTATTGGCACGGTCGCACAGGTCCTCATTCAAGGCCTCATTGAAAACCAATTGCGTAATACCATACCTGTCACGCAGGTCAACGAAGGTCATGCCTCCCATTTTTCGTGTACGCTGCACCCATCCAGCAAGCGTCACCTGTTTGCCCGCGTAACTGAGTCTCAATTCCCCACAAGTGTTCGTTCTATACATAAATAGATGATATTATCTTTAGTGACTGCAAAATTACACTATTTGCACGAAATGACCAAAAAATCGAGTGAATTATTGAACAATAAGATTTCATCGTTTTCATTATCGGACGGGGGCGTGAATGGTATCATGGCATACACAATGGAGATGGCACAATGAATAAAGATTACAAAGAGTGTTTTTTTGCAATAAAAGTTAATTCTTTTATGAGTATGAAAGGAATTTGTGTGAAAGTAGTATCTTTGCATAAGTTTTATATATGAAAGCCTCTCACAGTGAGAGTCAGGACAATAAACAGACATTGACGTGCTGAGCAAAAACCAACTGAAGAACCTGAAACGGCTGGAATTGAAGAAATTCCGGCAGGAGACGGGATTGTTTGTGGCAGAAGGGCCGAAAGCCGTCGGCGACTTGGCTGAGTTAACCTCACCGCAAACCATCATCACCACGGAGGATTATAAGGGCTTGAAGGACTGCGGTTGCGAGCGCATCATTGTCAGTGAGGAGGAGTTGCGCCGTGCGAGTTTTCTGCAACACCCTCAACAGGTGATAGGCATATTCCGCCAACCAATCTATACGCCCGAAGAACGCGAGCAAACAATCATGTCTGCCCGCAATGAGTTGGTGCTGGCTTTAGATGGTGTGCAAGATCCCGGCAACATGGGCACAATTATACGTGTGGCAGACTGGTTTGGCATCCGCACCATCATATGCAGCCATCACAGTGCCGACGTGTGGAATCCGAAAGTGGTGCAAGCAACTATGGGAAGCATCGCCCGTGTGAAAATCCTCTATGAGTCATTAGAAGAGGTGATTCGACGGTTAGGAGATGACGTCCCGGTATATGGAACACTGCTTGACGGCGAAAACATGTACGAAGAGGAATTGAGCCATCACGGCATCATCATCATGGGAAATGAAGGCAATGGCATCAGCGAAAGTATCAGGCAACAGGTCAACAGACGACTGCTGATACCCCGTTATTCAATGGGGAACACTCATGCCGAAAGTCTGAATGTGGCTATTGCGACGGCGGTGGTTTGCAGCGAATTCAGACGCCGCCTACCTACAGCACCTTCTCAAGAAAGCATTTGAACTTTGCATGTATTTGCATTGCACGAAACATATCATACAACATGGAACAAGAAGAGATATTTAAGATAAGGAGCGCCAAAGGATGTATATCCGCTGCTTGGAAATGGTGCTGTGACCAATTGGGAAGCCTGTTCAGACGCACATGGTTGCCGATAACGCTATTGAGCGTGTTTGCTGCTGTGTGCAGAGCACTTTGTTACCTGCAATCCCGACAAATAACAGGTAATATTTGGCTGACCATCGGTATCATCATATCAAGCATCTGTGTTTTTGCCGCATGCGCTTGGGCCATCTCCCGCTTATATCAACTGTTGAGCAGTCCAGCAGGAAAGAAGAACATGCTACGCAGTGCATGGGCTTTATTTTGCGCCTGCGTGCTATTTGTGATAATTGGTTTTGCCGTCTATGGTATAACATTGTTGACAGGTCATCAGTGGTGGATAATAGTGCTGAGCGGAACGATATTGTTGCTTTTGACCCTTCCGATACATTATTATCATGTAAGATACATCAGCGAGGAGCCTACCCCACCCTCGTCGGCAATTGCCAATTATATAAAAGGTTTTCCAAATGGATTGTGTCGGGGATATCGCTATTTGGGCAAACTTCTGACAACGAACGTTCTTACGTTGTTGATGTTGTTGACCATCACAGCCATAATGGCAATACCTGTGGTGACGATAAGCATTGCCGAGATTCAATCCCTCAGTGGTGCCACGATGGGCGACCCGTACGACATGCCAGGCTCTTTTATCTGGCTGTTGGCCGCCATCACATTCGTTTTCATATGGTTGTTCTATTTCCTTTGGCAATTCCTCACCGTCGTGAACTTTTACCAATATGGCTCCATCGAAGAACACCACCGCGAGAAACAAGTATCAATAAAGGTGGATTCTGACAATTCTCCATCCTAACTCCATCAAAAACAACCAGTATCAACTCCAATAATGATATTTCTGAAATAACAATTAGGCTATGGCTGAAAGAATACTATTCATCGACCGCGACGGCACATTGATAGAAGAACCCGCAGATGAGCAGATAGACTCATTTGAGAAACTGCGGTTTACAAAAGGTGTATTCAAGAATTTGGGTTTTATCCGCAAAAACTTGGACTTTAAGTTCGTCATGGTAAGTAATCAAGACGGATTGGGTACAGCGAGTTTTCCAGAAGACACATTCTGGCCTGTACACAATTTCATCTTACAAGCATTGTCAGACGAAGGCATCACCTTCGACGCCTTTCATATCGACCGCCATTTTCCTGAAGACCATCATCCCGACCGTAAGCCCGGAACTGGTATGCTCAAGGAATATATCGACAACGATAAATATGACTTGAAAAACAGTTATGTGATAGGTGACCGCGAGACCGACCGACTGTTGGCGGAAAACCTTGGATGTAAGGCCATGATATTGGGAGAAAACGGCATGACATGGCCTAAAATAGCGGAGATATTATTTGCCGGTGAGCGCATCGCAGAATCGCACCGCGTGACCAAAGAGACAGATATCTACGTACTTGTAAACCTGGATGGAAGTGGTAAGTGCGACATTCAAACGGGACTTGGCTTCTTCGATCATATGCTCGAACAAATAGCCAAGCACGGCAGTATGGATTTGGAGATAAGAGCAAAAGGTGACTTGCATGTAGATGAACATCATACCATAGAAGACACCGCCATCGTATTGGGTGAATGCCTGTTGAAGGCATTGGGCGATAAGCGGGGTATCGAGAGATATGGATACACGTTACCCATGGACGATTGTCTGTGCAGTGTAGCCTTGGATTTCGGTGGACGTCCCTGGTTGGTATGGGACGCGACCTTCAATCGTGAACGGGTTGGAGAGATGCCCACAGAGATGTTTCTCCATTTCTTTAAGAGTCTGAGCGATGCGGCACGCATGAACCTGAACATAAAGGCAGAAGGCGAAAATGAACATCACAAAATAGAGGGGATTTTCAAAGCATTGGCCAGAGCACTGAAGATGGCTGTGCGTCGAGATATCGAACACTACCAGTTACCTTCGAGCAAAGGAACACTTTAGAACGTGGAACGTTGAACGTTGAACATGGAACGTTGAACGTTATGATTTGAGCACATAACACTCTACCCAAAATAAAATAGGCGAATATTTGGTGATTTCTTTTTTTTACCGTATTTTTGCGGAGTAAACCATGAATACTAACCATTCACTAAAACCATAACCGAATATGAAGAAAAGCATCTTTTTCAGTGTATTGACCGCATTATTGATGTTGTTCTCCAACAACATACAAGCACAGATAGAAGGCATCAACCCGGAAGACGAGGCCATTAAACAGTTGCAGAAAGACGCTGAAGCCGGTGACCGCACCGCACAGTTCAACTTAGGCAACCGTTACCATGACGGATTAGGTGTCAGCCAAAACTACAAAAAGGCTGTACAATGGTATGAGAAATCCGCCAATCAGGGGTTCGTCTATGCGCAGTATAATCTTGGCATCGCCTATCAGAAAGGTGAAGGCGTGAAAAAAGACCTGGAAGAAGCAGCCAAATGGTTTGAGTTGGCCGCGGAGCAAGATTATCCCAACGCACAATTGAACTTGGGCAATGCCTACTATTATGGAAATGGTGTGGAAAAAGATTTGGAAAAAGCCGCCTACTGGTATACCAAAGCCTCCGAAAACGGAGTGACAAGCGGTTCGTTGAATTTGGCCAATGCCTATTATTTCGGCAACGGTGTGGCCCAGAACTACAAACATGCTTTCCGTCTGTATCAAGTATGCGCAGAAAAGAATCACCCCACGGCACAATTAATGATTGGCAGTTGCTATGAAGAGGGGCACGGCGTGAATCAGGATTTCTCGAAGGCGTTCGAATATTATCAGAAAGCTGCCTCAAACGGTCAGACATCAGCCTACAACAATATGGGGCGCATGTTGATTGAGGGAAAAGGTGTGGAACAAGACATTGACGCCGGTTTGCAGTGCTATCAGGTGGCAATCGAATCGGGCAATCTGGAATCTTTGTATAACTTGGCCATTGTATATTATGAAGGAAAAGGTGTGACCAAAGACCGCAAGAAAGCAAAGAAACTGATGAAACAGGCTGCCGACAAGGGGTTGGTCAACGCCCAGTATTTCATAAAACATAATAAATTCTGACCTCAGAACCACCTTTTATATTGGTTTTAACATGAGAATCCGGAAGAAGCGCAAATCGTCAACCTCTGACGAATCGGTTCAGGAATTATCGCTCTTTGGTCAGGAAGAATGGACTGAGACTGAAGAGGAACCGACAGAGCCCCCCCCGTCGGTATTAGATGACATGTGCTGGGCCGTGACCTATCTGCGCTCTCTCAATGACATTAACAGCACACGTGTCATCGCCATGGAGACGTCGATGATAGTTCAGTCGCAATGGACAGCCGACCAAGTTTACGTGCTACAATCATTACAAGGCAGTAAATTAGAGGGTCGAAAAGTAGCCTCCCTTTGTTACGCCAGTTTTATGCAGGCCTTTCCCAACATGATAGACCATCTGGACTTGGATTATTACGATGTTTATCAAGCAGCATTAGCAACTATAGGAGAATAAACACATACCCATCCATAGGAAAAGCGAATTACGATAATACAGCAGAGGGGAGCACCGTGGTGCTCCCCTCTAGCATAATTATGTGGTCCATTGATTATTTCGCATAAGCAACTGAACGGGTCTCGCGGATGACCGTGATTTTCACCTGACCGGGATAGGTCATCTCCGTTTGAATCTTATTAGCGATTTCACCAGAGAGGGCTTCAGTCTGCTTGTCATCCATCTTGTCGGCACCAACAATGACACGGAGTTCACGACCAGCCTGAATAGCGTATGTCTTGGTTACACCGGGGTAACTCATTGCAATGGCCTCAAGGTCATTGAGGCGCTTGATATAGGCCTCGACGATTTCCCGACGTGCACCAGGACGTGCGCCTGAGATAGCGTCACATACCTGAACAATAGGAGCCAACAGCGTGTTCATCTCCATCTCATCATGGTGAGCGCCAATGGCGTTGCAGATATCGGGTTTCTCCTTGAATTTCTCGGCAATTTTAGCACCATAGAGTGCGTGGGGCAACTCACTCTCCTCATCGGGCACCTTACCTATATCATGAAGCAATCCGGCACGTTTTGCCTTTTTGGGATTAAGTCCGAGTTCTGAAGCCATGACGGCACAGAGATTGGCTGTCTCACGGGCATGTTGCAAAAGATTCTGACCGTATGAGGAACGGTATTTCATCTTACCGATGATACGGATGAGTTCTGGGTGTAAACCGTGAATACCTAGGTCAATGGCAGTACGTTTACCCGTCTCAATGACTTCGTTTTCAATTTGCTTCTTTACTTTGGCCACCACTTCCTCGATACGTGCGGGGTGGATACGTCCGTCAGCCACCAACTGATGCAGAGCCAAACGGCAGACCTCACGTCTGATGGGATCGAAAGCGGAGATGACAATTGCCTCTGGGGTATCGTCAACGACGATTTCCACACCTGCGGCAGCCTCCAAAGCACGGATGTTACGACCTTCACGGCCGATGATACGTCCCTTAACCTCATCATTGTCGATATGGAAAATACTGACAGAGTTCTCTATGGCAGTTTCAGTAGCAACACGCTGAATGGTTTGTATGACAATCTTCTTAGCCTGTGCGTTAGCATTGAGTTTTGCCTCGTCCATAATCTCGTTGACATAAGAAGCGGCATCAGTGCGGGCCTCATCTTTCAGGCTTTCCACGAGTCTCAGTTTGGCCTCTTCTGCACTCAGCCCAGAGAGTTCTTCGAGTTTCTCCCTCTCTTTGAGTTGCATTTTCTCCAACTCTTCCTCTTTTTTCGCGATTATCTTTTTCTCGTTCTCAATTCTCTGTTGTGCCTGTTCCACCTCTTGTTTTCTTCGTCCGAGTTCCTCCTGACGCTGATTCAATGAGATTTCACGTTGTTTGAGTCTGTTTTCTCCCTGCTGGATTTTTTGGTTCCGTTGTTGAACTTCTTTTTCGAGTTCAGCCTTTTTGTTAAGGAATTTTTCCTTAATCTGGAGTTCCTTTTTTTCTTTGATGACTTCTGCTTCTTTTTCAGCAGCGGCTATACTCTCATTATATTTTCCTTTTAATACGTATCGGAAAATCATGTATCCAGCCAAACCGCCTATCACAAGTGTGGCGGCAGCAACGATGATAGATATAATTATAGGCATGTTGTTAAATTAAGTATTATATAGATAGATAAGATAAAATCCTGTTACCGTTCACTTCTCCTCGCTCTTTAGCGCCTCTTCGATTTCTGAAGTGAGCCGTACCAGGATTTCCCCCATTGCCTGGGTATCCATTTTTGCATGTTCGCGTTCATACATCATAGCAATGTCTACCAATACCATATAAAGCACCATTTGGTCATTCACTTTACTACGCTTCGACGCGTTAGCATAGAAATTGACCTTGTCGCTTACTAGTTTGGCGGCATTACGATACATCTCCTCTTCATCAGCAAAAATGGTGATGGGAAGATGTTGGTTATAAACATGCAGTATAATACGTCTTTTCTCTCTTTCTTCAGGCATCGCTCACGCTATTTTTCACTCAGGAGAGTGATACATTTGTTGACGTCTCTAATCAGCCTTGACAATCTCACCTTGGCTTTATCCATGTCGCCATCAGTGATTTCAATCATCTTAGCCATTTTGAGCGAATTATAATCGTATTCTGTCTGTCTCAGTTTCGCGTTCAATTCATCTATTATCTGCTCTTTTTGACGGATAGTATCCTGCAGTTTTTTATTCTCCTGACGCACCTCATTGTAATGAAGTATCATCTGGCGAACTCTGGTGGTGAATAATATGACGCGTTTATCCTCGGCAGGCATAACTAACAATTTGAGTGCAAAGTTAGTTGAATAATTTCAATTAACCAAAGATTCAACTCTTTTTTTGCTCAGCAGCCTTTGATTTGGGTTCTTTTTTCGCAAGCATAATAACTTGGTATGCGAAATCTGTAATCCATTTCTGCGAGTATCCCAAACGATTGTTATATTGTCTTATAGCGAGGACAGTTTTGACCACACCGGCATCTTTGTAATCGTTTTTAGTAAAGATATCGTTGACAGTTTTTTCAGTCATGGCATAAATGGATTTCTTGAAGAAAGAAGGCATTCTGAGTTTAAATTTCATCAAATTTCCCATTAACATGAGTATATCTTGGGAGAAACCTTGGAACTGCACCATATAGGGTTGCACATCCTGCAGTTTTCGACAGTTCTTCTTCAGGCTTTGGTCAATTTCTTTCAAGAAATAATCGTCAGTATTGTAAATTTCTTTCATCATTTTTTTACACTGACTTTTTTCCCCGACGCCCAATTTATTATTGACTGTAGGCACCTTGAGCGTCATCTTAAACGTGCGTAAATCTGGCAGAGCGGCAAGATTGGTGATTCCTAGATTTACCGCTAGTGAAGCTTGGAAATAGACCCTGATGAGAGTCATATAATCTTCCATTCCTCCTATCTTTGTCGTCTCTTGCGACTTTTTCCCGAACAGTTTTGAGAATATTCCCATAATTAGTAATTTTTTTTATCAATTATTCTTCCGCAATACATACGGCGGTTGCAAAATTACAACAAAAAGTGTTAATAACAAAATAAAAGTCTATAAAAACGAAAAAGGCAACCCAACTCATGGTACTTTTCCAGATTATTCAAGATAGTCAAATGACAGGATATTTATGGTCGATTTCATCCCTTTGGAAACGAATAATAATAATGCTCAAAATACATAAAAACACCGATATTTACCTCGAAACTCAATTTGAACCAATAGAAAACCTTATTATTTAATAAAAAAAAGCATTTTTTCTCACAATTTGTTTAGTAGTTCGTGATTTCTTTGTAATTTTGCAGAGATTTTCTGTACACATAGAAATAATCACGATGAAAACGAATTCGAACGGCAGTGATTTGATCAGGAATTTGGTGATATTAGGCGATTTTATATTGCTTAATATCTTGCTTATCCTGTTTAAGCAAATTGCCCCTGATATTCTTCCGAATTTCTTTGAGACAGCACCCAAGACAGAATTGTTCGTTGCCAATATTTCGTTGATTATTGCCGAGTATTTCTTCCACACAAAAATCCATGAACGCCGCAACTCGTTCGAATACGTGATGTTGCGCGTGCTCAAATTGTGTGTCTGCCAAGCCGTACTATTTTTCACATTATCCCGTTTTGTGGGCGGCAGCGGCGGTTTCTTCCGATTCATCTTCATATACACACCAGTACTTTATTGCTCAATTGTGATGTTGCGTCTATTTGAGATTTTCATCTTGAGCAAATATCGTCAGGCTGGTGGTAATACCCGACGTGTGCTTTTCATCGGTCATGACATGGCCAATATCAGCATTTATGAAGATTTGATGGTAGATGCGACTACGGGTTACAAGGTAATCGGTTACTATGCGGACAGCGATTTCCAAAAATGTCCCGACACATTTACCCGCCTGGGGACATTAAGCGATTTACAGGAAAAGATTGACAATGGAGAGATTGGCGAGAATATTCATGATGTGTTCTGCTGCCTGTCGCATGACGCGACGCCCTATATCTCACATATAATAGAATGGTGTGACAAGCATGTAATTCACTTTTTCTACGTTCCACGCATGGAGGGTAATTTCCGCTTGAACCTGAAACCAGAACGTTTTGGCAACCAAACGTTATTCACCAATTTCGTGGAGCCATTGGCAGACCGAACCAATCGTTTCATCAAACGTTTGTTCGACATAGTGGTAAGTGTCATCATACTTCTGATTTTGCTTCCATTCATACCTATTATTGCCATCATTATCAAGAGTCAAAGTCCCGGACCTCTCTTCTTCAAGCAAGAGCGCACCGGATTGAACGGCAAAAACTTTTTTTGTTACAAATTCCGTTCGATGCATGTCAACAAAGACGCAGACAACTTGCAGGCAACACGTGACGACCCGCGCAAATTTGCCTTTGGCAATTTCATGCGCAAGACCAATATCGACGAATTCCCCCAATTTTTTAACGTGTTGAGAGGCGACATGAGTATCGTAGGTCCCCGTCCTCACATGTTGAAACATACTGAAGTATATTCAGGCTTAATCAGTAAATATATGGTGCGCCATTTTTCCAAGCCTGGGATTACAGGTTGGGCTCAAGTGACGGGTTACCGTGGTGAGACCGAAGAATTATGGCAGATGGAAGAGCGCGTTCGACGCGACATTTGGTATATAGAGAACTGGTCGTTCTGGCTTGACATTAAGATTATGTTCATGACGGCCTGGTCGATTATCAAACCTGACAAGAAAGCATATTAACGAGAGAGATGAAAGGAATTGTTTTAGCAGGTGGTTCAGGAACCCGCCTATATCCAATTACGAAAGGTATCAGCAAGCAATTGATACCCATCTTTGACAAGCCGATGATATATTATCCCGTATCTGTGCTGTTAAAGGCCGGCATTCGGGAGATACTTATCATATCCACCCCATACGACCTGCCCGGTTTCAAGCGTTTGCTGGGCGACGGTTCTGAATTGGGCGTTCATTTTGAGTACGCCGAGCAGCCCAGTCCTGATGGATTAGCCCAAGCCTTTATTATAGGCGAGCAGTTTATCGGCGATGATGAGGTTTGTCTGGTTTTGGGCGACAACATCTTCCACGGAACTGGATTCGGCCCCATGCTTCGTGAAAGTGTGGCACGCGCAGAAAAAGGTTTAGCCACTGTGTTTGGTTATTACGTGACCGACCCGGAGCGATATGGAGTGGTAGAATTTGACGCAAACGGCAAATGTGTAAGCATTGAAGAAAAGCCCCAGAACCCGAAAAGCAATTATGCTGTAGTAGGCCTCTATTTCTACCCCAATGAAGTAGTGAATATTGCAAAGCATATTAAGCCGAGCGCACGAGGAGAACTTGAGATAACGACAGTGAACCAAGAGTTTTTGAAGGAGGGTAAGTTGTGCGTGGAACATTTGGAACGTGGTTTTGCCTGGTTAGACACAGGCACCCATGACAGCCTTTCTGAAGCCAGCACATTTATTGAAGTGATAGAAAAGCGACAAGGCCTGAAGGTGGCGTGTATTGAAGAGATAGCCTATCGTAGAGGTTGGATAAGCAAAGAACAATTGCTGCAACTGGCCGAGCCGATGAAAAAGAACGATTACGGACGTTACCTTATCCGTTTGGCAACCGAAGAATAAAAACAACAAATATAAAATAGACATTAGTCAAGAAATACAATTATCATCATAAAAAATGGAAGAAAACAAGAATTTAGCACAAGAAAACATTGCCCAAGAATCGGGCAAGTCGATGTTCAACTTTCAAGCGATTTATCGTCTGTTGATATTGAACTGGAAGTGGTTCATCCTCTCACTTCTCATCTGCTTAGGTTTGGCTGCCATCTATCTGCGATACAAGACGCCTCTTTATCAGGCATCAGCCAAGTTCTTAATCAAACAGGAACAAGGTTCCCGCCGCAGTTCAATGAGTTCAGCGGTAATGGGTGTGGTATCAAACGCAGAGGGCATAGACAACGAGTTGGAGATTATGTCATCCCACTCCATTGCGACACATGTCGTCCGCGACCTGAAACTTTACACCTCTTATACACTTGAAGGTCGCGTGAAAGACAAGACCATGTATAAGAGTCAGCCAGTAACCGTAGATATCGACCCTGAACATCTGGAGATTCTACCTGCTCCTATCAACCTGACCATCACCAAAGAAGGAGCGAATTACAAAGTTGAAGGAACGTATTACAGCGTTTCCAACGACAGTTTGGGTGTCTCTGGTCCATATGAGTTGAAAAAATCATTTACCACTTTACCCCAAACGTTCCGCACCAGTGCCGGCGACATCACCTTCTCAGAAGGTTATGGGCATATGGGTGAAGGAGCAAGGATGTTTGTCAATATCAACACGCCATACAATGCGGCATATAAATATCGTGGTGCATTGTCAGTGTCTCCGACTTCCCGTTCCACGACCATCATCCGTATGACGATGACCGACGAGATTCCCGAACGTGCGAAAGATTATCTCCGTCAACTGGCCGTTTGCTATAACCGCGATGCTAATGAGGATAAAGATATCGTGGCTCAAAGAACGGAGGAATTTATCAACGACCGTCTGGAGAAAATCAATGCTGAATTGGGCGAGACTGAAGGACAGTTGGAGGAATACAAGCGACGTCATCACATGACTACCTTATCAGCCAGCGCTGGCCAAGCAATGGGTAACGCCAACGAATATGAGCAGAAACTTGCTGACGCCAACACACAGGTCGCATTGCTTAACAGTATCAGCGATTACATGAATGAGCCTTCCAACAAATATCAGACCCTTCCCTCCAATGTAGGTCTGCAAGACGGAACGGCATCGACACTTATCAACCGTTACAATGAAATTGTTTTGCAACGTAACCGTCTGTTACAGACCGCCTCTGAAGAAAGCCCCTCAGTGGTTCCTCTGACAGCGCAACTTGACGATTTGAGCACCAGTATCCGTCGTGCCATGTCACAAAGCCGCAAAAACATGGAGATTCGCCGCAACAGCATCAGCCAGCAATACAACAAATATTCAGGACAGATTACTGCCACTCCAGAACAAGAGCGTATGTTGACCCAGATTGGCCGTCAGCAGGAAGTGCGTTCTGGCCTTTATCTGATGCTGCTTCAGAAACGTGAGGAAAACTCCATCTCCTTGGCAGCCACAGCCGACAAGGGAAAACTGATTGACGAGCCACAAAGCGGCGCTAAGATCAGCCCGCAGTCATCAACCATCATGGGTACGGCTGCGCTGATTGGTCTCATTATCCCTGCCCTGATTTTGTTCCTGCTTGAGTTCTTCAGATACAAGATTGAAGGTCATGAAGATGTTGCCAAACTGACTGACCTGCCCATCATCGCCGACGTGGCCGTGGCAAACGAGACCGCTAAGACGAAGGCTGATATCGTGGTGCATGAGAACCAGAACAACCAGATGGAGGAAATCTTCCGTTCGATGCGTACGAACCTACAGTTTACGATGAAGGAAGACGAAAAAGTCATCATGTTCACATCAACTACCTCCGGTGAAGGTAAGACTTTCAATGCCGCCAACTTGGCGATGAGTTTCGCCTTGCTTGACAAGAAAGTCATCTTGGTGGGTCTGGATATCCGTAAACCACGTCTGGCAGAGTTGTTTGAGATAGATGACCACAAACATGGTATCACACCTCTTTTGGCTCACACCAATCCGACCATGGAGGATGTGAAAGCGCAGATTTTGCCTTCTGGTATCAACCAGAACCTTGATTTGCTGCTGGCCGGCCCGATTCCTCCCAACCCGACTGAGTTGATTTCCCGCGACAGTCTGAATATCGTGATGGATCACCTGAAAGCGTTGTATGACTTCATTTTGATAGACACCGCTCCTGTGGGTCTTGTAACAGATACGCTTCAGATTGGTCGCGTAGCTGACGCCACCGTCTATATGTGTCGTGCCGACTACACACCGAAGTCTAGTTTCGACCTGATCAACAGTCTTTCTGCTGAAAAGAAATTGCCTAATATGAGTATCGCCATCAACGGTATCGACATGTCGAAGAAGAAGTATGGCTATTACTATGGATATGGCAAGTATGGTAAATACGGTCGCTACGGCCGTTATGGCACCTACGGCAAATATGGCCGTTATGGTTCATACGGTTCTTATGGCACCTACGGCTATGGTTATGGCTCGTATGGCACCAGTCATTATGGCAACAAGAACGACACCTCAGTGAAGCGATAATCTTCTAAGCCTTATTAACGATGACAATAGCAGTAGATTTTGACGGCACAATTGTAGAGCACCGTTATCCTGAGATTGGCCCCGAATTGCCATTCGCTGTTGATACGTTGAAGATGCTCATCGCCGACAAGCATAAACTGATCCTCTGGAGTGTCCGTGAAGGGCAACTCCTTGAGGATGCTGTGAATTGGTGTCGCGAGCGTGGCATAGAATTTTATGCTATCAACAAGGATTTTCCGGAAGAGAACGAGAAGTTAAATCAGAATTATGCGCGCAAACTTAGTTCTGTGGATGTATGGATAGATGACCGCAATGTAGGTGGTCTGCCCGACTGGGGCACAATCTATCAGATAATCAGCGAAAAAAAGAGTTATCGCCAAATTCTGAAAAGCCGTTATCTCAGTCTGGAAGACCATGAGCCACCTAAGAAGAAACATTGGTGGAGCAGAGGATAATCCATCAAAAAATGGCTGTATGTGTGATACATACAGCCATTTTTTATATTGTGTTGTGGTGTTCAATCAGCCACGTTTTGCACATCGGGAGTTGGTTCTACATGAATAGCCATGTGAGCGGTCTCGCCGAACCGCTGCTCTAGCAGGTCTTCTATTTGTACCACCCTGCGATGAACTTGGTTCAAGGACAAGTTCCCTTTCATTCTGATAACCAACTCTATTGCGACCTTTCCCCCTACCCTTCTTGTCAGGACACGGATCACATCATCCACCTCGTCCACTTTACGTGCCAGTGTAGCGATTTCAGTCTCAGTTTCTTCTGAAAGGCTCTTGTCCAGCAATTCATCCAAAGCATGGCGGAACATACGGTATGCCGTTCGCAAAATGAAAAGTGCCACGATGAGAGCGGCAATGGAATCCATCACCCGCCATTTTGATGACAGCAAAACTGCAAAGAGAATTGCGATGGCCGTTCCAATTGAAGATACAGCATCCATACGGTATCTCAATGCGTTAACAGAGATGAACCTCGAATCCAAAACATGCGCTTTCAGCGAAGCGAGATATGCCATCACATATTTGACTGCAATGCTTACGAGTGCCGCGATAAGGGCAATAATCCCCGGCCGCTCTAATTGGGTGCCGTCATTTGCAAAGAAATTGGTAACGATGACAGCCGCTTTTACTACCAGATATATTCCCGCGGCGAAAAGCAGAATACTGACAAAGACGGTTGCCACTGTAGCATAACGCCCATAACCATAATCATGCCGGTCATCTTTCTCTTTATTACCCATCCTCAAATAAAGGACGGCCATCACATCTTGAACGAAATCGGCTGTGGAGTGAACCGCATCGGCAATCATCGCGTGAGAATATCCGAAAATACCCGCCACGAACTTGAAAGCCAAAAGCAGGAGGTTTGCTAGGGCAGATTTCAATGTGAACCGATAGACACTATTGAAGCGTTTTTGTGGATTTTGTTCTGTTTGAGTCATGACTGAAGATTATTTGGCAAAATACTTATGTAACTGTTCAAATGGGATGACATAATGAAAAAGTCCTTCAGAATACGTGCCAATCTGGTATGGTTGGAAACTGAAGACCACTCCATCTGGCATAATCGCCGCTTGTGGCAGCACATTTTTACCGATGTATCTGTCATCCTTTTCCATTCGCTCTTCCAAGATATTTTTCACCTTATCTATTTGTCCCTTCCTGAAGAGGTTGTCATTATTGACCATCCGATGGTTTTTCATATCAAAGGTTACATACCTCTCAGCCGGAAAATCATGTGCTCCATAGGCAAAGAAATCGGTAGAGATAAACAATGTGACATAGTCTTCGGTAACGTATCGCGGAGTAATAAACGCTCTCAGATAACACAAAGGATAGCCGAAATCTTCGTTCTTGAGATAATACACCTGCCTCATATACACATCACGGTAATGGTCAAGCACGTCTTGCCCGACACTTTTATCCTGCAGGAGGAACGCCGCCGGGTTGTTTTTTCTCAATATAGCCATGGGCAACTGCGAATCATCAATGTTTGTCTCCATGAACACATCGTCGAAATAGATGGCATCCATATTCGTAAAGTTATCGATGAAATCTACAATCCAGTCACGGATAACATCCCATGCCTCTCCATCAGCGATTGGATAATCCACCAAGAGTTCACATCCGAAGTTGTTGGTATCGCACGCACGGAAGTTACATGGCGAAGTGGCCTCGCAACGTTCAAACAACAATGGATATTCGTTCTCGACGAACATACTGTCGTGTTTCAACTCCGAAAGAGGTCGGCTCAATCTCTCATAGCCAAGTCTGGCATAGACGTTCCCATCACAGAAAATGGTATCCTCGGGCACCGCCGGTCCGATGATATACCGTTCTCCCCGCTCACTTAAAAGCGAGACGAAGTGTACATCGTTGTAATCGACATACAACATGTAATAATGTATCCCATCGACCGTCATGAGCGAGTCGGTAGAGATGTTCAGGAAATCGTCCATGAATCCCGCATACTTTTGAGCATACGAGTTTAGCGGTGTCCATACGAGCATGGACAGCACTACGACAAGGCCAGAGAAAAATCTTTTCATTTTATATCAACTATCTTATTGGTCTTATGCCCCCAAATCATCGAGGGTATTTTGTTTTAACTTCTCCACAAATTCATCAATTCTTTGCAACTCCCTGTGTATTCTGATGTTTTGCGGGCAATGTGGTTCACACTGACCACATCCGATACAGTGAGAAGCCTGACGTTCACGGGGCACCGTACGGTCGAGGCTAATGAGGTATTTTCTCTTGTTGCTTTCGAAATCCTCACTTTGCACGTCATTGGGTAATATACCTTCGTTTTTGAATTTGTTATAATGTACGAAAATGGCCGGAATATTCACCCCATAGGGACAAGGCATGCAATAATTGCAATCATTACATGGGATGGTCTCCACACCAACAATCTTCCTTGCCATCTCATAAAGAAACTCTTTCTCCTTATCTGTAACGGGTTCCAGTGGGCAGAATGAGAGCAGATTGTCTTTCAAGTGTTCCATGTATGTCATACCACTCAGCACCGTAAGTACGCCGTCAGGCGAACCAGCATATCTGAAAGCCCATGACGCAACGCTGCGTTCTGGCGCCATTTTTTTCATCTCCCTCGTAATGAACTGCGGCACTTTTGCCAACCGTCCACCGAGTAATGGTTCCATAATAACTGCTGGAATGTTTCTTTTCTGCAGTTCGTCGTAAAGATATCGTGCATCAGTATTTCCCTGCCCGGCATAATCCCAATCAAGATAATTCAATTGTATCTGCACGAAATCCCACTGATAAACATCATGCTTTGACATCAAGAAGTCAAACATCTCTTTGTCACCATGGAAGGAGAATCCCAAGTGCCTGATTTTTCCTTTATTTCTCTCTTCCATGAGAAAATCAAGCATACCATTATCAACATATCTGCCGTTAAAGTTCTCCAATCCTCCTCCACCAATGGCATGCAACAGATAATAATCAATATAATCAACCTGCAACTCATGGAACGAGTTGTTGTACATCTTGATTGATTCTTCTCTTGTCCACTGTGTCTCGTTGAAGTTCGACAATTTGGTCGCCACGAAATAGGATTCTCTGGGATATTTGTGCAGCGCGTCGCCCGTTGAACGCTCTGACATACCCTGACAATATGCGGGTGATGTGTCAAAATAGTTCACACCATGTTCAATCGCATAATCCACCAAACGGTTGACCGTTTCCTGGTCAATCACATCCTTTTCTTCATCGCCCTGTTTTTCTTTAACAGTCGGCAGGCGCATCATACCATAACCTAAGAGTGATATTTTCTTATGGGTTTTCTGATCCTCACGATATGTCATCTTTCCTTTCAGAGGTTCCACCTGATTGACATATTCATCGCTGATTTCCTCTGCCTTTTTATTTTTGCATCCGGTAAGTGCCGCAACAGTGACAGCACCACCTATGCCTATAGCCTTCAAGAATTTCCTTCGGCTGATATTTTGTTCATTCTTCATGATGAGTATATAATCTTGGTTTATAATGATTTATGGACCTCATGTCCTTCGACATAGATAGCAGAGAACGGTCTGGCGGGACACAAGTTTTCACATGCACCACATCCGATGCAAGTCATCTCATTGACTGAAGGAATCATGAATGACTCCTCATCGTCAGGGTCAGAAGGCACCATCTCAATGGCACCCACAGGACAGTGGCGGGCACAGTTGCCGCAATCCACCTCGTCGCGAAGAGATATACAGTTTTTCTTGATAACGACCGCGTGTCCTATTTGTATTTCGGCTTTCTCTTCCCGTGTGACCGACTGGATAGCACCAGTGGGACACACTTCAGAGCAACGCGTGCACTCTGGTCTGCAATATCCACGCTCATACGACATGACTGGTTGCATGATGGTCATCAACCCTGTTGAGGGTCTCAACACCTGATTAGGACATTCTGACACACAGAGTTGGCATCCTGTGCATTTGCGAGCCATATTGTTCGCACTCCAAGAACCCGGAGGTGTGATGGGTGTTTGTCTTTCAGGTGCCACTTTCTCCTCAATGGCAGCCAATCCGCCATCCACCTTTTTCTTTTCTTGTGCGATGACCGCAGTTGTCGCCAATGCAAGTCCCATGAGGAATGAGCGCTTAGCGCCATCGACCTGCTCTTTGTCAGGAGATTCGGTTGTCTCCACTTGAGCCTTCTTGAGTTTGATGCCATATTTCAACGCATCAAATTTGCATTTGGTGATACATTTTCCGCAAGCCACACACCTGCTGTAATCCACCTGATGAGTCTTGTAATCAATGCATGATGCTTTACAATTCTTAGTACACAAACTGCAATTTTTACATTTGCCCTCATCGAAATACACTTTAAGCAGCGAGAAGCGTGAGAAGAATCCCAACACCGTGCCGACAGGACAAATCGTGTTGCAGTAAGTCCTGCCATTGCGCCATGCCAACCATCCCACAATAACAAATGTGAGCGCGGCAATGAGGAAGACTGGCGTGCTTTTAATCCACACATCGACATGGTAGAAAGTATAACTGTCCATTCTCTCAGCGATGGAAGCAAGCACATTGTTGCCCAACTCCCATACGGGCTGGAAAAGGTTTTGCGCAATACGACCGTATGAACTATAAGGTGCCAATAGAGCGACGAGAGACCCTATCCCTAACACTATGGCCACCACCATGACCACAAGCATAATATACCGTAACCAATTTACAGCAGGCGAATAGGTATAACGGTTCTTCTTTCTTTTACTGGCAATCCATGCCACAACATCTTGGAAAACGCCGAGAGGACAGATGACAGAACAATAGATACGCCCGAAAAGAAGCGTAAGAACTATCAATGCAATGATTACCACCACATTAACTGCGAGCACAGCCGGCAGGAACTGTACTTTAGCCATCCATCCGAGAAATCCATGCAGCGTGCCTGTAAAATCCAGGAACAGCAATGTAATCAGCAGGAAAAAGGCCGCCGCCAAAATTCTTCTAATTCGATTCAACATCATTTCATTTTTCTTTTTGTAGTTTCTTGACAATTAAGATACTTGTCTCGTAAAGCGCCCATATGGGCAACGACACAATCAATAGAGTAAAAATATCTGCTGTGGGAGTGATTATTGCCGCCACAATCAGTATCACCACCAACGCATGTTTCCGATAACGTTTCATCATCTTGGCAGAGATGATATTCAGTTTTCCCATGAGAGCCGCCACGACAGGCATCTCAAATACGATTCCAATCACAAGCGACATCATCATCAACGTATCGACGTAGGAATTGAGCGTGAGCATGTTTTCCACGTCTGGGCTCACTTGATATGTACCAAGGAATCGGGCAATGAGCGGGAAAATCAGGAAGTAGTTGAGCAATGTACCAACGATAAACATCACATAGGCCGCCATGACAACAACAGACGCATATCTCCGTTCATTGCGATAGAGAGCAGGCGATACAAAGCGGAACAGTTCGTAAAGAATGAGGGGGGAAGCCAACAAAAATCCCATATATGCAGCCATACGCAAATGCACCATTAACTGCTCTGTGAGTTGCGTATTGATCAGCCGCATGGTGAACGGCTCAGCCCCCAGCAACCTGTAAGTGATGAAGTCACTTTTAGTCGGCGCCAATATGACATCGAACAACAAGTCCTTGAGTGAGAAGCAGATGACAGCCATGACCGCCACAGCCGCCAACATTCTGAGTAACGACCCTCTGAGTTCATCTAGATGATCCCAAAACGTCATATTCTTCTCATCAGCCATTCTTCCGTATGGTTATTATTTGTTCGCCTCCTTTTCCTCCTGTTCCTTTTCCTCCTTGACGTCGTCATCAATCCCTTCCATACCATTTTTAAAACTCTTCACGCCTTTGCCCAACCCCTTCATCATCTCAGGAATTTTCTTTCCTCCGAAGAGCAGCAAGATGATGAAAGCGATAAAAATAATTTCGGGCAATCTCAGTCCAAACATATTTTCAAATACTTTTTAATTAAAGTTGTACAACTAAAAATGCTATTTCTCGGAAATTATACTTGATGTTGCAAATTTACATAAAATAAATGATTCGCCACAATATTTTTTTGAAAAATAAACTCATTATTTTCGCAAATCTTTGTACCTTCGCAGAAAATTTCAAGATATAGATGAAACGCAAACTGACAAGCCGTCAAGTAACCTGGTTAGGGGGCTTCATCGGACTACTCATCACCGGTGGAATTGTAGGTTTATGGAGTACTATACGACATATAAACAATGAAGAGATCAAAGAGAAGCAGGAGAAAGACTCCATTCGTATCTCCCAAAAAGAGCGCATAGCTGAAGAGGTAGCAGCCGAACAAGCCTTGCAAGACTCGATTGAGGTATATCAGAACACCCACTCTCCTCAAGTGATTGCCCACCGTATGCAAGTAATCCTTGCAGATGAGATGCGCCATGAAGGTAAACGTCCCTATTACGACAAATACAGGACAGAATCTTTTAAAGAGGCGTGGCATGAAGCGGATGAATTTGATAAAGAGCCTCGCGAAGAAAAACCTGGCATGCGGTTTTATGACATGCCATTCTATCAATTGATACCCGCAAAAATGATTCGAGATCTGGAAATCTCGCGTGTATATTATGTTACCAACGACCGTGCCCGTGCCGATGTGGATTATCTGGTCAAACGCACCATCAAACTTGAAGAGGAAGAGAGAGACTCTACTTATTACGAGCACAAGACGGCCGTTTACAAACTGGTGTATCAAGACAATGACTGGTATGTGGATGACAGGATGATAGACTATCAGTCAGAACGCGACTGTTTCAAGCGATATATGGAAGGTGAATTCTTCATCGATCCCATCGTGGAGGAGGTGTCTGATTCATTGTCAATTGATTCTCTTCTGAATAGAAACGGTTTTTACACCCCCGTAGAGAGAAAAACTGACAACAAACCAAAGTCGGACGCCAAGAAGCAAGAAGAGAAGCAAAAATCTGATGTGAAAAAGGAGGACAACAAGCAGAAGTCTGACAACAAGAAACAAGACAACAAGCAGAAGTCTGACAACAAAAAGCAGGACAACAAGCAGAAGTCTGACAACAAAAAGCAAGACAACAAGCAGAAGTCTGACAACAAAAAGCAGGACAACAAGCAGAAATCTGACAACAAAAAGAAAACTGATACTAAATCCAATTCAACCAAAAGATGAAAAAAGCATCTACTTTTCTGGCTATTCTGATGATATTGTGTTTTTCTCTTGAAGGATGCAAGAAAACCCCGAAAGGAGATGACGAAAAATGGAAGCCGTGGACTGAATCTGACGACAAAAACCTGATTGAACCCGACAGTATCGAAACAGCCATAGATTCATTAGCAACAGCCCGCGCTGATTCCATCGCCATAGCCGACTCATTGGCTCGTGCAGATAGCCTGCGTCAAGCACAATTGGCAAAAGAGGCCCACCAAGTGCTTCATGGACATGTGGGTGACAAAGAGGCATATATCAATTTCAGCAGCATTAACGGTACACACATTGTCGGCAATGCCGTCATCAATGGAAAGAGAAGTGAGATATCAGGTGAATACACCTCAGGCGACAAGCGAGGGATTGTTTTGGAGCAGATGGTTGCTAAAAAAGACAGCAACACGTTTAGAATCGAGGCGAATGCTACGGAAAAAGGTTTCTCAGGGACTTATCACGAAGGAACTCACACATTGCCCGTCACGTTAGAGAGATGAAATAGGCTAAGTAAAGTCATAACAACACATACCGTTCCTATGTCATAGGACGGTAGTTTAATTATATTCTCCCCTTTTATAGTATCAATAGAATATAGTCTATAGACACTATAAATGGGGATTAAAGTTCAGAAAAACGCACTAATCCGCGTCAGGATAATAGATGATATGATAATATAAATCTATTCTTCCTTTATATCTCCACCACCGATTCTTTTTCTCGGTTTTCTGAAGTTATTGCCGATGAGAAACAGGAGCACACCGAGTCCAACCCACAATACGAGATAAAGTATAAACTTATGGGTCTCGCTGTTTTCCAAACTGTTATACTTGAAACTTAGGATTGCGCCACCGACAGCAATAACGGCTCCAAGTATCATATTGATAATACCAATCGTCTTTCTCATGATGAAAAAATGATTTAGGTTGTTAATTGCGATACAAAAATAAGAAAAAAAATAGATACCGCATGAAAAATCCGAAGAAAATAGTAAATTTGCATCAATATTTATCAATGATTACCTTCCTATGACACACTATTCTCTGAAAAAAACGCTGTTTGCCGCATTTTTGTCATTTACAGCGATGAACACCTACGCCCAATTTGGTGAGCAAGATGCCGACAGCAAGTACGGTACCGAACTTATACGCGCAGGAGAAGCGGTTCCTTCTCTTAAGTTGAAAACCCTTGACGGGAAGAAATTCCAACTGGACAAGTTGAAAGGGAAATATGTCGTTTTGGATTTTTGGGGTTCATGGTGCCCAGATTGCCGAAAAGACCTTCCCAATCTGAAACGGATGTATGAACGTTTTCATCCATTCGGTATTGAGTTCGTCGGGGTATCGTTCGACACAGATGCAAACGCTTGGCAAGACGCCGTAAAGAAATTTGACATTCCCTATGTTCAGGTGGGTGATTTGAAGAAGAAAAACGAATCGCCCGTGGCACAGGACTTCGGAGTTAAATGGATACCGTCCCTCTACCTGATTAATCCTGAGGGACGTGTTGAGGTCGCCACCGTGTTGTCGGACAAGATAGAGAACCGTTTGTATGAACTGACAGCCCCCTCAGCCAAACCCGTTCAAAAGAAAGAGACAGTGCACATCGATGGAGCCAAAGGACAATTAACCGGTATCATCCAGTGCCCGGAACTGAAACCGGGAGAGACTTGTCCGATGGTCATTTTCTGTCATGGTTTCGGGGGGAGCAAAGAAGGTCCTCTCTTTGAGATTACCGCTGATTCATTGGCTGCGCACGGTATCGCCTCCATCCGCTTTGATTTCAACGGACATGGTGAGAGCGAAGGCGATTTCCAAGGTATGACCGTACCCAATGAAATAGAGGATGCGAAACATGTAATAGAATATGTGAGAGATTTGCGGTACGTTGACGGTATGGCACTTGTCGGCCATTCCCAAGGTGGTGTGGTCGCAAGTATGACCGCCGGAGAACTGTGTGCTGATGACATCAAATGTGTCGTGCTGATGGCTCCCGCCGCTGTACTACGCGAAGATGCCATCCGTGGCAACACGATGGGAGTGACATATGACCCGCTAGACCCTCCAGAATATGTGGAATTGTGGGGCGGAAAGAAATTGGGCCGCGATTACATCAAAACAGCATTCTCGCTGCCCATCTACGAGACGGCTGCAAAATATAAGGGTCCTGCCCTTATCGTGCATGGCACAGCCGACCGAGTGGTTCCTTACACCTATGGTGAGCGTTATCACCAGATATGGCCAGGTAGTACGTTAGTGATACTTGACGGATTTGACCACGGTTTTTCACAAAATGTCTATCGTACAGATGAAATTGTGAGTCAATACCTTATCAAGCAACTCAAACCATAAAAGCCATAAGGGAATAACAACGAATCGGGGACACAATCATGATTGCGTCCCCGATTCGTTGTTTGTTAAAGACTAAATTACTTAGCAATAATCACTTCTGCAGAGCGCAGCACCCTACCATCTCTCACAAAACCGTCTTTTGTCACAGACAGCACCGTACCCGGCTTCTTCGTGGCATCTTTCTCTCTTCCCACGACGATGCAAGTATTCTCATCATAGATTCCATCGGGGAATGATATTTTCTGCACTCCGTATTTTTCAAGCAGTTCGAGCGTCTTTTTCTTCGCTTCCAACATTCTTGATATGGCTTTGGTAGAGATTTGGCTTTGGTCCAGCCCTCTTTCACGGATGGACTTTTGAGCCCAATCAAATGTATCCAGTATCTGTAGAAAGTCAGCCAGCATCTCATCTATGCTTTCCTGCTGAGATTTAGCCTGTCTTTCGTTAAAATGTTTCAGTGCGATATTCTCGTTTTGCAATCTTGCGACGAGTCCCGCTATTTCATTGATTGTATTCATACTGTCATCACTATTTTATTGCACTCGGATAGAGTCGCCAATTGAAAGTTTGCTTGAACTTTTTTTCGGATTTAGGCGCTCAATATCTTTGACATGGTTTTTATCGCCAAACGCACGCTGACTGATTTTCACATAAGTGTCACCTTTCTGCACCACCACAAATTTGGCAGCTTTTGGTCCCTGTTCCGTTTTTTCCTCTTGTTTTGGTTGTGAGGGAGTTGTCTGCTCGGCTTTCACATCTTCGGCTATTTGTGAAGTCCCATCGGGAGTCACAGGCGCCTTGATTGAAGGATCCAACTGTCTTTTCAAATCATTCACATTCTCTTGTAATCCCTTAATAGAATCACGCAATTCTACCACTTGTCTGGAATCGCCTTTACCACCAGCCGAAGCGCTCATCAGCGCAAAAATCACAGCAGCCAATATGGCTACAATGGCTATTGGTTTCCATATATTCTTTTTGGCCACCTGCTCCTCTCTTAATTCGTCAAGGAGTTGGTAGATTTTTAAATCGCTCCCACAATTCGGGCATTTAGGATTTTCTTCATCTTTGTAGAGGTGTATATCACCTCTACCACAAACAGGACATGTAAACTTATCTGCCATTTTGTCGTTAACTTCTTAATTTATAGTGTCTTCATCAATTATTTGAATCAGGAAAAGCACTCATTGATGAATTCAGGTGCAAAGTTACAAAAAAAATCTTCGCTATCATCATTTTAAGTGCAAATCTATCAAAAAAAATCAACACGGCTCATTCACACTCTTTTTTCAATGTTATACCTTGGCCTGTCTTTGACTTCAATATAGATTTTTCCTATATATTCACCCACAATCCCGAGACCAAGCAAGATACACCCTCCGACAAACCAAATGGAAAGCATGACAGAAGACCATCCTGCCGCCGCCCGATGGCTGATAAGCGCATATATGACATAGATGAAAATAATCAGTGACACAAGCAAAAATATCATTCCCAGAGTAAACAGCATCCTCACAGGCTTAACACTGAACGACGTGATGCCGTCGATGGCAAAATTAACCATTTTGCTGAGGGGGTATTTACTCTCTCCCGCAAAGCGCTCTGCCCTATCGTAATACACCATATCGGTTTTATAACCTATCAAGGGTACGATACCACGGAGGAACAGATTACGTTCCCGATACTCACACAACTGATGAACAGCCCGTTGGCTCATCAGCCTGAAATCGGCATGATTATAAACCGACTTGACACCCAGTTTCTGCATGAGGTGATAAAAGCCCTGTGCAGTCATTCGTTTAAAAGCCGTATCGCTCTTCCGCTCTTTACGCACACCATATACGATGTCGCATCCTTCATTGTATTTCCGAACCATCTCGGGAATGACACTGATATCATCTTGCAAGTCAGCATCGACAGTGATGACGATATCGGCAGAATCTTTAACAGTGAACAATCCTGCCATCAACGCATTTTGATGCCCGCTGTTTCCCGCTAATTTAACACCATGCACATAAGGGTTTTCATTAGCGTATTCTTCGATAAGTTGCCATGTTTTGTCGCGTGAGCCGTCATCAACATAAAATATCTCGGAATCATCGCCGATCAATTGCTCACGTACCATTCGTTCGAGTAATTCGGTCATCCTACTGGTCGTTTCCGGAAGGACTTCTTCTTCGTTATAACATGGAATGACTATGGATAATTTCATCATCTCAAAGTGATTAGATTTTTATTTTGCAAAAATAATCATTTTAATTGAGAAATCTTTCGCTGAAAAGGCAAAAAGCATTACCTTTGCAAAAAATTTTTAAAGAAGATGAAGAAACTATTATTTATTATCACGTTGGGATTTGCATCCATCAGCACGATTCATGCTCAGGTAGATCCAAACAAAACACATTGGCACGACCCGTTTGACATCTATGTAGGACCGAAAATCGGTGCCACCTATTCTCAATTCACAAAAGTTGGCGGTGACCCTGTGATTTTTGGAACTGCCGGCGGTTTTGTCGAGGTGTTTTTTACCGACCGTTTTGGTATGAACGTGGAGATGATGTACACACACCAAGGTGGTAAAGGCATATACCATGATGTGGTGAAGCAGGTCGCTGATGCAGAAGGTAATGTTACAAGCCAATCTATCCACTCCGGCCCATATGATTACGATTTGGACTACATCAACACTATTTACAAGTTGAAGTATTACTTCACAAAGCAAATCAGTGTCTTTACAGGTTTCCATTTCGGCACATTTATCAATGCGAAGAGTGTCTTTCAAGGAGAAAAGACCAACATCCGCAAACACCTCCACCGTCAGGCAGCCATTCCCATTGGCGCCTCATACGAGACAGAGAAACTGATGATTGAGGCCTGCTACAACTTCCCCCTCCGTCAGTTAGCTGACAGGAATTCTCTGGCCGAGACCATTTTGGGCGATGCCCGTCAAAATCTGTTCATGCTGACAGTCGGTTACAGAATCAAGGTATTCTAATCCTGAGAAGCAAAAGAAGTTTTGGCAATCATAGATATTAAAGGACAACACTAAACCCGATACGGGTAGTATTGTCCTTTATAATTTTTAAAATTTATGTCGCTATAACGACCTCATCATTTCACATCTTTGAGGAATTCCCTGACGCGGCTTACGGGGATACCAAAATTGAAGTTGTCGCTGCCGGCTAGTTTTGCGAAGTTGACCGCAACAACATTACCATATTCATCGACCACAGGACTGCCCGATGATCCCTGGACCGTAGGAATGCTATAAAGCACACGGTCATTGTCAGGTGTCTGTGTGATTCGTCCTGAGGTCATCTGAACACTGATACCTTTTTCCGTATTAGCCAAGACAAGACCGGCGTTATATCCTATCATGTAGAGTTGTTGGTCTATCTTCAGTTTTGTCTCACTCTCTTTTCCGTTGAAAAATTTTTTGTTGCCTTCTCCCGCGAACTGAAAGACGTAGGCATTCTCTGGCGTTTTACGGGACTTGAGTTGTAACAACGCCAAATCAGCATCTTTGTCAGGTGAAATCTTGATAATTTCACATGGGTTCTTGTCCAAGAAATCAGCAGGCGATTGCACCTTTACGCCATCGTACGATATACCTAACGCACAAACCACATGAATGGAGATATCGTTGAAATTGGTGTTGTATCTAAGGTTTCTTGCATTGGCGGTGACATTCTGATACAATGCTTTAATGCGTTCCTGCTCCGCCTGAATTTGTCTTACTTGTGCTATGTCCACATTCTGCCCCATCTCATAATAACGGATGAGTGTTTGCCGCTGTTGTTCGAGTTGGTCATATTGCACCTCCAACTGTTGTTGAGCATACGCATATTGTAAGATAGCAGAGCGGATGATGCGCTGCAATTGTTGCTTCAACTGTTTCTCGTCTATATCCGTGGCAGCGACATGGCGATTCGTGACCAGCAGACCGTCTTCGCTGATAAAGAAACCTGTGCCATTGAGCATGGCAGGATTTTGTTGTACTTCGCGTTCGTCGGCTGTAAATCCCTCCAACTCGCCGTTGTTATTGATACCCTTGAAAAACAGTTTCTGCCCGGATGGCATCTCCACCTCGTAATAAAACTTATTGAGCACGAGTACTACACCCGATTTTTGGCTGTTAAATATTTCCTCCGCATCCTTTTTGCCACTACATGCAACAAGAAGAAATATTACCAAGAACATGCCCCCAAGAAAGGCCGCTTTTTTACATTTTTGTTTGATTATCATATGCCATTTATTGTTAATAAAGAGGGAATCATTCATCTTCTTCTGACAATTCCCCAATAATTCCGCACAAAGATACAACAAAGGGATGAAAATTGTTACTTTTCACGTCATATTTTGCACAGATTGACATTTGAACACAAAAATAAAATTTTTATGACTTTTTGGGGCAATAATACTAAATGAAATAAGTTAAAAAATTAAATAATCATTATAATTATGTGTGGAATAGTAGGATACATCGGACAGCGAGAGGCCTATCCAATTTTGATAGAAGGCCTGAAACGATTAGAATACCGTGGTTATGACTCCGCAGGCATAGCACTCATGAGCAACCAGCATGAGATGAATGTCTATAAAGAAAAAGGCAAAGTCTTGAACTTGGAGCAACTGGCATCGAGTCGTGACACAAGTGGCACATTAGGCATCGCCCACACCCGCTGGGCTACCCACGGCGAGCCCTCTGCGGTCAATGCCCACCCTCATGTATCTGAGAGCGGACGTTTGGCATTGGTGCACAATGGTATCATCGAGAATTATGCTTCAATCAAAGAATACCTGAAGCAAAAGGGATATACCTTCAAAAGCAGTACCGACACAGAGGTGCTGGTTCAACTGATAGAGTTTGTGCAACAGCGTTTTCATCTGGATTTAGGCATGGCTGTGCTCTATGCTTTACGCCGAGTGGTGGGCGCATATGCTATTGCCGTGATAGACAAAGAACATCCCGAAGAACTGATTTGCGCACGTAAGAGCAGTCCGCTGGTTATCGGCATAGGTGATGACTATCAGGAATTTTTCATCGCTTCGGATGCCGTGCCAATCGTCGGATACACCAAACATATCGTTTATCTTGACGATGACGAAGTGGCTGTCATCAAGTGCGGAGAATCCATTCACGTGAAAAATCTCAACAACCCACAGGATGCGGTAGAGCACGACGTGAAAGATGTGGACATCGACTTGAACAAATTAGAAAAAGGCGGTTATGCCCACTTCATGCTCAAGGAAATCTATGACCAACCGCGTTGCATCTCCGATTGCATGCGTGGTCGTCTGTTAAAGAATGAGCATCGTATTACCCTGAGTGCCATAGAGTTACACCGCAAAGAATTATTACAGGCACAACGATTTATCATTGTCGCTTGTGGAACATCCTGGCACGCCGGTCTCATCGGCAAGCAGATGATTGAACAGTTCTGCAAGATACCGGTCGATGTGGAATATGCGTCAGAGTTCCGCTATCGCGACCCAGTGATACAACCGGGTGACGTGGTTATCGCCATATCTCAAAGCGGTGAGACCGCCGACACGTTGGCAGCGTTTAATCTGGCAAAAGAGAAAGGCGCGCTATGTTTCGGTATCGTCAACTCTGTCGGCTCAAGCATAGCGAGAGCCTCTGATACAGGCATCTACATTCACGTCGGTCCGGAGATTGGTGTCGCCTCTACGAAAGCCTTCACTGGACAAGTTACTGTTTTGACTTTGTTTGCCCTTGCCTTGGGTATGGAGAAAGGAACTATCACGCGCAAGGATTATGAGGAGCATATCGAGGAGTTGGCCAATATCCCGTCGAAGATGGAAATCACACTTCGTCAAGACGAGAACATACAACACATTGCCCGTATCCTGACTTACGCCCGCAATGCTCTTTATATGGGCCGGGGATATAACTATCCCGTAGCGATGGAAGGAGCGCTGAAATTGAAAGAAATCAGTTATATCCACGCCGAAGGTTATCCCGCTGCAGAAATGAAACACGGTCCCATCGCATTGGTTGACAAAGAAATGCCTGTGATATTCGTGGCCACGCACCATCAATTATACAAGAAGATTCTCAGCAATATCCAAGAAGTTTGCGCCCGCAACGGCAGCATCATCGCCATTGTGACCGAAGGTGACGAGGCTGTGCGCCAATTGGCGGAATATACCATCGAGATTCCTTCCACACTGGGCACATTAGCCCCACTATTGAGCGTCATCCCCCTCCAATTGATGGCATATCATGTGGCTGTAGCCAAGGGTTTGAATGTGGACCAGCCCCGGAATCTGGCCAAGAGCGTGACGGTAGAGTGATTGAGACGGTCACGAAAGAAATCATCCGCAATCAAGAACAGCACTTCTCTGATTGCGGATGATTTCTTTTAGGTTATTGAGCAAAGATGTAATGCTCAATACAAAGGAATGTTTATGTCAAATGGAGACTCCAACTCTGCGAATGAGGGATGGTTTGCATCTTTAGGCGACAAAATGATTTTGTCGGCCGGGATGCGCCAGTCAATGGCCAAATCAGGGTCATCCCATGCTATGGCCCCTTCGCTTTCAGGATGATAGAAATTGTCGCACTTGTATTGGAAAACCGCCTCATCGGAGAGCACGCTGAACCCATGTGCAAAGCCACGCGGGATAAAGAACTGGCGTTTGTTTTCCGCCGTCAGTTCACACGACACATATTTTCCATAGGTTGGCGACCCCTTTCTGATATCAACAGCCACATCGAGCACAGCGCCTTTAATGACCCTGACCAATTTACTTTGTGCGAAAGGCCATTTTTGGTAATGCAAGCCTCTGATTACGCCATACTGTGATTTGCTCTCATTGTCTTGCACAAATGATACTTCCCGGATTTCCTTGTCAAATACACGTTTGGAATAGGACTCAAAGAAATAGCCCCTGTCATCATGGAAAATACGCGGTTCAATGATGAAAACGCCTTCAATATCTGTTTTGATGATGTTCATGATTTAATGAGTTTGATACCATTCAAATAATCGTTTTACTCCCTCTTCAATCTCCACATGGTGATGCCATCCCAGACTATGCAGTTTCTCCACATCAATGAGTTTTCTCGGCGTTCCATCAGGTTTTGATGCGTCAAATTCGACAACGCCTTCGAACCCTACGATTTTCACCACCAGTTCTGACAATTCACGTATGGTCAGTTCCTTGCCTGTTCCCACATTGATATGGCAATTTCGTATCTCTCCGAGCGACGGTATGGCTCCTCCCCTGCCCTCACTTGAATTGCGGTCAACAACGCCATCAGCAGCCGTTCCGTAAAAAACCGACGAATACTTCTCAATACCGATAATATCAGAGAAATCAACATTGAGCAAGACGTGAACTGAGGCATCTGCCATGTCCTCGCTCCATAAAAACTCACGCAATGGTTTGCCTGTGCCCCACAATCTCACCTTATTATTATATATACCATACTTAGAGAGAACTTGCAGGATATCTTCTTGTTGGGCGTTGCCGTCAATGCCTTCTACGGGTCTGGCATTCATATCATGACGTATTTTATCCCAGTTGCCGTCATGTATCATCTTTGCCAGATATATCTTTCGCATCATAGCGGGCATGACATGGCTGTTCTCGAGATGGAAATTATCATTCGGACCATAAAGATTGGTCGGCATAACAGCAATATAATTAGTACCATATTGCAAGTTATAACTCTCACACATTTTAAGCCCTGCGATTTTGGCAATGGCATATTCCTCATTGGTATATTCAAGGGGCGATGTGAGCAGTGCCTCTTCTTTCATCGGTTGGGGTGCATTCTTGGGGTAGATGCAAGTAGAACCGAGGAAAAGCAGTTTTTTTACATTATGAGCATAGGCCTCGCTGATGACATTGCACTGGATCTTCATGTTTTGCATGATGAAATCAGCACGATAGAGCGAATTGGCCATGATACCTCCCACGAAAGCCGCAGCCAGAACCACCGCATCGGGGTTTTCCTCATCGAAGAACCGTTTGACAGCCAATTGGTCGGTCAGATCCAGTTCACGATGCGTCCGTCCGATGAGGTTCGTATAACCTCGGCTTTCCAGATTACGCCAAATGGCCGAACCAACGAGTCCACGATGTCCGGCCACATATATTCTTGCGTTTTTATCGAGTGTCATTCCTTTATTTGTGCTTTCAAGTATAATTTTCTCACAAACTTCATGTCATGCTCCACCATGATTTTCACCAAGTCGTTGAATGAAGTTTTTCTTGGGTTCCATCCTAACTTAGCCTTGGCTTTCGACGGGTCGCCAAGGAGTTGATCCACCTCTGCGGGTCTGAAATATTTGGGGTCAACCTCAACAAGAGCCTTACATGTAGCCTTGTCATAACCTTTTTCTTCAATGCCTTCACCGCGCCATTCCAATTCGATGCCCACCTCATGGAAAGCCAATGTAGCGAACTCGCGCACAGTATGGTATTCACCCGTAGCAATGACGAAATCGTCAGGTTCGGGCTGTTGCAGGATAAGCCACATACACTCGATATAATCGCGTGCATATCCCCAGTCACGGAGAGAATTAAGATTTCCGAGATAGAGTTTATCTTGGAATCCTTGGGCTATACGTGCAGCCGCGAGTGTGATTTTTCGTGTCACAAACGTTTCGCCTCTTCGTTCACTCTCGTGGTTGAAAAGGATGCCATTGCAACAATACATACCATAAGACTCACGGTAATTTTTCATAATCCAGAAACCGTAGAGTTTAGCGACGCCATATGGAGAGCGAGGATAGAATGGCGTCGTCTCTTTTTGGGGCACTTCCTGCACCAACCCGAATAATTCAGAGGTTGATGCCTGATAGATACGGCATTCCTTTTCCAATCTGCAAATGCGGACAGCCTCCAACAGGCGTAACACACCGACAGCGTCAGTCTCCGCAGTATATTCAGGCACGTCGAACGACACCTTAACGTGACTTTGCGCAGCAAGATTATATATCTCGGTGGGGCGGGTTTCGCCAATGATACGTATGAGCGATGACGAGTCGGTCATATCTGCCCAATGCAGATTGATGAGACGTTTCTGCTTCATATCGCGTACCCACTCATCGAGATACAAGTGTTCGATACGCGCTGTATTAAAAGATGATGAACGGCGGAGCAATCCATGCACCTCATATCCTTTTTCCACGAGGAACTCAGCCAGATATGAACCGTCCTGACCAGTTATTCCCGTGATTAACGCTACTTTTCTTTCCATTAGAATGTTGAATGTTGAATGACGAATGACGAATGTTGATTGATTGCGCTCGCGCATAGAAGAATCAGGGATGATGAACGACAAATTACGAATTGTAAATTGTCAATTTTGAATTATCAACCCTCTTCACTTGAGAATTGTTTTATTCGTTGTTCTTCCGCTAACTGGCAGATGAGGAGAGTACCTTCTTTCTCGGCAATAATATATCCGTCAAGTCCCTGAATAACCACTTTTTTCTCACCAGTTGTATGTATAATGCAATTATGCGTGTCGAACACAGAAATATTCTCCCCTATCCTACTGTTTCCATAGAGGTCTTTCGGCGTCTGCGCCAAGAGCGAGCCCCATGTACCCAAATCACTCCATCCAAAGTCAGCGGGACATACAAAAATCTCCTCCGCCTTCTCCATGATGGCGTAATCGACAGAGATGCTCTCACACTCTGGATATCGCTGGTCGATGGCCTCCTGCTCCCCGGGGGTGCCGTAAATCTTCATCAAACCCTCGAATTGTTTGCTGAGAGCGGGTTGATACACCCTAAACGCATTGACGATGGTGCTGACACTCCAGATGAAGATACCTGCATTCCAGTAGTAGTTCTTCTGCTGGATATATTTTTGAGCCGTCTCAAAATCAGGTTTTTCACGGAATGAATCGACCCTGAAAATTTCTTTGTTGCTTACTGACGACGCCGTCAAATCGGCTTGGATGTATCCATATCCAGTCTCAGGACGCGTGGGTTTCATGCCTAATGTTATGATAGCGTCGCTCTCGGCGGTAAACTTCATGCATTGAGTGATGACGCGTCTGAATTCTGTCTCATTGGTCACGATATGGTCACTGGGCGTGACCACGATATTGGCTTTGGGGTCCTGTGACTTGATACGCCAACTGACATAAGCGATACAAGGAGCAGTATTACGTCGGCAGGGCTCGCATAAGATATTTCCAGCAGGCACATCCGGCAATTGTTCGCGACAAATGTCGGCATATTTCTTGTTTGTCACAATCCACACATTCTCAGACGGACAAATGCCAGCAAAACGGTCGAAAGTGAGTTGCATTAACGAGCGGCCTACTCCTAAGACATCGATAAACTGCTTAGGACGCTCGACGGTGCTCATGGGCCAAAAACGGCTTCCCACTCCTCCCGCCATAATGACGACATGGTTGGATGATTTTCTCATAACTGTTGAATCTACATGAATGCGAATGAGTGTGTTATCTCACAGCATATTACGCTGCAAAATTACACTAAAAAGCGCGTATCACAAAATAAAGTTGATATTATTTCAATTATTCCACCCTCCAGCAGCCGTCATCACGGAATCCGTTGAGGAAATCAGTGGCATTCATTCTTTTTTTGCCAGCCATCTGCAACGCGTGAACACGAATGGCGCCATCAGCAGTATTGACATACAAGGCACCTTGTTGACAAACAACCGTTCCCACGGGCTGACCTGTGCAGACCGCAGTACACTTCTCCGTACAGAACAGTTTCAGCACCACCGAATCATCATCCGCATGCCGTAGCAGTGTCCATGCTCCAGGATATGGACTTAGTCCGCGGATAAAATCATAAATACGCTTAGTAGGCTGTGTCCAGTCAATCTTGCAAGTATCTTTGAATATTTTAGGAGCGACATGAAGAGTCGTTCCCACAGGAATCATCTGTTCTTGCGGCATCGTCTCAACATAGCCATCGCCCTTTAATATCGCATCAACAGTATCGATGCATATGTCAGCGCCGAGACGCATCAAACCGTCATAGACGTATTCCACATCAGCGTCGTCGGGTATAGCAAATGGCCGTTGCATAATGATTTTTCCTGTATCGATATCATGGTCAAGGAAAAAAGTCGTAACACCCGTTTGCTTCTCACCATTAATAACAGCCCAGTTGATGGGTGCCGCCCCACGATATTGCGGAAGAAGTGCCGCATGAACATTGAATGTGCCAAACCGCGGCATGTCCCAGACAACCTCGGGTAACATTCTGAAAGCGACCACCACTTGTAAATCAGCATGGAACCCTGAGAGTTGTTGCAAAAAGTCAGGGTCTTTCATCTTTTCAGGTTGCAATACAGGTATTTGATGAAGCAAGGCATATTTTTTCACCTCGGAGGGTTGCAACACACTACCATGCCTGCCAACGGGTTTGTCGGGCTGTGTAACTACCGCCACTACCCGATATCCACCCTCGACCAACGCTTTCAGCGAGCCGACAGCAAACTCGGGCGTACCCATGAATATAATTTTCAAATCCTCTTTTTTCATTGTGACAAGGTCTTTAAGGACGTAAAGGTCTTATGGTCGAAAGACTATGATAATTATTCCGCTGAGAAATCCGCCACCATTTGGCGGTACATGGCATACATACGGGTACGCGAGACGTAACCGACGAGACGGTTGGTCGTGTCTGTGACGGGGAGTTGTTGGGCATCGGTCCGCTCGAAGGTGCGCATCACATCTTCCATGGGGTCATTTTCTCCCAACGTGGCAACAGGGGGAGCCATTAACTGGGCGACAGTGAAATGTTGGTATAACTCGGTGCGGAAGACCACATGACGTATTTTTGTGAAATCTATCTCGCCGAGCAAAGTGCCTGCCTCATCCAAAACTGGAAGGATGATGAATTTGCTGCGACTGAAAGAATGCACCAGTTTTCCCAATTGCATATCCTTGTTGACCGCCTGATAATCATGATCGATGACACTTTCCAGACTCATCAGAGTAAGCACCGAGTGGTCAGTATGATGGGTAATCAGTTTACCCTCGCGTGCCAACCGCATGCCGTAAATACTATGAGGTTCGAAGATGATAATCGTCAGATAAGAGCAAATGCTCACGATCATCAACGGAATGAACAGTTGGTAACCGCCAGTCAGTTCTGCAATAAGAAAAATACCCGTTAAGGGAGCGTGCATCACCCCAGCCATCACGCCCGCCATACCTAGCAGTGTGAAATTTTTCTCCGGCACATATACACCAATCTGGTTGACATTCCATAAACGCGAGAACAAGAATCCGCCAAATGCACCTATGAACAACGATGGGGCGAAGGTACCGCCGACACCTCCTGCCCCATTGGTTGCCGATGTGGCAAAGACCTTGGTCAAGAGAACCAAAGCGATGTAAAGAATGAGCAGGTTATCTTGTCCATAGAACAACGAATTTCCCATCACGCTGTTCCAATCCGCCTCTGTGCGCCCGTTGAGCAACACGTTAATACTGGAATAGCCTTCTCCATAAAGTGAGGGGAATAGGAAAATCAACCCGCTCAGAATCAAACCACCGATGAGCAGTTTTACATATCTTCTCTCTTTCAATCTGGCAAACATCTTTTCGCAAGCAGTCATCATACGGATGAAGTAGAGACTGATTAATCCGCAAGCCACACCGAGCAAAATAGTAGCCGGCACACGCTCTATCGCCCATGCACCATCCAGTTGGAACGTGAACAATGAATCGCCGCCGACAAACAGATAGGTAAAACACGTGGCCGTGACACAGGCTATCAAGATGGGCAAAAGAGCAGCCATCGTCAAGTCAATCATCAACACCTCAAGGGTGAAGACCAATCCCGCGATAGGCGCTTTGAAGATGCCGGCAATTGCCGCCGATGCTCCGCATCCGACTAACACCATAAGGGTTTTCGGGTCCAAGCGGAACAATTGTCCGAGTCGGCTGCCGATGGCAGAGCCCGTAAGCACGATGGGGGCCTCAGCACCAACGGAACCACCGAAACCGATGGTCACTGCAGATGAGATGACCGAACTCCAACAATTATGTCGTTTCAGTTTTCCCTGATTGCGGCTGATGGCATACAATATGCGCGTGATGCCATGGCTGATATTGTCGCGCACCACATATTTGACAAACAAGGAAGTCAAGTAAATACCGAAAATTGGGAATAAGAGATAGAGCCAGTTGTACGAACTGAACTCAAAGCCAGAAGTGAGCAGTTTTTGTATCTGATTAATCATTCCATGCAGCACCCAAGCCGCCACCGCAGCAAAGAAGCCCACGAAAAAAGCCAATATCAGTGTCAATTGCTTATCGCTGATATAACGTTTTCTCCAGGCAAAAATCCTGACGGCTAAGGATGATTTTTTCTCAGACATTGGAGTGCTTATTTGCGTATAATACTCACCTCACCTCTTTGTCCCAAGCGGATAATCGCAGAAGGCGTGTGCGGTTTCTTCTCCTGTCGGCGAGAGGTACATACATAATCCACCGCCTCGATCAATTCGGGAGATATATCACAATAGTTTTGGGCGGCAGGTTCACCGCTGAAATTGGCACTTGTAGACACAATCGGCTTCTGGAACCTAAAACACAACTCTTTTGAGAAAGGCTCACGTGTGATGCGCATGGCGACGGATCCATCGTCGGCCACGAGATTGGGTGCGAGATTGACCGCCCCATCCAGAATCACGGTAGTGGGTTTGACTGCCAGTTCCATCACATCCCAAGCCACATCGGGCACATTGCGCACATATCGTTGCAACCGTGCGTCACTGTCCACAAGACATATCATGGCTTTGGAGTCTTGCCGGCGTTTGATGGCATACACTTTAGCCACAGCATCGGGATTAGTGGCATCACAGCCAATCCCCCACACTGTATCAGTGGGATACAAAATCACTCCTCCTTGCCGCATGACTTCCACAGCCTGCCTGATGTCTTTATCGTAAGGTGTCATCTTTGTTCTATGATTAAGACCGCAAAATTACAAAAAAAGGATTTTGTCACAAAACGAAAACACCATTTTTATTCTTTTATGCGCTTTTAATTCATCTAAATCAAATATACGCCCGCACCAAAGCAGGTGCGGACGTATTTATGACAGAGTTATTGTGTCGAAATGATTAAATCTCCCATCCAATGGCTGAAGCACCGAGAACAGCAGCCGATGACCCGTCTAGACCGCTGATGAGGAATTTCGCCTTATTGCGGAAGATTTTGAGCACGTGCTCATCATAACTGCGTTTGATAGGCTCCATGATGAGGTCACCAGCCTTGGTCAATCCGCCAAAGAAGATGAATGCCTCAGGTGAAGAGAACGCGGCGAAATCGGCACAAGCCTCACCAAGCATCTCACCAGTGAACTCATACACCCGAAGAGCCAGTTTGTCACCTTTTCCGGCAGCTATAGAAACATCAAGCGATGTGATGGCATCTGGATCCATGTCACGCAGGATTGACGGTTCGTCAGTGGTTGCCAGGAATTCCCGTGCCGTACGTGCAACACCAGTAGCGGAGCAGTAAGCCTCGAGGCATCCCGTACGCTCGCATCCACATACACGGCCATTCTCGCGACGCATAATCACATGACCAAGTTCGCCGGCAAATCCGTCGCAGCCGTAAACGAGTTGTCCATTGATGACAATACCAGAACCGACACCAGTTCCGAGGGTAAGCACGATAAAGTTTTTCATACCACGAGCCACGCCGTATGTCATCTCACCGATGGCTGCGGCATTAGCATCATTGGTCATAGCCACAGGCACGCCGAGGCGCTCTTTGAACATATCAGCGAGGGGCACGATGCCATCGTGCCCCCAAGAAAGATTGGGGGCAAATTCAATGGTACCAGTATAATAGTTGGCATTCGGTGCTCCAATACCCATTGCTTTAATCTTTTCAATTCCTCCCACTTCCTCAATGATGGGCAAGAGGGCGGCCACGGAAGCGTCTACGTATTCCTCCACGGTATCATACCCTTGTGTTTTGATGGCAGTGGTCGCCTTGATGTCGCCACGGCTGTCAACAATACCAAAAACTGAGTTCGTTCCTCCTAAATCCAAGCCAATGACGTAAGGCTTCATTTCTGTCTGTGCATTCATGTTGTTTTTATTTAATTGATGAATAATTATTATTTCGCAAAGTTACTAATAATCTGAATAAATGCCAAAAATATTTGTCCTTTTCCGCAACAAAAGGCAAACCTTCAGCCTTCAAAGGTATGAAAAAAGGGCGTTATATCAAAGTTTTATCCATAAAATTTGTTTCTTTCACATTTTTTTAGCAATTTTGCAACCGTGTTGCCGTTCGATTTCCATATAGACATCTTAAATATCATCTTCAAAGGAATGGTGATAGGTATTCTTGTGTCAGCACCTATGGGGCCTGTGGGAATCCTGTGTGTGCAGCGAACGCTCAACAAAGGTCGATGGTATGGATTTGTCACTGGAGTGGGTGCGACCGCAAGTGATTTGATCTACGCGATGATTACAGGTTTTGGTATGAGTTTCGTAATGGATTTGATCAACAACTCCCAAAACCGCTTTTTCCTACAAATCACAGGTAGTATCATGCTGCTGATATTCGGTATATTCAGTTACCGATCGAATCCCACTAAAAATATCCGCAAACCCGGCAAAAATAAAGGCACTCTTTGGCACAACACGGTTACTGCTTTCTTGGTAACATTTTCCAACCCGTTGATTATCATATTGTTTATGGCCGTCTTTGCCCAGTTGGCATTTATTATTCCTGACCATCCCATAGAGATGATTATAGGCTACCTGAGCATTATCAGCGGCGCTTTGCTGTGGTGGTATGGTCTGACATGGCTTATTGACAAAATACGAAACAAATTTGAAAACACCGGTATCATCATCATCAACCGCGTGATAGGTTGTGTCGTGATATTGATTTCTGTCGTTATTTTAATCGGCACGGTATTTAATTTGTTCACCATCCACTACTGACGATTAGTGTTTTTCGTCAGTATTTTTCTTTTTTATATTACCCGATTTTAATATGTATATTGCCCAAGAACTACGCAAAAAAAGCATAGCCGAATATCTGCTTTATATGTGGCAGGTGGAGGATATCATACGCGCCTATGGTTGTGATCTGTCGCGCATCATCAAAGATTATATCAGCCGTTTTGATTATTCTGACGAGCAAAAAGAAGAGGTGACAGACTGGTATGGCGACCTGGTGCGTATGGTGAAACGTGAGGGATGCCAAGAACGGGGACATTTACAGATTAACAACATACTCGTAGCAGACCTGATGGATTTGCACAGCCGCTTGATGAATAGCAGCAAATTTCCCTTTTATCATAGTGAATATTATAAGGTGTTGCCGTTTATCGTCGAATTACGCAACCGTGGAGCGAACAAATCCGAGAATGAGATAGAGACATGTATGAACGCCCTCTATGGAGTGATGCTCTTGCGTTTGCAGAAGAAAGAAATCAGCCCGAGCACAACTAATGCCATTCAAGAAATCACCACTTTCATCGGAATGCTGAGCGACTATTATCAGAAAGACAAGGCGGAAGGTTTGGAGTTTGAAGAATAAACTTTGAACTACTTGATAAAAACATGATACCATTATCCTTAAGCACAAAACAAAAGAATACAATATGAACATACTCATCACAGGATGCAACGGACAGTTAGGCAGTGAGATTCGTCAACTGGAAAGCCAATTTCCGCAGCATTATTTTTTCAACACTGACGTAGAAGAATTGGACATCACCAATCAGTTGGCCGTAGAAGACTTCATCGCTCGCAACGAGATAGAGGGTGTGGTGAATTGCGCGGCATACACTGCCGTAGATAAGGCCGAGAGCGCAAAAGAATTATGCACATCGCTCAATATGGTGGCTCCCGCCTATCTTGCTGCTGCCGTTCAGAAACGGAACGGATGGATGATACACATTTCAACTGATTATGTGTTCAACGGCACGAAACACACGCCCTATGTTGAGACCGACACACCTAGTCCTGACAGTGTCTATGGTTCGACCAAACTGGCAGGGGAACTGGGCGTATCTAAATTTTGTAACCGTTCAATGATTATCCGCACGGCGTGGCTTTACTCCGCTTACGGCAACAATTTTGTCAAGACGATGATTCGTCTTGGCAAAGAACGGAGTGAACTGGGCGTGATTTTCGACCAAATTGGCACCCCGACTTACGCGCGCGACTTGGCAGTGATGATTATGACTGCCATCGATAAGGGAGTGACACCAGGCGTATTCCACTTCTCAAATGAAGGAGTCATCAGTTGGTATGACTTCACCAAAGCCATCCACCGTCTGGCAGGAGTGAAAGGTTGCAACGTGAAACCTCTCCATACATCAGAATATCCCACCGCCGCACGCCGCCCCGCTTATTCAGTGCTCGACAAGACCAAGATTAAAGTGACTTACGGTGTCACCATTCCTTATTGGGAGGACTCCCTTGCTGAATGCATCAAATTGATTAAGTAGTTAAGAAGTAAAGTGTATAACCAATAATAAGATTTTTTTCAAGTAAGGATAACAGGATTGCTATGAATACAGAAATAGAAAGAAGACGCACATTTGCCATTATATCACACCCCGACGCAGGCAAAACCACACTGACAGAGAAATTCCTTTTGTTTGGAGGTCAGATACAAGTTGCAGGAGCAGTGAAGAGCAACAAGATACGCAAGACCGCCACGTCAGACTGGATGGATATCGAAAAGCAACGCGGCATCTCTGTATCGACATCGGTCATGGAGTTTGACTATGAAGGATATAAAGTCAACATTTTGGACACCCCCGGCCACCAAGACTTTGCAGAAGACACCTACCGCACCCTGACTGCCGTGGATTCTGCCATTATTGTCGTTGACGGCGCCAAAGGTGTTGAGACTCAGACCCGTAAACTGATGAATGTGTGCCGTATGCGCAACACACCTGTCATCATCTTTATCAACAAGATGGACCGTGAGGGACGTGACCCGTTTGACTTGCTCGACGAGTTGGAACAAGAACTGCAAATCAAAGTACGCCCCCTATCCTGGCCTATCAATCAAGGCGTGAAATTCAAGGGCGTCTATAATATCTATGAGCAGAAACTCGACCTGTTCACACCCGACAAACAACGTGTGACAGAAAAAGTGGAGGTTGATATCAACAGCGACGAATTGGATGCACGCGTGGGACAAGTTGACGCACAACAGTTGCGCGACGATTTGGAACTGATAGATGGTGTCTATCCCGATTTCAATGTAGAAGACTATCGTTCGGCTGAGGTCGCACCCGTCTTCTTCGGTTCTGCTCTGAACAATTTCGGTGTCCAGGAACTGCTTAACTGCTTTGTTGAGATAGCCCCGTCACCCCGTCCGACAAAAGCAGAAGAGCGCATGGTTATGCCAGAAGAGCCCAAATTCACGGGATTCATCTTTAAGATTACCGCCAATATCGACCCGAACCACCGTAGTTGTATTGCTTTCTGCAAAGTATGCAGCGGGCGATTTGTACGCAATCAACCTTATCTGCATGTGCGTCAGGATAAGACGCTACGTTTCTCCTCACCCACACAATTCATGGCCCAGCGTAAGGAGACCATTGAAGAAGCCTATCCCGGTGACATCGTAGGTTTGCCTGACAATGGTATATTTAAAATAGGTGACACATTGACCGAAGGCGAACATATCCACTTCCGCGGTTTGCCCTCGTTTTCGCCTGAGATGTTCAAATATATCGAAAACGATGACCCGATGCGTTCGAAACAGTTGGCCAAAGGTATTGAACAATTGATGGACGAAGGTGTCGCGCAATTGTTTGTCAATCAGTTTAACGGGCGAAAGATTATCGGAACAGTTGGTCAATTGCAGTTTGAAGTAATCCAGTACCGTCTGGAGAATGAGTATAACGCGAAATGTCGTTGGGAACCCGTCCACCTGCATAAGGCATGTTGGATAGAAAGTGACGATGACAAAGAATTGGAGAACTTCAAGAAACGCAAGTACCAATATATGGCCAAAGACCGTGAAGGACGAGACGTGTTCTTGGCCGACTCAGGATATGTTCTGTCTATGGCACAGGAAGACTTCAAACACATCCGTTTCCACTTTACAAGCGAGTTTTAGAAATGGGATGTAAAAGAAGTAAAAGACAATTGTCCCTTATAGTTTTTATGAACCGTCATCATTTGGGGGAGACGGGGCGGCAGCACCAGCGTGTGACCCGTACCATCACCCCTAAACCTGTCACTTCCTTGAGCAGGTAATATTTTTTGTGTTGTCGCACCAGTCGGCCTGTTAGTCCTTTCAGCGGCCCGAAATGTACCTCTACGGGATCTCCAGGTTTAAGTTGGGCCTCCTCTGCAGTCAAGAAGATACCTTCCGCCTTATCGGGATCGCACATCATGCGAAATTCCAACATTTGCTTAGCAGGAATTTCGCTATAATCTCTGCTGCCTTTCTCTTTTCTGATGACGAGCAATTGGAAACGCGAATTTTGCACCAATTCAGTCATTTGTGCCGTGGTGACAGTTTTTTTTACAAACAAGAGATTGGTAACTACTGGTCGCACTTCATGGCGCAAACGTCCGGAACGGTCTTCATAATCCACCATTCTGCGAGGAACAAAACACTCCATCCCGTTGTCTTTAAAATACTCCTCCACTGCGGGTTGTCTGCATCCGAACAGACGCAACGCATACCATGGAGAAGTGTCTTCAGACTCCTCTATTATGTCGTTAACAAGTTGTCTATCATGATTTTGTTCGCTCTCAATGAGTAAAGATTGAGGCGTTTTGCTTTCATTCATGCCCCAAAAATAGCACATTTTTCAGAAAGAGCAAAATAAAAACACTGTTTTTCTTTGGCTTATGAAAAAAATAGATTATTTTTGCAAAAACTATCAAATCGAAGCAGACTAAATTAAGCATGTATCACAAATAACAAGAAAGGAACTATCATGAGATGTAGATTCTGTAACCATGAAATCGCAGACGGGGTAAAATTCTGCCCTGAATGTGGTGCGAATTTAATGGCAGCCCCACAGTATGAGGCTCCGCAGTATGAGGCTCCACAACAGCCACAATATGAGCCTCCTCAGTATGAGGCTCCACAGCAGCCGCAATACGAGGCTCCGCAGTATGAGGCACCGCAGCAGCCACAATACGAGGCTCCACAGTATGAGGCTCCGCAACAGCCGCAATACGAGGCTCCACAGTATGAGACTCCACAGCAGCCGCAATACGAGGCTCCGCAGTATGAGGCACCACAGCAGCCGCAATACGAGGCACCACAGTATGAGGCTCCGCAACAGCCGCAATACGAGGCTCCACAATATGAGGCTCCGCAACAGCCGCAATACGAGGCTCCACAATATGAGGCTCCGCAACAGCCACAGTATGAACCGCCTGTGCAACCCCAATATGAAGCACCTCAACAGCCATACGCTCCTCAATACGAGGCACCACAGCAGCCACAATATGAACCGCCTGTGCAACAGCCTCAATATGAAGCACCGCAGCAACCTTATGCTCCACAGTACGAGGCTCCGCAACAACCTTATGCTCCGCAATACGAGGCACAGCAGCAACCATACGGTCCTCAGCCTCAATATGACCAGCAGCAACAAATGCCATACGGTGTTCCTGGACCTCAGCAGGGAGCCCAACAGCCCCAATACCAGCAACCCGACCCCTATCAGCAGGTTTTGGAGCCGAAGAAGAAGAGCAAGACCGGCCTTTGGATTGTATTAGGATTGTTGATCGCAGCCCTGTTAGGCGGTGGCGGATGGGCACTTTACGAGTTCGTTTTGAAAGATAAAGGCAACAGTTCATCTTCAAGCACAACTACCACTACTACCACTACAGATAAAGATGACAACAAATCTGGCAACACTAGCGTTGATGCCGATGACAACAAAAAAGGCAGTGATGAAGATGACTTGAATATTGATGACGAGGATGATAAAATTGATGCTAAAAAAGAAAAAGACAACAAAATAATAATAGACGACGAAGAAAACGTCAGCAAGTTCAATGGGCCTGACAACAAGAAGAAGGACAAACAGGAACCCGTCACCCAACAGCCCAAACCCGAGCAACCGCAGGCCGATGCCCCCAGCACCTTCTATGCCAAAGGACAGGGAAGGTTTGATTGGGCGTCTTCAGAACGGATCAACTCACCGCAAGAATTAAACGGCTTTACCAAAAATGATTTGCGTATTATGCGCAACGAGATTTATGCTCGTCATGGCTATATATTTAACGAAGCAGATATGCGCAATTATTTCCTAAAACAGAGTTGGTATCGTCCTGTTTCACGCAATGTAAAACTGACCCCATTAGAGCAGAACAATGTAAATATGATTCAACAGGCAGAAAGAATGAAATAGGTCAAGTATCACAATCATATAAAAAGCACCCCACACTAGTGAGGTGCTTTTTTGTATCTCAATAGAAAACGGATTAAACCCAAACGAGAGAATTTACATTGTTGATTTCTTTTATTTGTATTTCTTAACCCGTTCATCATTGATGACGCCACTCCAATTCATACCGAATGCGAAGTCGTAAGAATGACCGTCGGCATCTTGGTAGCATTGCATGTCACGTGGCACATCCTCCAATTGTTCCTCCACGGTCTTCATGTTGGCAGGCATCTGCATAGGCAACAGAGCCGATGGTTCAATCTTTCCACTGATGATGTCGAGCAGGGCCTGATGCTGCACGTTGAAAGAGAGAAGAATGACATCGGCAAATGGTTCAATCTCCGACAGGACGAAAGGACGGCCCGTTTCCACGATTACAATCACGGGTTTTCCGGCCATCGCTTTTTTAGTGTCTGCCACCATGAGCATGTCATCACGGTTATACGTTTTTATGGTCTTCCCTTTGAAACTACGGTTGGCGGTTTTCTCCATCGGGTCACCACCGGCTATACTCACGGCACGGGCGTCTGTAGCCGTGTAGTCTTCATATTGCAAACTAAGAGGCATGTAGCCGTTGCCGCCTCTTTTTACATCGGCAGTGCTATAACCTACGCCCGTGCTTGGTTCCTGAATCAGGCAAATGGCGAAATCGGCTTGTTCCGGCTGCTCCACCACCTCGAAATATTTCTTCACCAAAGCCAAATCAACAGGTTCCTCAGTCTTATCCTCAGAAATACCTCCCCACATACCGGGAATAGCCGGGAAATGTCGTTTTGGCACATACACTTTCTTTTTGTCCTTTAGTGGAAGGACATTGGCATGGTTCTTCAACATCACGACCGACTTCAATTGCGCCTCATATCCCTCCTTCATAAAGTCTGAGTTGCCCACAATTCTCTTTGTTTCGTCAGGGTCAAGATATGGGTTTTCGAACAATCCGACTCGGAACATATTGAGCAACAACCTACGAGCAGATAATTCAAAACGCTCCCGGGCACTCTCCTCGCCCATGTTCTCGCTCCACATTTGATAAGCCTCAATAACAGGTCCGATTTCGTTGTTTCCACCAAACTGGTCAACACCTGCCTGAAGAATTTTGTAGTGTCGCTCTGCTTCCGATAAATGCTCCACACCCCAAGGCTTGCCTCCGACAGGACTGTCGAGCACCTTCATGTCCTTGGTGATACCCCAGTCAGTACATACAACACCTTCAAACTTCGCCTCTTGTCTAAGTTGTTGTTCAATCATCCATTTGCTATAACTGCCTCCCACATTCTCGCCTGAGGGATCCTGATTCCACAAGATACTATATATAGGCATTACAGCCGAAGCCATCCGGGTTCCTCCATCAAGATGGAATGCACCCTCCACAAAGGAGCGTTTGTGCGCGGCCAAATTATTGCCGGGATAAATGGCATACTTTCCTGAGGCAAAGTGAGAGTCTCTTCCACCCTCTTGTGCCCCATAGCCATACCAGTGCTTCACCATTGCATTGACGCTTTTATTTCCCCACCCTTTTGTCTCAGGAGTGGTCTGAAAAGCGTCGCAATAGGCACGAGCCATATCTGTAGAGAGTTGCGGGTCCTCTCCGAAGGTGCCGTTGAAACGGAACCAACGCGGCTCGGTAGCGATGTCCACTTGAGGTGACAAAGCGGTGGCAATGCCCAACGCGCGATATTCCTCAGAAGCAATCTCACCAAAACGGTACACCAATTGCGGGTCGAATGTGGCAGCCAATCCCAGAGAAGTGGGCCAAAGCGAGATTTGTCCTCCGGCACCAGCATTGAATTCTGCGGTGGCCTTTGCCTCATGTCGCGGATCAGAACTGGTATTTGCGGGAATACCATGGTCAAGTCCTTCAACAAACGCTTGCATATTGTTGTTCCATACTGCAGCCACCTCCGGACTTTCCACATTGGTCATCAATACAGCACGAAGGTGGTCTTCACCCAGAAACTTTTTCTGGTCATCAGACAAGTCAGAAGGTTTAGCGCCACTCTCGTCAAACGGTTTTCCGTTGTACATGGAAGCGCCAAAGCCCATTCCCTCTTTCATAGGCACCGATTGATGACTGCTATAAAGCATCAATCCGGCAATCTCTTCAATGGAGAGTTGTGCCGCCAAATCAGCAGCACGTTCTTGTGGTGTAAGACGCCAGTCCTCATAAGCATCTAGCGAGTCATTACGGTTCAGGTCTTTGAAGGCATATCCATCAACGGTTAACAATTGAACGCCAGAAGTAGGAGAATAGCCTAAAGTGGCCCCTCCGCTCTGTTCAACAAGCATAAAGGAATCAACTTGATGCTCTGACCATTTCTGCCCGCCACAAGATGCCATAAAAAAGAAAAAGAAACACGGGAGAACGATTTTAAAGATTTGTTGGTAAGGTTTCATAAGGTCAATAGAGTTTTTGGTAATTAGACAACAATGAGGATTTATAGGGAGATAGAGAGGTATAAAGACAATCAATTATCTTAACTGACAGTGATGGTTAGTGCGTTTTTGTCGAACATAATACCTTCGCGCTCAATCAAAGAAGAAAGGAATCCCTTCTCGGCTAACTCGTGAGGCGAGCCTATGTGGAGTCCGCTCTCCTTATCCATCAGCCATAAGGTGTCAGCCATTTGCAACGCCAATTCCAAATCATGGGTTGAGAGCAGAATGGTTTTCTCCGCTTGTCGTGTCAATCTTTTGAGCAGTTGCATGACCTCAACCTTAGACGGATAGTCTAAGAATGCTGTCGGCTCATCTAAAAGTATTACTTGAGTCTGCTGCGCTAATGCTTTGGCAATCATTACTTTTTGCCTTTCACCATCGCTCAACGTCTGAATCATTCTTGAAGCAAGATAATCTATGCCGACCATTTCTATCGACTCACGGACGACCTCTTTATCCTCAGCCGAGAGCGTTCCCCAGAATCCAGTATAAGGCGAACGGCCAAGTCCTACCATCTCAGTGACCGTCATATTGGTGACATCCACCTTTTCGGTGAGCACAACACCAATGAGCCGTGCGAGTTGGGTGTCAGAATATTCCGTCATATCTTTTCCCAACAAACGGACTGTGCCCTCCAGCGGCTTTTGAAAAGCAGCAATCGTTCGCATGAGCGTCGACTTTCCTGCACCATTGGTTCCGATGAGGCACGTCATCTGACCGGCCTTCAACGAGGCATTCATATCCTTTGCCACCACTTTATTATTATGATGGCTTTTATACCCGATAGACAGATTGTTTATGACAACGGATTCCTTTAAATTCATAGAAATACCCATTAAAACCATGCAAAAATACATAAAATATACGTAAACGGCAAATATATGTTAGAATGAGTGAAAAAGAAGTATAAAAAAAGAGTGTTATTATTACATTTTATCAGATTTTTTGTAATTTTGCAGTCGATTTGCAAGAGGGGCGCCCAAAACGGGCGTCCTAAAAAAAAAACACCCAAACCATGACAAAAAAATTGAGCAAAGTGCTGGTACTTGGTTCCGGCGCATTGAAAATCGGACAAGCAGGAGAGTTTGACTATTCGGGTTCTCAGGCCCTGAAAGCCTTACGTGAAGAAGGTATTTCCTCGGTTCTGGTCAATCCGAACATCGCAACAATCCAGACATCTGAAGGCATTGCCGACAAAGTGTATTTCCAACCTGTGACGACACATTTCGTGACAGAAATCATCAAGAAAGAACGCCCTGACGGCATTCTTCTTGCTTTTGGAGGACAAACGGCATTGAACTGCGGCACCGAACTTCACCTGAATGGTACCTTGTCAAAATACGGAGTGAGCGTGTTGGGCACATCAGTAGAAGCCATCATGGACACAGAAGACCGCGACCTGTTTGTTAAGAAACTGGATCAGGCCGCACTTAAAACCCCTGTGAGTCAGGCAGTAGAGACGATGGAAGACGCTCTTGCCGCTGCCCGCCGTATCGGTTTCCCCATCATGATTCGCTCAGCCTATGCATTAGGCGGTTTGGGTTCAGGCATCTGCCCCGACGAAAAGAAATTCATAGAACTGGCTGAGAGTGCTTTTACCTTCGCGCCTCAGATTCTTGTGGAAGAATCGCTGAAAGGTTGGAAGGAGATAGAGTTTGAGGTGATTCGCGACGCCAACGACCATTGCTTCACTGTTGCCTCAATGGAAAATTTCGACCCGCTGGGCATCCATACCGGTGAATCGATAGTCGTAGCCCCCACTTGCTCGTTGACCGATGAACAGGTGAAAATGCTGCAAGAGTTGTCTATCAAGTGTGTTCGCCACCTGAACATCGTGGGTGAATGTAATATCCAGTTCGCCTTCAACGCCGAGACCAATGACTACCGCATCATTGAGGTGAACGCCCGTCTGAGCCGTTCGTCTGCCCTTGCTTCAAAAGCCACCGGTTATCCTCTTGCTTTTGTAGCCGCAAAAATCGCCTTGGGTTACACCTTGGATCAGATTGGTGAGATGGGCACGCCAAACTCCGCCTATGTGGCACCACAACTGGACTATATGATTTGTAAGATTCCACGTTGGGATTTGACCAAATTTGCCGGGGTCAGCCGCCAGATAGGTTCGTCGATGAAATCTGTAGGTGAAATCATGTCTATCGGCCGCTCTTTCGAAGAGATGATGCAGAAAGGTCTGCGCATGATCGGTCAGGGCATGCACGGATTTGTTGGTAACGACCACACTCGCTTTGACAACTTAGACGAGGAATTGGCCAACCCGACCGATTTGCGCATATTTGCCATCGCCCAGGCATTGGAAGAAGGTTACAGCGTAGAACGTATTGAGGAGTTGACCAAGATAGACGTCTGGTTCCTGGAGCGCCTGAAGCACATTGTAGATTTGAAGCATGAGTTACAGAAATACAACCGCTTAGAGGATTTGAGCGACGAATTCCTCCGTGAAGTAAAAATCGCCGGTTTCAGTGATTTCCAAATAGCCCGTTTCGTATTGAAACCCGAGAAAGGCAATATGGTAAAGGAAAATCTGGAGGTGCGCCGCCAACGCAAACTGCGTGGCATCCTGCCCTCCGTGAAACGCATCAACACCGTGGCCAGCGAGCATCCCGAATTGACCAATTACTTGTACATCACATATGCCGCAGCAGGTCATGACATCAATTATTATAAGAACGAGAAATCGGTGGTTGTACTGGGTTCCGGCGCCTATCGCATCGGTTCGTCGGTAGAGTTTGACTGGTGTTCAGTGAACGCTATCAATACCGCCCGCAAGTTGGGTTACAAATCCATCATGATTAACTACAACCCAGAGACGGTTTCGACCGATTACGACATGTGCGACCGTCTGTACTTTGACGAGTTGTCATTGGAACGTGTGCTCGACGTGATAGACTTGGAGCAGCCCCGCGGCGTGATTGTGAGCGTGGGCGGTCAGATACCCAACAACCTTGCGATGAAACTACATCTGCAAGGAGTGCCTGTCTTGGGAACCTCACCAGTCAATATCGACCGTGCGGAAAACCGCGACAAGTTCTCTGCCATGCTCGACAAGTTGGGCATTGACCAACCTGCCTGGCGCGCACTGACATCGCTCGACGACATCAAAGAGTTTGTCGAGAAAGTGGGATTCCCCGTCTTGGTACGTCCGTCCTACGTGCTCTCAGGCGCCGCGATGAACGTGTGCTACAGTTATGAGGAATTGGAACGTTTCTTGAAGATGGCCACGGAGGTGAGCAAGGATTACCCTGTTGTCGTCTCACAGTTCATGCAAGACACGAAAGAGATAGAATTTGACGCAGTAGCCGACAAGGGCGAAGTGGTAGAATACGCCATCTCCGAGCATATCGAATATGCAGGTGTCCACTCCGGTGACGCCACGATGGTCTTCCCCGCACAGCACATTTATTTCTCCACCATCCGCCAGATTAAGAAGATAGCACGTAAGATAGCGAAAGAACTGAATATCAGCGGACCTTTCAACATCCAGTTCCTTGCCAAATCACGTCAGGTGCGTGTTATCGAATGTAACCTCCGTGCCTCGCGCTCCTTCCCGTTTGTGAGTAAGATTTTGAAACGCAACTTCATCGAGACTGCTACTCGTATCATGCTCGATGCGCCTTATACCCATCCTGACAGGAGTGAGTTCGACATCGACCGCATCGGTGTGAAAGCCTCACAGTTCTCATTCGCACGTTTGCAGAACGCCGACCCGGTACTTGGCGTGGATATGTCATCAACGGGTGAAGTAGGTTGTCTGGGCGACGATTTGAATGAAGCAATGCTGAACGCATTGATAGCCACCGGCTACCGACTCCCGAAGAAGAATGTGCTCATTTCCTCAGGCGGAGTTAAAGGCAAGGTTGACTTGCTGGAGCCGAGCCGCATGATGGTTCAGAAAGGTTATCAGATTTACGCTACTGCCGGCACTGCGAAATTCCTCAATGAGAATGGTGTCAAGGCTACGATGGTCAGTTGGCCTGATGAAGAAGGCGAAAACAATGTGATGGACATGATTGCCGCCCATCAATTCGACCTGATTATCAATGTGCCAAAGAATCACAGCAAACGTGAATTGACCAACGGTTACCGCATCCGCCGTGGTGCCATCGACCACAATATTCCGTTGATGACAAACGTGAGACTTGCAAAAGCGTTTATCGAAGCATTCTGTGCGATGAAGCTTGAAGACATCCCTGTGAAAAGTTGGCAGGAGTATGTGAGTTAATCAGCAATCAAGCGGATAAACGGTTAGACCTATATTTACAGATACAAACGCCAATGCGAGGTGGACTCATACGTTCCACCTCGCATTTGGCGTCTACAGAGATGATCATATATAGAGTTTAGTAAGCCTGTGTGTTGATAATTAAATTTGGTTGTGTTGATTGAGAGTATATATAATTGTGTGATTATCGTCTTGCGTGATGCTTATTGTTGTGAGCCATTCCTTTGTGATGACCAGGTGCCGGTGCCGGTGCATGATGACGAGGGGCGGGAGCCGGTGCATGATGACGAGGAGGAACGGGAGCATGATGATGAGGGGGAACGGGTGCATGATGACGCACATGATGCATATGAGCGATACGTGCACATTCGGGGCAGGTACGCGGTGCAAACCTCACAAATCTGAGGGAGTGGTTATGGTAGAAGTATTCACCATGACGAGGTCTGACATTTCCGGCAGCATTTGCCGAGACAGCGAAAACAAGTGCTGTGACGAGTAAAAGTATATAGCGTTTCATAATCGTAATTATTAAAGGGTTGAACTTATTTATTTCTTATCTCTGGTGCAAAGATAGGGACTAGAATAGACCCTCACAATATCTTTTCCCTAAAACAGGGTGTGGTTTACCCTATCATTTAGGGGGAAATCCCCCCACCCCATTTTTCATCCCCTATTATGAGGGCAAGAAGATTAAAGAAATGTGATAAAATCGTTTTCTTTATCGATTGGGGTGACAATTGACAAAAAATGTGTAACTTTACAACGGTGAAATCAGTTTATCAGAAACTTATGAGAAAAGCAAGCAGAGAAATGGATGCGGCCTTCGCATTGGAAGTGTTTGACAAGGCACCATACGTGACAGTCAGCATGACACGCCCAGACGGGACCCCATACGGGTTACCCTTGTCATTGGCAAGAACTGACGAGAAAACATTTTATTTCCACTGTGCTTTGGAAGGAGACAAATTAGAGTGCATCAAACATAACCCGACTGTGTTTCTATCCGCCGTCACCAAATGTGCTCCTATCGTCGGTCCGAAAGACGGAAGTTTTACCTTACAATACAAATCCGCGACTGCCATCGGACATGCGGAGATTGTGACAGATCGCGATGAAAAGATTGTTGCTTTGAGAGCCATCTGCTTACGCTTCCTTCCCCACCACATGGACGCTTTTGATGATGCTGTCACACGTAGTCTCGAACGAACAGCCGTAGTAAAGATTACCCTGAAAGAACCGCCTGTAGGTAAGAGGAAACAGTACAACAAAGAAGGAGAGGAACTCAAATGGGGACGAATGGAATAACCCACAAAGAGACAATACAGTTGAGCATGAGAAACTGGAGTTACTTGTAAAGTGCGATACCAAGTTCTTCCTTGAACGCCTCGACATACCAACTGACTACAAATTGAACTACATTATCGCCGTGGGGTATCCGATGAACAGCCTGCAGCCAAACCTCGCGACGGCTCGAAAGTTAAATATATCAAGTAATATTTCTCCGTCATGAATACCGGTGATTTCATGACAGACTCCATAAAAAAAGATTTCGCCGGTATCGACGCCCGTCAATTAGGCAATCGATACCGACGAAAACATTTCTTTTTTATAATTGACTCAACTATCGGAATCGAAAGATTCGTCATTAGAGTTTTTTAGTCGTTATACAAAAACGTCTTGAAGTGACAGATGTGTACCAACCATTCCCACCTTTGGGAGGGTCAAGGCGGGTATCTTATAACCTCAAAATGTTGCTTATTATTTCTTTTCTATGTAATCAAATAATTCGATTGTTCCCGCTTCGCTTTTAACATCAAGCGTCGGAACATATTCTACCAATCGAGTTTTGCCACTTGCTTTATCGACATAAAAATACACAAATGCACCTGTATAACTGCGGAAAATCACTTCATACTCAGATTCCGTCTCTTCTCCCATCGTTACATACATAATGGAAGGATTCTTTTCTGCAATGCTCCAGTCGTATGTGCTATGGCAATAGTTGTTGACGCCTTCATATGCCATATCTTTCGTTATTTTACTCTCTGCGGCGTTAGATTTTTCTATCGCTTCTGACGCATCTATGCCATCCTTATTTAAAGAGTCACGCACAGTTCCAAGAGAGTCTTTTGTTTCTTCCGTTTGCGGTTCAGAGGTTTGTTTCTCCGTGCTGTTTTTATGGCATGAGCATAAAAACAAGGCAAAAAAAGCAGATGCAATGATTATTCCTTTTTTCATATTTCTTATTGATACATTGATTAAATCGTTTGCAAAAATACTCTTTTTCATAGACAACGCCAAAAGATATTGTTTATTTTTTTCACGTCTCCTGACAATCATCATTTATGCCCAAGAACTTGTCTGTGTCAATACGTGCTGGTTGCTGAAACCCACGAAATCATTGCCCATTCGCGCAGCATTTACTTTCTCTTCTTTTTCCACCATCTCACAACAAATACAAAAATGACAGCAGCGACAATATAAAAGAAATATTTTATGATGAAGACGAATATCAGAATTATTGACTGGCTGCAATATTGACCTATCTGCTCCAAAACAGAAGCATTTTTGTCAATATTATATAACTGACACTTTGGTAAAACGAACTCATCATTCCCATCCCATAGTCTAATTGTATCTAATGATTCGTTTATCATGATTGTATCGGGATTTGAAATGACGCTTTTATATACCTCATTATCTGAATCCACATCCATCCATGTAATTTTGATATATGGTTTCAAAAACTCATAATTCCCATATACCCGGTCAGCAAAATTACCGACGAAATCTGTGGAAGAGATTTCACCCACAACCTTTGAATTTGTTTCGAACTTAAGGGAAATCCTTTCAGTCGGATGATAATACCCTTGAAACTTCTTTCCCGGCAAACCGTCTTTACTGCATGAAAAGAAGCAAAAGGCAACCATGAATGCAACTGCCACGAACAATCCTATTCTTTTCAAAAACAAATGATTCATTGTTAAATCGTGAATTACCTTTCAAACTTGACAAACATATCTCTATAATTGAGTATGCTGTGGTTATAAAACAGCCCCAGACAAGAGTCTGAGGCTATTATTTGACCGTATTTCACACTTATTCATCTGGAATTACACTTCTGGGACCTTGAACAGGAGCCGGAGTCTCCGTTGCCGGAGGTGTAGGATTAGTAGCCGGTGGTGTTACGGGTTGTGGTGAATCTGTCGTTGTGGCAGGAGTAGCCGGTTGTTCGGAAGTCGTCACAGGTTGATGTGTGGGAGGAGTGACACCATTGGAATTGGTGTTTGTTTCAGCGGGAGTCGTTTCCGTGGTCTCGGGCTTCTTCTCATCGGGTTTCTTCTCCTCTGGTTTTGGAGTCAGCAAATCGCCAGAAGGTGAAGGCAGAGCACTGGTTGTCGTCTCACCGCCAGCGATATTCATCGTGTCTCTTTCATGTTTCACCGAATCTTTTTTCTCCACATTCTCCTCTACGGGATCTTTCAACACTTCTTTTTTGTCATCCTTGCCGCCGCAAGTAAAGTACACACCAGCGAGAATCATCAACAAGGCCGCTGTGGTGAGGATGGGAATCAGCAGCGAACGGCGAGAAGCGTTCTTTGTCTGTTCCTTTTTAGTGAAATGACGCTCCTCCGGAGCCTGCTGAGTCTGTAGGGGTTGCTGAGCGTTGTAAGGATGTTGTTGCTGCGGTACACGTTTCGCCTGAGTACCCGTCGCAACAACGGTCGGGGCACCCGGCATCTGCACGACAGTATCGTCCTCGTCAACCACCCTTCTCTTTGATTTGGCCATCATCTCAACCTCATTGTCAGGCAGGTTCTTGTCATATCTCTCGACAGTCACCTCATCGATATGGATAAGATATGCCGAATGATTGTCTTTGTTGTCTTTCGTAGCCTCAATGAGTCTCTGGCGCTTCTGCTCATCAGAGATGTTGTCGGCGAGAATGTCAACAATCTCGCTGTCGCCCATCATTTCAAGCATGCCGTCGGTGCAGAGATAAAAATAGTCATCGGGCTTGATGTCGCTGACATGAACAATATTTGCGAACTGTCGGTTGTCTTTGCCAGGCATCATGGCTTTGGTAATGACATTCTTGTTAGGCTGTTTGTTCATATCTTCATACTCAATCTCGCCTGCGAGATACAAGTCATAGACCACAGAATGGTCGCGCGAGCGATAGAGCACTTTCCTTTCCTCTGGCCGTATGTGATAGATGCGGCTGTCACCAATATGCGCCAGAGTACATCCATGACGGTGGAAATAGAGGAACGTGAGCGTTGTACCCGGTTTTTTAGGGTCGCCGTTGTCTATGGCATCCAATTTCTGATACGCATATTCCAATGCCTGATTGAAGAGCGCGTCAGACAACGGTTCTTCAGGTGACGTGTTTTGGAACAAGAACTCAGCCATGGCGTTAACCACAGTAGAACTGGCCACTTCGCCCTTTTCATGGCCTCCCATGCCGTCGCATACGATGTAGAGACTATCCAAATCAGAAGCCGCTCCCATAGCGGGGAAGATAGCATCTTCCTGTCCAGAGCGTTTTCCAAGTTCGAAGATTGCCTGAGGAGAAAACAGTTTTATTTTCATAATATATCTGATTTTTGTTGTTTATTGTTTAGGTTGTCTTAACTCCAAGAGCACCACATTCTCCACATGGGGTGTATGGGGGAACATGTCCACGGGTTGCACTTCCGTCACCTTGTAATGCGGGTCGAGCATCTGCAAATCGCGCGCCTGGGTGGCAGGGTTGCAACTGACATACACGATACGTCGGGGTGCCGCATTGATGATGGTGTTCACCACATCGGCATGCATGCCGGCACGTGGCGGGTCGGTGATAATCACATCGGGTCGTCCGTGCTGCGCAATGAATTCATCATTCAAGATGTCTTTCATATCGCCGGCGTAGAATAGCGTGTTGTCGATGCCGTTGATTTGCGAGTTGACACGGGCGTCCTCAATCGCCTCGGGCACATATTCAATGCCGATGACCTGACGCGCCTCACGGCTGACGAAATTGGCGATGGTACCGGTGCCGGTATAAAGGTCATAGACCAACTCATCGCCTGTGAGGCCGGCAAACTCTCTCGCCACGGAATAGAGATGGTACGCCTGGTCGGTATTGGTCTGATAGAAACTCTTCGGTCCCACCTTGAAACGCAGGTCCTCCATCGTCTCAAAAATATGGTCATTGCCTTTGAACACCTGTATATCCAAATCGCCAAAGGTGTCATTGCACTTCTGGTTATCGACATAGAGGAGAGAGGTGATTTGCGGGAACTGTTCTGCGAGATGCCGGAGAAGGCCTTCGGCACGTTTCTCATCATCGGGCTCATCGTAATGGAACTGCACGAGCACCATCCATTCGCCTGTATTGGAATTGCGTATCATGATGTCGCGCAACAGTCCCACCTGAGCGCGTAGGTCGAAGAAGGTCATGCCCGACTGCAACGCATAATCACGTATGGCATTGCGTATCTGGTTGTGCAAATCGTCCATGAGCCAGCATTTCTCAATGGGATAAATCTTGTCGAACGCACCGGTGATATGGAATCCGATGGCATTCTTGTCGGTTATCTCGCCTTCTCGGTTCACTTCCTCACGGGTCAACCAACGGCGGTTGGAGCATCCGAATTCCAGTTTATTTCGGTATTCCGATGTTTTCACCGAGCCGAGAATGGGACGAAACTCCGGCAGTTCTATTTTACCGATTCGTGTCAACTGGTCATGCACCTGCTGTTGTTTCATCTTGAGTTGCTCGGGATAAGGCAAGTTTTGCCACTTACAGCCACCGCAAATACCGAAATGCTCACACATGGGCACTTCGCGCACGGGGCTGTATTCATGAAAATGAATCACCTCCGCCTCGCAATAACTATGTTTTTTCTTCCGCACCTGTAAATCGACCACATCGCCCGGCACACAAAACGGCACGAAAACCACCATGTCGTCGATACGAACGAGCGATTTCCCCTCAGCGGCACAATCCGTGATGGTAACATGCTCGAACACTGGCAACGGTTTCTTTTTTCTTCCCATATATAGAATAATGTGGCACAAAAATACGATTTTTTTCACAAGTAAAAAAGTAAAAAAGTAAAAAATGCGACAGAAAGCGAAAAAAAGCAATTAAAATCTCTAGAACATAATAACTCAAGAATTAAAAAAGGGCGTAAAAAGATATTAAATGTCATGTCGGTTTTGTATTTTTTCTGTAAAAGGTTTGGTTAATTGCGGATTTTGATGTAAATTTGCACCTATATATTTTTATTCTAATCTTATTGAAAACATCATCCAATTATGAGCGAAAAAAGAGTTTACCTCTTCGGCAACGGTAAAGCCGAAGGTAATGCTAAAATGCGTGCGGAACTGGGCGGTAAAGGTGCCAACCTTGCCGAGATGAACCTTATTGGTGTGCCCGTTCCTCCAGGTTTCACCATCACCACCGACTGCTGCAACGAATACTACGAAGTAGGCCAGCAGAAGATCATGGAATTGCTGAACGACGACGTGATGGCCGCCGTGAAGCATATTGAAGTGCTGATGAACTCGAAGTTCGGCGACAAGGAGAATCCTCTTCTTGTGTCTGTCCGTTCGGGTGCCCGCGCTTCCATGCCCGGCATGATGGACACCATCCTGAACCTCGGTTTGAACGACGAGGTGGCCGAGGGCATGGTGAAGAAGACCAACAACCCCCACTTTGTGTATGACAGCTATCGCCGTTTCGTGCAGATGTACGGCGATGTGGTTCTTGAGATGAAGCCCGTGAACAAGGAAGATATCGACCCCTTTGAGGAGATTATCGAGCAGGTGAAAGCCGAGCGTGGTGTGAAACTTGACAAGGACCTGTCAGTAGAAGAGTTGAAGAAACTGGTGAAATTGTTTAAGGAAGCCATCAAGGAGCGCACCGGCAAAGACTTCCCCAACGACCCGATTGAGCAGTTGTGGGGTGCTATCTGCGCTGTGTTCCGCAGTTGGATGAACGAGCGTGCTATCCTCTATCGTAAGATGGAAGGCATTCCCGATGAATGGGGTACCGCAGTGAGCGTGATGGCCATGGTATTCGGTAACATGGGCGACACCTCTGCAACGGGTGTTTGCTTCAGCCGTGACGCCGCTAACGGTGTGAACGAGTTCAACGGTGAGTATCTTGTTAACGCTCAGGGTGAAGACGTGGTGGCCGGTATCCGTACACCGCAACAAATCACAAAAGTGGGCAGCCAGCGTTGGGCTGAGCGTGCCGGTATCAGCGAAGAAGAGCGTGTAGCCAAATATCCTTCTATGGAAGAGGCTATGCCAGAGATTTATGCTCAGTTGAACGGCATTCAGGACAAATTGGAGCACCACTATCATGACATGCAGGACATGGAGTTCACCGTTCAGGAGGGCAAATTGTGGTTCCTCCAGACCCGTAACGGTAAGCGCACAGGTTCAGCCATGGTGAAAATCGCCATTGACCTGTTGCACGAGGGCATGATTGACGAAAAGACTGCCATCTTGCGTTGCGAGCCTCAGAAACTCGACGAGTTACTTCACCCCGTATTCGACAAGAAAGCGCTGACCACTGCGAAGTGCATCGCTCAGGGTCTTCCCGCATCACCGGGTGCCGCTTGCGGTCAGATTGTGTTCCATGCTGACGACGCTCAGGCTTGGCACGAGGACGGTCACAGAGTGGTTCTGGTCCGTATCGAGACCTCTCCTGAGGACCTTGCCGGTATGGCAAGTGCCGAGGGTATTCTTACCGCCCGTGGCGGAATGACCTCTCACGCAGCCGTTGTTGCCCGTGGTATGGGTAAATGCTGTGTGTCGGGTGTAGGTGCCCTGAATGTAAACTATCACGCTAAGACCGTAGAGATTGATGGTGTGGTTTACAAAGAGGGTGACTATATCTCTCTGAACGGTACCACCGGTCAGGTTTACGCAGGTGAGGTTCCGACAAAGGCAGCCGAACTGAGCGGCGACTTCAAGGAGTTGATGGAACTCTGCGACAAATACACGAAGTTGCAGGTTCGCACCAACGCCGACACTCCGCACGATGCACGCGTTGCACGTGAGTTTGGGGCAAAAGGTATCGGTCTGACCCGTACCGAGCACATGTTCTTCGACGACCAGAAGATTATCGCCATGCGTGAGATGATTCTCGCCAAAGACGCTGAAGGCCGCGAGAAGGCATTGGCAAAACTGTTGCCCTACCAGAAGGCTGACTTCAAGGGTATTTTGGAAGCCATGGACGGTCTGCCAGTAAACATCCGTCTGCTCGACCCGCCTCTCCACGAGTTCGTACCGCACGATCTCGCCGGACAAGAGATTATGGCCAAAGAGATGGGTGTAAGCCTTGAGGACATCAAGCGCCGCGTGGATTCACTGGCCGAGAACAACCCGATGCTGGGTCACCGTGGTTGCCGTCTTGGCATCACCTTCCCCGAGATTACCGCTATGCAGACCCGCGCCATCTTGAGCGCAGCCTGCGAGTTGAAACAGGAAGGAAAAGATCCAAAACCCGAGATTATGGTTCCGCTGATTGGTATTCTCTACGAGTTGCAGCAGCAGAAAGCCATCATCCAGCGCGTTGCCAAGGAAGTGTTTGCCGAGTATGGCGTTGAGGTAGAGTTCGAGATTGGTACGATGATTGAGATTCCTCGTGCCGCCCTGACCGCTGACCGCATTGCCACCGAGGCTGAGTACTTCTCATTCGGTACCAACGACCTGACCCAGATGACCTTCGGTTACAGCCGCGACGACATCGCTTCGTTCCTGCCCGTCTATCTGGACAAGAAGATTCTGAAGGTTGACCCGTTCCAGGTGCTCGACCAGAATGGTGTCGGTAAACTGGTGAAGTATGCCGTGGAGAAAGGCCGTGCCGTTCGTCCCGAACTGCGCACCGGTATCTGCGGTGAGCATGGTGGTGAGCCCAGTTCAGTGAAGTTCTGCGCTAAGATTGGCTTGAACTACGCTTCTTGCTCACCTTTCCGTGTGCCCATCGCCCGTCTGGCCGCCGCGCAGGCAGCCGTTGAGGAGGCTTAATAGCCATTCTTAAGCACGCTCATGGCGGTAAAGTTTTCATCTGAAGGCTTTACCGCCATTTTTTATGTTTCGTTCCGAAAAAACATTGTCCGTAATTTTCTATATTCATCAAATTATTGTAAATTTGCAAACGGAAGCATAGAATTATCATTTTACATCATCAATAACTAACAATTTATTAACGTATGAGTAACATCCCAATGGTATTCTGGCTCGTTCCCATTGCGTCGATATGCGCGTTGGGCATGGCCTGGTATTTCTTCAAGCAAATGATGCGTGAAGATGAAGGAACACCCCGTATGAAAGAGATAGCCCTTTACGTGCGCAAAGGCGCGATGGCTTATCTGAAACAACAGTACCGGGTAGTGGTTTACGTGTTTATCGTTTTGGCAGCTCTCTTTGCCTTTATGGCATATGTGCTGCACGTACAAAATCCATGGGTGCCGTTTGCTTTCCTTACAGGCGGTTTCTTCTCTGGCTTGGCCGGATTCTTCGGTATGAAGACCGCCACATACGCCTCGGCCCGCACCGCCAATGCCGCCCGCAAGAGTATGGACGGCGGATTGCGCGTAGCATTCCGCAGCGGTGCTGTGATGGGTTTGACCGTGGTAGGTCTTGGTCTGCTCGACATTGCCATTTGGTTCCTCGTTTTGAACGGTCTTACCGATGAGAGTCTTATCGCTATCACCACCACGATGTTGACCTTCGGCATGGGTGCATCTACCCAAGCATTGTTTGCCTGTGTGGGTGGCGGAATCTACACGAAAGCCGCCGACGTAGGCGCCGACATTGTAGGTAAAGTCGAGGCCGATATTCCTGAGGACGATCCGCGCAACCCTGCCACTATTGCTGATAACGTGGGTGACAACGTGGGTGACGTAGCCGGCATGGGTGCCGACCTGTATGAGAGTTATTGCGGTTCGATTCTCTCTACCGCCGCACTTGGCGCAGCCGCATTCTCTGCTGTCGGTGGAGAGACACAATTGAAAGCCGTCATCGCCCCGATGCTGATTGCCGCCGTGGGCGTGTTCCTGTCCATCTTTGGTATTTATCTTGTACGTACGAAAGAAGGAGCCACGATGAAGAACCTGTTGCAATCACTGTCATTAGGCACGAATGTGTCGGCAGTGCTCATCGCCGCCGCCACGTTTGTCATTCTCTACCTGTTGGGAATGGATAACTGGCTGGGACTCTCCTTCTCCGTGATTACAGGTTTGGCTGCCGGTGTCATTATCGGTCAGGCCACCGAGTATTTCACCTCGCACTCATACAAACCGACCCAAAAGATTTCCGAGGCAGGTCTTACCGGCTCAGCCACAGTTATCATTAAGGGTATCGGAACAGGTATGATATCAACTTGCGTTCCCGTCATCACCATTGGTGTGGCTATTTTGATGAGTTATATGTGCGCTAACGGCTTCGACCTTTCCATGTCGTCAACAAGTCTTGCCAACGGTCTTTATGGCATTGGTATTGCCGCAGTAGGTATGCTTTCCACACTGGGTATAACACTTGCCACCGACGCCTATGGTCCTATTGCCGATAATGCCGGCGGTAACGCAGAGATGAGCGAATTGGGCGAAGATGTCCGCCACCGTACAGACGCGCTCGACGCACTTGGCAACACCACCGCCGCCACCGGTAAAGGTTTCGCCATTGGTTCAGCCGCTTTGACCGCCCTTGCTTTGCTTGCCTCTTACATTGAGGAAATCAAGATTGCGATGGCCAGAGCCATTGAGAGTGGCCAGGAGTTCATCCATCCGCTCACCCAGAAGTTGTTCGACCCGGAGACGGCAACCATTCCCGACTTCATGGAGTTCTTCCAGGTGAACCTGATGAATCCGAAAGTGCTTGTGGGTGCCTTCATCGGTGGTATGGCCGCGTTCTTGTTCTGTGGTCTGACGATGGAAGCCGTGGGTCGTGCCGCCCAGAAGATGGTGGAGGAAGTACGCCGTCAGTTCCGTGAGATTAAAGGTATCTTAGAAGGCAAGGCTACCCCAGATTATGGCTCATGTGTGGAAATCTCCACCCGTGCCGCCCAGCACGAGATGATATTCCCGTCATTGCTTGCCATAGCCATCCCCATCATCGTAGGTATCGTGCTCGGCGTAGCAGGTGTGATGGGACTGTTGGTCGGCGGTCTGACATGCGGTTTCACGCTCGCCGTGTTTATGGCAAATGCCGGCGGCGCTTGGGATAATGCGAAAAAGAATGTTGAAGAAGGCAACTTTGGCGGCAAGGGTTCATTTGCCCACAAAGCCACTATTGTAGGCGATACCGTAGGTGACCCGTTTAAGGACACGAGCGGTCCGAGTCTGAACATTCTCATCAAGTTGATGTCAATGGTGAGCATTGTGATGGCCGGTTTGACCATTGCTTTCGCATAAAAACGGTAAAAAAATTACATTTTAACAATAATTACGACAAATTATCCTAAATGTCGGATAGTTTGTCGTAATTTTGTAGTCTGAATTTAAGTTTATCATAAGGTACCACCAATCCAACACACGCGATGAGTACAGATAACGATTATCAAACTACCAAAGAAGAGCAACAATCTGAACCGATTTCTCATGAACAAAATGAGAATCAAGACCAAAAGGAGAATCATGAACATCATAGCCATGAGCACCATTCTCATGACCATCATCATCATGAGCATCACAGTCATCACCATCACAGTCACGAGCACCATTCTCATGACCATCACAGCCATGAGCATTCTTCTCATGAGCAAAAAGGCATTAGTTCGCTCTTTGGCAAGAAACGCCATCACCACAGAGACTCGGCGTCCATATTTAAATCACATGCCCTGCGCTCTCAAAAACGCAGGAGAATGCTTGGTTCTGTCCTTTTCTTCACAGGGTGTGTATTGGCGATAATTATCTTTATCGTAGTTTGGTGGGTATATACCCATTAAGATTTAAGATTTAGAATAACATAAAACGAGCATGAGTTCTCTCATGCTCGTTTTTGTGTAGATAGGAGTAATGGGAATGACGGGATGAAAGGAATGACAAATGGGGTTACTTGGTGATTCTGAACCAATCTGCTTCGACCCACCCGCGGTCAGAGTTACCAGCGGGCTCTACACTGACGAAACCGATTTTTGCTCCAATCCACTTTCCTTCACGCATGGTGAACACATCACCAATCTCCTTATATTTTTTCCCGTCCATACTATATGCGAAACGACACTTCCCCTGTTCAACCGCCATACGCATATAGATATCAAGATGGATGCCAGGTTTATAATCGATTTTATCTTTGTCAGTGGCTTTCAAAGTCGCTAAGGTTCTGACATTTTGTGATTTCCCCTTATCGGCAGACTTACAAACAATCTGCTGCAAAAGGAAGTACTTCCCTTCCCTTTTTACGACCAATGCGGAATAGTCGAGTCCCATCATGATGATACCACCCATTTGGTTGTCGGCTTTGGACGTTAGTCTCAACTTGGCAGTAGCAGAGAATTGATCAGCAGGTGTTTTCTGTAAAAGCAGATTAGGCACATCCCAGAAATTGACGAAATCTTCGCTCAGTTTATAATTATAAATGCGGAAAGTGCCGAAAGCAGTAGGCATTCCAAACTTTTCGTCGTAATTGGCATGCCATTGCCATTGCTTTCCCATGACGGACTGGTCGAACTCATCACTTTCGACAGGATTGACGATTACGTCAGAGGCGCTCTTAGGCTTTTTGAAAGAAACAACAGGTTCGCCCTTGTTTCCCATCATCGGCCAGCCAGACGACCAATCGACGGGATTGAGATGTACGACACGTCCATAGCACTCTTTATCCTGAAAATGAATGAACCAATCCTCACCATATTTGGTATGCACCCATGCGCCTTGGTGAGGTCCGTTGATGTTGGTTTTTCCCTGCCAAAGGACCTTTTTCGCCTCATAAGGTCCATAGGGCGACTTGGAACGCATCGCCAACTGGAAACCATCGGGAACCCCGCCTGCAGGACACAGAATCCAATACCAACCATCGCGTTTGTAGAATTTCGGTCCTTCACATGTGCGGTTTTCCGTTCCGTTACCGTCATAAACGATGACAGGTTGACCGATGGCCTTGGTACCGTCGGCTGACATTTCTCTGACAGTAAGCACAGAAGCGAATTTTGAGCGGCTATTAGCCCATGCGTTGACCAGATAACAGCGTCCGTTATCATCCCAAAGCGGCGTGGTGTCGATGTATCCTTGGCCATGTATGACACATAGCGGTTTTGACCACTCGCCTGCAGGGTCTTTCGTCTTCACCATAAACACGCCATAGTCAGGGTCGCCCCAATAGATATAGTATTCACCGTTGTGAAAACGAATGCTCGGCGCCCAAACGCCATTGCCATGTTGGGGTGTAGAAAAATGCTTCAACAAATCGTCGTCGCCTTCATAGAGATTTTTCAACGCATGATTGACGATTTCCCAGTTGACAAGATCTATAGAGTGGAGTATCGGCAATCCCGGCACACATTGAAAAGAAGACGCTGTGAGGTAATAATCCTCGCCACTCGGTCCGACGCAAACATCAGGGTCGCTATAATCGGCATTGATGACGGGGTTGGTATAAGTGCCATCGCCATTGTCTGGGCACCAAACTTGCGACCTGTATTGCGCTATCATTGAAACAGGCAGACCGAACAACAAAAAGAAAAACACTTTTTTCATCATATATGATTCGTATAGTATTCAGATATTATATATAACGTGAAAAACACGTGTTTGTACCTATCTACCTAGGATTGAGAACTTGAACCCGTCAATCACAAAACGACATCCGGCTAAATCATTATGACGAGACAACGACACAGCGAGATGCCCCATAGTTCGCCTGAGATTGATTTCCACACATGGATTCAACAAGCCCCCCTCTGGTCCCCTCACCACCATCATATCAACACCAAGTGGACCTACATAATTGCCAGCCAGAATAGAAGACAAATATCGGCAGAGCCATGTCTTTACGTCTTCTAAAAGTAGTTTGGGCAAAAGGTGTTGCAAGGTTTTCATCTTATCCTCCTCAGGCGCGATGACATTGCCAGCATATGCCGCGTTGCGCGTATCAAACAATGACAATCCCACGTATTCAGTCATTCCATTCTCGGAGGCATAAAACTCCATGGCAAAGTCCTGTTGCTTGTCAAGAAATTTCTCAACCATCAAATAACCTTGTCTGTCAATAACATGTTGAGCCCAAGATATAAGAGAGTCCGATAGTGAACCATCCACAAACATCACTCCCCTGCCGCTGCTGCTCCATGGTGCTTTCATCACTATTTTCCGCCATAACGACAGTTTTTCTTTGATTTCTTCTACATGATTAACAGGCAATACCTCACCAATGACACCAGTCAAGTCGGTATTCATTACGCGTAACGCCCCATAGGTATGTATCCTACCCGACAATTGTCGGATTTTTTCTAAACAGTCATCATCAGGTAACACCTCCTCGGGCACACGCATTTTACGCAACTCATCACGGACGGTTACATCCCATCCCCATGGGTTGGGTATGATGTTGCCGACAGCACCCTCTTTGAGCAATTTGGAGAGTATGGCAGGAGTAACCCACCTGACATCAGCAAGCCACTGGCTGAAAGGAGCCGCTTTCTCCTCTGCCCAGCACACATCATCAACGAGCACCCAATCGCCATTGTCCGCCCAAAATGCGGGCAGGAAACAAAGCGCATCGCGTAATTTCACGGCGGCGGCAGGCGCATTAAAATGCACACGTCCTGCAGCCAAAGCCAAATCGTGCTCCGGATTAAAAATATGAAGTTGCGGTTTGGATTCCATTTTTCACTTATAAAGGAACAGCAGTAAACGTCTTCTTCAAGATAAAGAGGTCTTCACATACGAATTTGATGCAAAAATAACAAAAAAAAGCATAAATTGCAAACTACACTTGGCAAATCAAGAAAAAAGTAGTAATTTTGCAGTCTAAATATAAAGGCAATAACTTTGCATTAGTCAACATAAAGCCGGAAAGCGAAACCGACCCGAAAAGAAATCAAAAAAATTCATGGAGGCATTTTTCCGCACTCATACTTATCTGTTAGAGCATGTGAATGCTCCCGTACGTCGTGGTTTGATGGATGAAATCGACTGGAACGACCGCATGATAGGTATCAAGGGTGCCCGTGGCGTGGGAAAGACCACTTTTCTCTTGCAGTATGCCAAAGAGAAATTCGGTCCAATCGACCGTCAATGCCTGTATATCAATATGAACAATTTTTATTTTCAGGGCCGGGGCATTTCCGATTTCGCCGGAGAGTTTTATCATCATGGCGGAAAAGTGCTGCTGATAGACCAGGTGTTTAAGCAACCCGAATGGAGCAAGGAGTTACGCCGCTGCTATGATGAATATACGGGATTGAAAATCGTGTTTACGGGTTCGAGCGTGATGCGCCTGAAAGAGGAGAACCCTGAATTGAACGGTATCGTGAAGAGTTATAACCTTCGCGGCTTTTCATTCCGCGAATTCCTCAATCTTCAAACCGGCAACCATTTTCCCGCATACACATTGGAGGAGGTCTTAAACGACCATGAGCATATTATCAAGCAGATATTGCCGCGTGTCAGTCCTTTGAGGTATTTCCAGGATTATTTGCATCATGGATTCTATCCGTTTTACCAAGAGCATCGCAATTATTCAGAAAATCTGCTGAAGACGATGAACATGATGACCGAAGTGGATATCTTGTTGATTAAGCAAATAGAACTGAAGTATCTGACGAAAATCAAGAAACTGTTCTATCAATTGGCAGTAAACGGTCCGAAGGCTCCCAACATTAGCCAGTTGGCGCAAGACATAGAGACAAGCCGTGCCACTGTGATGTCATATATCAAATACTTGGCCGACGCACGCTTGATAAATATCATCTACCCTGTGGGGCACGATTTTCCGAGAAAACCCTCGAAAGTGATGATGCACAACTCAAACCTGATGTACGCCATCTACCCCATCAAAGTGAACAAGCAAGACGTGATGGAGACATTTTTCGTCAATTCGCTGTGGAAAGACCATCAGGTGAATCAGGCCAACAAGAACAGTCATTATATCGTTGACGGGCAGCAGCCGTTCTGTATTTGCGACGCGACAAAGACAAGTAAGATACGCATGAACAATGACACGATTTATGCGCGTTATAACACAGAAATAGGAAAGGACAACCAAATTCCGCTGTGGTTATTGGGATTCCTGTATTAGAAGGATATGAGGTTGTAAAGTTATGAGGTTATGAAGAGAACCAAATGAAATTCTCAAAAACATTATATTTTTATATTTTAATCAAATGGCAAAAGAAAAGAAATTTATCACTTGTGATGGTAACGAGGCTGCGGCTCATGTGAGTTATATGTTCTCGGAGGTAGCCGCTATCTACCCCATCACTCCGTCTTCGCCTATGGCGGAGCACGTTGACGAGTGGGCTGCCCGCGGTCGTAAGAACCTGTGGGGTCAGACCGTCTCTGTTCAGGAAATGCAGTCTGAGGCGGGTGCCGCAGGTGCCGTTCACGGTTCACTGCAGGCTGGTGCGTTGACCACCACCTTTACTGCATCTCAGGGTTTGCTTCTGATGATTCCTAACATGTACAAGATTGCCGGTGAGTTAATTCCCTGTGTGTTCGACGTTTCTGCCCGTACACTGGCATCACACTCTCTGTGTATCTTCGGTGACCATCAGGATGTGATGGCATGCCGCCAGACCGGTTTCGCCATGCTGTGCGAGGGTTCAGTCCAGGAAGTGATGGATATCACCGCCGTGGCTCACCTTGCCTCTCTCGAGACAATGGTTCCATTCGTGAATTTCTTCGATGGTTTCCGTACCTCTCATGAGTATCACAAGATAGAGTTGATGGATCAGGAAGACATCCGCCCGCTGGTAAACGAAGAGTACATCAAACGTTTCCGCGACCGCGCCATGTCGCCTGAGCGTCCTATCACCCGTGGTACAGCAGAGAACCCCGAGACCTTCTTCACACACCGCGAGGCTTGCAACACCTATTATGACAGTGTGCCCGAAGTAGTTGAGAAATATCTCGGTGAAATCAGCAAAATTACCGGCCGCGAATATCACCTTTTCTCCTACTATGGAGCCGAGGATGCCGACCGCATGATTATACTTATGGGCAGTGCTACCGATGCCGCCCGCGAGGCTATCGACTACCTGAACGCTAACGGTCAGAAGGTGGGTATGATTTCCGTACACCTCTATCGTCCGTTCAGTGTGAAGCACCTGTTGGCAGCCGTTCCAAAGAGTGTGAAGCGCATCGCTGTGCTTGACCGCACGAAGGAGCCCGGAGCCACTGGCGAACCCCTGTATATTGATGTCAAGGATGCCTTCTACGACGTTGAGGACCGTCCTCTGATTGTTGGCGGTCGCTATGGTCTTGGTTCACACGACACCACTCCTGCACAAATCATCAGCGTGTTCAACAACCTCGCTATGCCTGAGCCAAAGAACCACTTCACCATCGGTATCGTTGATGACGTGACCTTTACCTCTCTGCCCGAGGTGAAAGAAATCGCACTCGGCGGCGCAGGTATGTTCCAGGCTAAATTCTTCGGTCTGGGTGCTGACGGTACCGTGGGCGCCAATAAGAACAGTGTGAAGATTATAGGCGACAACACCGACAAATACTGTCAAGCATACTTCTCTTACGACTCGAAGAAGTCGGGCGGTTTTACCTGTTCACACCTTCGTTTCGGCGACACGCCCATCCGCAGCACATACCTCGTGACCACACCTAACTTTGTGGCATGCCACGTTCAGGCTTACTTGCACATGTACGATGTGACACGCGGATTGCAGAAGGATGGCACGTTCCTGCTGAATACCATCTTCGAGGGCGAGGAACTGGAGAAATTCATGCCCAACAAAGTAAAGCGCTACTTCGCACAGAACAACATCACCGTTTATACCATCAATGCCACGAAGATTGCACAGGAGATTGGTCTCGGCAACCGCACGAACACCATCCTGCAGAGCGCATTCTTCCGTATCACAGGCGTGATTCCCGTGGAGTTGGCTGTTGAGAAGATGAAGGCTGCTATCGTGAAGTCTTACGGTTCAAAAGGTCAGGACGTGGTCGATAAGAACTACGCTGCCGTTGACCGTGGTGGTGAATACAAGCAGTTTGAGGTGAAGGCTGAGTGGGCAAACCTGCCCGATGACGCTGCGAAGGAGGATGATGCTCCCGCATTCGTGAAAGAGATCGTACGTCCCATCAACGCCCAGGCTGGTGACCTGCTGCCCGTGAGCGCATTCACGAAGTTCGATACAGCCGACGGTTCTTGGGAGGTAGGTACTGCCGCCTATGAGAAACGTGGTGTGGAGGCATTTGTGCCCTCATGGAACATGGAGAACTGTATCCAGTGTAACCAGTGTGCATATATCTGTCCTCACGCAGCCATCCGTCCGTTCGTACTGACCGACGAGGAATTGGCTGGTTTCGACGGTTTGAACACTCTTGAAATGAAGGCACCCGCAACGATGAAGGGTATGCACTTCGTGATTGAACCTTCAGTCCTTGACTGTCTGGGTTGCGGCAACTGCGCCGACATCTGCCCGGGTCATCCGAAGAAGGGTAAGGCCCTCACGATGGTACCGTTCAATCCTGACGCTGCTGACATGAAGAAGATGGCCGCTGATTGGGACAAACTCGTGAAGGTTCCTTCGAAACAGCACCTCGTTGACATCCGCAGCAATGTGAAGAACTCACAGTTCGCACAGCCGCTGTTCGAGTTCTCTGGCGCTTGCTCAGGTTGCGGTGAGACTCCTTATGTGAAACTGATTTCCCAGTTGTTCGGCGACCGTCAGATGATTGCCAACGCAACAGGTTGCTCCAGCATCTACTCCGCTTCTATTCCTTCAACACCTTATACGAAGAACGAGAAGGGTCAGGGTCCTTGCTTCAACAACTCTCTGTTCGAGGACTTTTGCGAGTTCGGTCTCGGTATGGCTCTCGGTAACAAGAAGATGAAGGAGCGCGTGGCTAAACTGCTCACTGAGGCATCTGAAGGTGCTCCTGAGGAGTTCAAGGCACTCGCAGAGGAATGGATTGCCAACAAGGAAGACGCTGACAAGACCAAGGAGATTGCTCCGAAACTGCGCGAGGCTATCGCTGCAGGTGCCGAGGCCGGTTGCGAATTCTGTAATGAACTGAAGACTCTCGACCACTATCTGGTGAAACGCTCACAGTGGATTATCGGTGGTGACGGTGCTTCTTACGACATCGGTTACGGCGGTCTCGACCACGTCATCGCTTCTGGTGAGGACGTGAACATCCTCGTGCTCGATACTGAGGTTTACTCTAACACTGGCGGTCAGGCTTCTAAGGCTACCCCACTCGGCGCTATTGCTCAGTTCGCTGCTCAGGGTAAGCGCATCCGCAAGAAGGACCTCGGCATGATCGCCACCACTTACGGTTACGTCTATGTCGCTCAGATTGCCATGGGCGCAGACCACGCACAGACCTTGAAGGCAATCCGCGAGGCTGAGGCTTGGCACGGACCTTCAATCATCATCGCTTACGCTCCCTGTATCAACCACGGTCTGAAAGCCAAGGGCGGTATGGGTAAGAGCCAGGCTGAGGAGAAGAAGGCTGTCGAGTGCGGTTACTGGCATCTCTGGCGTTTCAATCCCGCTCTCATCGAGGAAGGCAAGAATCCCTTCTCGCTCGACTCGAAAGAACCGAACTGGGAGAACTTCCACGAGTTCCTTATGGGCGAGGTGCGTTACCTCTCCGTCAAGAAGGCTTATCCCAACGAGGCAGAGGAACTCTTCGCCGAGGCACAGCGCATGGCACAACTCCGCTACAAGAGTTATGTGAGAAAGACACAAGAGAATTGGGAAGACTAATCCCCTACTCTATCTATAGTAAAAAGGAGCATCCGTAGTCGGATGCTCTTTTTTCTGTTCTAGTTTTGACTGTAGGTTTCTTTCTCTTCTTCTATTTTATAATCGTTTATACAGGCTAAATGGCAGGTTCTTGTTGATGATAGCGAGAAAGTGCCATCGGTGTGTAACGTATGCTTTAGACTTTTTCCTGCGAATGGCGGTGATAATCTGATGGGCAACCTTTTCGACAGGCATTACCCAGAAGAGGCCGTCACCTTTAGCCATTGCCGTATCAACGAGACCTGGACGAATGTCGGTGACTATAATATGACTGTTGTTTATATACGCTTTCTTACGTAGGGATTCCATATAGTTGATTTAGTAGGCTTTTGACGCATTGTAAGCGGGTGTCATTGGTTCGCCTCGCAATCCGCCAACTGAGGTTATAGCCACAAGGTGACCATGACCTTGCTGCTCGAAAATGCAGAAAAGCATATCCATTACGAATGTCCAACCCATAACGTTAGTGTCTAGTGTTGGGCATTCTATGGCGTATTCGAGCGAAGGATTTAGGTCGCCCGTTCCAGAGCAGACGACAGCAAGGTCAATACTCCCGAGTTTTTTATTGATTGAGCGAATTGCATGTTCAGCCTCGTCTTGTTTGGTGATGTCTGCCGTAGCAGTGTAAGTACCTGAAGGATACTGACAACGAAGTTCATCCAACAAATGTGTCCGTCTGCCAACAATTCCAACCCGATTACCGTCAGTCGCATAGTTTTCAAAGAGGGCTTTTCCGATTCCGGAGGTGGCTCCAATGATAAGAATGTTCATGTTTTTTGCTCGCTTTATTAATTGTCCGATTGCGAAGATACTCAAAACCACACAAAAGGAACTCGCCTGAAGAAGAAAAAAGTTCGTCGAGGACAAAAGTCTTAACCGAGGTTAAGAAAAACCATGAAAATGTCAATATTTTCTTGCATATTTCAAAAATTGAAACGACATTTGCAATTGTTATTAAACAAGACAATCATATGGCTGCACATAATGAATTGGGGCGATGGGGCGAGAATGTGGCAGAAGTGTACCTGCGGGAGAATGGGTATACAATTCTTGATCGGGACTGGCACTCTGGGCATCGTGACATTGACATAATTGCCATTGATGGCAGCGACATAGTGTTTGTGGAAGTGAAAACTCGAAAAAATAATGTATTCATTGAACCTGAACAAGCCATTAATTTCAAAAAAAGACAAAACCTGCGCCTTGCCATCAACCATTACGTGAAGTATTGATAAAAGGTTACGTATTGACGTTATCGCAATCATTGGAAGCATCGGTTCAAAACCTGAAATCAATCACATAAAAGACGTACCTATCTAACCTTTAGATTGTATTTACGTGCAAGATTTCATTTTGCGTAAAGGTTGCTGATTGACAATAAAAAAATGCTGTAAGTTGTTGACTTACAGCATTTTTTCGTAGTGGATAGGGGAATTTAACCGCGATTTTAAGAGAAAATATGAGAAAGAAAAAGCGGTGATAATCAGCACTTTACAAAATACTACTTTTCTCTTGATTACAAAAACACGCCTATTTTGTGTTAAAAGTTGCTTATTGGTTGCTTATTGGCGATAAAAGTATTATCTTTGCAAACAAAAGGAAACAAAAGTATTATACTATGGCAAAGAGTAAAAATTACAGGGCAAACAACACCTATTTAATTGAGGGTGGCAACCCTAAACTTATGGGGCAAGGTTTAAGCGATGGCAGAGACAGCCTCTATCTGGAATATTATTATGGTTTTAGTGAGGTGGTGAGCAAAAGCGGAAATACCTACAAGAAAATAGACCGAGCCAATGAGCGGTTAAACCTTTATTTGTGGCAGGCACCCAGAACACCGATTGAGAGACAGCAGAACAAAGAGACCTTAGACCTTGCAAAGAAAATAAGATTTGAGAAAGGGCAAGAGTTATTAGAGAACAACGAGGGCTACAGGCTTAAGAAGAAAGCCACCGTTAACCTGTTGGACTATTTCCAAGAGTTTGCCAAGAATGCAAACGTGGCCGACAGGCGCGTGATAGAGGGCGCGTTAAGGAATTTCAAAAGTTTTCTTTTAGAGGAATATCCGCGTTTTTCCAATAGGATAGAGGCAAAGGATTTGAGCAAAGAGATGGTTAAGAAATTTGTTGATTATCTCGTGGATAACCACAGGGGGCAGGGAGCAGAGACCTATTACAGGCGGTTTAAGAGGATGGTAAACTATGCCGTGGAAAATGATGTGATTGCCAAAAGCCCGTGCAAGGGTATCACCACCCCCAAAGTGGATGATATATTAGCAAAAGACATATTGAGCCAAGAGGAATTAACGCGGCTGTTTGAGACACACTACAGCGGTGAAAACCCAGAGATAAGACGCGCGTTTGCCCTCACCTGTTTGGCAGGTGTAAGATGGTGTGATATTATCGGCCTCACCTATAGCAACGTGGACTATTCAAACAGGCGTTTGACCTTTAGGCAGAGTAAGACCCAAAAGCACAGTAGTAACAGCGGTGTGACTATTCCCCTCAACGATGCTTTGATGGCGGTGATAGGCACAAAGGGAGAGGATGCCCCAGACGATTATATATTTCATCTTCCAAGTAGTACGATGTGCCTAAAAGCCCTTAGACGGTGGACTAAACGGGCAGGAATCGAGAAACATATAACGTGGCACTGTGGCCGACATTCCTTTGCAACAAGCCTGTTAAGCAACGGAGCAAATATTAAAGTGGTGAGCAGCCTGTTAGGACATTCAACCCTTAAATTTACTGAGATATATGTTAGAGCGGTTGACAAACTGAAAGAGGATGCAATAAACAGTTTGCCAGAGTTGAAAATTTAACCCCTAAATACCCCCAAGATGAAACAAGAATATATAACCCCAACAATAGAGGAAATGGAGCGCGTGGATGCCTGCCGTGCTCTATGCTTTGAGACATTGACGATGGTTAACGCGCTAGGCAAGCAAGCGGACTTTAACAGCGCGATGGAGACAATAAGACGATGCTTTGAGAATGAGAAAGGCGCGGCCTCAACCAACAGGGCAGCGGTTGAAATTATGAGCGAGTGGAGAAAACCGCGCTTAACAATGTTTATCAACACCGAGGATGAAAGTATATTGTACCCTCATCTTTATATGCTTTGCGTGGAGGCTGCAAAAAAACGGCTGCAAGGTGACAAGCAGGAACGGGCTATTTATTACTTAGGTCGCTTTATAGCGGAATGGGAATCGGGCAGTTTTAAGCCACAGCAAGCAGCCCCAGAGCCTCAACAGGAACAAGGAACAAAAGACCTTTTGCCTATCAATTTACAGGGCGATGAGGCCGTGGAAATCTTCCAGAGGGCTATTGGTAAGGGGATGATTGAAAAGACCGCCACAGGGCTTAAATGGTGTGGAACAAAAGCACAGTTGGCTTACTTTATGGGTCATTTCTTGAAAGATGGTGTTTTCCCAGATAAAGACTATAGCACATTATTTGGAGTGCAACGTTTAGGTAAAGCCTATAGCCAATTACCCAACAACAAAAACGGTGATGGGAAACCGAGAGGATATGAAACGATAGACGCGCTTTTCTGAATATCTTTTTTGTATCACTGTTAGATTATTGTGTTATTTGGTGACACCAATAAGGACACCAAATAACACTTTTTTTGTGTTCCTTTTTGACCTACCTTTGCCCTTGCTTGGATGATGGTAGGTTATCGGTAAGCCCTACCAGAACGAGCAGGGAAAGTTTGGGCGTGGACTTACCGACACTCCCCCAGACATAAACAATAAAAAATAAAAATATGACAAAAAAAACAAAATGCTGCATTTGTGGCAAGGAAATCAAAGAGCCATACACTAATAACCCGTGGCCTGTTGTAAAGAATGAAGACGCGCGCTGTTGTGCTGAATGTGATAGGAATGTAGTTATACCCGCAAGAATAAAAGAACATTATGAACAACAGCGACATTAAAGTATTGGCGGATGAGATAGCCGCCAATACTATCTTCACCACAAAAGAGGTATTGACAAGTGACGAGGCCGCGAGGTATATGGGTATTTCAAAATCATACCTGTATAAGTTGACGATGAGGCAGAAGATACCCCACTACAAGCCGATGGGAAAGATGTGTTATTTCAACCGTCTGGAGTTAGAGAAATGGCTACAGGGCAACAGGGTTGCCACCGATGAGGAATTAAGCCAACAGGCAGAGGCTTACTGTATGAAGAAAGGAGGCACACGATGAACGCGCCAAATATCCTATATTATGCCAAGATGGTGAACACCACCCAGAGAGGCAGGAAAACGCCCAGATACACGATTGTAGCCCAAGCAGGTTACTACTCACCTATGGAGCATTTAAGGGGCAGAGACGGCAAAATATCAATGTATTTGACCGAGAAATTAAAAGAGGGTGAGCGCGTGCCTGCAATGAGACTGCAGGCTAAAAACAGCCTCAACTTTACAGGGCTTAAAGAGTTTTTTGTGGATGGTAAATTAAGCGGCTTTGCATACGGCTACCCTCTGGATAGACCCACCTACAGCAATGACAATAAGCCTAATCCCTTTTACACCTGCAAGGATGATGGCTTTTTGTTCATCATACACGGTGACGGCCAAGACCCAAATAACGTTATTCCCACCTGTATAGAAATGATTATATTACCACACGCCAAACCGATTATTAGCGGCTATTGCAAACAGTTGCAAATGGGCGGTTTTAACAAGACCTTAGAACTAATAAGAGGACAGGCCACAGGTGAAAACGATATGTAATTTGTGGGCAAAAATTGGTAACGTTATTATGTATGACAAAGTTAAATTCTGGATTGACAGGGCTATAGTGGGGGAACAATTCCCCTCTATAGTCAACTTGTTGGATGAGGCTAACACCCAAGTAAACCAAAGAACAGGGGAGGTTAAAACCTTTGGGAGTTTGGGAGGGTTAAGAGTTGCCGTTTTTATTGGTGGTGTGTCAATAGTGGGGAGTTTAGCCAAATTCCTGCATAATGGGAGTAACGTTTACCCTCTGGATAGACACACAACAGCCCAAGCACTTGAAAAGTTAGGTGATGCCCTACACTTTCAAATAGGAGATGCAAAGGTGACGGGTTTAGAATTTGGCAATAACTTTATAATGAGGTACGATGTGGCGGCCTACCTTTCCAGATTGGGAGCGATGCCCAGAATGTGCCGCCTCAACATCAACCCCACCTCACTATATTATAGAGGAAACGGCAAGCAGCAGCCCAAAATATTTGCTTTCTATGATAAGGTGGCAGACGCGACTAACAAGGGGATGGATTGCCCAGAGGATTTGAGGGGGGCAAATATGTTAAGGTATGAAATGAGGCTAAAAGGGCGATTGTCTCAACAGTTAGGCGTATCGGTGACAGCCTCAACCCTAAATGATGAGCGATTTTACAGGATGTTGGTAAGACTATACCAAGATAACTATTTTTCTATATCTAAGACACACAAAATTAAAAGCGATTCTATGAGCGAGATAAGAACAGTTAAAGACGCATTTAGCCTGTTTGTGTCGCGTCTTATAAACGAGGCAGACCAAGCAACGGTAACGGGCTTTATTGATGAGATGAAAGCCGCGGGCGTTTTTGAGGATAGAAAGAACTACACGCGACTTGCAAAGAAACTGCAAGAGGTGGCAGCGATGGCAGACCTAACCGAGCCAGATGAGTTAATAAATGAGTTAGATGATGAGATAAAAAACTCAGGGGCTTATTGGTGATGTGTCTTATAGTAATATGTAGATTGTGGGCAAAAAATGGTAACAACAAAGGTTATTTGAGGGGTCGCGCGTGGGTGGTTATTGTGAAAACGCCTACAATATAAACAGGGGGTTAAACGCGCCCGTTTATTTGTGAGAACGCGGCAAAATCTTTACATTTGCACACGGACAACCAAACAAAAAGAACGATGGAAAAATACAAAGTGAGTGAACGGACAGCGATAATGTTAGACGCGGTGGCGATGAGCCAGAAATTAAGCGCGGTGGCATACACGGGCGCGGAGGCTTACGGTGAGGAATACGCGGAGGCCGCGAGTGAAGAATTTTATAAAGTATGGAAACCCCTAAACGATTTATTGGAAAACAGGCTATTGGCCTCAATCGTTGACAACATCGTGGAGAATGGCGCGCGCGCCACAGTTACAATCTAAAGTAGAGGATAATAGAATGAGCAGGAAAGCAGGAACGCCAAAGACGGGTGGCAGAAAAGCAGGAACGCCAAACAAGGTAACGGGCGCGTTGAGGGAGTTTGTTGTTTCCCTGTTAGAAGAGAACAGGGAGAGGGTGGCGCGCGACTTGAAAAATGTGAGCGCAAAAGACCGTTTGCAGATATTTGAACGCCTGTTGAGTTATGTGATACCGAGACGGGCAGAAAACGAGGTACAATTTGGCTTTGATGCCTCAAAAATAGAAATAGAGTTAGTGGATGGTGGGCGTGAGCCATACCACAGCGAGGATGAGATAGACTTAGAGAGAGAACAATAAAACCAGAATTTACTTTTGTTTCTTTGGGGCGTGGGTGTAGTGATACACTTGCACCCCTTTTTTGATAGGTCAAAAACGCGCCAAAAATGTAGAATGTGTTGAAATTTGCTTATTGGTTGCTTATTGAAAAAACAAAACACCCTGTAAATCAGCGATTTACAAGGTGTTATTTGTAGTGGATAGGGGAATCGAACCCCTATGCCAAGATTGAGAATCTTGTATCCTAACCATTAGATGAATCCACCATGATTTGGTTTTAATCTCCCAGCCAAGCGGAAGCTGGGGGATTCGAACCCCCGGTACGGTAACCCGCACGGCAGTTTAGCAAACTGCTGGTTTCAGCCACTCACCCAAACTTCCTTTCCCGGTTGTGATACCGTAGCATTTTCTCTCAAATGCGGTGCAAAGGTATATGTATTTTTTTGAACCTCCAAATAATTTGGCGTTTTTTTTCAAAAAAATATCATGGAGACCCCACAGGAATTAATCACATAACACCCGCTCAATGAGTTCAAGGCACATGCGGCTGTTGTGGTATGGGCATTTCCAGAAACCCGCCTTGTCATCAACGAGGTTTATTGAACCATCGGCATGGCGGCTCCAGTACCACTCTCCATTCTCGTAGTCGATGAGGTTTTCCTTGATGTAATCCCAACATCTGTGTGCTTTATCAAGTGCCGTCTCATCAGCGAAATGCTGGTAGATATTGAACCATCCGACAACATTTTCGGCTTGTACCCACCAGTGAAGGTCATCATCATCATGTCCTGTGTCGAGATTGGCCTCATGAATCATCGAGCCGTCAGGACGGATACCTTTCTCCGAGGCATCAGCCACCATTCGCACAATGGGTTCGACCTTTTCAAGCACTTTTTTGTCGCCCAAAACGAGCGCCGCTTCGTGCAAGAGCCACGAACACTCAATATCATGTCCATAACTCTCGAGATGCCCCGCTCCACGCGTCCAGTCCATCTCGAAAAAGAGGTCAAGATGATGTGTTTCGGGATTGAGAATCTTGTCAGTGAAAATGCTGATGATGTTTCGCAAAGCATTTTCGACACGGATGACAATCTCTGGCGGCACAACGATATCGATAGGCAACATGGAACCGATAGTGGGTACATAGTCGCACGAAACATGTGCCTGCATCTCACGGATACATCGATAGAGGTTGGCATAGGGTTCGATAATGTGAAGGTGGGTGTTCTGCGACTTGGGATAGTTGGCATCATATTCTGACAGACGCATGTCTGCAACTGGTTGCCAATCGCGCGTGCAGGCCTCTATATATCCATTGTGCTCATGGTCGAAAGCGTGCTCCTGAATACAGTCGAAGAGTTGCAAGGCATAGTCCAAAGCCTCACGGTCGCCCGTAGCGCGGGTGTATTCGGACAACCCGTATATAGCGAAGCCTATGGCGTAGAACTGCTTTTTCGTATCGAGAGGTTGACCTTTACTGTCAAGGCTCCAATAAACACCACCATACTCTTGGTCGATGAAATGGTCTATAAAATAATCTTTAGCACGGGTGGCGGATTCTAAATATAGTTGGAGGTTAATATTATCATCAGAATGGTTGTCTTGGAGTTTAGACAACACCCTATATGCCGAAGAGAAAGCCCAGAGTATACGGGCGTTGAGAATAGCGCCTTTCACTGCATCGTGATGTAACTGCCCATGCCCGTCTATTCGTCCATAGAATCCGCCGTTCTCATGGTCAATCATCTTATCCATCCAAAAACGCAGGATGTTGTTTTCCAATACATCCTGCATTTCTGTAATCATTGTTTGAATCTTAGAATTCATTATTTCTTGATAGGATATTTCTTAGTCAAGAAGACGATAAGCAAAGCGAAAATGGCCGGGAAGATAGAGAATAGCATCCATATCATGTTTCTGACAGAATCCATTTTCTCAATCGTAATCACCGTCTCATTACCACTCTTATCCCTTTCGATGGACGTGAGTTGGTCTTCTCCAGAGAGAGCGGCAATCTTGTTCTTCAACACTTTCATCCCATTCTCTTGGAGTACAATCGTGTCATTTACAACCTGGGCTTCACTTGCATCAATGGCAGACCATTGCATGAAGTCCTCAGCCTCTTGCCCTGTGATAATCAATGTGGATTTTTTACCCTCCTTCTGGTCTGAATACGTTACGGCAACCGTTTTTGCACTACCGTCGGCCACCTGTTGTGTCTCTGCCGCCTGCGCGGGTAATATCGCATCATTGGGAGAGACAGAACCGGAACTGAAGCCTGCAAAGCCCAATAACAGCACTAAAAGGGAACCGGAGATAGCCGTTCCGAACTTCTGTGCCATAGTACCCGAAGAGAAAATCAGTCCGGTGGACGATGTGCCGTTCTTTTCAGTGGCATAGTCAGCCACATCGGCATACATCGACCACAATAAGGGAGAATAGAGTCCGATGCCGACAGACGTGAGCACCACGATGGCAATGAGCACCCAGATATAAGCCGGGTCTTTAGGCAAGAAGAAGAACAGTACGGAGAACACCACGCAAATGAGTGCAGCCACGATGAAAGCCTTGCGTTTAGAGCCCATCCATTGCGTGAACTTAGGCGACAGACCACCGAAGATCATACAAGTGACTTCTCCGAAAGTCATGAAGACTGTATAGTTGATAATCAATCCGCTGATGGTGATTTCTTTACCGAGGATATAATCGAACATATAACCCGCGGCAGCATAACGGAAGCCGTTGAAGAAATTGGTGCAGATACCGATAAGCGTAAGGTATATCCAGGGCTTGTTCTTGAACAGGTCCTTAAACGGCTTGAACGAGAATTTTTCGGCTCTGACGGGTTTCAAACGCTCCTTGGTCAACAAACCACACGCCAATGTTCCGGCTGCAGCAATCGAGCCAAACACGATGCCGATGACCGCATATTGGTGCTGCTCGCTACCTCCCACTATTTTCTGGACATAAGGGAAGGCAAAGAGAGTGATAAATCCCATGGCATAAGCGCCCACCATACGGAATGAAGAGAACTGGTTTTTCTCGTTGTCATCGTCGGTCATCACACCAAGGAGTGAACCATAAGGCACATTGACAGCAGTATAACATGCCATCATGAGCAGATAGAAACCATACGCCCATATACGTTTGCCAACAGGACCGAAATCAGGTGTGTAGAGCAAAAGCGCGAAGATGAGTCCGAAGGGGATGGCTCCGTAGATGAGCCAAGGACGATATGTGCCCCATCGCGACTGTGTGCGGTCTGCCAAGGCACCCATAAGCGGGTCGGTAACCACGTCGAACATACGTGCGATGAGCATCAACGCCGCTGTATCTGCGACAGTGAGACCAAATACATTGGTGAAGAACAACGGGAACGCGATAGACATAATTTTCCATGTGATACCACCTGCTGCCGCATCACCGAGAGCATATCCGATTTTTTCTTTTAAACTTGCCATAAAATGGTTTGAGATTTGAGGTTTGAGATTTGAGGTAGTTATTATTCTAATAAATAACGAGAAAAAGACAAAATAATTATGTTTTATTCTCTATTTTTCTTTATAAGGCGTTTGATGGTCTCAACAGATGCCGATGTAGTAAGACCGTCTTCCGGGGTGTTCATACAATAATCGACAAGGCGGTCGATGGTGGATGTGGCCACATGCATCCGAGTGTCTGATGACGCATAATAGATGAAAACTTTGCTATCGTCATCAGCAATCCAACCGTTGGCAAACACCACATTCATCACGTCGCCAATATACTCGACACCTTCAGGCACGAGGAAATAACCACCAGGTTGAGCGATGACGCGGGTGGGGTCGTCGAGCGCGGTCATATACATGTAAAGCACATAACGCAATCCGCTGGCACAAGCACGTACTCCATGAGCCAAATGGAGCCATCCGCGGTCAGTTTTAATGGGATGAGGTCCCTCACCGTTTTTCACTTCCATAATGGTGTGATAGTGGCGTGCGTTTATGATTTTCTCCTCGGTGACGACAGCATTCGTGATATCATCGACAAGCGCCCATCCGATGCCGCCGCCTGAACCAGTTTCGATAAACCCATCCTGCGGACGAGTGTAGAAAGCATATTTGCCGTCAACGAACTCAGGGTGCAGGACCACATTGCGCTGTTGACTCTTTGACTTGAGGTCGGGCAGTCGTTCCCAGTTGACAAGGTCTTTCGTGCGGGCGATGCCGGCAGTGGCTGTTGCCGCCGAGAGGTCGCCCGGACACGTGTCATCGTGTCGTTCTGCGCAGAACACGCCGTAAATCCATCCGTCCTCATGCTGAGTAATACGCATGTCATAGATGTTGGTAGCCGGTACCACATCGTCGGGCATAGTAATCGGTTCCTCCCAAAAGCGGAAATTGTCGATACCGTTGGGACTCTCAGCGACTGCAAAAAACGATTTTCGGTCAGCGCCCTCGACACGAACTATGATGAGGTATTTTCCCTTCCATTTGATGGCTCCGCTGTTGAGCGTGGCATTCATCATGATACGTTGCATGAGGTAAGGATTATCCTTTTCACAGAAATCATAACGCCATTCCAACGGAGTATGCTCTGACGTGACAATCGGATACTTATACTTTTCATAAATACCATTCCCCCACTCTACGGGTTCGTTTTTCCGCGAGAGCAATTCTTCATGATGTGCTTTGAGGGTCTGAACTTTTTTATCAAAGTCTGACATTGGACAGTTTAGATATAAATTATTAGTGTATAATATTAGAAATTGAAATGAATAACCCCTTCCGGCACAGGTCTTTCTTTTTTCCCCTCATCTGTTTTTGTATTCCAAGAGTTGCCCTTCTCGGCATTCTTCTCATTAATGTTCTTCAAGAATAACATTTTGGGATTGGCAGAAAAACGTTTAAAGTCAGGTGCATGTTTTTTGTCCGGAGCAGGACCGTAGTTCTCATCCTTCAAATTCCAGGCATTTCGCCAAAGAAGCACATAAAGCGGTTGACTGTCGATAATCGCAGGCAACAGTTTTTGTGTATACCAATCGTACTCGGGATTATCTTTGAAACCAGTTTCTGTAAATGCGAATAACTTGTTATGTTCTTGCGCTATGTCCTTAAGAGCCATTAATTCGCGCTGAACTTCACTCATATAGTTTTTCTTTGAAACTGCGTCATAGATGTCAATTCCGATGATATCAACGTATTCATCGCCAGGATAGTACATATTGAATCTTTGTCGGGAATCTTGGCGGTTACTACCCAAAGAATAGCACCACACAATGTTTTTAAGTCCTTTAGCCTTCATAAAGTTATATGTATATACAAATAACTCCTTGTATCGACTTGGCGTACACCCTTTTGCCCCCCACCAAAACCAATCCCCAGACATTTCATGCCAAGGACGGAAAATAACGGGCACAGGTTGTCCCTTACTGTCTTTAAGGGAAGCAAGAAACGCCGCCACACGTTCGAGGGCAATGTTGAATGCGCGGTTGGCCTTACCGCTTTTAAGAATCGATTTCACGGGGTTTCCGCTGAGGTCTTTATGATGTTTACCCGTAACAAAATTGACAGGATGCCAACACAAAGTAACGATGCCTCCCCTTTCATGATGCGTGATGATTTCTCGCCGCATCAGGTCAAATGGAACACCATCAAGATTTTTATCAGCACCAGTCTCTATCCTACCGAGTTCAAAGCCGACAACGGCGGGATAATCCCCGCAAATGGACAGCACATCGCTCTTACCGCTCTCATAGTGCCATGTCGTGCCATATACAGTATCGTCCTGATGACCTATCATGACGCCTTTATTTTGCAGCGCACGTAACCTATTGAGCAAAGCGGCGGCCGAACCAGAAGTTTGTGCAAAGGAGTTAACTGCCATCATGATGACAGCAACAGCCAACATCATACGTCTTGTTTGTTTCATAATTGTATTGAAAGTAAAGACAGAAACTATATGAACTATTAAAAACAGTTACTAAACAACTACAGAGACGATTCTCCTATTGTATATCTTTCAGGAACAACGTATTGTCCGTATCATAAAGTTTTTTGAAGTCGGCGGCGCAGTCAAGACCAGGTGACGGTCCGAAGTATTCTTCTTTATAATTTCGCCACAGGAGGAAATAGCAAATCGGATACTTATCCATGACCGGTTTGAGCACACGTGTCCACCATGTGGCATCGGGCATATTTTTAAGTCCGCACTCGGTCATCGCTATCAGTTTCCCGTTTTTCTTGGCAAACTCCGTGAGGAAATCGAGGTCAGCGGTGACAGCCTTGACAAAGTCTTCTTCTGAACCCCACTGATACGCATCCTCGCCGATGAGTGTGACGCGGTCGTTGCCGGGATAGCGTTTCATGAACCGCTCCTCGGTCCAATTGCCATCGAGATTGGGCGAATAACTCCATAGCAGGTTGTCGAGTCCCTCGCCACGGAGATAGTCCTGCAGCATATTCCAAAGTCCGTGAAATTCCTCGTCAGAACACAGTTGCTGTCCCCACCAGAACCAAGAGCCGTTGTTCTCATGCCATGGTCTGAAGATGACAGGAACAGGTGTGCCATCATCAGTTTTAAGGGTTTTGAGGAAGTCACCCACACGGGTCATCCATTGTTTGAATTTTTCATGTTGGCTTCCCCCTTCAAGAATGCTTCTGACAACAGTTGTGTCATTCACATCCCATGCATTGCCACCTGTGAGCGGATTGCGCGGGTGCCAACTGATTGTAATTATGCCGCCGTTTATGTGTTGTTTGACGATTTCGTCATGAATACGTTTAAAAGGCACGCTGTCGAGATTTTTCTCGTCACCCATCTCAATGCCTCCGAGGTCAAACCCCATGACGGCGGGATAGTCACCTGTGACATCGAAGATATCGCATTTATTCTCATTCCACTCCCATGTCACGCCATACATTGTGGCATCTTCATGCCCGCACATATACCCTTTCTTCTGAATGGAATCAAGGCGTGCCTCGAGTTGCCCGGCGATGCTGACTTGTTTTTCTTGCGCCGGCTTAGCACATGCCATAAAGGTCACAGCTGCCATCAACATACAATAAATAGGTGTTTTCATCTTTTTCTTGTTTTATCTCAGTTTCATTTGTTTTAAGAGCCAATTCTCCCACTCATCCCATTGTTCTTGGAACCAGAAATGAGCCGTCATCTGATAGATACTAAGTGATTTGGGCGCAGTCACGACATTGTAGGTAGCATATGCGGCCGTGGGCGGCACCACATCGTCGTTGTAGCCGAACGAAAACCATCCGGGACAAGTGATACGTTTCGCGAAATTTACGCCATCATAATAACGTGCGCCTTCAACTTTTTTCATGTCTGGATTTTTCACGCCATAGAAATAATGCGGCCATCCGCACGCCACGCCCTTGAGTGCTGACTCGTAATCGCACATGGCATCATGAACGGGAGCATAGAACGTGATGCGCTTATCAAGAGCCGCGACGGCAAGAGAGAGAAATCCGCCTTGCGATGAGCCTGTGACGCCCACGTCATGTCCGTTCCACTCTGGCAACGATGCAATATAATCGACAGCCTTCACCGCCCCCGTGACCACTTTTCGGTAATAGTTCTTCTCGGGTTGGTCAAGATTGATCTCCCAATAACCGTTGAGAGTACCTTCATTAATAGCAGTATAGACGCTCTGCTTCATGGTAACAGGAATGCCATGGATGCCTATTTCGAGCGTGATGGCACCTTGGGAAGCCGTCCACACATCACCGCTATAGGGACGAACACCGGCACCAGGCACACGAAGCAATGCAGGATATTTACTTTCCTTCACAGGAACGCAAAGGATGCCATAAATACGGCTTCCCGGCCTGTTATTGACGAAACTCACTTCATACACATTCACATCTTTCGTGCATCTGTCAGGAAGGAGTTCCCGATGCGGATCCAAGTCATTGGCTCTCGCCTCATCCAGCGCTTTCTTCCAGAACTGGTCGAAATCAGGAGGACATTGTGTGGCTGGCAACAGTTTTTCCGGTGAAAAGGCAGCGGTACAAGCGCCCACATAATCTTTCCCGTCAACATGCGCCACAACTCGGAGACGATAGAATCCAGGTGTTTTCATCGCTCCCGTCCATTTCATGGTACCATCTTTCAAGACAACACCTTGTTTTTTCACCTCGGGGTACATCTCCGGCCCTGCCTCGAAATCAATCGTAGCATTGTCGACAAGTGTACCGGAACGCAGCACATTCACGACGAAGTTGGCCTTTTCGCCAACTTGATAGTTCCAGTCCTTATGGTCTGGAGTGACTGTAACGGCGACATTGTATCCTCTGATTTGCGCCGAGAGCGACAAACTCAGCATTAATGTCAGGAATGCGATGAAAACCTTTTTCATTACTTATTATATGAATTAAAATCGGGTGTATAGGAGCACAGCCCCTATACACCGATATTGATTATTTGAAACTTGGCACTTGGTCGCGTGTAATGCAAACAGGCGAATTCATCCAGTCTTTCAGGAACTCCTCGTTGTTGTATGCTCCACCAATGTACGGCACTCCATTTTCGTCTGCACCATACCAAGGCATCGCCCAACTCCACATTGCTCCATCAGAGAGCATGTTTTTCCATCCGGGCATAGCATCACCTTCGCTGAACGCAATGATTTTCTTACCACCAGTCAAATATCGGAGCGCTTCAAACTGTTCGCTCAATGCACTGTGATATTCAGCAGAGTTGCCTTTGAAATAGTAGTCGCGCGAGATGATATCGACGTAATCATCGCCAGGATACCATGCACTGTCATCGCCAGAAGACGGGTCGTTTGGGTCGAGGCCCTCAGAAGTCCATACCCAGAGAACGTTATTGACACCTTTCTCCTTGAAACGGTCATACATCATCTTCCATAAACGGGTAAAGTATTGCGGACCCGATTTTCCCCACCAGAACCATGCTTTTCCCGAGCCACCATATTTGCCATAGTTTCCACGTGCCTCATGCAGAGGTCTCCACAACACCGGTATACCCTTTTCCTGCAACTGGAGCAGATAAGACGCAATGATATCGATATCATTGACAGCTTGTTCGTATTGCCAAGCGTTAGCACCAGACGACTTTTTCCAAGCATACCTTGGATCAAAATCCGTAGCATCAGGGTGGATAACATAACTGTCATAATTGCCGACTTTATCAGATGAAGGCGGAACCATCCAATGCCACATGATGGAGACAATACCCCCGGCATTTGTCCAATTTTCAACCACCGTTGTGTTGGTGTAATCAATCCAGTTAGACGGATTCTTCGGTTTGCTGAAATTGAAATGGATATAGTCGAACATGTTGATAGCCGGGTATTTACCTGTTATCTCATACATTTGGTCAGCATATTTCGTATTCCAGTTTACCTCAGCAGAAGCCGCTGTGAGCGTCTTCTTACCGAAATTCTCTTTGAGATAGTTGTAGAGAGCAACGGTCTCTGGCGTGGCATCTGGATTGACTGGAGCCTCGGCCAGATTGAAGAGTGTCGGGTCGAAAGTGTTGACAATCATGGTAGAGAATGAGAACTTATAGTCGCTGGCGAAATCATAGACTTCATTGCGGACGGTTGGTTTCTGCACCTCGACCGTGTATGTGGTGTTTCCCTTCAGTTCGTAAGGGATAATGAGCTGATTGCCTTGTGCCGTCACATCTGTGTCGTCAATATACACGCCATTAATACGAATAGTGGCATGAGGTGGAACGAATATGTTTTTGTCGTATGTGATGACGATTTGCTTAAGCGTATCGACATCGACCGCATCGGCCTCAGGGAACGTGGAGACCACCTGCGGAGCCTCTCCGGTGAATCGCGTGGGGTCATATCCGTAAGCCTGTCCCTTGTCATCATCATCGCCACAAGCGGAGAACATCGTCATGGCGAGCAGGCAAAGCCATAAATATTTGTATTTTTTCATAATCATCGATAATATTAATATTGTTTAGGCTCAATTCTGAATTGTCCCCAAGCGTGATCCACATTCCATGGTGACTCACCGTCAATGGGGTTCGGCTGAAGAACAAATTCCAAGTTCACCCATTGGTCGGGAGTTGTAGGTAACGCATGGTCGGCATCGAACATCTCATTGAGCGGCATAGATACTGTCATCCAGTGACCATAGGTATTAGATATACCATATTCTGAAATGGGGTCGAACTGTCGTCTCGGGGCTCCATTGTTCAGCGTAATATTGTATCCTCCGTTGTGCGTCCCATATAGTCCATTGTCACCATAGGAGTAATAAGGATAATTGGAATTTGTCCAAATCTCGAATTTGAAGACATAATTCTCAGGGTGTGCCGAAGCATCGAGCCATCTCCAATTGCATCCGAAACCAGTAGAATTCCATTCCCACGCACCAAAAGTGCCCGTAATACGAAGGAATGCGTATCCAAGAGACTCAGGGCCGCCGTTACCGCCAGAAGTCACGAGCGACTTGCCCCAATCATTCCACCATCCGAGGTCGCCTTCGAAATTACCATACATCAGTTGGTCTGTCATTCTATAAGGGATGGTTTGAGAACGCTTCTCGCCCATCTCTATCCATGAGAAGGTAATCAGCGAGTTATCCGGACAATCTTCTGGTATAATGATACTTGTATAACTTTCCGTACAAGAATCTGTTTTGATCACCTCATGATAACCCAACGCCTCATTAGTAATGGTGATAGAGGCAGGTGAAGCATCTGTAGTGTCATTAAACTCGTAAAGGTCAAAGAAATCACCTTTTACACGCACCTCTTTACCTGGCAGGATAAATTCGTTCTCCAACCCCTGCAAATCGAGACTGGGTATGGTGACATCGAAATCGATGCTGTAGGAACCTTGCGCCGTCTCATAGACGAGTTTACCGGTTTCCACTTCTGGCACGACCCTTGGAATACGTATCCAAGAGGTGTTGTTTTCCGCATAGATTTGCCTGACATCAACATCTATACCGTTGATGACCACTTTTGTGGGATGGCTGAGATTTTGTCCTTGCAATTTGATGAACTGTTTGAGCACGCCGACATTGATGGGTGTAGCCTGGTCAGCATCGGGCGTGGCATCATAAACAGCAGCTATGACCGGCGCACCGTCATTGTGGAAGAGATCTTCCACTTCGTCTTGGTATTTCACGACATCGCTACACGCCGACATCATCGCCAAGACAAACGTCGCAGCCGCCAATATATTGAATCGTTTGTTTTTCTTATTCATGATGTAGAAAATGTGATTTAGTTCCATCCTGGGTTGTTCTCTGTGATATTGGGGTTAGCCACCATTTCCTTGGTAGGAATGGGATAGAGCAGATTGCGCTCAGTACGCTGCTTGTTGTTTCCAGAATCATCTTGATGGTTTTCTTCGGGCGTACCTTTATTCGTCACGATGGCATTCATAGCGTCGAGATAAATACCCCAACGTATTAAATCCCATCTGCGGTCTGCCTCGCATGCGAACTCTTTCGCGCGTTCTTCAATAATCGCACTTCTGAGTGCATTTTTACCGGGCGAGGAAGCCATGAGAGAGGCATTGCTTCTTTGTCTGACCTTGTTCAGATAGTTTACAGCCTCCGTCTCATTACCAAGTTCATTTTCCGCCTCAGCATAGATAAGCATGACATCGGCATACCTCAGGAATGGCCACTGAGAGTCGGCATAATCTGTCGCTTTGTTCTTCACATCATCATATTTCGTGGTGAAGGCAAGACATTCCGAAGTCTGATTATACTGATAAGAAAGACCTGTGGCTTTGTATTCCTCAGCCTGTTCCACCCATTCGCCCATCTGAGTGATACCCTGCACTTGCTCTGACCAACTCTGCGGATAGTAGAAACATCCGTTATAGTCTTCCTGATAATAATACCTCCAGAAATGTCTTACACCTTTTGTAATGCGGTAATCCTGGTCATCAAAGAGCGAATACCAGTTGTTGGTACATCCAACCCATCCGCCTGACTGCAAAAACTCACTATTCTCTAAAGTGTAGCCCGAATAGAAAGAGTGAATCTGAGTGCGGTATTTTGTATCACCGTCAAGGCTTTGTATAGCCCACATAAACTCGGATGCGCTTCTGTTTGCACTTTTCCAGAGATTATCGTAGTCTGACAGTTCGTATAACCCGTATTGTCCGTCAATCACTTTTTTCGCCCATTCGGCTGCTTTGGCATAAAGTGCCTGCGCATCCATGTTCTCATATCCGGCTACCGCTTGTTTTTGGAAAGTCTCAGATGAAGGAGCACGGTAAATTTGCACTGACTCGCCATTATGATTGACTGTCTCATAAGGAGCTCCTGTTCTCACAGTGATTTGCGTTCCGGCAGGCATAGCATATGACGCCATAGTGGCATAGACCTTCGCCAACAATCCTGCTGCAGAACCAGCAGAAACGTGTCCTGTCTGGTAATTAGGGTCATCGAGTTTGTACATCATCTCAGACGCATCGGTGAGCATTTGTATGATGTGATCGTATATTTCTTGAACAGGCACTCTTCCTCCATACGCATCCTCGCCGTTAGCCACATCAGTGGCCATGTAAGGAATTGGCCCGTAAGCCCTAACAAGCAGGAAATAGCAGAATGCCTTTTGGAAATACAGTTCTCCGAGAGCATTGTTTTTATACCCTTCGTCAACGGCAGTCATGGCTTTGATGTATCTTTCAGCCACATTTGCGTCATTGATGAGGTTGTAAGGTCCGCTCCACATTTTGTCAAGAGCGCTCTCACCCTGAAAGTTACCCGCTCCAAGTTTGCCGAGCAACCAATCAGGACCGGAGATATAATCGGCATCGAGTTCCAAAACCCTGGGGAATTCCCCCCAGCAGAACATATCATACAACCAGTTGCTATATACGCCCGTCAACCATTCATCTATGGCCTCTTTCGAGTTACCCAGTTGGTCGGGTCCTATAAAACTTTTAGGTTCTTCTTGCAACCAGTCATTGCAAGAAACAGTGGTCATGGCACCTGTAATCAGGAGCATGCCAGCAAAAATATATTGTTTCAGTTTCATACTGTCGATAGAATTAGAATGTAACGCCGAGACTCAATGTATAAGTACGCGCAGAAGGATAGGAGTAGATATCCACTCCTCGACGTGCAGAGTCGTTTCCACCGAAAGCATTCACGTCGGGATCATACCAACTGTAATTGGTGATAGTGAAAAGATTGGTGGCTGCGAATGATATCCTCATGGCATCAATGCCTTTGAGAGGTCTTACCCAATTGTAAGTGAGACTGATGTTTTTGAGTTTGAGATAACTTCCGTCTTCCACATATCTGTCGCTGAGCAGGAAGGTGCGCTGATATCCCGATGAAGCCATAGGCCATTTCGCATTTTCATAGTTGTCGGCTGTCCATCTGTGCTCATAGGCATCGCGAGGAATATTACCGATATTACCAAGAGCGATATCCATGAGGTTTCCGTTGAAGATGTCTCCACCCTGCGAACCTTGCAACATGAAACTGAGGGTAAGATTCTTCCACGTCAGATTGCTGGTGAATCCATATACAAAATCGGGATTGGTGTCACCAATGATGGTTCTGTCATCGTCGGCGGTAATCTTTCCGTCACCATTGAGGTCACGGTATCTGATCTCACCCACGGCATTAGTTCCACCCGCGCCAAGATTCGGTCGCGCTATGGTCTCTGCATCATTGTCATAAAACCCGTCTTCAACATATCCGTATATAGCACCAATGGGGCATCCGTTTCTCTGGATGAACACTTGGTCTGCACCATACCAAAGCGTATTGGCAAACTGATCGCCAGCGAGACCACCTATTTCATTCTTATTAAATGAGATGTTGGCGTTGAAATCCCAATGCCAATCGCTGGTGTCAATGACTTTATAATCAAGCGTCATCTCCAATCCCTCATTCATGACATTACCGCTATTGGTGATTTTATTTGAGAAACCCGTATGCATCGGGATGATAACGTTTTGTAACAGGTCACGTGTCTTCTTTTTATAATAATCGACAGTGAATGTGAGCCGATTGTTGAAGAATCCGAAATCAATACCGGCGTTAAATTGCGCCGTGGTCTCCCACTTCAAATCAGGATCGACCGGACCTCTCCAGTTTTCTTGTGCCGCACCGCTAATGAGTGTTCCGTCATACGAATAGTTAGCGGTATCGAGGTGGGGCAAGGTGCTGTATGCTCCGATGCCCTGATTACCCGTCTCACCATACGACAGTCTGAATTTCAGATTTGAGAAAACATTTAGATCTTTGATAAACTTCTCTTCAGAAGCCCTCCACGCTATGGCAGCGGAGGGGAATGTAGCCCATTTATGCCTGTCGGTAAATTTGGAAGAGCCGTCGGTGCGAACACTCGCCGTAAAAAGATATTTCTCATTAAGCGTGTAGTTAACGCGTCCGAGGAAAGAGACCAGTCGCTGTTCACCCACATCGCTATTTGGTTCATCTCTAGTAAGAGCCCTTCCAACGTTGAAGTCCTTGGTCAAGTCATCAGGGAAGTGTGAATACCCCTGCGAGAAATTGTCCCATTGCCCTCTTTCGAATGTGAACGCACCCATGACGTTGAGTTTATGAACGTCATTGAACGTCTTATCAAATGTGATAATAGACTCAGCAGTGAGGCTTTTCCAGATGTTAGACGCTTTACTGGCTTTACCATTGATAGGCGACTTACCCTCTTGGGTGTGACGGTCATAGTAACTGCCGCGGTGTGAGTCATTGTAAGACAATCCGATGTTTTGTCTAAATTTGAGGAAGGAGAATGGTTTCACCTCGAAGAACGAACTACTGAACCAGTTAATGGCATCAAGTTGGTCTTTTGTGTTCTTCACGTATGCCGCAGGATTGGCAGCCAGCCAGTTAAGATTGTCAGCCTGTGTGGTATCCATATTCGGTCCGTAAGTAGGCGGGAATAGGAGTGCCGAACGAACGACACCTGTATTATAATTTAATGTGTTGGCAAATTTAGTGACAGCATTGGTGAAACTGGTGTTCGTGCCGATTTCTAACCAGTCAAACACTTTGCGCGCAATATTCACTCGGAGTGAATAGCGCTCATACCCGGAGTTTTTGATGATACCATCCTGATTGGCATAGTTGCCAGAGAATGAATAATAGCCTCTGTCGCTACCACCACTAACGCTGAGGTTATAATCCTGCGTCATGGCCGTCTGGAAGATTTCATCCTGCCAATCGGCGATATCGATAAGCGTGGCATTTCCATATTCATCATAGAACCACTGCTGACGGGCATAATCTTCAGGCGAACCGGTGTACTTACCTGTGGTGTAGTCAATGTGTCCGTTAAGGTATTGGTATCCCCATTTACCGGGATATGGCAAATTGCCTTCCTTATTATTATGATAATAGACGTCATTGAGCACTTGCTCATTTTGATACTGAGCATAAGTAACGGGATCGAGCATATCAATCTTCTTAGATATATGCTGAATTCCCCACGAGCCGTTGAACTCCACTTTGGGTTTACCTGTCCTTCCCTGTTTAGTGGTAATAATAACCACACCATTAGCACCACGAGAGCCATAGATAGCTGTTGCCGATGCGTCTTTGAGAATCTCGATGTTCTCAATGTCATGCGGATTGATGAAACTCAGAGGATTCGACTGCTGTTCCGTGCCAGTCGCACTGTTTCCCGGAGTTCCTCCAGTTTCGAAGGGCACACCATCAACAATGAATAAAGGCTGTGATGACGTCGTGAAGGAGTTGGCACCACGCACCACGATACTCATGCCTCCACCGGGAGCGCCGTCGCTTTGCTGGATGTTGACACCAGCCACTTTTCCTTGCATACCATGAACAAGGTCAAGTGCACCGCCCTTCATGAGTTCATCACCTTTGAGTTGTCCAAGCGCTCCTGAGAGGTCGCTTTTCTTCATAGTACCATATCCAACGACAACCACTTCATCCATGACATTAGAATCTTCCGTCATGATGACCCTGATGTTCGTTTTACCAGCGACATTAACCGTTTGTGATGTGTATCCGACGCTAGAAACCACAATGCGTGATTTCCCTGCAGGCATAGTAAGCGAGAAATGACCGTCAATGTCGGTCACAGTGCCTGTTTGCGTCCCTTCCACCACAATAGTCGCCCCGATCATCGGCTCATTGTTCATGGCTCCGTCGAGTACGGTACCCGTGAGTTGAGTCTGAGCATGAAGCATGCAACTCATGCAGAGTGCAGCCCATAGCAGAATGATTTTCTTCATTTTTGGGTTTTTAGGTCTTAAAAGTTAATATATCAGAAATCTGTTTTAAGGTTTAATCGGCGCAATCGGTGCATTCTAAACGATTAGAATAATACCAATATACGTATCATGAAATTATTCGCTTGCAAAGGTAACGCAAAAAGAACATTTACCATGATACTATTTTGCTCATTTTTTGTTCTTTCCGATTTCCGCCATTCTCTCGACCTCATTTTTAATGACCTTAAGTGTGGTTGTATCTGATGCGAAGACGGAATTCAGGCCCTGCGCCTCTTGTGCGGGGTCGCCCGTATAGTCATCGCCAACCATCCACTGTTCGTGTTTAGGCTGCGCAAAACCACCCCATCCCCAGAAGTTGCATCCGGCGAAATATCCACCACTTTCAGCATTGTCGCCAACGAGAGAGAACACATATTTATAATAACCATCGCGGCCTTCTGTCGGAGTATTAAGATCGAAGACGAAACCATCACGAGGATACCCGAATTCCTCCATGACAAGCGGTTTTTTAAGTCTTGCACATATTTCGAGATGCTTGTCAATGTAATCTTTGGTGTTTTTGCAACTGACGTCAAGGTCCTCAATAAGATGGTCTTTTCTTGCCCATGACCAGTTGTACGGCCAGAGGTGTACGTTGCAGTAATCGATATTTTTGTCTGCACATATATACTCATAGACGGCAAAGTCATTTTCACAGCCCCATGCACCCTCACTGCCGATGGAGATAAGATGATTAGGGTCGAGGCTTCGAATAAGCGAAGAAGCCTCTGCAAGCCATTTCTCGAAGTCGGGGAGTGCCTCTTTGCTGAAAGCACGTGGTTCGTTGCCGATTTGCCATGACATGATGGCCGGGTCATCGATATAGGGTTTGTTGGTAAATCGGTTTGTGCGCGAAATAATGAACCGCACATAATCATAGAAAAGTTCGTGCGCTTTTTGACATCCCGCATATTTCGCCACGAAATTCATGTAAGCAGGATAGCCATCCTCGTTGGGGCGCGGCGCCTTTCCCTCGCCAGCATGTTCGAGATAAAATCCATATCCCCCACTCCACTCCCACGCATTGTTGAGATAGAGCACAGCCACCATATCACGTTTCCCCATCTCCATGAGGAGATAATCCAACCCAGCGAGGATGGTGTCGTTGTACACCCCTGGTGCCTCCTGAAGTGTGGGTTCCACTTTTGTGGTGACACCCCTCTGACCGTCAGAACCGACGAGAATGCGAAGGTTGTCGATGCCCATCTCCTTCATATAATCGAGTTCGAGGCAGAGCCGTTTTCGGTCACCGCCTTGTCCTTCAGATGCCAGAATAGCACCATACCAGAAGTTGGCACCGACATAGTAGTAGGGTTTTCCGTTTTTCACGAAATGTCCGTCTTTCACTTGTACGAACTGTCCGATTTCTTCGTTTCCGCCACTTCCAGCACATCCGATAACCATAGGCAGGAAAAGCGCCATCATCAATAGTATTTTCTTCATAAGTAGCATGTTAATATTATAAGGTGCAAAATAAGCATAAAATAACGGAAACTATGCATACTTTGTTATCCAATTACAATACTTTTGAATAAAAAAGGTATGCGAGGCAGGTTGGATTAAATTGAATCGCAAAAAGAGAATCTACTCCGTACATGAGGAAACACAAAAAGAGGAATGCCTATTGTGGGGCACCCCTCTTCTCTATCTTAAAACTATTGAGATTATTTCTGGATGAATTTGCGGCCGTTCTGGATAACCACACCCTTGTAACTGTCGCTGACGCGCTGTCCGGCGAGGTTGTAACGTGCCGTAGAAACGGGTTTCACGTTGATAATCTTAGTGATGCCGGAGGTTCTGGTTACCAAGAGTTGCATGTCATCGAAATAGAAGGTGTTCTCATCTCCTAAAGCGAGGTTGAATGCGATGGTATAAGTTCCGGCCTGAGCAATTTCCCAACCACCAGTGGTAGCGACGGGTATCTCTTTAGACTCATACGTGCTCCATTGTGTGGTAAAGGGAACATCGCCAGCGGCATACCAATGAATGTATCCACCCGGAGCCGTATGGCACTGTGTGCCGACGGTTGCTTCCTTATCAGCCTTAACCTTCATCTTCAGTTGGAGTTTATCGCCATCTTTGAGCGCATTCTCTTCACCGAAAGTGATAAAGAACTGAGAGTCCCAGTTAGCATAAGCGCCTTTGTCATCCAAAGTAGGATTGCCAGCAGCCTCTGCCTGTGCCTGACTGCGCACATAGACCTGTACTGCTCCATCCACTATGCGCGCAGGACCTTCATTGCGGGCATCGCTATTCAGCCACTCGTAAGCAACGAAGCATGAAGTGTCATCAGAAGAGCAATCACCATTGATGATGACGTCACCAGTAGAAGCCTGAGGTCCCTCAGCGAGAGCAGCCTGATACTCTTCTTCAGTGGCGAGATAAGCATCGAGAAGAACAACCTCACCAGCGGGGTTGCCGCCTTCTGTGCCTACGTCTGCACGCCACTCACCATTTTGGATGTAAATCTGAATCAGTTTGTCATAATTTTCATCCAATTTTAGTGTCATCAGTTTTGAAGATTGAGTGAAACTGGCTTCAGCCGAAGATACCTGATTCAATTCGTTTTTCTCATTTAATGTGCCATCAGTATATTGGACACAAAGTTTCGGGTTGATGGTAGCAGAGGCAACTTTCACAACGATGTACTCCACACCCTCGTCTATGTAGTTGAGAGGAACGTTATCTGGAGCCATCCACCATCCGCGGCCACCCCATGCTTCCTCATCGAAAGAGATGGTTTTAGTTGCCGGATCGTAGGTAGAGCCCCAACCACTGGCCATGTCATCCAGACTGAGTTGATACTTTGCACTCATTGTTCCGACACAAGCGAAAGCAACGAATAAAAGAGTAAAAAATTTCTTCATAAGTAACAATTTTAAGTCATTAAATTAAGATTATAATAAAACTGCTGCAAAGTTAGTATTATTTTACATAATAACATAATACAAATTTGACAAATCGTGATACTTTTTTAATTTTTTAAATATGTTGATACGAAATATTACGCAATAAGCGTTACCTTTGTAGCGTTATTTCATCCAGAAAGAGGTATGGAGCGAAATCATTCATTATTCAATCAAAACATGAGAAAAATCATCAGCATAGTCATCATGTGGCTGACAACCGTGACGAGCATCAGTGCCCAGGAACTTCAGGCAAAGGTGACCATCAACCACCAGCAGATACAAGGAACTGATGCCAGCGTTTTTGAGGCATTGAAGCAGTCGTTGGAGCAATTTATCAATGACCGCCAATGGACCAATTTGCAATTTCAGCAGAATGAGCGCATCGTTTGTAATTTCAACATCACAGTGACGAAATACGACGCATCGAGCAATGTCATCACGGCCAACGCATTGATTCAAGCCAACCGTCCGGTGTATAACTCCGCCTATACATCTACGCTTTATAACAACAGGGACAATGATTTCACATTTGAATTCTCACAATTTGACCAATTGGAATTCAATGAGGATATGATTGACAATCAACTGACTGCGTTGATAGCCTACTATGCCTATTTGATTATCGGTTTGGATTTGGACTCATTCTCCCCGATGGGCGGCGAAGACGTTTTGCAACGCTGCATGAATCTGGTCAACAATGCCCAAAATCTGAATTACCCAGGTTGGTCGGCTTTTGACAATGACCGCAACCGCTTCGCCATAATTAACGACTATCTTGACGGTGGCATGTCGCCCTTCCGTCAATTACAATACGATTATTACCGCAAAGGACTTGACGAGATGGCCAACAACGCTGACCGTGGCCGTACGGAAATAACCTCCGCCCTGAAGGACGGTCTTATGCAAAGCCATGAGAACAAGCCTTTGAGCCGATGGCCCCAAATATGGACAGACTATAAGAAAGATGAGTTAGCCAACATTTACAAGGGCAAAGGCACACAAAAAGAAAAAGAGACCGTATATGACATTCTTTTCAGCATCAATGCTTCGCAAAACAATTCTTGGGAGAAGATTAGAGAATGACGAATGTGGAATGAGGAATGAAGAATTGTAAATTGAATCATGTTAAGACAATTATATATACGTAATTACACGCTGATTGACGAATTGGACATGATGTTCCATCCCGGCTTTTCGGTAATAACAGGCGAGACTGGAGCAGGCAAGAGTATCATTTTAGGCGCCCTTGGATTGCTGTTGGGCCAACGTGCTGATGCTAAGAGTATCAAAAGCGGTTGTGACCGTTGCACGATAGAAGCGCATTTTGACCTATGCCGATATGACCTGCCACGTTTTTTCGAAGAGAAAGATATCGAGTACGATGCCACAGACTGCATTGTGCGACGCGAATTGACCTCATCGGGCAAGAGCCGCTCTTTCATCAACGACACCCCCGTACAGTTGAGCACCTTACGTGAATTGGGCGACCAACTGATAGACATCCATAGCCAGCATCAAAACCTGCTCCTTCAGAAAGAAGATTTCCAGTTGGGCGTACTTGACATTATTGGAAAAGATGAGGAAACGCTGAAGACTTATCAGTCTAGTTATTCCTCCTATCGCCAAGCCTTGAAATCTCTAGAGCAATTGCGTGCGGAGATAGAGAAAAGCCATGAAAACGAGGATTTTCTGCGTTTTCAATTTAACGAATTGACTGATGCCCATTTAAGCGCAGACGAACAACCCATATTGGAGCAGGAAAGCGAAACGATGAGCCATGCGGAAGACATCAAGAGCGGACTCTATGAGACCGACGAATTGCTGTCTGGCGACGAGGGCATCGTGAACCGTCTGCGCACGGCCGTCCAAGCGATGGAGGACGTGGGCAAAGTCTATCCTGCCGTCCGTGAGTTGGCAGAACGTATGGAGAGTTGCCATATCGAGTTGAAAGATATCGCAGGAGATGTGAGCAGCTATTTGGACCGAATCGATTTTAACCCAGCAGAACTGGAACGAATCAATGAGCGTCTGGATTTGATATACCGTTTAGAGAAGAAGTATCATGTAGAAACGACCAGTGAACTGCTATCCGTCGCAGAAGATATAGAACACCAACTCCAACAAATCGATAACAGTGACGATGCTTTAGCGGAACAAGAAGAAAAAGTAAAACGGTTAGAAGCCATCTGTAAAGAGCAAGCGCAAATACTGACAAAGCGGCGCGAGGCAAGTGCCAAAACGGTGGAGAAAGAAATGCAGCAACGTCTGGTACCTTTAGGTATTCCAAATATTCGGTTTGAAATCGCACTCAGTAAGAAGCCGTTTTCTTCAGACGGACAAGATCAGGTATCTTTCCTCTTCAGTGCCAATACCAGCACCCCTCTTCAACCTATCTCAAAAGTGGCCTCTGGCGGAGAAATCGCACGAGTGATGCTTTCGCTGAAAGCCATGGTGAGCGGCGCCGTGAAATTACCCACGATTATTTTTGACGAGATAGACACCGGCGTGAGCGGTAAGATAGCGGAGCAGATGGCACAAATCATGCGCGAGATGGGTGAACACGACCGACAAGTAATCAGCATCACCCACTTGCCCCAGATTGCCGCGTTGGGCACAACACATTATAAGGTTTACAAAGAGGAAGGTCCCAATGGAACCGTGAGCCATATGCAACAGTTAAGCCCTGACGAGCGTGTCGGTGAAATCGCTCAAATGCTCAGTGGTGAATCTGTATCAGAAGCCGCCATCAACAATGCGAAAGAACTGTTGAAAAGTAAATAATCAAGAAATTACAAAAGAGACATACTAACGATAATGAAAAGAATAATCATCTTGACGATGTCGGTGCTGTTGGGCACCCATATTATGACAGCACAGCCTTCGGCTGTAAAGAACGCAGGCAAATCTGTGTTCAGTCTGACAACCTTCAAGAGCGACGGGAGCCTGTTGGCCTCGTCGCATGGCGTGTTTATCAGTAATGACGGTGCTTGTGTGAGCGACTGGACGCCTTTCGCCGGAGCGGACCATGCAGTAGTCATCGACGCATCCGGTAGAAAGATGGATGTTGTGAGCATAACCGGTGCCAACGATTTGTACGATATCGTATTGTTTCGTGTTGATGGCAAGACCCCTGGCGCCACTCCCGCCAACGGTCAGGTGACTAAAGGCAATAAAGTGTGGTTGTTGAATTATGGTAAAGGCGGAGGCAATCCCGTTGAGATGACTGTTGATAACGTGGAGAAATTCTCGGACAAGTATTTCTATTATATTTTGGCTGGTGAGGCGCCTGAAAATGCCATCAGTTGTCCATTTGTGAACAGCAACGGCATGGTGGTTGGCATTATGCAGCAATCGGCCACGAGCAATGCCATCCATGCCACAGATGTCCGTTATGCAGCAGATTTCAAATCGACCGGTCTTAGCGTAAGCGACCCGTTGATGCGCAAGACGAGTATCCCTGTGACTTTACCCACCGACCGCGAACAGGCACTCTTGGCCCTTATGCTGAGTTCCCAGCAAGGCGACAGTATAAAATACATTCGCAACATCGAACAATTTATCAAAAAGTATCCCTCATCCACTGAAGGCTATGTGGCGCGTGCCCAGGCCGAGATGCAAGCCGAAAATTATGATGCTGTGAGCCGCATTATGGAAACTTGTCTGAAAAACGCTTCAGACAAATCTGAAGCGCATTTCGAGTACGGCCGTCTGATGTATCAGCAAGCGGCCTTCCATCCCAGCCAACCCTATGCCTCATGGGGAGTGGACAAGGCCATGGAGCATGTGACAGAAGCCAACCGTTTGAAACCATTGCCGCTATATCAACATCAAGCCGCTCAAATCATTTTTCTTAAAGGAGAATACGAGAAAGCCTACCAGCAATTCATGGCATTGACGAACACCGACCTGCGCAACCCCGAACTATATTACGAGGCGGCACAATGCAAACAACAAATGAACGCACCACAAGAAGAGATGTTGGCTCTACTCGACAGCGCAGTAGCCAACTGCCGTGAGCCTTTGGGTCCCGAGTCTGCGCCCTATTTCATGGCCCGTGGCATGGCTTTGGAGGAGGCAGGACAATTTAGAAAAGCGGTGAACGATTACAACCAATATGATTCATTAGCCATCGGTGTGAAAAGTGCCGAATTCTACTACAAGCGTGAACAATGTGAAGTGAAAAGTCACATGTATCAACAAGCATTAAACGACATCGCGCGCGCCATTTATATGTCATCGGGCGACCCGAAGTTGATAGCAGAGATGGGCTCCCTGCAAATCCGTCTGAATCTGACAGAGGACGCCCTTCGCAGCACCGATGTGTTAATCCAAGAATTCCCTGAGTATGACGAGGGGTATCTGTTACGCGGTTTGGCACTCATCCAAGCGGATAAGAAAAAAGAGGGGTTGGAGGCACTGCAAAAAGCCAAAGAACTTGGTAATGAGCAGGCGGGGGAACTGATAGAAAAGTATAAGTAAATACGAAATACGAAATTTTGTCGCGATGGAATCGCGGCCTACGAGAAAGGTCGAAAGGAAATTTTGAATTAAAAAGATAAGAATATGAATACATTTGATGCAAAGAAAGTCAAGGATGAGGTTGTGGCCTGGATTAGAGACTGGTTTGAAGAGAACGGCCCTGGTTGTAATGCAGTGATAGGCATATCAGGCGGCAAAGACAGCAGCGTGGTAGCCGGTCTGTGTGTGGAGGCATTGGGAAAAGACCGTGTCATCGGCGTGACGATGCCCAACGGCGAACAAAAAGACATCTCAGACAGTATGATGCTCATTCATCATTTGGGAATCCGCTTTTGCAACGTCAATATCGGTGACACCTACAACACCCTGATGAAAGCGGTTGAAGAGCAGTTGGGCACCTTAGACGTAGAAGTGTCGAGTCAAACCATCATCAATATGCCCCCGCGTCTGCGCATGACATCGCTGTATGCCGTTTCGCAGTCGATGAACGGACGTGTGGCAAACACATGCAACCTATCAGAAGACTGGGTCGGTTATTCCACGCGCTACGGTGATGCAGCCGGCGACTTCTCACCTCTTGGCGGGCTTACCGTCGGAGAAGTGATCGAGATAGGTTTGGAATTAGGTCTGCCTGTGGAATTGGTAAAAAAGACCCCATCCGACGGTTTATGCGGAAAGAGTGACGAAGATAATTTGGGATTCACCTACGCCGTGCTCGACCGATATATCCGTACCGGCGAATGCGATGACCCTGACACGAAGGCACTAATAGACCACAAGCACAAAATGAATCTGTTTAAGTTAAAACCAATACCACATTTTGAGTATGAGATTTGAGGTTTGAGGTTTGAGATTTGAGATTTATGATTAGTACACTATACGCTAAACTCCTAAAGACATGGCGACAGTAGATGACAAGAAAGTGATATTCTCAATGGTCGGAGTGAGCAAGACCATCCAGCAGAATCAGAAGCAAGTGCTCAAGAACATCTATTTGAGTTTCTTTTACGGAGCGAAGATAGGCATCATCGGTCTTAACGGTGCAGGAAAATCGACACTGATGAAAATCATTGCCGGTCTGGATCAGCAATATCAGGGGCATGTGGTTTGGAGTCCTGGCTATACGGTAGGGTACCTGCCTCAAGACCCGCCACTGAATGAAGCCAAGACGGTTAAGGAAAACGTGATGGAGGGAGTTCAACATGTATATAACGCCTTGAAAGAATATGATGACATCAATGTGAAATTCGGTCTGCCCGAATACTACGAAGATGCCGACAAGATGGACAAACTGATGGCCCGTCAGGCAGAGTTGCAAGATATTATCGATTCAACCGACGCCTGGAATATGGACTCAAAGTTGGATCGTGCGATGGATGCGCTCCGTTGTCCTCCTGGCGACTGGCCTGTAGAGAATCTGTCGGGCGGTGAGCGTCGTCGTGTAGCACTCTGCCGACTGTTGCTTCAGAAGCCCGATGTGCTGCTGCTCGACGAGCCCACCAACCATCTCGACGCTGAGAGCATCGACTGGTTGGAGCAACACTTGCAACAATACGAGGGTACGGTCATCGCCGTAACCCATGACCGCTATTTCCTTGACGATGTGGCAGAATGGATACTTGAACTGGACAGAGGCGAGGGCATACCCTGGAAGGGCAACTACTCATCGTGGTTGGAACAGAAGAGCCAGCGCCTGGCTTTGGAAGAGAAGACCGCCTCGAAACGCCGCAAGACATTGGAACGCGAGTTAGAATGGGTGCGTATGGCTCCGAAAGCCCGTCATGCCAAAGGAAAGGCCCGTCTGAACTCTTACGAGATGATGCTCAACGAAGAGCAGAAGCAGAAAGAAGAGAAACTGGAAATCTTCATCCCGAACGGTCCACGACTGGGCAATAAAGTCATCGAAGCCGAACATGTGGCAAAAGCATTTGGCGAGAAAGTATTGTTCGGTGATCTCAATTTCATGCTACCTCCTAACGGCATCGTCGGTGTTATTGGTCCAAACGGTGCGGGCAAGACCACCCTTTTCCGTTTGATTATGGGTTTTGAGCAAGCCGACGCGGGTACTTTTGCCATCGGCGAGACAGTGAAACTCAGTTACGTTGACCAACAGCATAAAGACATCGACCCTGCAAAATCTGTCTATCAAGTGGTGAGTGGTGGCAATGAGACCATCCGCATGGGCGGCAGGGATGTCAATGTGAGAGCCTATCTGTCGCGTTTCAATTTCAGCGGTGCCGACCAAGAGAAGAAATGCGGTGTGCTGTCAGGCGGTGAGCGCAACCGTCTGCAATTGGCCATCGCCCTGAAACAAGAAGGCAATGTGCTGTTGCTTGACGAGCCTACGAATGATATCGACGTGAATACCCTGCGTGCTTTAGAGGAAGGTCTGGAGTCGTTTGCCGGATGTGCAGTAGTCATCAGCCATGACCGTTGGTTCCTCGACCGAATCTGCACACACATCCTCTCATTTGAGGGCGACGGTAATGTGTTCTTCTTTGAAGGCAGTTATACCGAGTATGAGGTGAACAAAGCCATGCGATTAGGACTGGAAGAGCCCAAACGCATCAAATACAGGAAGTTAGAACTTTAGAAGTTTAGGAGTTCAGGAGTGCGGGAGTTCAGACAATACTTCGCTGATTAGGGTTATAGATGATATAGATACCGATTAAGGACTTACGAAATAGCGGGGTCAGTTGTTTTTCTTGTAACTGAGTACCGCCCATATACTCATGAAGAGGGATATGACCGAAAGCGCGAGGATTTGCCTGTAAATGCCGGCAAGTCCTCCGCCTCGTATAAAGACCGTGCGTATAGCATCGATGAAATAATGCATGGGATTGACATAAGTAGTAGCATACGCCCACTCCGGCATAGACCTTGTGGGTGTAAACAATCCCGACAGGAGCATCAGCACAACGACAAAGAACCACATGACAAAGATAGCCTGTTGCATGGTGTCGCTGTAATTGCTGATGATGAGTCCGAACGACGAGAAGAACAGAGAAAGGAGCATGGCAAGCAGATAGACAAGCCATAAATTTCCCTTACAGGTAATGCCATATATGCCCCATGACAGCAATAGACACACAGTGACGATAAATAATGCAATGATCCAATATGGAATGAGTTTTGCCAGAATAAACGTCACTTTCGATACCGGTGTTACATTTATTTGCTCAATCGTCCCCGCCTCTTTCTCCCCTACGATATTGAGCGCGGGGAGAAAACCACACATCAGCATGATGACAATAGCCAGCAGCGCCGGTATCATATATACTTTGTAATTCTGGTGAGGGTTGTAAAGATTGAGTATCTTAGGGGCATTGTCAATCATACGCTCTTGCGCCAGTATGCCGCCTTCAGCATCCATCGGTACGGACGCAGTAATAATCTGAGACAGATAGGCAGACCCTATGCTCCCTTTTGTGCCGTTGACCGCATTGGCAGCAATCAATATGTTTTTCTTGTCAATGACCACAACCGCATCCGCCTTACCTTTGTCAATATCATTGAGTGCGGCTTTGTAATCCTCTTTTTCTCCACAAAAGATGAAATAATCCGATGCCTGGATGCGGTGGATAAGTTGCATGGATGCTGTATTGTGCGACCGATCTACCACCTCTACTTTGATATTCTTCACCTCCATGCTCATCACCCATGGCATCACACACATAATCATCACTGGGAAGACGAAAATGAGTTTTGGCAGAAACGCATTTCTGCGTATCTGTATGAACTCTTTCTGAAGGAGAAATCTGAGCGTCTTCATGTGTTTATTCCAGTCTTTTGTTAAACTTAGCCAAAGCGACAGCCAGCAATAATGCCGTCATGCCGACAAGCACCATGAATTCTTTTGCCACCTCGCTAAAGCCTACCCCCATAATCATCAGTTTGCGCATGGCAGAAATGTAATAGCGTGGCGGCACGACAGCCGAGATCCATTGCAACACAGTCGGCATAGACTCAACAGGAAACAGCATTCCGCTCAACATCACCACCGGCATCAAAAGTACCATGGCTGAAATCAGCAAGGCAGCAAGTTGAGTCTTTGCCACATTGGATATAAGCATCCCGAGAGCGAGGGCGAGCAAGATATAGACCAGAGACATGACAATAATCCATACGAGCGACCCCGCCAGAGGCACACCGAGCACGAAATGCGCCATGAGCAGAATGACGACGAGAATCGAGCAGGCGAGCATGAGATAAGGCACGGCTTTGGCCACAATAATCATAATAGGTTTCACGGGCGATACGAGCAGAACCTCCAAGGTGCCTTTTTCTTTCTCCCTGACAATGGAAATGGATGTCATCATCGCGCAGATAAGCATGAGCAGCATACCCATGATGGCGGGGACGAAATTGTATGCCGACTTCATCTGCGGATTATATAGCATTTTTATATTCAATAGCGACTGACTGTTATTTGCCATTGTCTGAGCAGCGATATTGACCCATTGTTGTGCCATATTCGGGTCAGCCCCGTCAACGACAAATTGCGTCTCATGCTTACCATGTCGATAATCTGCGCCGAAGACAACAGCCATATCCGCCTTTTGGTTGCGAATGAGTGTTTCCGCCTCTTGTGGTGTAGCGACTGTAGCCGTAATGATGAAATAATCAGATGCAGCCAAGTGTTCGACCTGCTGTTGCGTAGCAGCACCCATCTGCGAAGTGACCACCACTGTCCGCACATTTTTCACGTCGGTAGTGATGGCGAAACCGAAAAGGAGCATCAATACGATTGGCATACCGAAAAGAATCAGCATGGTACGCTTATCTCTAAGGATATGCCTGGTTTCTTTAATGACGAATGACACGAACGATTTCATACGCTAATCACTTGAACGTGTTGCCTGACGCGCCAACAGAGTAAACACATGGTCAATATCGGGTTGCCGGAACCGCTCTTTCAGTTCATCAGGCGTGCCGATAGCCCGGATTTTTCCGTCGACCATCATTGAAATACGGTCGCAATACTCCGCCTCGTCCATATAGTGAGTGGTGACAAAGACGGTAATGCCATTTTTGGCTGCTTCCTTAATCATTTCCCAGAACTGCCTTCGTGTGGCGGGATCAACGCCTCCAGTCGGTTCATCGAGAAACACCACCTCGGGCTGATGGAAAATAGAGACAGAAAAAGCCAGTTTCTGTTTCCATCCCAGTGGGAGGCTTTTGACGAGATCATCACGATGGCCTGCAAAATCGAGGCGTTGCAGCAACTCGTCGGTCTTCGTTTCAATCATCTTAGAGTCCATGCCATAGATACCTCCGAAGAGGCGCAGGTTCTCCGCTACGGTCATATCCTCATAAAGAGAGAATTTCTGACTCATATAACCGATGTGACGCTTGATTTGTTCATGCTGGGTAGAGATGTCAAACCCAGCCACCGTGCCCGAGCCCGATGTAGGTTGATTAAGCCCTGTGAGCATGTGCATGGCCGTGGTTTTTCCTGCGCCATTCGCTCCGAGGAATCCGAAAATTTCTCCCCGTTTGACAGAGAAAGAGATGTCATCGACAGCACGGAACGAGCCGAACGCCTTGACGAGATGCGACACCGAGATGACATCATCAGATGGTTGCACGTCACCGGCCTGTTGCAGATATGACTTGTCAATCGGTGGCGGGCAAAACACGTCAGCGAAACGGTCAAGAATGGCCTGCGGTGTATCAATGCCTTGGATCTTGCCCTGACAGAGAAACGCCACCCTCTCGCAGCATCGCACCTCATCGAGGTATGGTGTGGAGGCCATGATAGTGATGCCGCGTTCTTTAATCATGGCGAGCATCTCCCAAAATTCCTTGCGTGAGACGGGATCGACACCCGTCGTGGGTTCGTCGAGGAAAAGCGCCTCAGGTTGATGGATGAGAGCGCATGAGAGTGCCAGTTTCTGTTTCATACCGCCTGACAAAGCCCCTGCCTTGCGGTTACTGAAACGCTCGATTTGAGAATAGACCGCGCGTATGCTGTCGTATCCCTCATCGACTGTAGTGCCGAAGAGTGTAGCGAAAAAAACGAGGTTCTCCCTAACCGTCAAATCTTGGTAAAGAGAGAAGCGTCCCGGCATATACCCTACCCTACACCTGACGTCTTGCATTTGTCTGACCACATCAAACCCTGCGACCGAAGCCTCGCCCGCATCTGGCAAAAGCAAAGTACAGAGAGTTCGGTAGAGCGTCGTCTTTCCCGCCCCGTCAGCCCCAATGAGTCCGAAGACCTCACCCCGACCGACGGAAAGAGAAACGTCGTCTAACGCTTTCACCTTTCCATATGATTTTGAGATGTGACTGACCGTAATCATGAGTATAGGGGACAATTCCTTTAGAACTTCACTTTACCATACATGCCGATTTTCACATATCCGTCATTTTTGATGGCAATTTTCACCGCATAGACAAGGTCGGCACGTTCATCGTCGGTGTGGATTGTTTTAGGTGTGAATTCAGACTTGTCCGAAATCCAAGCCACCGTTCCGTCGTATGCCTTCAATTGTTTGTCACCATAATCTGCGAAGACCGTCACATTCTGCCCCACTTTAATGTTTTCCAGTTGGGCAGACGATACATAAGCACGGATAAACATATTATCAGCATCTGCCAATTTGAGTAGCGGTTTCCCGATGGTGACGAATTCTCCCTGCTCGACATATTTTTCCAAGACAAAGCTCGTCAGAGGAGCCCTGACCTCAGCATCGGCCATTTGGTCGCGTATTTGTGCCTGTTGCACATCAATACCCGCCATTTGCGCATCGATGCCATCCATCTGCGCGTCGATGCCACTTCCTTGTTGAGCGAGGCTGGCATTATTGCTGCTGATTTGGTCTTGGGTGGCTGACAGTTGGCGTTGCAACACTGCTATTTGGTCATTGATATCATCCAATTGCTTTCTCGGTACGGCACCGTCTTTGACCAATTCTGAAAACCGGTGCTGTTCGCGCTGCGCATTAGCAATCTGCTGTTTAATAGACGCCACCTGTTTGTCCAAATCCAGCCGTTTGCTGTCGGTGGCGTTTTTCGAGGCAGAGAGTTGCCGTTTGTTGGCGCGCAGTTGTTGTTTGTTGGTTTCCAACTGCTCGTGTTTCAGTTTAAGTTGTTCGGTGCTGACCATACCGAGGAGTGCGTTTTGCTCAACTTTATCTCCTTCCTTGACCGTGAAAGAAGTCAACTCTCCTGTGGTTTTGGCCGAGACCGTCACCTCGGTGGCCTCGAAGACACCGGTTGCATCATACTCTTTATCTGAATTGTCACATGCGACAAGTAAAGCTGCTGAAGATGCCAGCAGCAACATGCGAGAAAAGCGTTTCATAGGTTTCATGTTTGTGAAGTTATTCATTGAGGGTATATTTGAGGTCATACAGCGATTTGAGCATTTCGATTTCATGAATTGAGTGCTGCACCTTCGCAGTATTCTCGTTGTTGATTTGTTTGACGAGTTCGTTGACATCGATAATTCCATGTTGAAGTTTCGACTCAGCCGCTTTTCTGATGGAAGTACGCAGGGCTATGATTTCCTCGTCATCAGCCATGAGTTTTCTGTATCTCACCACATCCTCATTCTGTTGAATCTGCTCCAACTGGTTGTTAAACAGGAAAGCCTCACGTTGCAGTTGATACATAGACCGTTGGGCTCCAATTTTCTCTTTGTCTCCCTTGTGAGAATAGAGAGCCCCGATGTTCCATGTCATTCTGGCACCCACTATGCCATTCCACGACCATTGATAACGCCTCATGTCATCGAACATATTATATCCCGGATATCCATAGAACCCCTGAGCGAAGAGCGACAGTTTTGGCATCAGCGCTGCATTGAGCGATTTCTCCTGTGCATCTGTCAACCGTAACTGCGAGTCAATCAATGATAATTCGGGGCGTCTCGCAACGGTTTTCCCGTTTGGAAAATCGGCCAATGGTTGCGGTTTTACGGGATGGTCTGTAATCTCGATTCCACAGAAAGCGGAAAGCATCCTTTGCAAGGTTTGCCGTTGGGCCTTCAGAGTGGTCAGTTGTTGCTCAGCATTCAGCCGTTCAGCCTTAACCGCATAATAATCGCTCTCAGCCGCAGTTCCATGCTTGAACATTGACTGCAATTTATTCTCGTTGGTTTTCAGCATCGTCAGTAAATCTGCACTGAGGCGCAACTGCTCGTCAACCAATAAGAGTGAAAAGAACATTTCATTGACACGTTTCCGTATTTGGTAAAGCGTCACCTCGTTTTGGGCTGTCATGACCTCTCCCTGCCGTTTTGCCACCTCTTTTTGGCTGCTTATCGCCCCTCCGTCGAACACGGTCTGATTGACATCAATCCCTACACGGTACTGATCTTTATGGAGTCCTTCCATTTGTACGCCCATTGTCTGAAACATACTTTGCATATTATCTGGCCATGATGTCACATCGCTTTGGTACGTAGCCTGAGCATAGGAAGAGACCTGAGGCAGCCATCCCTTTTGGATGTTAGCGACGGTGGCGTCTGTAGTCTTTTCAATGAGACCATATTGATTGATGAGCGGATAATTGCTATGCGCCGCATCCTGACATTGCTGTATAGTCTGCGCATGGATAACCACTGGCAGCAAAGCGATCCAAATACCTATTTTTCTCATGTTCATAAACAAAGATTTATCACGGCAAAGGTAAAAAGAAATTAAAAAGAATTCATTACCTTTAGAATTGAAAAAATGTTCTTTTTGTATGAATTTCATTATTTTCATGTCAATAAACATCTATTTATATTATCTTTGCATCCGAAACATTGTATTTTATATGAAAGAACTGGAACATCTGACGCTGCCTCAACTACAGCATCTTTTTGAAAACAAGCAAGAAGCGACAGCCAACAATTACATCAGCCAACACTTAGCCATTGCCCGTGACATCCGTCCCGAACATATTATAGAGCAATTTCGTGGAGAGCCTAAAGTGATGACGGAAATGCGTATTTTATTACCTTTAAGGGGCTGGGCAAATGTTGAACTAAACCTGATGGAGCGTCACGTAGAAGCCGGCGACTTGGTCTATCTGGGTCCTAACGGCCTACTCAACTATTATCAAAGTTCGCCCGATTTGAAAGGTGTCGGTCTGTCGATGAGCGATGAACTATTCCAATTGGCTATAGGTCACCAGATACCCAAAACATTCGACGGCCATCTGCGAGATTTCCATTTTCACCTGAAACAAGAAGAAATTGAGTTTCTTGACAATCTGCACCGACTCATATTTATCAGTTCGCATGAGGGAGCAAGTTCTCATGTACTCTTACAACTCATCAGTTCCTTTTTGTGGTATATCGACCATTTACAGAGCCAACATGAAGAGAGTGACATGAAGAGCAAGACCCGCGAGCAACGGTTGTTCACCGATTTTGTTCATCTAGTGAATGAACATGCCGGTCATGCACACAACATTGATTATTACGCCGACCGTCTATGTCTGTCGCCGCGATACATGAGCACTTTGATAAAAAAGGTAAGTGGCAAAGGTGCAAAAGAATGGATAGACGCGGCACTCCTTGCCCGGATTAAAATTGCTCTCCGTCATACAGACCATCCTATAGGAGTTATCAGTGATGACATGGGGTTTCCCAATACCCCGTTTTTCTGTAAATATTTCAAGCGTCAGACTGGCATGTCTCCTGGCGAATATCGTAAAAGCGGAATTCAACGATTACCGGCAAAACCATAAAAGAAATCTATGAGGTTGGCCGTCAGAGTAGGAAAATCGCCAATATATTTGTTTTTTCGGCAGTTTCTTCATACTTTTGTACTCGTTTTTGAAAATAGAGATGAGCATCAATTATACACACAAAGAGGAACTATGGAACTCGTGGTCGCACGCGGGGGGCATTGTCCTCGGTGTAGTGATTGGTGTGTTACTACTCATCCGATCGGCTCACTGCCCCGCCCCGCTTGCCTTGCCAAGCGTGGTACTCTACCTGACCGGCATGTTGGGGTCATATATCTGCTCGACAACTTACCATGGTTGGTCGCCCCTGTCGCGTTGGAAAGAACGTCTTCGCCGTTGGGATCATGCAGCCATTTACTGGCATATCGCCGGCAGTTATTCGCCAGTGACGCTTGTCGCGTTGATTGACGAAGGTTATTGGGGATGGGGGTTATTTTGTTTTGTATGGCTTTGCGCCATCATCGGCACAAGCGTCAGTTTCGTCCATTTGAAAGAACACTCCAATGTTGAGACCTGTTGCTACATTGGCATGGGTCTGAGTGGTCTGGTAGCCATAAAGCCGCTGATGCATGCTGTTAGCACAGGCTCATTACTGTGGATAATCGGCGAGGGCATCTGTTACATCACGGGAGCGGTGTTTTATACACTTCACAAACGGCGGAATGTACACACTGTGTTTCATTTCTTTGTGTTAGCGGGTACGATATGTCATATTATCGCCGTATGGAAGATATTGGAGAATTGATTTATTTTGAAGTTAAAGAAGTTAATGGAGTTAAAGAAGTTAAAGACAATACTATACCGTTTGTGTCGATTCTACATGAACTGTTGAGATACAACATATTAAAGATATTTCTATAAAAATGGAGAACAAAGAAAGAAAGATGCGAATAGGCTCGTTGTGTGTGCGTGCCGGTTATCAGCCCAAGAACGGAGAACCCGTAGAACCTCCTATTGTGCAGAGTACTACCTTTAAGTACGACGACTCTGACGAAATGGCGATGTTGTTCGACCTGAAGAAAGAAGGTTATTTCTATACCCGTCTGCAAAACCCGACGAATGACGCCGTGGCTGCAAAAATCGCGGCATTGGAAGGTGGTGTGGGTTGCGTATTGACATCGAGCGGTCAGGCAGCCAATTTCTTCGCTGTGTTTAATATCTGCGAGGCAGGCGATCACATTGTGACTTCGAACGAGATATATGGGGGCACATACAATCTGTTTGGCGTGACATTGAAGAAACTAGGCATTGACAGCACTTTTGTCTCTCCCGAAGCCAGCGACGAAGAGATAGAGGCAGCATTCCGCCCGAACACAAAACTGTTGTTTGGCGAGACCATCTCCAACCCCGGTTGCGCTGTGCTCGACATTGAGAAATTCGCCCGTATAGCCCATAAGAAAGGTGTGCCGCTCATCATCGACAACACCTTCGCGACACCAGTCAATTGCCGTCCGTTTGAATGGGGTGCGGACATTGTGACCCATTCCACCACAAAATACATGGACGGCATGGCAACACAAGTGGGCGGAGCCGTGATTGACAGCGGCAACTTCGACTGGATGGCTCATGCCGACAAATTCCCCGGTCTGACCACCCCCGACGAGTCATATCATGGCCTGACCTACGTGAAAGCATTTGGAAAGATGGGGTATATCACCAAACTGGTGGCCCAACTGATGCGCGACTTGGGCAGTATTCCCTCGCCACAAAACTGTTTCTTGCTGAATCTGGGATTACAAACGCTTCATCTTCGCGTAGCCCAGCACTGCAAGAATGCCCAACGCGTGGCGGAGTATCTGCATAACCACCCGCAAGTGGCATGGGTACACTACTGCGGATTACCCGATGACAAGCACTACGCATTGGGACAGAAATATCTGCCCAACGGTTCATGCGGCGTCATCGCATTCGGATTGAAAGGTGACCGCGAAACCGCTATCCGATTCATGGACTCACTGAAGATGGCCAACATCGCCACCCATGTGGCAGATGCACGCACCTGTGTTCTCCATCCTGCTAGTCACACCCACCGTCAATTGTCAGAAGAGCAGTTGCTCGAGGCAGGAATCGCCCCCGACCTCATCCGTCTGTCTGTCGGCATCGAAGACGTGGAAGATATCCTTTATGACATCCAACAGGCTTTGGAAACTGCCACCAACCCGTCATAAGATAATCTTGAGACGCGATTACAGCCGATATTGTCAAATTCTTCATTTGAAAGGGCTGAAAATCAAGTTTTTTTGTATAATTTTGCAGCAAAATACAGGAAATGGATAAAAAGCCACTGTTGGGAATGACTATCGCCGAATTGAAAACCTTGGCGAAAGAATCAGGCATGCCCGCCTTCACAGGCGGACAGATTGCAAAGTGGCTCTATATACAACACGTGAGCGACATCGACGAGATGACCAATATCTCACGTCAGAACCGTGAACGGTTGTCTGCAACCTATGAAATAGGCTCAATGGCCCCGACAGACTTTCAACGGTCGGCAGACGGCACCATCAAATACCTCTTTCCTACGGAAAGCGGGCGTGAGGTGGAGACCGTGTTCATTCCTGACGGCGAACGTGCCACACTATGTGTCTCATGCCAGGTGGGATGTAAGATGAACTGTCTGTTTTGCCAGACGGGCAAGCAGGGTTTTGAAGGCCAACTGAGCGTGCGCGACATCCTGAATCAGGTGTATGCGCTGCCCGAGCGTGAGCGGTTGACAAACATCGTGTTCATGGGCCAAGGCGAACCGATGGACAACCTCGACAACGTATTAAAAGCGACTGAGATACTGACATCGGATTACGGTTATGGTTGGAGTCCCAAACGAATCACCGTGAGCAGTGTGGGCGTGAAAAACAAACTGAAACGTTTTCTCGACGAGAGCGAATGTCATGTGGCTATCAGCCTGCACTCTGCCATTCCCGAGCAGCGCGCCATGCTAATGCCCGCAGAGCGCGGCATGAGCATCGTCAAGGTCATCGAACTGCTTCGCCAGTACGATTTCTCGCACCAGCGCCGCCTTTCATTCGAATATATCGTTTTCGGCGGGCTGAATGACACCCCTCTTCATGCCCGCGAAATCGTGAACCTGCTCAAAGGACTTGAATGCCGCGTGAATCTGATACGTTTTCACCAGATACCGGGTGTGGATTTGCATGAGGCAAGCGAAGAACGCATGATATCCCTTCGCGACTATCTGACCCATCACGGCATTTTCACGACCATTCGGGCTTCGCGCGGACAAGACATCTTCGCCGCCTGCGGACTGCTAAGCACTGCCAAACAAATAGCCGATGCGCGCCGCAAGAAATAGCCTGTTGTTAATAGCAGGTGTCATGATGTGTATGATGGCTCTGACTGATTGCAGTCGTTCACCATTGATGCCACAAAGCGGGGGAAAACCTTACGAGGTGGTGCTTATCGGCGACCCTGACAGTATCGTCTATCATGAACTGGACGCCGATGTGGAGGGATTACCCCAGTCGGAGCCAAGTTTTGACATACTGAAGACTGACAGTGCGACGGGCAGTGAACTCTTGGCTCGCAATGTGGTTAGAGTGAGCATCGACTCCATGAGATACAGCCGCACACATATCCGCTATGACCAAGACGTGAACTCCTCGCCGCAACTGATGGTATATATCCACACACCGAGCGTAAAAGCACTACGTCAAGAGTTACCCCCATTGGGCGGACGGCTCCGCCAACTGCTGACACAGGCAGAGATGAAACGCGCCCAGGCCTTTCTCAACAAGAAGCATAACGATGAGGCGGAGCGTATGATAGAAAAAATGTTCGGTGTCAAGATGCGCATACCATCCGACCTGACATCGAGCAAACGCGGGAATCGGTTTCTATGGTTGTCGAACAACCAATCGGCAGAAGCCCAACGGTGCATCTGTCTGTATGAGGTAAGCCCCTACCCTGCCCAAGACATGAGCGTACGTGACAGCGTGATGAGACGTAACATACAGGGCGAAACCGATTCGATGTATATGCAAACGGTAGCGGGTACAACCACTGCCTACAAGCAAAAACGCACCGACGAGCGCGAGGAATACATTGTAAGAGGCCTATGGGAAATGCATGGCGATGCCATGGGGGGGCCATTTGTTCAACGCATCATCCCGAAAGATAGTCTGAGAACCATCGTTTGCGAGGCATTTGTGTTTGCACCGGGTATGAACAAACGCAACCCGATGCGGCAACTGGAAGCAGCCATCATGACGTTGAACGTTGAACATGGAACGTTGAACATGGAACGTTGAACATGGAACATTTGAATTTATACAATAAACATAAACTCTCAACAATAAACCATATAGAATGGAAAACAGAATGATACGCGTGGCTATCACGCAAGGAGATACAAACGGCATTGGTTATGAATTGATATTCAAGGTGCTGTCTGACCCTGCCATATTAGAATTATGCACACCGATAGTATACGGTTCAGCAAAAGTGGCAGCCTATCATCGCAAAGCCCTCAACATGCAGGCAAACTTCAGCATCATATCCAAAGCACAAGACGCGCAAGACGGTCGCGTCAATTTGCTTAACACCATTGATGAAGAAGTGAAGGTTGATTTGGGCACCCCCACACCAGAATCGGCAAAAGCCTCAAGCCTGTCGCTTGACCGCGCCATGTCTGACTGGCAAGATGGTTTGTTCGATGTGCTTGTAACTGCACCTGTCAATGCAGAGTCACTAAGCGGCAAGCCATTGTGCGAATATCTGGCGGAAGCCGCCGGTAACAAAGGCAAGACACTTGACATACTGTCTTGCGACGGCCTGCACCTTGCCATACTTGCTTCAGGTGCTCCTGTAAGTGCCGCTGCAGCACAAATCACCAAAGACAACGTGACGGAGAAAGCCATCATGTTCTTCCAATCATTGAAACGTGACCTACGCATCAACAACCCACGTATAGCCCTGTTGACTTATAACCCTGTGGCTGGTAAGGAGGAGGAAGAGGTGCTGGTGCCCGTGACAGACGAACTTCGCGAGCAGAAAGTCTATGCCTTTGGGCCATTTGCCGCTGACCAGTTTTTTGCAACTGGCGCTTACTCATCATTTGACGGGGTGCTTGCCATGTATCACGATCAGGGTGTGATACCTTTCAACATTCTGACAGAGAGCCGTGGCGTTCATCTGACAGCAGGTCTTCCCGGCATCCATGTGTCACCTTCCGTCGGTCCGTGTTTTGAAATAGCAGGTAAAGGCGTAGCCGACGAGAGCAGTCTTCGTAACGCTATTTATTCAGCCATCGACGCTTGTCGTGCCCGCCAGAACTATGACGAGCCTTTGGTCAACCCGTTGAAGAAACTCTATCACGAGCGCCGCGACGACAGCGAGAAAGTGCGCTTTACCATTCCTAAGAAACAAGAGAACGCCCCGAAAGAATGAAGAAGAAATACCAAAACGGATTCCTGATTTTCGGTGTAGCCGTGCTCATCCTGATGGTGACACAACTCGATTTCAAAGAGGTGTGGCAAGGGTTGCGTCATGCCGGTTATTGGTTTTTTGCCGTGGTGGGTCTGTGGATGTTTCTCTACATTTTTAACACCACCACATGGTATATCATCATCCGCAGTGGCGACAAACGGGGCGAGCCGTCTAAGGTGAAGTTTTGGTGGCTATACAAGATTACGGTATCGGGGTTCTCGCTCAACTATGCCACGCCCGGTGGTTTGATGGGAGGCGAGCCCTACCGAATCATGTCGCTGGCACCTAAAATCGGTACAGAGCGGGCGTCATCGTCGGTCATACTGTTTGCTATGACCCACATCTTCAGCCATTTCTGGTTTTGGCTGATTTCGATTGTATTGTTTTTGTTATTCAAACGTGATTTTTTAGATGTGGGCATGGGCATATTGCTTGCTGCTGCAGGTGCATTTTGTTTGTTGGGCCTATGGTTTTTCATCGTCGGTTACCGCAAAGGATTGGCCGTTCGGGCAATGAATTTGTTGAGGCATATCCCGTTTGTGAAGAAATGGGCATTGCGTTTTTTGGAGAGTCACCGCGAGCAATTAGACAATATCGACAACCAGATAGCAGCACTACACAGTCAGAATCCCCGTACGTTTGTGATGGCTGTGATGTCGGAATTGTCATGTCGTATCGTCTCGGCGTTAGAGATTTTCTTCTGTCTGAAAGTGCTCTATCCCTCCGTCAATTATATCGATTGTATTCTGATTTTAGCGTTCACATCATTGTTTGCCAACCTGCTGTTTTTCATTCCGTTGCAGTTAGGAGGTCGCGAGGGTGGTTTCCTTATGTCCGCACGAGGATTGGCACTGACGGCGAGCGACGGCATATTTGTGGCACTAATTATCCGTATCCGTGAGATTATCTGGACCGCAATAGGTTTGCTGTTGATAAAATTTGAAAAGCGGCATGAGCCTGAGTTGAAACAAGAAGACGCTGTCGAACAGACAAATGAGGAACTGTCAGCAGAAAAACAGGAAGAATTGACGGCAGAGTAAGGAAAGAAAACTTAAAAAAAGTGTTTCTTTATCGTCAATTGGAAAAAAAGCAGTAATTTTGCAGTCCCTATGGATATCAATACGATTCAAAACGTGAAGAGGCGTTACAATATCATCGGTAATTGTGACGCATTGAACCGTGCCATCTACGTTGCCCTGCAAGTGGCGTCGACCGATTTATCGGTGCTCATAATGGGTGAGAGCGGCGTTGGCAAGGAGATTATTCCGCGTATCATCCATGACAACTCACCACGTAAGCACAATAAATACTTCGCCATCAACTGCGGTTCCATCCCTGAAGGCACAATAGACAGTGAACTATTCGGCCATGAAAGAGGTTCATTCACTGGTGCTATTGGTGAGAGCGAGGGTTATTTCGGCGTGGCCAACAACGGCACACTGTTTCTTGACGAAGTGGGCGAATTGCCATTAGCCACTCAAGCCCGCCTGTTGCGTGTATTGGAAACCGGTGAATACATTCGCGTTGGCGGTCAAGATATTCGCAAGACAAACGTGCGTATCGTGGCAGCCACGAACGTTAACTTACAGGTAGCCATTAATGAAGGCCGTTTCCGTGAAGACCTGTACTATCGTCTGAACACCATCCCCATCCAAATGCCTTCCCTGCGCGAACGGGGAGATGATATCATCAGGTTATTTAAGTTGTTTGCCCGAAACATGGCTGAAACATATCATTTTCCCCCGATATCTCTCACTCCTGACGCAGAGCGACTGATGTTGAAATACAAATGGCCCGGCAATGTGAGGCAACTGAAAAACCTAACAGAACAGATGTCGGTAATAAGCACAGAGCGTGTTATTGACGCAGACCTGCTCAAACAGTACATCCCTCAGGACAAGGAAACCACCCAATTGGCTGTCATTCAACATGACAACAAGAGTCATCAATATGAGAGTGAGCGTGAGATATTGTTCAATCTACTCCGCGAACTGAATAACAACATGGGTGACATGAGGCGCGAACTGAATGAACTGAGACAAAGAATGCAGGAGAACTCCCAATTGAGCAACCATGGAAGCAATTTGCCTGCCTTCAACCATCAAGACGAGGGTATCCCCGAGAAGTTATCCCATCAAACCACCATAGAAGAGGCGGAGGCGGAAGAGATTTCTGACACGGACAACCTGAATTTGAATGAAGCGAACCGACAAATGTTAGTGAGAGCCTTAGAAAAGCATGGAGGCAACCGTAGGAAGGCTGCTGAAGAATTAGGCATTTCAGACCGCACACTCTACCGCAGGTTGAAAGATTACGGGTTGTTGCCCCCGAAAAATAGCGACAAACAATCCCAAGAATAAGAAACAGAAGATTTGAAAAAGATATTTGGCATAGTGTTTGCAAGCATATTGAATGTGCTTTTGCTGGGCATGATGATGACATCTTGCTCGGTGAAGTATAGTTTCAATGGTGCGAGCATCAACTATGACGAGACGAAAACCATCCAAATAAGTGACTTCCCCATCCGTGCGACATACGTTTGGGGACCGATGAGGGCCATCTTCAACAATGAATTGCGCGATGTGTTTGCCAACCACACGAAATTGCAGCAGGTAAAACGCAATGGTGACCTCGTGTTAGAGGGCGAGATAACACAATACCAACAGCGCAACAAGAGTGTGTCAAGCGAGGGCTATTCTGCACAAACAGAACTATCGATGACGGTAAACGTGAGGTTCACGAACAATGTGCGTCACGAGCAGGATTTCGAGAAGCAATTTACTGCTACATCGACCTATGAGACCACGCAGTCGTTGAACGCCGTTCAGGAAGAACTGGTCACGGAGATGGTGAAAGAGATTACGGATCAGATATTTAACGCCACAGTAGCCAATTGGTAAAAGCAATATGAACCTGTCAGAACTCATCCAACATCCAGAAACGATGAACAAAGAGACGCTCTATGATCTGCGTTCATTGCTTGCCATGCACCCGTATTATCAGACGGCACGTCTTTTGCTGCTGCAAAACCTCTATCTGCTTCACGACCCGTCGTTTGACGAGGAACTTCGCCGGGCCGCCGTCTATATCAGCGACCGTCGTGTGATTTTTAATCTGGTGGAAGCCGCCCATTACCGTCTGCGGAAAGAAGAAGACGTATCGGTGCCACCGACTACAGAGACAGGAAGCCGCACATTGTCGCTCATCGATCAGTTTTTGGAACAGCAACCAAGTCTGCCAGGCGTATCGCGTCAGAAACGCAAACCGACCGCGGCCGATGCCGCTATCGACTATGTGTCATACCTTATGCAGGAAGAAGACAGCGACGAAACAAACGGTCCTGCACCCGAAATGAAAGGTCAGCAACTGATAGACGACTTCCTGAAGACGGGCAAGATAGATCTGAAAGACGAGTTGGAATACCTGCCGGAGTTGGATGAAGAGAAAAATGACAAAAAATCGTCAGATGACGGCTTTTTCACCGAGACTTTAGCCCGAATTTACATTAAACAGGGCAGATATTCGAAGGCTTTGGAAATAATTAAGCGTATAAATTTGAATTATCCAAAAAAAAGTGCTTACTTTGCAGACCAAATTCGATTTTTAGAGAAATTGATTATAAACAACAATAAAAAATAAGAGTAAAATGTACACATTTTTTGTAATTTTGATTGTGCTGGCAGCCTTGCTGATGATTTTCATCGTGTTGATTCAGGAGTCCAAAGGAGGCGGTCTTTCCAGCAACTTCTCATCATCGAACAGTTTATTAGGTGTTCGCAAGACCACTGACTTCATCGAAAAAGCCACATGGGGTCTCGCTATCGCCATGGTGGTTTTGAGTGTCATCTGCGCAGCCGTTGCCCCGAAGGGACAGTCACAACAGAGCGTGGTTGAGGGTTCGAAAGCCCCTGCCGCCCAACAGTCAACCTTCGGCGCTTCTCAAAAGGCCGCCACAGAAGGTGCCGCTACCCTTCCCGCCGAAGGCGCAGCCCAAGCACCCGCTGCCGCTCCTGCACAGGCTCCCGCTGCACCCGCTCAGGCACCTGCCGCTCCTGCAGCACCTGCCAAGCAATAAGATTTAGAAATTTACCGCAAAAAATTTGGCGTTTTCGAAATAAAGCCTTACCTTTGCACCCGCTTTTACGAGCAAACGATCTACATGGTGCCCGTAGTTCAGTTGGTTAGAGCGTCAGATTGTGGTTCTGAATGTCGTGGGTTCGAGTCCCACCGGGCACCCTGAAAACAAAAAGCCTGATTGTCCAAGACAGTCGGGCTTTTATGTTCATTATCAGACACTCTTACCTAATTCGAAAGCCTCTTGTAATTTGGGGTTCCCTTCAATCTCACGGGCATAGTTGACGCCGCCGCAAAAGAGGGTTCCGGCCAGACGGCTCTTCGGATAGCAGTCTGTCCAGCCCGTCAGACCTGTCTCTGCGCGTTTCGGGGTCTGTTCTTCATCGTCAGCCGCCGTGGTCAGCAGATAGACATCACGGAAGTGGTAATCCAGTTCATACATGGCATTCATGCGATCAATAAGCGTTTTCATCTGACCGCTCATCCCATAATAATATATAGGTGTGGCCCATACCACTACCTCGGCATTCTTCACCTTTTCCATGATGCCATTCGCATCATCGTCAATAACACAACGCCCCAACTTCTGGCAAGCCAGACAGCCCCTGCAAAAGCAAATACTCTTGCCGACAAGTGAAATCTTCTCAACATCGTGTCCGGCTGCTTTTGCACCTAAAACAAACTGGTCGGCAAGCATGTCGCTGTTTGAACCATGACGCAGACTCGTGGATATTACTATTACTTTTTTCATACTATCTCAAAAAATGATTAAACGGTTCATACTAAGATAAGTTGTTTTCTTTATCGTATAATTCGAGTGCTTCTTTTAATTTGTCTTTCATGTACTTTACTGCAATTCGGGGATAGATGATTTTAACGCCCGGTCCATAGGTCATGAAAACAGAATACATCTCAACATTGATGACCACATCTATTCTGAAGATGCAACTGCCATCCTCATTCTCACTTATCAAACGCTGTGAGCGGTGCATTGGTTTTGTCTTGATGTATTTGCTCTGATTGGGACTTGCCCAAAACTTGATACATCTTGGTGTGGTTTTGATATTCTTGCTCACCCCTATCACATCGTCAAAGAAATGTTCCGGGTCAAAGTCAGGATTCTCGCGAAAAGGAACGTCCACCGGCTCCACACTTCTGATACGGTCTAGCGCTAAGTTAAACAACAACAGATTATCTGCTTTGGAACAGAAAAGGAACCAGCGGTTGCGAAACTCTTTCAACAGATAAGGACATATGATATACTCCGCAGGTTTAGTGGCATTGAACGACTGATACATGATGCGAAGTGTCTGCTTATGCGCTATATAGTTGTATAGAGGATTGAGCAGACGGATACCCTTCAAGTTCGGGACGCTGTCGAAATGAATAATGGGCTTGCGATTGTTACGGGTAATCGCCAGTTTGTCTTGCAATCGGCTCACCACATCAGCCATTTCGGAGAATTGCTCAAAATCTTCCAACTGGCGAAGCATATCAACAGCCTCTTGCATAACATCATAATCGTTCTGGGACATAGGCATATCCATAATGGAATACCCCTCTTCCGCGTATCGATAGTATTTATGATCATAAACCTCAATGGGCGCATTGTATCCGAGTTTGTCAGACCGCATCATCTGAATATCGCCTTGAACTGTCCGGACAGAAACACCTTTCTTAATTCCTTCCATATCGTAGAGCGCATCCGAGCAAGCCTCCACCAAGTCTTCAAGTGTCCATCGGCGATAGCGGTTGCGGAGACAGTTATCAATGGTTTTGTAGCGAATCAACGCGTTTTTGTTAGCAGGCATAATAGGTTTTTATGTTATTGATGTTACAAAGATAGTCTTTTTTACGCAACCTATTTGCGTAGATGTTAAAAAACATTCTTTTTTTCATGTTTTTCACATATTTTTTCAATCTACGCAGAAAGACTGCGCAGTTCTGTATTTACTTTGCAACGCGGTTCGTGATATACGCGGACACGTCTTGAAAATGAGCTACGCACCACCTATTATCAAATGTAACATTATTAAAAAGAAAATTAACGAAATGGAAGTAAAGATAATCAATAACCGTCCTGTCAAGATATGGACGGATAAGGTAGAGGAAACGGCGATGCGTCAGATAGAGAATCTGACCACTCTACCCTTCCTCTTCCATCACCTTGCCATCATGCCCGACGTGCATGCCGGAATGGGGATGCCCATCGGTGGCGTGCTAGCATGTACTGACGCAGTGATACCCAATGCCGTAGGAGTAGATATCGGCTGCGGCATGTGCGCCGTGAAAACCAACCAGCAAGCGGCAGACATACCTGCTGATGTTCTTCGCAAGCAAATCATGCGCGGCATCCGCAAGCGCATACCTCTCGGCATGGAGCATCACAAAGAGGCTCAAGACGAGAAGTATCTGCCTTCGGGACATGACATCGACAAAATGGAAATAGTGAAACGTCGACAAATAGCAATAACCAAGGAAGTAGGAACATTAGGCGGGGGCAATCACTTCATAGAGTTGCAGAAAGATGAAGAGGGTTATCTCTGGATTATGATTCACTCAGGTTCCAGAAATCTCGGAAAACTGGTAGGAGATTATTATAATGAAAAGGCTAAGGTGCTCAATGAGCGCTGGCATTCGGTGGTATCACCTGACATACGTCTTCCTTTCCTTCCCTTGCGTACCGATGAGTTCAACGCATATTGGCGCGAGATGGAATATTGCATAGATTTTGCCCTCTGCAACCGCCGGCTGATGATGGAACGTATTGAAGAGGTCATAGCCGATGCACTGAACGGCATTGAGTTTGAGCCCATGATTAACATTGCCCACAATTATGCCACATGGGAGCATCATTTCGGCAAGAACGTGATTGTTCACCGTAAGGGAGCAACATTGGCCCGCGAAGGTATCATCGGCATCATACCGGGTTCTCAGGGAACCGCATCGTATATAGTCGAGGGTCTTGGCAATCCGGACTCGTTCTGTTCATGCTCACACGGTGCCGGTCGAACGATGTCACGCACTGCTGCCATACGTGACCTCAACTTGCAAGAAGAAGTGGAACGACTGGATGCACTGGGCATCGTCCATGCTATCCGCAACCAAAATGACATGCAAGAAGCCTCTGGTGCTTACAAAGACATTGAAGAGGTCATTGCCAATGAGGCTGACCTGGTGAAAGTAAAAACCAGGCTGTTTCCCATAGCGGTGATTAAGGGATAGCCTTAGACAATTATATGTATAAAAAACAAGATTGTTCCATAACATTGGCATATCTTTGCACACAGATGTTATTTGAAACAACACAGTGGCTGCCGTAGTGACGGATTACTTCGATCCTGACATGAAAACCGTTACAATTGTTGCGCCACTTTCCATATAATCAGTTGCCGTAGTGGAGGAATACTTCGGCGTTGGCCTGAAGACAGCCAAGATGTATATCTGGAAACAGTTGTCATCTAAGGAGTGCGAAACGCTCACTGGCCATAGGGTTGACCTCTAAGTCATAAGACTTGGTATAATATCCTTTACGAATTATTGCACTGATAAACAAACCATGCTGTACGGCATTGCCCTTTATGGGGAATCCTGCTTTGCCAAGGCAGCATGTGTCCAGAGGTGATGGTTCCCTCTCGATTGCCGTTGATGAGAATTTCTTCGTACCCAGAAGGACTATTTGGATGAGCGTAAGGTCTCATAGATTATTGCATAGGAAAACCATCGAAACACATCAAACCAGTTGCCATAGCAGATATCTATTTTGAGAAATATCTCAACAATGCCCGCCGAATGGTTTGGCTTAAGTGCCATGACGAGCAAAAAAACTACGATAATGCGCTGGTATTTCATTGAAAACATAAATATAGAAGAAAAATGAGCAAGTTTAACACTATCATCAAGGAACAATCTGTGACTCTGAACCATGAAGGAGCAGAAGCATACAGATTGTCAGCAGAAATGGAGTTGTATACCGCCGTCGTTACAACCTCCTTAAGCGACAAGTATTATGAGACGGCAGATGAACGTATAGAGCGAATTGCCAACCTTGTCGGCAAGTGTGATGCTCGTTTCGTTGCCCAACTGGCTGTATATGCACGCACAGAGATGAATCTGCGTTCTGTTCCCCTTTTACTTGTGGTGGAATTGGCAAAGCATCACAGTGGAGATAATCTGGTAAGTAAGACAGTGGAAAAAGTGGTTCTTCGTGCTGACGAGATAATGGAACTACTACATTGCTATCAATGGCGCAACAGTCATAATGTGTCAGAAGCTTATGGAAGTGCCCCCACGAAGAAACTCGCCAAGCTCTCACACCAAATTCAGGTAGGGTTGCAGAGAGCATTTAACAAGTTTGATGAATATCAGTTTGCCAAATACGACAGGAGTAACCTTGAAGTGAAACTTCGTGACGCATTGTTTATCGTTCACCCTAAAGCAAAGGATAATGCACAGCAGGAGTTGTTCAACAAGATTACTAACAAAACCTTGGAAACACCCTACACATGGGAAACAGAGCTGTCTGCACTTGGACAGCAGAAGTATAGGACAAGCGAAGAAAGACAAAGGGCTTTTGCCGAGAAATGGGAAGAACTCATCGCCAGCGGAAAACTTGGCTACATGGCAATGCTTCGCAACCTTCGCAACTTCCTTGAAAATGATGTCGCGAGAGAATCGCTTGTTGACGTGGCCAACCGGCTCAGCGACGAACGTGAGGTAATACGCTCTAAGCAGTTTCCATTCCGTTTCCTTTCCGCCTATCGCGAATTGCTTGGTGTTAGCAGCGGAAACACACAATTACTGATGGATGCTCTTGAAAGAGCCATACTGGCATCAGGTAAGAACATCACAGGCTTCAATGAACACACCCGCGTGTTGCTGGCATGCGATGTATCCGGGTCAATGTATTCACCTATAAATCCCAAGAGTTCTGTGAAGAACTACGACATCGGACTTGTATTGGCCATGTTGTTGAAGAGCCGTTGCGAGAATGTCATCAGCGGTATTTTCGGAAATGACTGGAAAGTGGTGAACCTGCCTTCAACAAGCATCTTAAGCAACGTAGAACAGTTGTATAAGCGTGAAGGTGAAGTTGGATATGCAACCAACGGTTACAAGGTCATCAGATATCTGAACGAAGAGAATATTGCCATGGACAAAGTGATGATGTTTACCGACTGTCAGATGTGGGACAACAGCGGAAATGACCAAACTATTCGCAAGGAATGGGACAAGTATAAGCAGATTGCCCCAAATGCCAAACTTTATCTTTTCGACCTTAGTGGATATGGCACCACACCTCTGGATATTGTACGTGATGACGTAGTCCTCATCGGAGGCTGGAGTGACCGTATTTTTGATATACTTGGTGCCATTGAGAATGGCTCGAATGCGCTGGCAGAAATCAGAAAGATTGAGATTTGAGAATAACAGGCAGTTGCCGTAGCAAGAGGTTACTTCGGAATGCTCAGATACCATTTTACACCCATTGCGAATATAGCACTGCCTTTATTCATCTTTTTCGGTAACAGACCGAACATCTCGTGAGAAAGGGAACTATATACCTGTTGATTCAATAGGAATATAGTTCCCTTATTTCATATACGCTTCTCCATTCTGTAGCAAGTGAAAGTCTCTCCTTCTATCTTCAGATTAAGATTTGGAACGTATCCCAATGACTCGTAGAAAGGGATCTTGTTATCACGGCTTTCCACGACAGCAGTCGTAAAACCGAGTTCTTTGGCCCAAGACTCAGCTTCTTTAACTACAAGAGAACCTATGCCCTGATGTCGATATTCAGGTAATACAACGATACGCCCCAGCATCATACGGGTACTACTTTCAGGATATAGACGGCATGTGGCTACAGGCAGATAATCGTCAACCGCCACAATATATTTTGTGTCAAGCGTGTCATGTTCGTCAAACTCCACATTAAGCGGTATCTGATGTTTTCTGGCCATTGCCTGAATACGGACATAATAAGCGCCTGCGCGTCCTGCTGTCGTTGTCGCCCTTAGTATTTCCATTGAATACGTTTATTCGTTTGTTAATAACTTCAGAAAATCGAATTAGAGAAGATACACCGGGTATTTATTCCTCCAACGTCTGCACGACCTCTTCGAGCAAGGATATAATAGGAAGATGTTGCGGACAGGCATCCTCGCACTGGCCACATTGAACACAAGCCGACGCCCTCTCTCCACCAGGTCGCCATTTATATTCATTACGTGCCTCATTCAGGTTGCCATACATCTTGTACACGTTCATCACTGCGAAAATCTCAGGGATGTGAATCTCCATAGGACAGCCCGGTGTACAGTAATGGCATGCGGTGCAGGAAATGCCAACATACTTCTGTAAGGCTTGAACGGCAGTCTCCAACACGCCACGCTCCTCGTCACTCAGCGATTGGAACTGGCGCATATACGAGACATTATCATCCATCTGCTCCTTGTTAGACATGCCACTAAGCACCATCATCACATTGGCCAATGAAGCCGTGAAACGGATGGCCCACGAAGCGAATGACGCATCGGGATTGGCGTTTTTCAAGATATCTTTTACCTCTTGAGGAGGGTCAGCCAATTTTCCACCTTTCACCGGTTCCATCACGATAACTGGCGTGTTATGCTTTGTAGCCACTTCATAGCATTGGCGCGAACAGACAAGAGGGTCATCCCAGTCGGAATAATTGATTTGTAGTTGTACGAACTCTGCCTCAGGATGCTCTGTGAGGATTTCGTCGAGGTGTTCGGGAGTTGAGTGGAATGAGAAACCATAATGACGAATCAGTCCTTCTTCCTTAAGTTTTCTCATATAATCCCAAATTCCGTATTGTTTGAATTTCTCCTTATTCCCTTCATCGATACCATGAAGGAGATAGAAATCGAAATACCCCGCTCCCGTACGTTCAAGACTGACTTTGATTTCGTCTTTGGCCTCCTCCTCACTTTTGCATGCGAACTCAGAGGCGTTGAGTTTATCGGCCAGATAATAACTTTCGCGGGGGTAACGGTCGCAGAGCGCAACCTTGGTGGCCGCTTCCGACCCATCGTACACATAGGCGGTGTCAAAATATCTGCCACCAGCCCCAATGAAAGCATCCACCATCTTCTTGGTATGTTCCAAGTCAATATCTTTCGTGCCATCGATTCTGGGCAATCGCATCATGCCGAAACCCAGTTTCATACAGTTGTCAATAAGTGTATTTTCCATGTTAGAAATCGAATATGTTTATAAGTTTTTCTTGTTTGTATCGGCAAATTCCTGCAAGCGGGAGTTTAATTCGTCACAGTCTGAGAGAAGATTCCACACTGCATCCTCGGAGAGTACGCCGCGTTTGAGGTCATTTGGCAGAAGTCCGGCCTCATCATCGACAAAATCTTTACGCCATAAATCACCTCCATAATAATCATTAAGCACAGCGATGGCATCTTGCACCTCCTCATATTTATCGAGTGCCGCAGAAAGTCGTTTGACGGCAATAGAAACACGGTTTAACAGGGTTTCCATCTGCCGGACACGTTTGATTTGTTCAATTTGCTCTTTACTCATGATTTGATTATCAGATGATTTTGAACTTTGTCATTGAAATAATAGAACCATATATGATTACCGCTTAACTATCTTTGTCACATTATCCGCATTCTTTGCCAAATATATGCCACGAGGCAACCGGGAGAAATCATTTCCGAGATACCTTCCACTGATGTCATAGAATGTTTTGTCCTTTCCGTTAGACGGAGGGAGCAATTCCTCTATCCCGACCGTTGCGCCTTGGAAACAGAATGCCGCCAAGCCATCAACGACATCCATGTCCGTCAATGGTTTTGACATGAAGAACGTGCCGTCAGTATTGGCATTATTTAGAGTGGCAGCCGGTTGCGATGTATTGGTCAGTTCATTATTTCCATTATACGGATAAGCCCAACCGCGGGCATACATCGGGACAGCAGAGGGCTTGTTGTTGGCCGGGAAAATCGTGTATCGTTCACAGGATGAAGTGTTAGGCATCTCCTTCATAAACACTTGTTCATCATAATCAACATGGAAAATGACGATGCCACTGCCCGGAAGGTCTGTATCCCAGTCATTTTGTTGGCGGTTTTCAAGAATATAATACTCATCGGGGTGCCCGTCGTTGCGGATGAGATAAGCCATCGGCTCCTCGTTGAGTGAGACCATACCGTCTACGGTTGTTTCTGCAGTCAATTCTTCGGGTGTCATCCATCCCATATAGGTCCGTTCAAAAGCAGAATATCCGCAAGGCCGAAATCCGTTGTTGTTGTAGCATCCATAGTCCATGAGATCCCAAGCGTCAACATAACTCGTGTTGCCATTATAGAAATCAGGAAATCCGAAACAATGACTGTACTCGTGGCAAATAGTGCCAAAGACACCATAACTGTTATCACTGAAGAGTTCCTGCACACAGCAATAGCAATCAACAGTATATTCTGTCCCGTCGCCGCTTGTCACCGTGATGGCTTCGCAGTAATCGTGCTTGCTTAGCCACCACTGATGGGGCCAGATGGTATTTCTTCCGCCTCCTGCATTTTGTCCTTTTCCAGCATAGACAATAAGCAACTGATCGACATAACCATCACCGTCCCAATCGTACTGTCCCCAGTCATCCACCTCGCTTTTCAGACTCTCTACGACCTCTTGAACCATGTATTTCGAGTTCTCGTCATCAGAACTGGTGCTTCTGTATTTGTCCATGCTATCACTAAGCGAGACATAATGAAGGTCGAACGTGAGGCGGAACTGACCATAACTTTGGTCATAGAAATAATCATGGACAGACCCGCAAAACGGTTCCTCCTGAAATTTCTTCGCATTGAAAATCTTTCCCCAAAGTTCCAGTGTCTGCTCTTTGTCACCTATAAATGTTTTGTCAGCAAAATCGACCATGATAACCAGTTGACGTCTGTCTCCCGTCCATCGGTTTTCGCTTTCTGCCCTGCGAGCTATATGTTTATCACTGCTCAGAACGGCCGGAACACGAAAAGATGAAGCAGCATGAGCCGGAATACCTTTCTGTTGCAACCGGGGTCGGCAATTGCGCTTAGGGATTGAGTCTTCCGCAATAACCGCCAACGAGACAGAGAATAGCAGGCATACCGCCAACAATATCTTTAATTGTTCTTTCAACATGATATAACAAATTAATATGAATAATTACTGCAAAAATAAATAAAAGAATTAAAATGTCAACAGAAACGGCCGGAAAAAACATTTAGGGTCATCAACTGGTAATGATCATTGCATTTTTACATTACCATTTATTCAAATTTGATATTCATCGTCCTTTTACATAAACGACATAGGCAGACATACGTTTGGCAATCCGATGGCCTCTACGAACAAAGGAGCGATTTCCTGGTCTCTGAAACCCGCTATACCACAACCGATACGTGTCACATAGAAAAACAACTCATGGTGTTGTTTTGCAAATGATATGAATTGGTCAACGTAGGGTTTGATGGTTTCCACTCCGCCTTGCATCGTTGGAATGGCATAACTCTGTCCTTGTAATCCAACACCTTGTCCCCATACAGCACCGAAACGGTTAACAGCAGCCCTTGCCGCCCCGCCAGCGTGCATTCCGCGAAGATTGCTGCCAAACACAAAGACCTCGTCCGGTTTCAACACGGAGATGGCTTCAGGTGTATATAACGGCCGGGGGATGCCATTATAATCACGTGTCTCAATTTGTTCTATCATAATCTTTGATATTTTAATATGTGGTACTAAATACAATCAATTTACTTACATAAAACCTTGTCATTTCTTATCCTTCGCATTCTTTGCAAATTCAAAAAGTGACAGGGGAAGATGGCAATAACCATTAGGATTCTTTTCGAGATAGTCTTGGTGATACTCCTCCGCACAATAGAAATTATTCAGCGGCAATTTCTCAACAGCGAACGGTTGCTGACAGTGTTTCTGCTCATCGGCATAAACCTTATCTATTATTTTCAAATCATCAGCATCCGTATAGTAGATACCTGTGCGATAACGTGTACCTTCATCGTGCCCCTGACGGTTGACACTCACCGGGTCGATAGCCTTGAAAAACATGCGCAACAGGAATTTAAGGCTCACAATATCAGGGTCATACTTAACATGAACAGTCTCGGCATAACCCGTCGTATCGGTATAAACCTCTTTATAGGTAGGATTTTTGGTGTGGCCATTAGCGAAACCCACTTCCGTTTCCACTACACCTTCTATCTGCTTGAAATAGTGCTCTGTTCCCCAGAAGCAACCACCAGCCATATATATGTCTTTTAAGTTCACTTTATCAATATGTTTATTGATTCGTAGGTTTCCATACATACAAGCCCTCTGAAGCGGCCAATTCACGTACCATTTGTAATAAGTCTTCGTGCGGATTGTATAATGCCATGGAATGTTCATCACCGTAGAATCCGAAGACGGCATCTTCAGACTCGATTATCGCATACACTATTTCCCCAGATGACATCCACCCGGTTATCAACTCGGGTTGAGGGTTAAATATCTGTTCATCTAAAACATTATATAAAGAAATGTCATAATAACAGTTCAATTTTATCAAAAGGTTGCAGTATTTCTTGCAGATTTCATCAAATTGAGGTTGTCGTAAGAAATACTCCTCTATTTTGAAATATTGTCCACCACCATTTGCAGGAACTTGTTTGGGTAGTATGTCAATCACCCAATAGGGTTTACTCAGACATTCATCAATGATGCTGTTGTTTTCCATCTTCTATTTTTTTGTGATTATCGCTAAATAGTCGTCGTTTTCACCCTCGACCACCACTTCAACCTCATATCCGTTCTCCCCTGCTATTTTCGCCAATGTGTCAGCATCAATAAAGAGCCAAGAGAATGGTTCTCCGACAGTGTCTTTATACTGCATCGTGTATTTCATCTCACCATAATAATGACCAGTTTCAGGATATTCAATAAAACCGTCTTCGTCTTCAAATACATAACTAATGTCGGATGAATCACACAGCAGTTGTCCGCCAGGTGCTAAAATCTTGTCGAGTTGACGAAAGAAATCCGGCAATCGTTCTATCGTGCCGACAATCCCTATTCCATTCATTAGCATGAGAATAGTATCATACTGACCAGTGAGCATGAAGAAATCCTGCTCTATCACATTCTTCACCCCCTGTTTTCTCATGGTTTCTATTGACAAGGGGGAAATGTCTATGGCGGCTACGTCAAGGCCTCGTTTCTGAAGAACTAGAGAATGGCAACCTGAACCGGCACCGACATCAAGCACTCGGCCTTGTGCCATGTCAAGCGCCATCTGCTCTATTGCAGGCATATCCTCATATTCACGGAAGAGCACCGTCACAGGTATCTCGTCCTCGTCAAACATAGGAGAGAATACTCTTAACCTGTCTGCCTTCCGGTTTTTCCAATAGTCAGCGATGGCTCTTCCCATCGGGTCGTTCATCTTGTTCATCTTCCGTTCACTATATCTATGAGTTCCTCTATTTCATTTATGACATAGTCTGCACCAGCCTGCACCAATTCTTCTCTGCTACCATTACCCCAAGTCACGCCACATGTTTTTGCGCCGGCATTCGCTCCCATCAGAATATCAACCGCCATATCGCCAACTACGAGCGCTTCATCCGGTGTGAAATTCATGGCGGCAAGTGTATTCAGGACCGGTTCGGGATTGGGTTTCGCTTTTTCCACGTCATCAGCTCCTATCACATATGTTACAGCATCGGCTATACCTAAATCTGTGGTGAGTTCTGCCAATGACGCATGAGAACGAGATGACGCTATCGTCAGTGTTAATCCTTGACTTTTCAGCGAATGAAGTGTTTCTATGACATGAGGAAACGCTTGCGGATGAATTGTCTGAAGGTTCTCATTGAATATCCTCCGGTAAGTATCAGCACAACGATTAAGAAGTTCAGCCTGCAATTGCGGGAATAAGGCCTCGAAACATCCAACAAGAGGCAACCCGATGGTTGAGGCACATTCATCGTCACTTCGTTCAGGCAATTGCAATTCAGCAATGGTCATCTGCATTGTCGTGACAATATTCCGCCTGGTATCACCCAACGTTCCGTCAAAGTCGAAAATTATCAGTTTTATGTTCATTCTATTTCTTCCAGTTCACCTGTTTGTGAATCAATGATGAAACCTCTTACCACTATGTCTTTTGGAACAAGAGGATGTGTTTTGATGGTCTCGACAGTTTTGCGTACAGAGGTCGGTGTGTCTTTGAAGCCTTCCAACCATTGATGCAGGTTGATTCCACATTTCTGAATAGTGTCAAGCGTCTCGTCAGTCACCCCCCGGGCAATCATCTCTTTATGAAAATGGCCGTAACTCATGTGGCACGCCCCGCAATTGGAGTGAGCAACCACCATAATCTCCTCAACCCCCAACTCATAGATTGCCACAATGAGGCTACGCATGGCTGAATCGAAGGCAGAGATGACTAAACCGCCAGCATTTTTGATGACTTTGGCATCACCGTTCTTCAATCCCAATGCAGCAGGGAGGAGTTCTGTCAACCTGGTGTCCATACACGAGAGCACCGCCAGTTTCTTGTTAGGATACTTGTCGGTCAGATACTTCTCGTAGCCTTTCTGAGCCACGAACGTCTTGTTATAGGCAATAATCTGGTCTATCATATTCTATATAATTATTTATTTGTAGTGATATCCTCCCACGGAAAACCTGCGCCGAAATAACTGTAGCGGTTGTTGTCGGGATTAACGACAATTTGCTCAACCACGATTTCCGGATCAATCATGATGATTTTGAGCGTATGTTTTCCCGGAGCGGCATCACAATTGACTTCAAGCCAGCGAATGTTATCAAACACTTCATCACGCCGCAAGGACTGACGGCCATTGACAAATCCGCTCAACGAGAGTTGATTGCGGTGAGGCAATGCGTGCAGAACTTTTGACTGTTGCAGGTTCTTCTGCGTGTATTCCTGAAACTCATCGTGAAGTCCCTGTCGGGCGTCAACGATTTGCATAGGTTTATTGTCAACCTGCACACCGATACGAAGACCACGTGCGGGGAAGATGTCCTGAGTAGGCAGAATGCCTATGGCCACAACACCTTTATCGGCCAATTCTATCTCATATTCAAGCACAGGACCAGCGCCACTGTCATCCGACGGACTCATCACATTCTTCGCCCCCATACACCCTTTGCCACGTCCTAAACCAGGCAGGAATATCCAACCATCATCCTTACGGGCATAACGGTATGAGGGGATAGAATATTCCTTCGTCTCATTCGACGGGCTGAGGTTGTGTGTGACCTTGTAACCCAATATCATGGGGTGGTAATTACTGTCGGGAATCGACCATTTGGTGTAACCGATATGATTGTCGAGCATCATGCCGTCCCATTTTCCGTCAGCCACACCCTTATTGTAATATTCGGTAAGACGACGGTCTTTTTCCATCAAGTCATTCACCGTCAAACTGTCGCCTAAGGTGGCAGCATTATATATCTGTGCCACACCAGCACTTGCGACTGCCGGATAATAGACCAATTGATAGAAAGCATCCTGAGCCGAGGCGGGTATCTTTCCCTTAAGCGCCTCACAACGTACGACAAGAGACTGCCAAAGGTTGTTCAGCCGTAGCATTTCCTCATAGTTGAAGAGCCCCGGCACTTGCACCTCGGCTTTGCGCCATAGATTGTACTTCGAGTATTTGGCGATGATGTCAGCACACTCTTTCGCGTCAGCTTCATCTATACTGGCAAGCACGGTTTGTGTGAATCTTTCGAGCCACTTTTGTTCATCACCCGGTTGGATGGCATCGGGGTTCCATGCGTAGTGCATGATAAAATCAATGGGCATTTCTTTCGGTTTCAAATCACCCACATTGATAATCCAAATACGGTCGATGCCGCTGGCGTATGCCAGATGCAACTGCTCGCGCAGTTTCGGCACAGTGGTGGTATTCACCCAACGGTCATTCCATGGTCCTCCATTCATGTCGATATGATAGTATAGACCGAGCCCGCCTTTCCGTTTACGCTCAAAGTCGCGCCCTATGCGACGGATATATCCCCAATTGTTGTCGCACAACAGCAATGTCACATCATCAGGGACGGTAAAGCCGGCATCGTAATAGCGTTGCACCTCGGTAAAGATAGCCCATAACTGCGGTACAGCATCCGGACTGCCGTAAATATCCTTGATAATATTCCGCTGCCCCTCGATGACACGTCCAAGCGTACGTATGTTCTCCGCATCGTCGCCCTTTCCCATCGCCACATCGCCGTCGCCCCGCATGCCGATAGTCACCAAGTTGTCATAATCCTTATTTCGCTTCATACCTTCACGGAAGAAGCGGTCGATGCGGTCTTTGTTCGAGGAATAATCCCATGGTCCGACAGTCTCTTTCCTATGCAAATACTCCTGATGCGACCGCATCATCGGTTCATGGTGTGAAGTGCCCATCACAATGCCGTATTCGTCTGCCAGGCGCGGGCATTCCGGATCATCCTCGTTGAACGCTGTCGCCCACATCGCCGGCCAAAAATAGTTAGCCTTCAATCTGAGCAACAGTTCAAAGATATGCGCATACGCCAGCGCATTGACACCCCCGAAATGATTTGTGCACCATGTTCCGAACGACGGCCATTCGTCATTGATAAAAATACCGCGGTACTTCACTTTGGGTGATGGTTGAACAATGCGACCGGCATCATACCACACCTCATCTTTGTGAACCACGGGGGCATCGGCCATCCAATACCACGGTGACACACCTATACGCTCAGAAATCTCATAAATGCCATAGATAGTACCTCGTTTGTCACTTCCTGCGATGACAAGATTACCGTCCACCACATCAATCAGATAAGATTCCCATTGACCTTTCACCTGCCGTACATCAATCTTTTTTTGTTTTATCAACGCGTCAATGATACGGCTTTTGCCAATGGTTCCTATAAGAATAGAGGAAGGTAGGTTAGCGCGTTCGTGCGGCAACATATGTTCATCGCTCGATGACTGAAGGTTTACCTGCGACGCAGTTCCCGTCACCTTGCGCACGTCATCGCCCAAATCACGTGCCGCTCTGATGACACCTTTCCAGTCATTCACATCGACGACGATGGTAGCCGTCTTTCCGTTGTCAGCAATGCAAAACTGCCCATTTTGAGCCTGAATGACAATAGATACAAATATCACAAGAACTAATGATATACTTTTTTTCATCATATGCTAATCAAACGTTATAGTAACACAAAAATAACAGAAAGAATTAACGTTCGATACCGCCCAGTTGTTCATCTAATATCTTAAGCCCTTTCTCCGTACACATACCTCTTACAAGAAGCAACTGCGCATTCCAAAAAATCACATACAGAGGATACAGATTGTATAACTTGCTGCGCATAACATATTCCGTATTGGCATTGGCGATTCGATTGACGATGTCGAAATTGATATCAGGACGGAAAATCCCCTCTTTAACCCCTTTTCTCAGGAAATCGACCGATTTTAATTTCCGCTCCTCGTAATTCTTCTTCAAATATGCATCTACTTGCGGGTATTTGCTCAGTTCCTCATAAAAAACGGGTGAACTCAGGCTCGACTCTTTCATTTGAAACTTGTAGATTTCCGCAATGATTTCAATCACGTTTTTCCCGTTATCTATAGCCTCCCTAAGCCTTTTCATGAAACTCTCATGATAGACTTTTACACATTCATACAACAAATCTTCTTTCTTATGGAAAATCTCATACAATGTGCGTTTTGAGATGGACAAACTATTAGCGATATCATCCATCTTCACAGCCTTGATACCACGTTGGCGGAAACTTGAAACAGCGGTGTTCAGAATACGCGCTCTTAATCGCAGGCGATAATCAGCAGAATAGTTTATCTTAGGCATGATAAATACATTTTTATGCAAAGATAGCATTTTTTCCCAAATATCATTTATTTTATCAGAGAATTTCGTAATTTTGCACCGATTTTGAATACTACACTTAATTGAATACACTTATGGTTAAAATTTCCAAGGAATCAGCGCTTCTCTATCACAAGCAGGGAAGACCTGGAAAAATTGAGGTAAAACCCACCAAACCCTATCGTACACAAACAGATTTGTCGTTGGCTTATTCTCCCGGCGTGGCATTTCCCTGTCTGGAAATACAAGAAAATCCCGACGATGTGTATAAATATACAGACAAAGGCAACCTTGTAGCCGTCATTTCCAATGGCACTGCCGTTTTGGGACTCGGCGATATCGGTGCCATGAGCGGCAAACCCGTGATGGAAGGTAAAGGGCTGCTTTTCAAAATCTATGGCGGCATCGACGTGTTTGACATCGAAGTGGACGAGAAAGACCCCGAGAAATTTTGCGAGGCAGTGGAGAGAATCGCTCCTACGTTTGGCGGCATCAACTTGGAAGACATCAAGGCCCCGGAGTGTTTTTATATCGAGGACCGTCTAAAGAAGACTCTCGACATCCCTGTGATGCATGACGATCAGCATGGCACCGCCATCATCTCGGCAGCCGGACTGAAAAATGCGCTTGAAGTGGCCGGTAAGGACATCGCCAAAGTGCGCATCGTGGTCAATGGCGCCGGTGCTGCAGCCATCTCCTGCACGAAAATGTACATGGCTCTGGGAGCGAAGAAAAAAAATATCGTGATGCTCGACTCGAAAGGGGTTATTTCCGTTGAACGCGACAATCTTAACGAGCAGAAGAAATTTTTCGCCACCGACCGCACCGACATCCATACCTTGGAAGAAGCCGTGAAAGACGCCGATGTGTTTGTCGGTCTGTCGAAAGGCAATGTGCTGACCAAGGACATGGTCCGCTCAATGGCCGTCAACCCCATCGTCTTTGCGTTGGCCAACCCCGTGCCAGAGATTTCCTACGAGGATGCCATGGATTCACGTCCCGATGTGCTGATGGCTACAGGCCGTTCAGACTATCCCAACCAGATTAATAACGTGATAGGTTTCCCCTATATCTTCCGTGGCGCATTGGATGTTCATGCCCGCGCTATCAATGAAGAGATGAAGATGGCTGCAGTGTTGGCAATAGCCGATCTGGCAAAACAGACTGTTCCCGACGTGGTGAACGACATCTATCATGTCAACAACCTGACTTTCGGTCCCTCTTACTTTATCCCGAAACCCGTTGACCCGCGATTGATAACAGAGGTGTCTGCGGCTGTGGCAAAGGCTGCCATTGACAGTGGCGTGGCACGCACCCCCATCAATAATTGGGAAGAGTACAAGAACCGTCTGCGCGAGATGTTGGGCCAGGAGACCAAACTGACGCAGAAACTTTATGACACCGCCCGACATCACCCGCAGCGCGTGGTCTTTGCCGAAGGTATTCATCCCACGATGTTGAAAGCCGCTGTTCAGGCGAAAGCCGAGGGCATCTGCTACCCTATCCTCTTAGGCAATGATGAGCGTATCGAGAAACTGGCACACGAGTTGGACCTGAGTCTAGACGGCATCGAGATAGTTAACCTTCGCCATGACCGCGAAGCAGAACGCCGCGAACGCTACGCCAAGATTCTCACAGAGAAGCGCAAACGCGACGGTTATACCTTTGAGGAAGCCAATGATAAGATGTTCGAGCGTAACTATTTCGGTATGATGATGGTGGAGACGGGCGAGGCCGATGCGTTTATCACGGGACTCTACACCAAATATTCCAACACCATCAAGGTAGCACACGAGGTGATTGGCGTGCAGCCTGAATACAAGAATTTCGGCACCATGCACATCATCAACTCTCCCCGCGGTCCGCTCTATATTGCCGACACACTCATCAACAACAGCCCCGATACGGAGAGTCTGATTGACTTGGCAAAACTGAGCGCCAAGGCTGTGCGTTTCTTTAATGAGAAACCCCACATCGCACTTGTAAGCCACTCTAATTTTGGATCCGACACTTCCGAAGGATCGCGCAAGGTGCGTAATGCCGTGGCAGAGTTGCAGCGTCAATTCCCGGACATGGCTGTCGATGGTGAGATGCAAATAGGATTCGCCCTTGACCGTGAGATGCGCGACTCTCTCTATCCTTTCACACGTCTGAAAGGCAAAGACGTGAACACACTGATTTTCCCCAACCTGACCAGTGCCCGCTCTTCATACAAGATGTTGCAGGCAATGAACACTGACGTGGAAATTATCGGTCCGATACAGATGGGACTGAACAAGCCCATCCACTTCACCGATTTCAGCAGCAGTGTTCGCGATGTGGTGAACATCGTTGCAGTGGCCGTCATCGATGCCTACGTGGAAAAAATCAAACACAATATTTGGTAAAGAGAACACCACACTCAAAATATTAAAACAACAAATTACACGATTTTCACGGAATATTGCCTATCTGGGCATTTCGTCTAAATCGTGTAATTTGTTGTTTTGTTATATTCAACCCGTTATTTCTACATCCGAGTCTGTTACTGGTGATTCACGAAGTATGCGTCTATATTCTTGTACCGTAGTGCCTGTCAACTCGGCGAATTTACGGTAGAAATAACTGCGGTTGTTGAATCCGCTCTGTAGAGCAATATCCTGCACGGTCATAGAAGGTTGCTCGCGCATCAATTGTTGTGCCATTTCAACACGCAACTGATTACGCCATAACGGGAAACTTGTCTTCAACACCTCGCGGAAATAAAAATGCAACTCTTGTATGGTACATCCCATTTGCTTTGCCACATCCTCCACCGACATGTCATACGCCGTATAGTATTTATTGGAAGTCCATTGAGTAATGGCCTGTTCTATATATTCTTTACGAGTGTGTTCATCAATAGGATTAGTTGGTATCGACATCAAATGTACATTGGCCATTGGATTTTTGTTATCATTAGCAAAACTCTCCTCATCTGGTCTTTCCATATTGATGGCCGATTGTACAATGCGTAACAATCTATGATAATTGATGAACCTAATGGCAAAACATATATAATATATGGTATAGATGACGATGAAAAGTACGTCAAACCAGCGATTACCTGTTAGTGAAAGAAATGTCAACAGCCCTATCGCCAATGCCGACCAGAATAACCGCCAAATCCATCTATGGCTATAACTGATTTGTCCCTCCTCATAATATGTGGAGATTTCCATCCGAAACTGTTTGAAACACTTAAGGAACAGCCTCCCATAATACACCAACAACACCAAATAGGCCACCATGCCAACAAACACTGCAATTTTTGCGATCTGTTTGGAAAAACTGCAAGCGATTATTATCCCTCCAATTACGATGATAAATAGCATCTGGCGCACAACATACAGCCATGTCACCTTCTGTGTGGCAATAATGGAAAGAATGGTCATGGTGACCAACATGGCTTGCAGCGCGGCTATGCATAATGAAGCTGCGTTCAACCACATGACGTTATCAGTATCGGTTGGAACAAACTGATTGACAATAGTTAGCACACCCAATGTGACACATGCCACACTAAGCCATTTCTTTGCAGTCATGTATTTGTCATATTCATGACCGCTTCCAGATTTAAAGAATATTAGAATGACTCCTAACTCAATCATCATTAGGGCTGATGCCCAGTTGACGATATCAAAAATGGTCTCTGACATAAACTCCCGCTTAAGCGACGACAAAATTAGAATTATTTTTTTGAGTGGCAAAGAAAAAGCGAAGAAAAGAAAACCACGAAATAATAGATACAATTGTGTGTACTTTTCGAGTATAAACGGAAAGTGCACACAACGTTTCATAAAACAACAGTATATTTATGGTATATTTGCATACCTTCCTTGATTGGCATTGCATAGGCAAACATTCTTTAACTATTAATATTATAAAAAACATGAAAAAGAAAACATTTCTGACACGGGCAGTTATGACACTGACCGTCTTATTGTTATCAACTACAATGTGGGCTGGTGATGTGCCTTACACAACTTACACAGCCATTAGCGGCACAGAAGGTGTCAACGCTGATGAAGGTTACGCAGCACTTATTGATAATGACAAAAACACCAAGTGGTGTGTGAAGGCTTCTGGTGACTCGTGGACAGGGACAGCATACATTGAATTTAAGAGCGACAAGCCGTTTATTCCCACGAGTTACGTGTTAAGTACTGGAAATGATAGTAATACATTAAATGGACGCAATCCATATAAATGGACCATCAAGGCAAAGAAAAACTCTTCAGATAATTGGACGACTATCGCCAACGTGAAGAATGACAATGTAATGCAAGACGTTAATTTCACAGACTATGAGTTCGCTCTTATGAACACCTCAGTCTATCAGTATTTCCGTTTCGAAATAACTGCTGTTCATAGCGGCAATGTGTTCCAACTGGCAGAGTTTCATTTCATAGGTCATGCCAATAATGGTAAAGAAGCCACTTTTACTCCACCAACAGCCAAAGATAATCTGATTTACATAAGCAAAGACCTGGAACTGATTCAACCTGGAAGTGCCGTTGGCGGCTCGATGCAATACTCGGTAAATAACAGTGATTGGAGTTATAATGTGCCTGTCAAAAGGGATGTAGGCGAATACCCAATCTATTATAGAGTCATCGGCGATGATAATCATAACAACACCGTGTCATACTTTTTAAGTACAGTATCCATCCAAAAGGCTGACTTCGTTGACATCTCAACCATCGACTATGAGTATTGGGCAACAGACGGCGATGTGTTGACTGGCACGGCTCACCCTGACGCACACCTGCTCTGCGGAAATGGTGTAACCGTTACGCTGAAAGATGTGGATATCACCCATCTTAGCGACAGCCATGACTGGGCAGCTTTTTGTTCAGCAGGAAGTGGCACCATCATACTTGAAGGAACTAACAAATTGAAAGGATGTCCTCCCAAATACCCCGGTTTGCTTGTCACAAGAAACGATGTGATGACCATCAAGGGAAACGGTACGCTGGAAGTCGAAGCAGGCGGAAGGGCAGCAGGAATTGGCGGAGGTCCCAGTAACAGATGTGGGCGTATAGTCATCGACGGCGGAACAATTATCGCCCGAGGCGGTGAGGACAGTCCTGGTATTGGCGCTGGTCCCGGTCGCGATTGCAAGGGGATTATCATCAACGGCGGCCATGTGACAGCAATTGGCGGTAAAGGCGGCGCCGGCATCGGTAGCGGAACAAACAGTTCGTCATGTAGTTATGTTACCATCAATGGTGGCACCGTCATTGCCACAAGAGGTGAAAATGCAGAATGTATCGGTGCGGGAAACGGAGGCACATGTGGTGATATCACCATTGCCCCTAATATGAGCGACGTTACAGAAGGTGATACACGTATCATCACTTCCACCAGCGGCATATCTGTGGTTAAAATCGATGACACTGACACCACCTGGTATGATATTAAAGGCCAGAAATTACAAAGCGAGCCGAAGCAGAAAGGTGTTTACATCCACCATAGAAAGAAGGTAATCGTGAAGTAATTGTGATACAAGATTTGAAGTTATGATAAAGGGTGACAGAATTCTCTGTCACCCTTATATTTGTTCTTCAGACAAACAAATCTATTATCCGAAGTTGTCGAACATGATGCTTTCAGGCTCAACACCCAGGGAGTCGAGCATGCCCTGAACGGCCTTTGACATGGGGCCGGGACCGCACATGTAGTACTCGATGTCTTCGGGAGCCTCATGGTCTTTGAGATAGGTGTCATACATCACCTGATGCACAAAGCCTGCGGTGTATTTCACACCAGCCTCGTCGGCTGCGGGATCGGGACGGTCCAAAGCGAGATGGAAGTGGAAGTTGGGGAACTCCTTCTCCAACTCGAGGAAATCCTCTACGAAGAAAGCCTCGACCAACGCACGAGCGCCATAGAAGAAATGCATCTCACGGTCGCGGGTCTTGAGCGTCTTGGTCATATGCATGATTTGCGCACGCAAGGGAGCCATACCGGCACCACCGCCCACCCAGATCATCTCTTTCTTGGAGTCGAAGATGGGATGGAAATCACCATAAGGTCCACTCATGATAACTTTGTCGCCCGGTTTACGCGAGAAGATGTATGACGAGGCAATACCTGTCGGCACATCCTGGAAGCCCACTTCAGGTTTGGGCTTGAACGGAGTCGTTGCGATACGAACCGTCAGTGTGATGCGGTCGCCCTCAGCAGGATAGTTGGCCATAGAATAGGCACGGATAGTATCCTCGGGGTTATGCGCTTTCAACGAGAAGATATTGAACTTCTCCCATGACGGCAGATAATCGGGACCGATATCGTCTTTGTCGAAATCCTTGTCATAGTCGATGCAGTCGTATGCGGGAATCTTGATTTGCGCATACGAACCGGGGATAAAGTCCATGTGCTCGCCCGGAGGCAGCGCCACGATAAACTCCTTGATGAAACTCGACACGTTTTTGTTGGAAATGACGGTACACTCCCACTCCTTCACGCCGAGCACACTCTCAGGCACTTTGATCTTCAGGTTGCCCTTCACCTTGCACTGGCAACCGAGGCGCCAATGGTCCTTAATTTCCTTGCGGGTGAAATGAGGACGCTCAGAGTCGAGGATTTCTCCCCCACCCTCCAAGACCTGCACTTTGCACTGTCCGCATGAGGCTTTACCGCCACAAGCAGAAGGCAAGAAGATGCCGTTCTCATTGAGTGTGGTCATGAGACTGCTGCCCTGTGCCACGGAGATGGTCTTGTCGCCGTTGATTTCAATATTGACATTGCCGCTGGGCGACAGATACTTCTTCGCCACCAAGAGGATGATGACCAAAAGAAGAATCGTCACGAGGAATACCCCTATACTGGATAATATAAACTGTATCATAAGCCGTATTATATTTTAAGTCCTGAGAAACACATCATGGCCATAGCCATCAAACCCACAGTGATGAAGGTGATGCCCAACCCCTTCAAGGGAGCCGGCACATCGCTGTACTGCATCTTTTCACGAATGGCACCCATCGCCACGATGGCAAGCGTCCAACCGATACCACTGCCCAACGCATAGACGATAGCATCTAAAATGTTGCCGATATACTGCGTATTGGAGGGATCAAGGTTGATGCGTTGCTGCATGAAGAGCGAAGCACCCATGATGGCACAGTTGACCGCGATAAGGGGCAAGAAAATACCGAGAGCGGCATAGAGCGAAGGAGAGTATTTCTCGACCGTCATCTCCACCAGTTGCACCATACCCGCAATAACGGCAATGAAGAGGATGAAACTGAGGTATGACAGGTCAACCCCCTCTACGAGGCAATCGGGTCCAAGCACCTTTGTCTGCAAGAGGTAATCGACCGGTACAGTCACGACGAGCACAAAAGTCACGGCCAGTCCAAGGCCCAAAGACGTCTTCACGTTTTTCGACACGGCAAGGAACGAACACATGCCGAGGAAGAAGGCGAAAACCATGTTGTCGATAAAAATCGACCTGAAAAACAAACTGATTAAATGCTCCATGACTTATTTCTCCTTATAAAAATATGCTCTATGAATCCAAATCACACAACCGACAAGGATGAGCGCCATGGCAGGCATTGTCATCATGCCGTTGTTCATATATCCGCAATCGTACGCGCCTTGAGGGATAATGGTCAGTCCAAGCAATGTGCCTCGACCGAGGAGTTCACGCACCGCTCCTACCACCACAAGCACGAGGGCATAACCGAGTCCGCTACCCACACCGTCGAGGAAACTGGGCCACGGTTTGTTCATCATAGCAAAAGCCTCGAGACGTCCCATAAGGATACAGTTGGTGATGATGAGTCCGACATAGACCGACAACTGCACGCTCACATCGTAAGCAAAGGCTTTAAGCACCTGGCTGACAATGGTAACCAACGTAGCCACGACCACCAGTTGAACGATGATACGTATGCGGTTGGGAATGGTGTTGCGAAGCAAAGATATAATAACATTGGCGAAGGCCGTAATGACCGTCACGGCCAAACCCATGACGATGGCAGGCTTCAACTGTGAAGTGACAGCAAGCGCGGAACAGATGCCCAACACCTGTATCAACACAGGGTTGTCCATGTTCAGCGGGTTGCCGAATATCTGCCTATTCTCTTTAGAAAACAATTTACTCATTTTTCAGCCCCTCCTTCAGATTTTAAGAATTCTACATATTTGCCGAGGCAATCCTTGAGCATCAGCGACACACCGTCAGACGTAAGCGTTGCACCCGTGACGGCATCAACCTGAGTGTCGGGGTCGTCAACGGTTTTCATCACGCTGAGCGCGATGTCATCACCATCCTCTTTGAAGAGTTTCTTTCCGATGAATTTCTTCTGCCAATCCTCATTGTCTTTGATTTCAGCACCCAGACCGGCAGTCTCGCTTTCATGGTTGAAATATGCGCCAAAGACAGTCTGTTTGTCGGCATCGAGTGCCACATAGCCGCTGATAGCGCCCCAAAGCCCCATGCCATAAACAGGGATGACATATTTCACCTGGCCATCGACCTCGCAGTTGAATACAGCCAGTTTACCGGCTTTGTAGTCACCACTGTTGAGTTTGAAGCCGTGATTCTCATTTCCATCCTCAGACGCTTCGCCGAGCACGTCGTCGCTTTTGACCACTTCTTTGTATTTCTGCTCAGCCAGTGCGTCGTTCAAATCACGGATATTCAGCGCATAAAGAATCTGTTTTTTCTTGTCAAGTGCCACATTTTCTTTTTGTTTATCTTCCAATCCCTTGGAGACAAAAGCCAAAAGAAACGCAACAATCACGACAAGGATGACCGAATAGATAATTGTATAAACATTGGAATTGGTGTTCAATCCCTTTTTATTCTCATTTCCCATATCGCATGATTATTTAGAGGTGAGGCGTTTAGCACGCTTGGAGATATTGCGTTGAACCACGCAATAGTCAATCAGCGGCGCAAACATATTCATAAAGAGGATAGCCAACATCATGCCCTCGGGATAACCCGGATTCATCACACGGATGATGATGGCCAACGCACCAATGATGAAACCATAGAAATACTTACCGGTCTCGGTACGTGCACTGGTTACAGGGTCAGTAGCCATGAAGACGGCACCGAAGGCGAATCCGCCCAAGATGAGATGCTCATAGAAAGGAATAGTGGTCTGACCGGTAGCCTGGAAAATCAATCCCATGACAACACCACCGACAAACACGCTCAACATGGTCTTCCACGAAGCGATGCCCGTGACAAGCAGGATGACCGCGCCGATGGCGATGGCGATGATGCTTGTCTCACCGATAGAACCCGGTATGAAACCGGTAATCATGTCGCAGATAGAAGCGTCAGGGGTGACACCGGCACCGATTTGCCCGAGCGGTGTAGCCTGTGTGAATGTATCCACTGCATTCAAGTCATTACCCAGACCCAAAATCTTGTCAGTGGAAACCCAAACGGTATCGCCGCTCATCTTCTGGGGATAGGAGAAGAAGAGGAAGGCACGCGCCACGAGCGCCACATTGAAGATGTTCATGCCCGTGCCGCCGAAAATCTCCTTGGCAAAGATGACAGCAAAGGCACATGCCAATGCCAGAATCCACAACGGGCAGTTGACCGGCACAATCAACGGGATGATGATTCCCGACACGAGATATCCCTCCTGTATCTCCTCACCCTTCCATTGTGCCCAGGCAAACTCGATACCCAAACCTACGATGTAACTGACGAGGATTTTAGGAAGCACGGCGAAGAATCCGTAGAAGAAGATGCTGAAGAACCCGGCATCAGCCAATGCGTTTCCTCCTGCATGTAAATAGTTTTGATAACCCACATTATACATACCAAAGAGCATAGCAGGCATCAATGCGATGACGACGATGCTCATGATGCGCTTCGAGTCGATAGCATCATGGATATTGGCACCACTTTTGGCAGTAGTGTTCGGCACGTATAAGAAAGTCTCAAATCCCTCAAAAACACTCTTGAAGGCATGCAATTTACCCTCTTTCTCGAACGAGGGTTTTATCTTGTTCAGATAATTTCTTAATGCGCTCATATCGTTATGCGTTTTCTTTACGTAACATATTCAAACCCTCCCTGACGATGCGCTGAAGTTCCAGTTTTGACGAATCAACGAACTCCGCCACGGCAAAATCCTCGGGAGCCACCTCATAGACGCCCAGTTGCTCCATCTTGTCGATGTCGCCAGCGATGATGGCCTTAATCAGATACTCGGGATAGATGTCCATCGGGAACACGCGGTCGTATTCGCCACTCATAATCATGTGGCGCTCACCACCTTTCACACGCGCATCGAGAGCATACTCCTTTTTCTTTCCGAACAGCCAACTGAAATAACTTCTGTTGGCAGAGAAATCCTTGAAACGGGGCATAATCCATCCGATGAATTCGTCCTTGTCATCGCCCTCAGGAATCACGGTGATTTCAGAAGTATGACCGCCTACAAATCCGTCAAGCGCCACAGGAGAGCCCGTAAGCGGGTTACCATCGATGATACGGACATGCTCGGTCACGCTCAACTGGTTTTCCAGAATGGGTTTGAGCGGCTGTCCAACACATACCTCTACATAAGCGGGTTCTTTGACACAACTACCTGCGACAGCAACTTTCTTGCGCAAGTCAACATGTCCTGTGAGGAACAATCTGCCAAAGAAGATAACTGCCGACGGGTCAACCGTCCAGACCGTCTCACCTTTGTTGACAGGGTCAAGATGGTTGACTTGCACACCGACATTTCCTGTCGGGCACGGACCATCAAAGACTGTTACCTCAACGTTCTTGGCCTGTGTCAGGGCGTTAGCCGTCTGTTTGGCACCGATGCCCAAATAAGTCTTCTCGATTTTAGAGAGTGCTGTCAATCCGGCTTGGAAAGCGTCTTCATTGCCTTCAAGTTCGAACTCGAAATCAGCAGCCAAGGGCATGTCGCGCAGGCCGCTGACGAAAATGGCCTTTGGAGCGGCAACGGGATTGGCAGAAACAGCATAAGGCAATTGATTGATGTAACCAAAAAGACCGGCCTCCAAGAGATGTGCGCACACCTCTTCGCCAGTCAATTTATCAACATCTTTCTTGCCAAAATCTTTCCACTGGGTCGTGACATCGGCTTGGACGCTTACGCTCAGCAGTTTTCTCCGATCACCCCGCACCACGGCACTGACCGTTCCGCTGACAGGTGACGCGAACTTCACTTCAGGAAATTTCTTATCCACAAAAAGAGGGTCGCCCGCCAATACCTTATCGCCTTCCTTGACTACCACTTTGGGTGTCATACCGACGAAAGCATCGGGCAGAAGAGCGAAAAGACCATCAGACTTCACGGGCACGAGTTTTTTCTCAGCCTTACCCTTCAAATTGATGTCTAAGCCTTTCCTTAACTTAATAACATTTGACATAAGTATTATGATTTGATTACCATTAATAACTACTGGAAATAACGGTGTTAACGCTTTAACACTAAAATTTCTGCAAAAATACGAAAAAAGACCTAAAATGAAAAGAAAAAGAATGTTTTTTATTGAGTATCACTGTTCTTTTTATGAAACATTCCTAAAAATACGCGGCACCTCGGTAATAAAAATGAAAAAATGGATTTTTCATTTTGTATTTCACTCGGTTTGGATTATTTTTTCAGAAAAAAAGCGGCACCTCGGTAATAAAAATGAAAAAATGGATTTTTCATTTTGTATTTCACTCAGTTTGCATTATTTTTGCCAAAAATTTGGAGTTATCAAACGATTGAGCCATATCATTCGGATTGTCCTATGGACCCTGATTGGATTCATAGCAGGTCTTTATATTCTGTTGCGCATACCTGCGATACAGAACTATCTTGGTGATATAGCCGCCAATATGCTTTCCGAGAAGATTGGTTCGAAAGTGGAAGTGGGACGTCTGGACATCGGATTGAACCGCATCACAATGGACGATGTGCAGATATATGACCAAAAGAGCCACAAGATGCTCGGTGCCACACGTTTATCGGCAAAGGTGGAGATACTCCCGTTGTTGAAAGGGGATATCTCCATCGCTTCGGCCCAGATCTTCGGTTTGAAACTGAACCTGTATCGCCAAACACCGTCAACACCGCTCAATTGCCAATACGCTTTGGACTCATTAAGCAGCAAGAAAGATGATGAGCCCAAACGGTTGAACCTTTCCATCCGCTCGCTCATTGTGAGGAACGGCATGGTAAGATATGACTGTCTGAGTGCCCCTAAAAAAGACACCTTCGACCCCGCACACCTGTACATGACAGACATGAGTGGCCACTTCATCCTCAATCACCTGACAGATGACGACATAGATTTAAGCGTGAAGAAACTGTCGTTCAAAGAACAATCGGGACTTAACCTGTGTTCCATGTCGTTCGACCTGACGGCAAACCGAGAACAAGCCAATGTCAATGAACTGCAAATGGCATTGCCCAACACGACCCTTGCGTTCAACGATGTGACCGTCAAATTCAAAGATGAAAACGGGCAGCCAGACCAAAATGCCATCAGTTATTCGGGAAGTATTGCTCCGTCGGAAATACAACCTTCAGATTTTTCCTTCCTGCAATCATCTTTGGCAGACTACACCTCGCCTGTGAATCTTTCAGCCCGTTTCGACGGCACCAAGGAAGGAATTAACGTGAAAGGACTGAACGTCTCCTCACCGGATTATCATATCCAAATACAGTCAGACCTCGTATGGAGAAATGGCGACACGCCATCATGGGACGCCCATATCTCACAGGCCTCATTCCATGCCGGCAGCACCATAGAGATGTTGCGTGATATGGGCATGAAGGCATCATTCCCCGTGGAAATAGAGAAATTAGGCACCACCTCGTTTCAAGGAGAACTCCATTCCGCTCCAGGACGTTTCAACGGAGACGGCCATTTGGCGACCGATGCAGGAGCAGCCGATGTATTATTCGAGCATGACGGCACCCGCTTTTCCTCGCATGTCAAGACAGAATCATTCGACATGACGGGGCTAATAGCCGACATCCCCCTTGGTGTAGTGTCAGCAGACATGCAACTGAACGGCTCATGGCCTGTCAGTCAAGACATGGCACTGACTGCCAATGGCAAAATCAACCGTCTGGACTATGACGGGCACCAATTCCAAAATGTGGACATCGACGGCACCTACCAACATCAACGATTTGAGGGTATGCTGTCGATGGAATCACCCGACGGCGACATCTCATTTGACGGCACAGTCAATATGAGCGGACAACCACTGACCGCCAAGATGGAAGCACAAGTACGCCATTTCTCTCCGGCAGCCTTCGGACTGAATGCCCAAATGCCCGGCCACTTGTATGATTTCGATGTCACGGCCGATATTAAAGGTAATCATCTGAGAGACCTTTCCGGCACAGCAGACATCAGGAATTTCAAGATGAAGACAGCCGATTCGGAATTCTCCTTCCAAAATTTCTCAATATACTCCAATCACGAAGGCGGAACGGATGTATTACGATTGAGAAGTGATTTCGCCAATATTGACGCAGAAGGCCGGTTTGACCCATTCACCTTGTCACAAAGCATGGCTCACATCATCGGCGACCAACTACCAGCATCGCCATTCAAGAAATCCGCCACTGTGACGACAACCCAGAATGAATTGACCTTGACAGCCGATGTGTTCGACTCAGAATGGCTCAAGCAGTTATTTAATATTCCATTGGATATCAATGAGCCACTGCATCTTACAGGAAGCATCATTGACAGAGAAAAAAAGATAGATCTCTATTGTGACGCCCCAGATATCGCTTATAACGGCAAAAGGTACACCAACGGCAATATCGACATACGGACAAAATCGGACACTCTGTTTGCCGATATGCGTGTGAAGCGGTTGAAAGACAATGGCAAAACACTGGATTTAGGAATCCATGCCACTGCATCGAACAATGATGTGCGCTCACAATTGGCGTTCAACGACCATGGCGGGGCGAGAGGTTTAGAAGGAGAGTTGGACGCGAACACACAATTTTTCCAGAATGAAGCCGGGCATTGGACCGCCCACGTGAAAGTACACGAATCAGACATTCATATCGGCAAGACCTCATGGACTATTCAGCCCTCAGATATCGTCTATTCAAAGGAACAGTTGATTATCGACCATTTCTCCATGCAAAACGACGAACAACACATCAGCGTCGGCGGCATTATCCGTCCGCAACATCAGGACACCATCAAGATAGATTTGAAAGATGTGGATTTGAAATACATGTCAAGCGTCCTTAATGTGAAGAACGTGGAGTTCGGCGGCAGCGCCACCGGTATCGGCTATCTCACGTCAGTTTATGAGAACCCGACCGCCAAGATGAATCTGCATGTGGACCGTTTCACCTTTGCCGACGGAACATTTGGCAATTTAGACACTGATATCTCATGGAAAAAGTCAGACAACAAACTGTGCTTTGATGCCTTCGCTGACAACGGCACTGATTCCAACACGAAGATAGACGGAGACATCAATCTGGCATCATCCTCGCTCAATCTTGACATCAAGCCCAACGGCACAAAAATAGATTTTCTGGAAAAATACTGCGGCAGTTTTCTTCGTGACGTTGAAGCACAAGTATATGGAAATGTACGACTTGTCGGCACGTTCAAAGAACCCAACCTTGAAGGGCGCGTTGTGGCACGCGGAGATGTAGGTGTCAAGCCGCTGTACACCACATACACCATGATGAACGACACCATCACGCTGACGCCAGACCATATCTATTTCAACAATGACACACTAAACGACAGGCATGGCCATTTAGCCCTGCTCAACGGTGCTGTAAACCATCAGCATTTGGGTCGATGGACCTTTGACCTGCATGTCCATGCCGACAATCTCTTAGCATACGACCATCAAGATTTTGACGGAAGCACTTTCTGCGGCACCGTTTATGGCACCGGCGACTGTCAGATAAACGGCCGAAGCGGCGAGGTGGTGATAGACATCAATGCCACACCCGAGAAAAATACGGTATTCTACTATAACGTGTCGAGCCCTGATGCGCTTAAAAAACAAGAGTTTATCCACTGGAACGACGTCACGGAAGAGAGAAGGGCATTCACCACGCGCGATGTTATCCCAGATGACTATAATGACGAGAATGAAGAGCCAACTTATGACTTGCATTCCGACCTTCACATGAACATGCTCATCAACGCCACGCCCGACGCCACCTTACGGTTGTTGATGAACGCAGAGAGCGGTGACTACATCGCGCTCAACGGCAGCGGTGTGTTGAAAGCCAATTATTTTAACAAAGGCAGTTTCAACATTTACGGCAATTATGAAGTAGAGGGCGGTACCTATAAGATGACCATCCAAAATCTCATCAAAAAAGAATTCCAATTCCAGCCCGGCGGCACCATCTCCTTTGGCGGCGACCCCTACGACGCCCCACTTGACCTGCAGGCGATGTACACTGTGAACGGCGTGTCACTTTCCGATTTGAGCATCGGCAACCGTTTCACATCAAATAACATCCGTGTGAACTGCTTGATGAACATCAAAGGCACCGCCAACGCGCCTTCGGTAGATTTCGACATGGAGATGCCCACCATCAGCAGCGACGCACAACAAATGGTGAGAAGCCTGATTAACAGTGAGGAGGAACTCAACCAGCAAGTGATATACCTATTGACCATAGGCCGTTTCTACTCCCAGGATAACACCACCATGAACGAGGGCGCACAAAGTCAGACCAGTCTGGCAATGCAGAGTCTGCTGAGCGGAACCATCAGCCAGCAAATTAACTCCGTGCTTAACAGTTTCATCAACAATAATAACTGGAATTTCGGCGCGAATATCTCCACGGGCGATGAAGGCTGGAACAACGCCGAATATGAAGGTTTGCTGAGCGGAAGACTGTTGAACAACCGGTTGTTAATCAACGGACAGTTCGGCTACCGTGACAATGCCAATGCGACAACCAGTTTCATCGGTGATTTTGATGTGCGCTATCTGCTCTTCCCCAACGGCAATTTTGCTGTCAGGGTTTATAACCAGACAAATGACCGCTATTTCACGAAAAACAGCCTCAACACACAAGGGTTGGGACTCATCATGAAAAAAGATTTCAACGGTTGGCGAGACCTGATAGGCCGGAAACCTAAAAAAGCCCCACCCCAACCCTCTAAAACCAAATGACTAACATGTTGAAAAAATTATTCTTACTCCTCCTGTTTATAACAAGTATCCCACTAATGGCACAAGAAGACATCAAAATAAAAATCATTGAGACCAGCGACGTTCATGGCTGCTTTTTCCCCTTCGATTTTATCAACAGGGCACCCATGAAAGGCACGCTCTCCAGAGTCTTCTCCTACGTGCAGGAACAATGTCTGAAATACGGGGAAAACGTTATCTTGTTAGACAATGGTGATATACTCCAAGGTCAACCGTCATGCTATTATTGCAATTTCGTCAAACCGGAATTGGAAAACGTGGCAGCCTCGGTCATCAATTACATGGGTTATGACGCACAGACCATCGGTAACCATGACATAGAAACAGGCCATGCCGTATATGACAAATGGGCCAGCGAGGTGCATTGTCCCGTTTTAGGCGCGAATATCATTGACACGGCCACGGGTAAACCGTATCTGACACCCTACACCATCATCGAGCGTTCGGGCGTCCGCATAGCAGTAATCGGATTGTTGACGGCCGCCATACCCAACTGGTTGCATGAAGAATTGTGGAGCGGGTTGCATTTCGAAGAAATGGTCGCCTCTGCTCGGAAATGGGTTAAGATTGTCAAAGAGACGGAACATCCAGACCTGATAATCGGGCTGTTTCATTCCGGCAAGGAAGGAGGTATCATCACGCCAGAGTACGAGGAAGATGCCACATTACGCGTGGCGAAAGAAGTTGACGGGTTCGACATCATTTTCTACGGGCATGACCACACCTCGCGCAAAGACTGGTGCGAAGGTCCCGGCGGCAAGCAGGTGCTCTGTTTAGACCCATCATGCAACGCCATATTAGTCGCAGAAGCAGAAGTGGTGTTCGACACTGCCACCAAGCAATTAAAAACCGTCAAAGGCGGCCTACGGCCTGTCTCCAATTATCCCCCAGACAAAGCCTTTATACAGCACTTCCAGCCGGTTATAGACAGCATCAAAACATTCGTCAACCGACGTATAGGAAGCATCAAACATACTATTTATTCCAAAGACTGTTATTTCGGTAATGCCCCCTTCACCGACCTGATTCATGATTTGCAGTTGGAGATGACCGGAGCCGACGTGTCTTTTAATGCGCCACTGACATTTGACATCAGCATCAAAGAGGGCGATATTCATGTCAGCGACCTGTTTAATCTCTATAAGTATGAGAATCAGATATACACTTTGAGCATGACAGGCAGGGAAATCCGCGACCACCTCGAGATGAGTTATGATTTGTGGGTCAACACGATGACATCGCCCGACGACCATATCATGCTGATGCAAGACGGTTCATCCGATGACCAGCAACGCTATGCCTTCAAAAATCTGGCATTCAACTTTGACAGTGCCGCCGGCATAGACTACGAGGTGGACGTAACCAAACCTGACGGAGAGAAAGTGCACATCCTGCGTATGTCGAACGGCGAGCCGTTTGACATGGACAAATGGTATCGCGTGACCATGAACAGTTATCGTGGCAACGGTGGTGGCGAACTGCTCACAAAAGGGGCTGGAATACCACTTGAGGAACTGAAAAACCGCATCATTTTCCGAAGCGAGAAAGACCAGCGTCACTATTTGAAAGAATGGATTGAGAAACAACAGATTATCGACCCTCAAGCGCATGACAACTGGCGATTTATACCAGAATCATGGACGAAGGCCGCCTTAGAGAGAGACAAGAAACTGATTTTCGGAGAATAAACGACAGACAAATGAAAAAATACTGGTTTATTTTTTGCCATACTGAACTGCTGTTGGAAAAACATCCTGACGGCACGTATGCGATTCCCCACCAGGAAGAGCCGCCAGTCAAGACACATCCCTGGACCAAGATACACAATATCACCCCTGCATTCCCTGACGGGGAAGTAAAGACCTTTGAGGCAGAGCCGCCACTTGATTTTCCCGGATATGTGACCATGCCGCTCCGCACGTCCTATCAACACCTTTCCATGGAAGAATACCTGAAAGCGGGAAAGTGTCAGGAAATTCTATATTGGGACGTGAATACAAAGTATTGTGGCGTCTGCGGCGGACTGATGCGTATGCACACAGATATCTCCAAGCGTTGTGAACAATGCGGCAAAGAAGTGTGGCCTCAATTAGCCACGGCCATCATTTGTCTGATACAACGCGGAGACGAGGTGTTGTTGTTACGAGCCAACAATTTCAGAAGAAAATTCTTCGGATTAGTGGCCGGTTTTGTCGAGACAGGCGAGACATTAGAAGAAGCCGTAGCGCGTGAAGCGTTGGAAGAGACGGGCATACGCGTGAAAAACATCCGTTATTATGCCAGCCAACCATGGCCCTACCCTTGCGGTTTGATGGTTGGGTTTTATGCTGATTATGACGGCGGGGAAATCAAACTGCAAGAGTCAGAAATATCCGACGGAGGTTGGTTTCATTACCAGTCTTTGCCCCAGATTCCAGAGAAGATGTCAATTGCAAGGAAACTGATTGACCATTGGTTGGAAAGAAAGAATAATCATGCATAGCCTACCATAGAAGGAAAGAGAAACCCGTTATAGGGCCTCTCCTGACTTCTATATTCTGTCTACCTTATAAAGAGAATACAAGTCCTCAGTGTGTTCCCAAATAAACAAAGAACAATTTGTTATCGGTGCAGAAAGCCTTTGTTACTCAATCACTTGCACTGCCTAAGTAAATCTGCTATTTCAGCGTGAGTGATACCAAGTGAGAGCACACGTTGTAAATCTTCACGAGCCTCACGTTTGCGTCCCAATGCGATGCGTATTTCGGCTCTCGATATAATATAATCAGCGTTTGAAGGGTCTAAACGGATGGCTTCGCCGAAGTCATATTCAGCCAAATCAGGCATGTTGCGTTCCAACTCTATACCGGCACGTGCCGCATAGGCGATAGCGCTGTCTGGATAGAGTTCCACCAAACGGTTAATCTGGTCCATCGCCATCGTCACACGTTTATCCTTTTGATTGAGCAAGGCCAATCCGAGCAAAGCCTCAAAATTGTCAGGAATTCTTTTCAGCACCGCCTCATAGTCGGCACGCGCGAACTGATGACGTCCAATCCTCTCGTATGCGTAAGCACGATAACGTAATGCCGTCAGATTGCCATCTTCCAGTTTTAGGACATCGGAATACTCGTCAATGGCATATTGCCATTGTTCCAACTGCATATTGAGCGATGCTTTCCGCAACCTCATATCAATATTGCTCTGATTATAATTGAGTTGGCGGATAAGCACCGACAGCGAATCACGTAGTTCTTGCGTTGACTGCGCGAAGACAGTCAACGCAAGAAAGAACATGAGTGATATGGAAAAGAATCGTATCTTCATCAGGGTTATTGACGGTTAATCCATTCCACAATCCATTGCCCGACCTCTTTAGTTCCATACTGCGGATAGCCTTCGGCCTGAATCTCGGGTGTCCGCACATAAGCATCCAAACTCGCGTCGACCGCCTTTCTGACCATCAAGCCCTCTTCCTTGAGGTTGAAATACTCAAGCAGCATGGCAACGGAAAGGATTTGCGCCAAGGGATTGGCAATATTCTTGCCGGTAGCCTGCGGCCAAGAGCCATGTACAGGTTCGAAGACGGGAGTGTTCTCGCCCGTCGAAGCCGATGGCAACAAACCCATAGAGCCGGAGATACAACTTGCCTCGTCGGTCAGGATGTCACCAAAGGTGTTTTCCGTGACGATGACATCAAAGAATGTGGGTTCGACAATCATCCTCATCGAAGCGTTGTCAACAAACATATAATCGACGTTGACATCAGGATAAGCCGGTTCCATCTCTTTGGCAATCTGCCTCCACAGACGGCTTGAGGCCAGCACATTGGCCTTATCCACGACGGTGAGATGATGTTTACGCATACGTGCATATTCAAACCCCACTTTCAAAATGCGCTCCACTTCCGGACGGGTGTAGTAATTGGTGTCAAATGCCTTGTCATTGTCCTGATACTTCTCGCCAAAATACATGCCCCCCGTCAGTTCGCGGATGCAGATAAAATCAGCGCCCCGCACCAATTCTTCGCGTAACGGGCTTTTGTGAATCAGGCAATCAAACGTCTGGATGGGACGAATGTTGGCGAATAAGCCTAATTTTTTGCGCATGGCAAGCAATCCTTGTTCGGGGCGCACTTTCGCATTGGGGTCATTGTCATATTTCGGGTCGCCTACAGCCGCAAAGAGCACAGCATCCGACTTAAGACAAGTCTGATATGTGTCTTCCGGGAAAGGGTCTCCACAAAGGCCAATTGCATATGCACCACAAGGAGCCTCCTGATAAGTCACCTCATGTTGATATTTCTTGGCAATGGCATCGAGTACAGCGACACCCTGACGCATAATCTCCGGACCGATACCGTCGCCAGAGAGAACGGCAATTTTCAATTCCATAGTTATTGATTGTAAGAGTTATTGGCAATTTGTTGTTCTTCGAACACATTGAGCATTTTCATCGTGGCTTTAATGGCCGCCTCAGTCTGGTCGGCATCGAGCGCCCTTGTGCGGATGATTTTATCACCGTTCCTCCACGTTATAACCGTCTGCACCAACGCATCAGTCCTTCCTCCAGGAGGTATAGAGACGGAGTAATTGTCGAGAATGGGGAATGTGCAGTCCAGATTCTTTCTGTAAATCTTCCTCAACGCTTTAACGAACGCGTCATACTGACCATCGCCGGTAGAATCGGCCTCATAGCGTTGACCGTTGATTTCCACTTTCACATTGGCCAGCGGTTTCAGTCCGTATGCCGAACTGACCAGGTAACTGATGAGTTTGACGCGTTCTGCCGGTACAGCGTGTTTCAACACGTCGCTGATGATGAACGGCAAATCATCCTGCGTGACAATCTCTTTCCTGTCGCCAAGTTCCGTAATCCGTTGCGCCACTTTCTTGCTCTGTTCGGGAGTGAGAACCACGCCCAGTTCTTTCAAGTTTCTTTCTATATTGGCCTTTCCGCTGTTTTTTCCAAGCGCATATTCGCGTTTTCGTCCGAAGCGTTCAGGCACGAGTTCATTGCAATAAAGATTCGCCTTGTTGTCACCGTCAGCATGAATGCCTGCCACTTGCGTGAATACATTCTCGCCGACGATGGGCGTATTGGGCGAAACGGGAATGCCGCTATATCCCTCCACAAGACGACTGATGGCATTGAGTTGGTCCTCTCGTATATTCGTCTTGGCATGAAACAGGTCTTTCATGATGACCTGCACACTGGCGAGAGGAGCATTGCCACAACGCTCACCCAATCCGTTTACCGTGACATGCAATCCTTTCGCGCCGCTCAATACAGCCGCCAACGAATTGGACACCGCCAAATCGTAATCATTATGACCGTGGAAATCGAAGTGCACATCAGGATAGCGTTTCAGCATCTTCCGGAAATACTCTATCACCTGCAGCGGATTCATGATACCCAACGTGTCGGGCAGCATAAAACGTTTCACGGGCGACTGTGTCAAGGCATCCATCAACTGATAGACATAATCCGGAGAGTCCTTCATGCCATTGCTCCAGTCTTCAAGATAAACATTCACATCCACGCCTTGCTCACATGCGTAACTGATGGTTTCGAGGACATCGGCAATATGCTCCTCAGGCGATTTCTGCAACTGCTGCGTACAATGTCTTAATGAGCCTTTCGTGAGCAGGTTGATGTTTTTGCATCCCTTCTCGATAATCCAGTCAACCGATTTCTTACCATCCACGAAACCTAGGACCTCTACCTTGCCCAGCGCATCGATTTTTCGAGCATAACGGCAAATCATCTTCACGGCATCTCCCTCTCCCTCAGAAACACATGCCGACGCCACCTCGATTCTGTCAATATTGACATCTTCGAGCAACATACGGGCAATCATGAGTTTCTCATGGGGCAGGAACGACACGCCGCTGGTCTGTTCTCCGTCGCGCAGCGTACAGTCCATGATTTCCACATAGGGTTTCTCTATCATTTGTTGCGTCGCTCCCATTCTATAATCTTATCATGGTTTTGAACCAAATAATCAATATCGTCCAGTCCAGCCATGAGACAATGTTTCTTGTATGCGTTGATCTCAAAGTGTTCGGCCTCGCCAGTATCAAGATTGGTTACCTTCTGTTGCGGCAAATCCACTTTCACCTCACATGCCGGATTTTTCTCAATCGACGCGAAAAGATTGCCGAGGAAAGATTCGCTGACCATGACGGGCAGGACAAAATTGTTCAACTCGTTGTTTCTATGTATATCAGCGAAGAAAGAACTGATGACCACCCTGAATCCGTAACCAGCAATGGCCCAAGCGGCATGTTCGCGCGAAGAGCCAGAACCGAAGTTTTTACCTGCCACGAGAATACATCCGCCATACTGACGATTATTTAAGATAAAATCCTGAACCGGTTTTCCCTCTTCATCATACCTCCAGTCATGGAACAGATGCGCACCAAAGCCTTCCTTGTCAGTGGCTTTCAGGAAACGAGCGGGGATAATCTGGTCTGTATCGACATTCTCCAACGGCAGGGGAACACACGTGCTGATAATAACGTCAAATTTCTGTTTCATAATCATCTCATAACAATGTTCTTGGATCAGTGATACAACCCGTAACCGCAGCGGCGGCAGCAACCAGCGGACTTGCCAAGATGGTTCTTGCACCCGGTCCCTGACGGCCCTCGAAATTACGGTTGCTTGTCGAAACGCAATACTTACCGGCAGGAATCTTGTCATCGTTCATCGCGAGACATGCAGAGCAGCCTGGCTGGCGAATTTCAAAGCCGGCTTCTTGCAGGATGCGGTCAAGCCCTTCGGCCTCGATTTCCTCTTTCACGCGCCAACTGCCCGGAACGAGCCACGCCGTGATATTATCGGCTTTTTTCCGTCCCTTCACGATGGATGCGAAGGCCCTGAAATCTTCAATACGTCCGTTGGTACATGCTCCTAAGAAAACATAATCGACGGGATGTCCGACGAGTGTTTCCCCCGCATTGAAACCCATATAATTGAGTGATTTGAGGAAAGCGGCCTGTCCTGATGGTTGGATTGTCTCCACGAGCGGTATCGAGTCGTTGATGCCCATACCCATGCCAGGATTTGTGCCATAAGTAATACGGGGTTCTATTTCATCGGCATCGAACACCAATTCCTTGTCAAAAACGGCATCATCATCGCTACGCAAGAGCGACCATTGTTTTACCGCCTTATCCCATTCCTCACCTTTCGGTGCGAACTCGCGATTTTTCAAATAAGCGAAAGTGGTTTCGTCGGGAGCGATAAAGCCACCTCTCGCACCCATCTCAATAGAGAGGTTACAAAGAGTGAGTCTGCCCTCCATTGACATGGCGTTGATCACATCGCCCGCATATTCAACGAAATAACCCGTCGCCCCGGAAGTGGACAGCCTGGTCATGAGAAAAAGTGCCACATCTTTTGGTGTCACGCCTTTACCCAATTGCCCGTTGATGGTGATGCGCATCGATTTCGGTTTCTGTTGTAAGATACATTGTGAAGCCATCACCATCTCCACTTCAGACGTACCGATACCGAAAGCCACGGCTCCTACTGCGCCATGCGTCGATGTGTGAGAATCGCCGCAAACGATGGTCATGCCGGGCAGGGAAAGGCCTTTTTCCGGTCCTACCACATGAATGATGCCATTGTCTTTCGACATCATGCCATAATGCGTCAGTCCGAAGTCACGGCAATTGTCTGCCAAGGTTTGCACCTGTTTGCGCGACACAGGGTCGACGATTTCCTTATCCTGGTCGTGAGTGGGTGTGTTGTGGTCAGGCATACAGAAAATCTGCTTCGGACGGAAACATTTCAGTCCCCGCTGTCGCAACCCGTCAAAGGCTTGCGGCGATGTCACCTCATGGCAATACAGGCGGTCGATATATAATTGCACAGGACCGTCTTCGATGGCCTGAACCACATGCCTGTCCCAAATTTTATCAAAGAGTGTATTCATGCGATTCTATGTTATACCTTAAATTTATTGATACAGTCGATATAAGCCTCAACGGATGCCGTCACGATGTCAGTGTTGGCACCGAATCCGTAATAGAGGTTATTATTATACTCCACCTGCATGTGGACCTTACCCACATCGTCCGAACCTTTGGAAATGGCCTGAATGGTAAACTCCTTGAGTGTCATGGTCTTCATGATGATTTTCTTGAGCGCCTTGATAGCAGCGTCAACAGGTCCGTTTCCAGAAGACGCCGCCTCGAATTTCTGTCCGCTGATATCCAATCCGATGGACGCCACGCTTCGTACGCCCTTGCCAGTGGTCACTTGGAGGAAATCAAGTTTCACAGCGTGCGACTCAGCCGTGTCGGCACCAGCCAGCATAAGTATGTCATCGTTGGTCACCTCTTTCTTCTGGTCAGCCAACCTCAAGAATTTCTGATAGATTTTATCCACTTTCTCCTCGCTTTTCACATTCACGCCGAGCGCACTGAGACGATATTTGATAGCAGCCCTGCCCGACCGTGCTGTCAAAACGATAGAATTGTCCTCCAACCCGACATCTTTCGGGTTGATAATCTCATAAGTGGAGGCATTTTTCAACACGCCATCCTGATGAATGCCGCTGGAGTGAGCAAACGCGTTTCTACCGACGATGGCCTTATTGGGCTGAACGGGCATGTTCATCAACCCCGACACCATGCGGCTGACAGGATATATCTTGGTGGTATTGATATTGGTATCGATGTCCAGACTCTTATGACATTTGAGTATCATCGCTATCTCTTCCAAAGACGTATTTCCGGCCCGTTCTCCAATGCCATTGACAGTCACTTCCACCTGTCGCGCACCGTTGACGATGCCGCTAAGGGTATTCGCGGTGGCCATGCCCAAGTCGTTGTGACAATGTGTGGAGATGATGGCCCGGTCGATTCCGTCAACATGCTCCATCAGGTATTTGATTTTCTCGCCATATTCCATCGGCAGGCAATAGCCTGTGGTATCGGGGATGTTGACCACGGTGGCACCAGCCTTGATGACCGCCTCGACCACGCGGGCAAGGTATTCGTTGTCGGTTCTGCCGGCATCTTCAGCATAGAACTCCACATCCTCAACGAATTTTTTCGCATATTTCACGGCTGCGACAGCATGTTCGATGATTTCCTCACGCGTAGAATTGAACTTGTACTTAATGTGCGCGTCGCTGGTGCCGATACCCGTATGAATGCGTTTATACTTGGCATATTTCAATGCCTCGACCGCCACGTCAATATCTTTCTCCACGGCTCTTGTCAGTGCGCAAATCGTGGGCCATGTCACGGCTTTCGATATTTCCACGACCGAATTGAAGTCGCCGGGACTTGAAACGGGGAATCCTGCTTCAATCACATCCACGCCCATTAGTTCCAGACTTTTTGCCACCTCGATTTTTTCTACTGTGTTGAGTTGACAACCTGGCACCTGCTCACCGTCGCGCAACGTGGTGTCGAAAATAAACAATCTTTCACTCATAATACTACAAATAAAATAGACCTTTCACACATGGAAGTGAGAAAGGTCTGTACATAAAACGAAAACTTTACACATTACCTGTCACTTCCGGCTGTCATCTTGCAGTCGAATATCAAGAGCCAAAAGAGTCAGAATAATGGTGTTCATTAATACCTTGTTTTGAAATCGGTTGCAAATTTAAAGCAAAAACATCAAACTAACAAATAAATTGACAGATTTTCTTTAATTTTTGCAACGATTCGACACTTTTGGGCTGATTTTGACGATTATTCGTCTGCTTTTAACACTTTTAATACCTGTTGAGCAATGGCTTTCATGCCTTTTTGCGACGGATGGCCGTTTTGTTTGTCTATATCGGTAAGCGTGATGCACTTCACGCCATAATGTCCGCAAATGGTCTTACACGACTCGGTGATGTCGGAGCGCAGTTCGGAGTTGAGAATGAAATAGATTCTGACGTTGATATAACGGCGTGTCATATGCTCCAACATATATGCCATGGCTGGACGGAATGTGAAGAAATCGGATTTCTTCAGGTTGTCATATTGGTATTCACCTACGGGTTCGCCAGCCCAACTGTCATTGGTAGCACCGAAAATGAGGATAATGTCGGGATTGCCCAGGTCGTCCATACGGGTGATAAACGAACGCGCGCTGTAGTCATTGCCGTCATAGCCTCGATATCCGATGGTGGAACCGCTATAAGAATTGTTCACGCAGAACTTGTAACCGCCCTCTTTGATGACCTGCCACCACCATGTGTCAGTCACATCGTTGACATCAGTTTTATTGCCATTCTCCTCGTAATACCACATCTCATTGGTTGCAGGGGTGACATATCCCTCAAATGTAGAATACGAATCACCCAAAATCGACACCGACTGTGCCATGGCGGCAACAGTCAGCATCGTAGCGACCAAGCAGCCCAAAAATCGTTTTTTCATACTTTTGAAATCTATTATGACATCGCAAAAGTACGGCATTTAAGCGAGATAACAAAGAGTCTTTAGTTTTTTAAGCACGAATGCCCATAAATGTCCGCAAATTTAACATAAATAATTATTTGCTTTTAAAGACATTTATGGGCATTGCCGCTTTGTTATAGGGATGAGATATGAAATTAGAACGGAGGTCTGTCGTCAGGTGCGGGTAATGTCGGCTCGGGCATGGGCATGTCGCCGCCGTTGAGGCGTGAACCGCGGAACTCGCCACCGTCATTGGGGGAGATGTAAGTATCTTCGGGATTAGAGAACCGGGTATATTCGCCCTTAAAGTTGAGCAGCACGTCGCCGACGGCACCCTTACGGTGCTTGGCGATAATGATCTGTGCCATACCACGCAGGTCGTTGCCCTTCTCATCCTGATAGATGTGGTAATACTCCGGGCGGTGGACGAAGAGCACCATATCAGCATCCTGCTCGATGGCACCCGACTCACGCAAGTCGCTCAATTGCGGACGTTTGCCCTCCAGTCCCTCACGATTCTCAACAGTACGGTTCAACTGCGACAGAGCAATGATGGGGATGTTCAACTCCTTAGCCAAACCCTTCAGTGAGCGACTGATGGTCGAAACCTCTTCCTGTCTGCTGCCGAAGCGGGCACCGTTGGCATTCATCAACTGCAGATAGTCAATCATAATCAACTGAACATTCTTCTCACGCACCAGACGGCGGGCCTTTGTACGAAGTTCAAAGATTGATAGTCCTGCGGTATCGTCGATATAAAGCGGTTTACCTTGCAATTTGCGAACGTTTTTATCCAACCGGCTCCATTCGGCCTCGTTCAACTGTCCGTTCATGATTTTGCTTCCCGGAATCTCACAGACATTGGAAATCAGACGGTTGACCAACTGCTCGTCATTCATTTCCAAAGAGAAGAAAGCGACAGGCACCGCATAATCGACAATGATGTTTTTAGCGATGGAAAGAGCGAAAGAGGTCTTACCCATAGCCGGACGTCCTGCGATGATGACCAAGTCACTGGGCTGCCATCCCGAGGTAATCTCGTCTAACTTGGTGTATCCACTGGGCACACCGGTCAGGCCTCCTGAATTAGAAGCCGCCTTTTGGATGTTTTTCACCGAGCGTTCCAATACGGGGTCAATCTGCTGATAATCCTGACGCATGTTTTTCTGCGACAATTCGAAGAGCGAACCCTCTGCGTGCTGCATCAGTTCGTCAATATCAACCGACTCGTCGAAGGCTTTCGCCTCAATATCACTGGCGAAAGAAATCAACTGGCGTGCCAAAGATTTCTGCGCCAAAATACGTGCATGGAGTTCGATGTGGGCAGAAGATACTACATGTTGGGACAATTCTGCGATATATACGGCACCGCCGATCTCCTCAAGCGTTCCCTCACGTTTCAGTTCCTCGACCACGGTAAGAATGTCGACAGGTTTCTCCTCCATGTTGAGGTTTTGTATGGCGAGGTAGATTTTCTCATGTCGTTTTTCATAGAAAGACTCCGGACGCAAAATCTCACTGACCACGGTGAACGCATCTTTATCTATCATCAGTGCGCCGAGCACTATTTTCTCAATCTCGAGGGCTTGGGGTTGAAGATGTCCATAATTGTTGTCTATCGGATTAGGGTTTGTCTTACGTTGACGTGTGTTATTGTTTTTTTCAGCCATGTTGATAATATATAATTAAGGAGTGCGAATGGATTGTTATAGGAATAGGGAGTGGTATGGAGTGTGCAAGAGTGCCGTTATTTTGGGGATGCAAAAATACAAAAAAAAGCGAATACATCCATACGAAAAGAAGAATAGTTTTTATTTTTTTACTTCTTAACTTTTTTACTTGTTTACTTTTCAAATTATTCATTATCTTTGCGGCCAATCATCATAAAATTGCAGACATGCTTGTATTCCCTTGCGCAAAAATCAACTTAGGACTCAATGTGGTGGCCCGGAGAAGCGACGGCTATCACGATTTGGAGACCATTTTCTACCCGATTCCCCTCTATGATACGTTGGAGGTGACAGAAAAGGACGACACTGAAGATGACGCCGCACCATTTGACCTGCAAATCACAGGCATGGAACTGGAAGGCGACCCAGATGACAATCTGGTGGTTAGGGCTTATCGGTTGTTAGCACAAGACCATCCATTGCCCAAGGTGCATATCCGTCTGCACAAAAGCATCCCTTCACAGGCGGGATTGGGAGGAGGTTCGAGCGACGCCGCATACATGCTTCGAGTGCTCAACGAGATGTTCGATTTGCGCATCGACGCCCCTACCCTGACAAAATATGCCGCCCGGATAGGAGCAGACTGTGCCTTTTTCATCCAATCAACACCAGCCTATGCCACAGGCATCGGTGATGTGTTGACACCGCTGGAAGAGGATCAGATACCGTTGAGCGGACGATATATGGTTTTGGTGAAGCCATCTGTCGCAGTCTCGACCCGTGAAGCCTACTCACGCATCCAGCCCAAAGCACCTGCGATGAACTGTGTGGAAGCAGCACGTTTGCCTTTGGAGACATGGCGCGAACACCTGACCAATGATTTTGAAGACAGTGTCTTTCCGCTTTATCCGGAGATACAACAAATCAAAGAACAACTATATCAGGCTGGAGCCGTATATGCGCTTATGTCGGGCAGCGGAAGCGCTGTATTCGGTATTTTCAATGAAGAACCTGAAATCGGGAATGACACATTTCGAGGATGTCAAGTGTTCTCGATGGAGTTGTAATCTATAGGAGATAGAGGGAGATAAAGGGAGATAGAGGAGATAAAAGAAATTACCAAAAGTTAGAAAGGGGAGATAGAGGGAGATAAAGGGAAATAAAAGACATTACTATGAGGTTAGGAGGATGTAACGAAACTATATTATAATCAAGATGGACAATCAGCTAGAACTGTTTCCTGTGGTTGATGAACAGGGCAATGTGATAGGAAAAATACGCCGCGCACAAGCCCACGACGGGACGAAAATACTTCATCCCGTAGTTCATCTGCATGTGTTTAACAGCCGTGGAGAACTGTATTTGCAAAAACGGCCCGACTGGAAAGACATCCAGCCCGGCAAATGGGACACCGCCACAGGTGGACATGTGGGTTACGGGGAAACGGTGGAGGACGCTTTACGCCGCGAAGTGCTCGAGGAACTGGGCATGACCGATTACGTGCCTGAAGCGTTGGGACACTATGTCTTTGAAGGAAAGAAAGAGCGCGAACTGGTCTATGTCTTTCAAACCGTGTATGACGGAGTCGTCACGCCCAGTGTGACAGAGTTGGACGGCGGAAGGTTCTTCACATGCGAAGAAATCATCAAAAACATCGGTAAAGGACTGTTCACGCCCAATTTTGAGAACGAATACCAGCAATTTTTCGGTGTCAAATAATTTTGGCACGCATTTTGCAAGAATAGATTATCATTACATAAAAGAAAGGTAAAAAGATTATGCCCAGCCAATTTACGCCCAAAGTGTCAGAAATATTGTCATTCAGCAGAGAGGAGGCCTCCCGGCTCGCCAGCAGTTATGTGGGTCCCGAGCATCTGTTGATGGGGATATTGCGTGACCGCTCGAGCATGGTAATCGACCTGCTGGGAAAGCATCAGATAGATATACAATCTGTCAAAACTGAACTGGAAGCCAAAGTACGCGAAGATGAGATTCGTCAGCCTGTGAACATGCGTGAACTGGTGCTGAACGAAAAAGCGAGCAACATATTACGTCTGGCCGTACTAGAGGCACGTATTCAACACTCCACGGAAGTGGATGTGCAACATCTGTTTTTAGCAATTTTACACGACCATGTCAACAATGGCGCAAAAGAAGTATTAGAAAAGAATCAAATGTATTACGAAGACGCATTAGAATATCTCAAGCAATCAACCGCGAAGGATGGTCTGGGTATGGCTGACGAAGAGGACGAGGAACCCATGGATGATGCCACGGACCACACCAACAACGGAAAATCGTCGAAGACCCAGACACGCACGACCCAAGGACAGGGCAAGACCCCTGTGCTGGATAATTTCTCCACCGACTTGACACAAGCCGCCATCGAGGGAAAACTCGACCCTGTGGTAGGACGCGAGAAGGAGTTGCAGCGTGTCACGGAAATCCTTTGCCGCAGAAAGAAAAACAACCCCATCCTTATAGGAGAGCCGGGCGTGGGTAAAAGTGCCATTGTCGAAGGACTGGCACAGCAGATTGTCATGCACCACACTTCACCCGTGCTGTTCAACAAACGCGTGGTCAGCCTCGACATGACATCCGTCGTGGCCGGCACGAAATACCGCGGACAGTTTGAGGAACGCATCAAAGCCCTTATCAAGGAGATAGAGCAGAATCCCGATATCATCGTGTTCATCGACGAGATACATACCATCATCGGCGCGGGTTCTACCCCAGGTTCGATGGATGCCGCCAACATTCTGAAACCCGCCTTGGCACGCGGGACCATCCAGTGTGTGGGAGCCACCACGCTCGACGAGTATCGCAAAAGCATCGAGAAAGACGGCGCGTTGGAGCGCAGATTCCAGAAAGTGATGATTGAACCGACGACAGCCGAGGAGACCATGACCATTCTGGAAAACATCAAAGAGCGCTATGAGGAGCATCATCATGTCAGTTATACAGATGAGGCATTAACAGCCTGTGTCAGACTGACAGGACGTTATGTGACCGACCGTGCCTTCCCTGATAAAGCCATCGACGCCATGGACGAAGTAGGTGCGCGCGTACATCTTCAACACGCCCAAGTGCCGCCCGAGATAGCCGCGAAGGAGCAGGAGATAGAAGAGGTGAAACTCAAGAAGCAAACCGCCGTTCAGAACCAAAACTTCGAATTGGCCGCCAGTTTCCGAGATAAGCAAAGTCATCTGGAAGCCGAACTTCGCCAACTCAATGAAGAATGGACCAGCGGGGCACACGACAACCGTGAGACCGTGACCGAAGAGGAGGTGGCAGATGTCGTCTCCATCATGACAGGCATCCCCGTGCAGCGTATGGCAGAATCGGAGAGCGTCCGTCTGAGAAACATGGCCGACGTGCTGAAGAAAGAAGTCATCGCCCAGGATGCCGCCATCGACAAGATGGTGAAAGCCATCCGTCGTAACCGCATGGGTTTGAAAGAACCTAACCACCCTATAGGCGTATTCATGTTCTTGGGACCCACCGGTGTCGGTAAGACCTATCTTGCGAAAAAACTGGCTGAGCACATGTTCGGCAGTGCCGATGACCTGATTCGCATCGACATGAGCGAATTTACCGAAAGTTTCAACGTGTCGCGTTTGGTGGGTGCTCCTCCGGGATATGTAGGCTATGAAGAGGGTGGTCAGTTGACCGAGAAAGTGCGCCGTCACCCTTACTCCATTGTGCTTCTCGACGAGATTGAAAAAGCGCACGGAAACGTGTTTAACCTGTTGTTACAAGTATTGGACGAGGGTCGCCTGACCGACGGCAACGGACGTTTGGTGGATTTCCGCAACACGGTCATCATCATGACCTCTAACGCCGGTACACGTCAACTGAAAGAGTTTGGCCGCGGTGTCGGTTTCAATGCCAGCGGCACCCTGGGGCTCAACATCGACGAGAAAGACAAGGAGCATGCCCGCTCCATCATCCAGAAGAGTCTTAGCCGTCAATTTGCTCCGGAATTCTTGAACCGTCTGGATGAGATTATCACATTCGACCAACTGGATATCGAGGCCATCAAGAAGATTATCGACATCGAGTTGAAGGGACTGTTCAAACGCATCTCTGACATCGGTTATAAGTTGACCATTTCAGAGGAGGCAAAAGAGTTTGTGGCATCCAAAGGCTATGATGTTCAATTCGGTGCCCGTCCTTTGAAACGCGCCATCCAAAACTATATCGAGGATGCCATCTGCGAGAAGATTCTCAGCGAAGAGGTTCATGAGGGTGATACCATCCACGTAGATTTCAATAAAGAGAATGAGAGTTTGACGTTTAGCGTCGCCTCTGTTCCTTCTTCTAAGGAAGAGAAGGATTAACACAACAAACCTTTTTTCTTAAGACATAAAAACAACGGATTATTTCAAGCAATCCGTTGTTTTTTATTTTTGGTGTCCGCTAAACTTTCCAAATACACAGATGTATTCGGCAAGGGGTCAGTCAATAGAAATTTGGTTCTTGCTGAGACGGTGAAGATTGCGTAGAGCCTGGTCACGAATCTGACGTACCCGCTCACGTTTCAGTCCCAATTCTAAACCAATTTCTAGCATACTGAGCGGTTCTGTACCTATTCCGTAATAGCGGTTGACGACCGACTGCTCACGCGGACTCAGCATGCAAACCGATGACTGTAATTCTTTTGCGAGCGAACGGCGTTCGATATCGGCGTCTGCCCTCTGTGCGTCAGGATTTTCGAGCACATGAAGCAGGCTGACCGTGTTTTGGCTGCCCTCGGGAATCGGCGCATCGATAGACATCGTATCCGTCTGTTGCCTGATAGCGCGCTCTATGCTCTCGCGGATATAGGGCGCAGCATGTTGCACAAACCGTTTGTTGCGATTAGAATGGTACTTTGCGGCGGCCTTCATCAGCCCGATATTTCCTTCGCTGATGAGGTCATCGATGTGCAATCCCTGCCCTTGATATTGTTTGGCAAGATAGACGACGAACCTTAGGTTGGCTGTGACCAATTCGTTGACCGCCTTGCTGTCGCCGTTTTCGATACGTAGAGCCAATGCCCTCTCCTGTTCTTCGGTCAGGGTTTCCACGGCTCCGATTTGCTCAAAATAAGTGTCGTTCATTCGCGTTATTGTTGAATTAACATCGTAGTGCTCATTCACCCATGAGCATATCGTTAACCACATCGTCAATCTTCCATCCATCGTCGGTTTCAATAACCTTGACACGAAGTATTTCCGAGCGGTTTTTGTGCTTATTGGTTACACGGAACCATCCATTTCCAGAAGGAACGATGGTACGACTGACAAAATTACCGGCATCCTCGCCGATATCAGTATTCAGCATCCAGAAGGCCCACATGGCAATACCATTGCCTTCATACTCATATAAATCAAGCAGTTTGTTGATACATTTCATGGTCATGATTTTATTGAGATCGGACCATTCCATTTCATTCTGCCATTTTTTATAATAAGTGCTATAGAACTTTTTTATCACAGCGATACCTTTTTTATCGGTCTTGGTGAATTTCTTCGTGCCACCGGGCACCATACTGACCGTGGCATTGACTTTCATGGTAATTGTCGTGGCGATGGCTGTTGAACCAATCATCAGTGCGCCCATCAAAATCAAAATAGTTTTTTTCATGATGTTTTATTTATGAAATAAATGAAGTTGAAGAAGTCAAGGACAATAGTCGGAGAGAATGAGAAATATGGGAGTTGTGAGAATTATAAGACAATCGTTTTGTCTTTCGTTTGCAAATATAATCATTTTTAGGTGAAGAAAAGAAATAAATCGGTTATTTTTTCATTCAGAAAATCTGATGAATATGAATTCTTTTTCTTACTTTTGCAGATGTAAAAAAAGAAGAGGAATGAAGCGATTATTTACGTTTTTGATGATATTGGCCGGTATGTCATCGACATGTATGGCGTTCAACACAACAGAATTGAAGCCTCGCCTTGTCGTCTGCACAGACATAGCACCCGCCGATGTGGAACCTGATGACACGGAATCGATGGTCAGGTTGATGGCATACGCCGACATGTTTGAGATAGAGGCGATCATCACGAGCGTGGGGTGGAACTGTGACCCCTACCCTCCTGAATGGAAACAATATCTGACACGAGTGATAGAGGCTTACCGTGCAAATCTGCCCAACTTGATGAAACGCTCCAAGCAGACTTCATTTCTCTCGAAGGAACAAGAAGACGGAGTTCAGGGAATGGGCTATTGGCCGAGCGCCGATTACATCGCAAGCCGAGCGGTCATGGGCAGTCAACGCGGCGGTATCCGTTCCATAGGTAATGACAATAACAGCCCCGGCAGTGACTTGCTCATCCGTCTGGCTGACGAGGACGACTCCCGCCCCATCTATGTGGCAGCATGGGGAGGAGCAAACACATTGGCACAAGCCATCTGGCGCGTGAAACAAACAAGGAGCGAAGAGGAAGTGAAGCGGTTTGTCAGAAAATTCCGCATCTATACCATCACCGACCAAGACATGCAATACAATATGCGCATGAACCGAGCCTATAGTTCACACCAATGGCTCAGACTTGAATTTGCCGACGACCTGCAATTTATTTGGGACGAGGGCACCTGGCAAGAGCAATGTGAACTGGGCAAACGCCATTGGTCAGAACACGAATCGCACATTCAAGGTCACGGAGCCTTGGGCAAGGAATACCCGACCTATAAATGGGGTGTAGAAGGTGACACACCCAGTTTCTTGTATGTGATGCCCAACGGACTGAATGACCCAGAAGACCCGACCCAAGCAGGTTGGGCAGGTTATCATCTTCGTGGCATGTGCCCCGACTCGCTTACCACAGCATGGATCAGTTGGCAAGAGCCAGTTCGCAGTATAAGTGTTGGTTATAAAGACTACTTCTACCCTGATGAACTCAATGATTTTAAAGCACGTATGCAATGGGCGGCAGAGGGCAAAGGCAACCATAATCCCATTGTCGTCGTCAACGGGAAAGAACGTGGATGCGGTGCGAAACACATTAAATGTCGTGCGGGTACCACGGTGCGTCTGAACGCATCAAAGTCAAAAGACCCAGACGGCGACAAACTATCCTTTCATTGGTGGCAGCAGAAAGAAATTGGAAAAGGGACGTTGATTATCTCGCAACCTCATGCCGCCAAGACGACCGTGACAATTCCCAAGGATGTGGCAGGCACCATCTATCACGTCATCTGTGAGGTACACGATGACGGACCGTTTCATCTTGCCGGATATAGGAGAGTGATTATTGAAGTACAGTGATTAAGGGGTTCAGGAGACAGGAGTTCAGACATTAGTAAAATACGTCCCAATGATTCGTGTATTGATGATTATTAGTATAGCAGATGGACAGGAGAGATTTTATCAAAAAAGCAGCAGGGGCGACTGTTGGAGGGTTGTTGCTGATGACCCCTTTCGGGCGATTGTATGCCTATGATCAAGAACAAAGAATAAACAAAACATCAAATAATAGGAAAAAGAACATGAAAGTTTTATTGATCAACGGAAGTCCCCACAGACGGGGCAACACCTTCACCGCACTGAGTGAGGTGGCAAAGACCTTGGAACAGCAAGGCATAGAGGCAGAAATCGTGCAATTGGGCGTGAAACCAGTTCGCGGTTGCATCGCTTGCGGGCAGTGCAAGGCAGAAGGCTTAGGCAGATGTGTGTTTGACGATGACATCTGCAACCGCATCATAGAGAAACTGGCCGACACCGATGGTATCATCATCGGTTCACCCGTATATTACGGTCAACCCAACGGCAGCGTACTTTCGCTCATGCAACGGATGTTTTACGCAGCAGGAGCATTGGTTCAAAACAAGCCCGCCGCCGCTGTATGCGTGTGCAGACGCGGAGGTGCGACAGCAGCATACCAGACTCTGAACATGCCATTTCAGATGATGAACATGCCTGTGGTGACATCACAGTATTGGAACATCGCCTACGGAGGTGGTGAGGGTCAGGCAGCGCAAGACACAGAGGGCATGCAGACGATGCGCACCCTTGCCAACAACATGGCATGGCTGTTGAAAAAGATACATGCAGACGGGAATCCAGACTATCCGACTCGCGAATCATGGCAGATGATGAACTTCATCCGATAAAGCCTGCGGATTATTGTTAAAAACGTGAGATGAAACGAATCTGTGATTTTATTGCCCGCTGGATGGGTTTATTGGTCTTGTTGACAGCGGGTTTATCGCTCGCCTTCCCTCAGGTGTTGCAACCCGTTGGCATGTGGATTATCAATCCGCTGTTGGGACTGATTATGTTCGGCATGGGATTGACATTGAAGCCGGAAGATTTCCATGTGGTGTTGATGCGGCCGAAAGACGTGCTTTTAGGGTGTCTGGCGCAATTCACCGTGATGCCGCTTTTGGCATGGGTTTTGGCGAAAGTGTTCGCCCTGCCCGACGAGTTGGCTTTGGGCGTGATACTCGTCGGTTGTTGTCCTGGCGGCACAGCATCGAACGTCATCACCTATCTGGCGAAGGGCGACTTGGCGCTGAGCGTCGGCATGACCGCGATGAGCACCATACTTGCTCCGCTTCTCACGCCGCTATTGGTATGGTTGATGGCTGGCACAATGGTGGATGTGGATACCGCAGGTATGCTGCTGTCCATCCTTTATGTGGTCATAGCGCCCATTATCGCAGGTATTATCATCCAGCGACTGTTCCCTTCATTTACGAGAAAGGCGGTGGCATATCTGCCCGCATTCTCCACACTGATGATAGCCGCCGTGGTGGCAATGGTCGTTTCCCACACCGCCAACCGTCTTCTTTCCGCGGGACTGATGGTCGTGATTGTCGTGATGTTGCATAACTTGCTGGGATTGACCATCGGATACGGCGTTGGCCGCCTGTTAGGTTTACCCAGAGAAAAGCGCGTCGCTTTAAGCATCGAGGTGGGTATGCAGAACAGCGGTCTGGCATCATCACTGGCCACCATCCATTTCGCCTCCTATCCGTTGGCCACCATCCCCGGCGCCGTGTTCAGCGTGTGGCATAATATCAGCGGTGCCCTTGCTGCGAAGTGGTATCAGAGAGGAAAGGGGTGAAGGTGGGCTGTTGTGGCATGCCACAACATACGGAACAGGAGAGAAATCGAATTACCAAATACGAATTACGAATTTCATTTTATTTCCTTGGCTTTTGACTCCAACTGATAACAATTGCGGAGTAAGCCGGAGGCATAAGCCTTGAAAGTGCCTGCAGGAAGATAGATGGCCGTATTATTGAGATACCTCAAATTCAGATGTCCTTTGGGCGGCGTGGTGGCACGTATGATAATGGTTTGAGGCTTATCCACCCGCACAAAAGCATCCCTTCCTATTTCCTTGAGAGTAGAAGGCATGTCGATAAGACCAAGAGACAGGCAGAACTCAAAGGAACGCATGCCCAAACGCTCCACGCCCTCGGGAATGACTATCTCTTTGAGCGATTCGCAATTGGAGAAAGCATAATCATCAATATGCCTCAAAGATTTGGGCAATTGCACTTGCTGTAAGGATTTACAAGCATAGAACGTGGAAGAGTTGAGGGTGTCAATGCCTTCAGGAATGACAATTTGTTGCAACTGTCCACATTTATAAAAAACAGACTTACCCAAATATTTGAGTCCCTTCGGCAGGTTGACCGCCTCCAGTCCACTCTCAATAAACGCGGAATTCATGATGCTGTCGATTGACTCAGGCAGTGTGATTTGCCGCAATGACTGACATTTCGCGAAAAAATGCTCCGGCAAGGTGCGTATCTGTCGCGGCAAGGTGACTTGAGAGAGTGATTTACATCCGCTGAACATGGAATATCCGAGAGAATTGGCGGACGATGGTAATGTGACTTCAGTCAGAGATTCACAATCCTGAAACGCCAACTTGTCGATGGCAGTCAATCCCTCTGGCAATTGAACCGAAACCAGATTTTTACAATCACGGAACAACCCCTCGGGCAATTGTCTGACACCATTAGGGATGGTAATTGCTTTGAGGGAATAGTTCTTGTCAAAGGTATAACGGCCCAACTTCCTCAGCGAGGCAGGCAACGGCGGGAGTATCAACTCACCGCAATCGTAAAATGCCCAGTCGCCGATTTCCTCAAGCGCAGGCGATAAAGACATGCGTTGAAGACGGGAACATCCGGCAAAGGCTCCCTCTTCGATGAATTTCACACTTCCCGGCATGTACACCTCAGTGACGCCCTCGCTTAATGAGAAAGCATGGGAGCCAATCCGTGTCACGCCATCACGCACAGTATATGCGCCCCTCTTGTCGGAGTTCACGATGACCAACGTTGTTTTCTTCGTGTCATATATGTCGCCATTGTCCTTGACAAGGTATTTGCTGTCTGGTGAGAGTTTTATGTCTTTTAACGAGTTGCAGAGATAAAAAGCACTGCCAGAGACAGATTTCAACGATGCGGGCAAGGTGACGTCGGTCAACTGCTTACACCGGCGGAAAGCATCCTCGCCTATGCTGTCCAAACCCTCGCTGAAATGGACTGCCCGCAACTGCTCGCACTCATTGAATCCACCTCTTCTGATTACTTTCAACGAAGGCGGCAAAGTGACTTCTTCGATGGAGCATGCCAGAAACGCAAATCGACCCACCTCGCGCAAGGTTGAGGGCAGGTGCTGATGCCCCTTTCTACCTAATGGCACGTTAATAATCTCCGTCTTTTTCTTGTTCATCAACAGCCCTTCGAATGACGCATAAACAGGATTCGCATTCTCGACTTCGTAACACTCCAAATTCCGGCTATGAAAAGCGGCATCGCCGATTTTCTTCAGGGAAGCAGGCAATGTGGCTTTTTTAATTTTTGCAGAGAAGAAAGCAAAATCTCCTATCTCTTGCAACTTGGCAGGGAAACGGCCGTTGCTCACGCCACTCTCATCAAAAGCGTAGTTGTGTATAACTTGTAATTGTGACGGCCATTGGATTACATTGACGGAATCACAATTTCGGAACGCGCTCTGCCCAATAACGCGGATACTGTTAGGCAAATCCACATCCTTGAGTGTACTTGCATTCACGCACATATTCTCAGGTAACTCATTGACACCCTCGCCCACGGTAAGGTTTTGTAATTGTTTGGCACTGGAACAAATGCCGTCGCCCATCTCCCTCACATTGCCGGGAATCGTCAAAGAGCGCAGTTCTGTACCAGAGAAAGCGTTCTCACCAATATATTCCAAACCATTCGGAAGTTTGATTTCGGTCAACGGGGTGTGGTAGAAAGCCTCTTTCTCGATGCGCTTTACTGAGGCGGGGACGACCACCTTAAATCCGTCTTGTGCTTGGTGAACACAGAACGCGCTCTCGCCAATACACGTCACCGTATATTTTTTCCCATTTCTGTCGAGTGCGGACGTGGGAATGACATATTCAGGATAGTAATAGGATATAGGTAGCGGTTTGTCGGGCAGGCGGGTTATTACACCAATCACCTTCGCTGTCGTTTCTGATGTGATTTCAAACTTGAGATTTTCGTATAAGAAAGTATTGGAAACCGTCTGTGCCATTGCAGAAACACTTAATCCAATGAACAGGATAGATAAAAGGAGCCGATGTCTCATTGTGGTTGATTTTGTTTTTTGCAAAAATAATGATTTTTGCCCTTATTCGTTGAATAGCGGTATGGCAGACTCGGGATTTTATGTTTTTTTAATTATTAGCAGACGGTTGCCATATGATTATTTTAGTCAATTTGACAAGGGTTACGTCTTTATTGTGTATCTTTGCCACGATAAACCCTACGGCTTATGAACCTGAATCTAACAGCAAACATTCAAATTCCTGACCATACTTTGAGAAGGGTGGTAATAGACCTCTGCAACAAGACCGGCAAGCCCTTGCTGAAACTGTCCACGAAAGATTACATGGATAACGGGCTGGGGTATCTGGTGGAACAGTTTGACGGTCAGGCCGGCCTCGTCAACATTGAGGTGTTCAATGAATTGCAGCATACCATCACGGGATGGCCCGGCGGCAAACCCGACGTAGATGACTCAACGCGACCAGAACGCGCCAAGCCCTATCCCAAACGGGTGATAGTGTTCTCGCCCCACCCAGATGACGATGTCATATCCATGGGCGGCACCATCCGCAGACTGATGCAACAAAAACACATTGTGCATGTGGCTTACGAGACATCAGGCAATATCGCCGTAGGCGACGAAGAGGTGAGGCGTTTCATGCATTTCATCAACGGATTCAACACCATCTTCGCCAACGGTTCTGACGAAGTCATCATACAATCCTACCAGACGGTGAAATCATTTCTCAAGAAAAAGAAAGAGGGCGACATTGACAACGCACTGATACTTCGCCTGAAAGGGTTGATACGTCGCGGCGAGGCTCGTTTGGCTTGTGAATACAATGGTATAGACAGCAAACACATCCATTTTCTGGACCTGCCTTTCTATGAGAGCGGAAAGATAGAGAAACTGCCAATGAGCGAGCAAGATGTGGCACCCGTGATAGAACTGCTGTCGGAAATACAACCTCATCAGATATACGTGGCAGCCGACCTGGCCGACCCCCATGGCACCCACAGGAAATGTACCGATGCCGTATTGGCAGCCATTGATGAATTGAAGAAGGAGAAAGCAGAGTGGCTGAAAGATTGTAGGGTATGGATGTACCGCGGCGCTTGGGCAGAATGGGATGTGGCAGACATAGAGATGTGTGTGCCTATGAGCCCTGAGGAACTGCGTGAGAAACGCAACGCCATCCTCCGCCACCAAAGCCAAATGGAAAGTGCACCTTTCCTCGGGAATGACGAGCGACTGTTCTGGCAAAGAGCAGAAGACAGGAACCGCGACACCGCAAAGCGATATGACGCGTTGGGACTGGCCTGCTACGAAGCGATGGAGGCATTCGTGGAGTATAAGTTCTGATTAGAATTGTGTTATTTTTTGATTATGAATTGTGTATTATCATTTTTTTCATCTACCTTTGCACCATTATGAACAACAAACAACGCATCACACACATCATATTGCTGGTCATCATCTCGATTGGTCTGCTGATTATCACCCAATCGTTTTGGATGTCACTCGGATTCCTCATTCTGATTGTCCTCGGTGACTTTGCCTGGGGACGATTCTGTGACAAATTAGAACGTAAAAAACGCGAGAAAGAGGAGATGGAGGAGTGATTGACAATCCACAATTCTTCATTGCGAAGCAACCATTCGACATACCACATTCATAATTCGTAATTCAACACACCATTGCATCTCTTAAAACAATTATATACCCAGTGGAGCGGGTCGGAACCGGTATCTATTGAACAATTGCCCGGTGCCGGCAGCAACAGACTATATTACAGATTGACAGCACGTGACGGTCAGACGGTCATCGGAGTTATCGGCACATCGCGTGACGAGAATCATGCGTTCATCACTTTGGCCAATCATTTCATGCTCAGACAACTGCCCGTGCCGCGCATATTGGCTGTGAGCGACAACGAGCTGCGCTATCTGCAAACCGACCTTGGCACCGTCTCACTCTTTGATGCCATCAAAGGCGGACGCGAAGCGGGAGGGCGATATAACCAGCATGAGAAAGAATTGTTGACACGTACCATCCGCCTTCTGCCGGATATACAAATCAGAGGCGCGAGGGGACTGGATTTCTCGCAGTGCTATCCTCAACCCGAGTTTGACGAGGAGAGCGTGCATTTCGATCTGAATTATTTCAAATACTGCTTTTTGAAACCGGTTGACCTCGATTTTCACGAACTAAAACTCGAAGCCAACTTTCACCTTTTCGCAAAGGATTTGACGGCAGAGTCTACTGATAGTTTCCTCTACCGCGACTTTCAAGCCCGCAACGTGATGCTTGATGCTGACGAGAATCCCTATTTCATTGATTTCCAAGGAGGGAGGAAAGGACCATATTATTACGATTTGGCCTCATTCCTCTGGCAGGCGTCTGCACGTTACCCGAACAAATTGCGTCGTGAACTGGTATCGGCGTATTATGATGCGCTGACTAACGTGACCGAAGTGCCGACAAGAAGACACTTCGTTGAGCGGTTGAGCCTTTTCGTTCTCTTCAGGACGTTGCAAGTGCTCGGCGCATATGGTTTCAGAGGCTATTTCGAAAGAAAGAAACATTTTATCGAATCGATACCACCAGCCATGCAGAATCTGCGGGAACTGGTAAAACTCGACACGTTCCCCTACCCCTATCTCATGGACGTGCTCAAAAGACTGACCGAGTTGCCTCAATTCGCACCGGAACAACAGCAAACGGCCGTACGTGCCGACGGGTACAGGGTGACAGACACCAACATCTATGAGGCACACCCGAAAGACGGTCCAGCCACCTTCTCGAAATACGACGGCAAAGGACCGCTCGTGGTCAGGGTGTTCAGTTTTTCATATAGAAAAGGTATTCCCGATGACAATGCTGGCAATGGAGGAGGATATGTTTTCGACTGCCGTTCGACGCACAATCCCGGACGTTATGAGCCATACAAAAAACTGACAGGGCTGGACGAACCCGTCATCAGATTCCTCGAAGACGACGGTGAGATACTCACTTTCCTTGACAGCATCTATAAACTGGCCGACGCACATGTGGAGCGGTATCTGCAACGTGGATTCACCGATTTAATGTTCTCGTTCGGATGTACCGGCGGACAGCACCGTTCAGTGTATAGTGCCCAACATCTGGGTGAGCATATCAACAAGAAATACGGCATAGAGGTGCGCATCTGCCATCGTGAGCAAGGCATCACACAAGTGCTGCCCCCTACCCCGTCAACGATATCCGAAACTGTTAAAATCGATTAATATATCATTTTTCTTGAAGAAATATTTTGCGGTAACGAAAAAAGTGATTACCTTTGCACCCGCAATTAGAAAGAAATGGTGCCTTAGCTCAGTTGGTAGAGCATCGGACTGAAAATCCGTGTGTCCCCGGTTCGATTCCTGGAGGTACCACTCCTCCTTTCATTAGCCCGGTTTTCCCTCGTGGAGCCGGGTTTTTCTTTTTTACAGGTGTTTGCGCATAACTGCCTCATTTATTTGACTTTGGAAGGGTTAAAAGTTTTTTGTTTAACTCGTAAGCAGGAGGGAGTTTTTTCTTCAAAGGTACTAAATCAAGACCGATTGTATATGAATTAAATGGAGGCATTTAATAAAACAGGTTTGACAAACAATCCAACATCCATTTTACAACCCCTTGATGACATCCTTGACTTTGGCCATATTGCTGCGGGATACGGGGATATATTCGTGACTGTGTTTGATGTAGAGTTGCATAGAACCTGATTTGGACACAATTCGTTCTACTTGTTGTAGATTGACGAGGAACGCGCGGTGACAGCGGACAATCATGGGAAAACCGGCCAATTCATGTTCTATTTGTTTTGATGTGGCACGGAGCATGTCATTACGTACCCGACCGTCGCGTAACTGATACACTTTCACATAATTGCCTACGGCCTCAATATATAAAAGGTCAGTGACTAACAAGGGACCGTCTCATTGGTTGTGCCTGTGAGAGTAACAGTTTCATCACCGGATATTCTCCGAGCAGGGGCGGGATTTGTTTCTTCCTCAATTGTGGCAGCAGCAGCGTTTTGCGTTCGAGTATCATCACTCACCTTTTCTATCGATACGGGTGCGGAGAGTTGCATCTTCTTCAACTGCTCGTTCAAAAGCCTTGTCTCCTCCAGTTCAGCGGCTAAATATCTGCTACGGAACTTGAAACGCCAGTAGAGTCCTATAGCAAAGGAACAAAAAGCGATGATGAGTAATGTCTCGAGATAATTCGTCAATGACAGTCTGTTACTCTCTACCCTATCACTCATTACGAAATGACGGTAAAGACAAATAACCAAAGAGATGAGTGGAGTATTGATCAGTTGGAACCACAAATTCCTATGTATAATATAACTGACACCTTTATCGTAAGACCGTGGCATCCGAACGATGTATTTCATGATGGCATCGCTAATGAGACATACAACGACACCCATCAAAAATATCGCCCCAAGATGGACATAAGCCTGCCATTGCCATGCATCCAAACCAAATGGTTTGAATATCGCCAGCGCCATCACCACAAAGGTGCAACTGATGACACGAATCATTAACGTTTCTTTTTGACCGTTGCTCATTTCTTCTTTTTCGGTTTTGGTTCAGGCAATGCCTTGCAAGTTTCTCGGACAAGCATGGTAAGATAGTCGCGGTCATCGACATCGGCAATCAAGAAATAGTCCTTCGCCCCTTCGTACGGAGGTTTTAATTCAACGATTCGTAACATATTACGAACGGCAACTATCGGTTTGAGAAAGAATTGGTCGTCGCAGATGAGTCCGAAGATTTTGCCATCACAGTAAATGCCATAATCGCCAAACATCTTTTTAACTGTGATACCACCCGCATCCGCACACTGATCAGCAATATATTGTACAAAATCGTTGTTGCTTGCCATATTATGAATGATAATGAATTAGGTATGACAAATAAGAAATTGCCGCTTCGCGATAATGAACGACGAATTGCTTATTTGTTATTCAGGTGCAAAAATATAGCATTTTTTTCAATATCGTGTGGTTTTTTGAGTTAAAGTTTGGGAGTAGAGAATAGATAAAGGATTGAACGGGAAATTACGAATTAAGAATTACAGATTGTGAAATGTGAATTGTCATTCGTCACAAATGGTTGCAGAATATCCCAGATATTTGCAGGTATTCGCATAGAGGAGTACTTTTGCCAAAGAAATCGTATTATTATAAAAACGTTCTCATTTATTTACAGCATCCGTCGTGATGACGGGTGTTTCTTTAGAACTTCATAAAAAATCGAATTATAATGACAAAAAGGACTATCATCGGTATTATTCTCATCGTTGCCGCATTGTTGCAATTGGCCAATCTTTGGAATATCATACAATGGGAGTGGCTTTGGCGACAACCATGGACATCGTATATTGCCCCCACCCTATTATTATATGTTGGTGTCACACTTCTCATCAGCAGTTTCAGGCACCATCGCGACCAGTGGCTTCAACGTCCTGTCCCGCAGGGTGACGAGGGTAAACGAATCAGGTGTTCCGTACGTTTTGGGGGCGATGAATACATTTATCATGGAGAAACTTTCCATGGAGCCCAACTTGATACCTTATGTGGCGGTCTCCGTCTGGACTTGCGCGACGCGGTCATTACCGAGGATGAGGCAATAGACATTCAAACGGTATTTGGTGGAATTGAGATATTCGTGCCGCGAAACGTCAATGTGAAGGTGAAAAGCCGCAGTCTCTTTGGAGGTGTCGGCAACGAAGCCATCAATCTTGCAGAAAAAGACACGCCATGCCTCCATATCGTCGTCAGAAACTATTTCGGCGGGGTGAGTATCAAGAAATAGCGTGTTATACTCTAGTCGTCGAGGAAAACAGAATATAAAGAGGTGAATCATAATAAATCATAAATGTTGAGGGAATTCTTGGTCATAACAATGGTCAAGCATTAATTTTGTAGCCAAATATACAATCAGTACATGACACACGTTAACCATATTATTATCAACTATAAGTAACGACAAGAATGGAACAGAAATTTTGTCAGAGTTGCGGTATGCCGCTCACAGAGGAAATTCTCGGCACAAATGCCGATGGCAGTAAGAACGAAGAATATTGTATCTATTGCTACAAGGACGGTGCTTTCACCGGTAACTTCACGATGGAAGAGATGGCTGAATTTTGCTCACAATTTGTAGATGAATTCAACAAGAACAGCGGTCAGAACCTCAGTAAGGAAGAATATAAAAAGATGCTTTTGCAATACTATCCCAATCTGAAACGGTGGCAATTACCAGCAGAAAATCTTCCTCATGCCACATCGCCCATCAAACAGCAACTTATCGATGAGGTCAACGCGTTAGGTGTCAAGGATATGCCTCAAATAGACAACCTCTTCGTACTGCAAGGCTCATTCATTAATATGGAATATCAACACAACGGCAACCATGTAAAATTCTTTGACGACAATGCCAATTATTGGGGCAACCAAGTGGAAAAGCAGGGAGTCGAAGGCCGTTGTTATGGTATCGCCTGCGATGAACGTTTCATCTTCGTAAGTGAATATGGCAAAGATGGAACAGATGCGGAAATCGTTGTATTGAAAAGAAGAGGATGACAATCGTATTAAACACATTGGCAGATGTCACATCTGAGCAGATTAGCGCTTTGATTCCTGACAAGGATTTGGAGGTCATCAATACCTCAGACTTGAAGATTGCGCACTGCATCGGTTGCAACCTGTGTTGGCTGAAGTCGCCAGGTGTATGTGCCGTCAAGGACGACTACGAAACGATTGTCAAGAAGTTGGTCCATGCCGACAATCTGTGGATTGTCTCAGACACGCACTTCGGTTTTCTTGACTCTTGCGGAAAGCGAATGACAGACCGTCTCATGCCGTTGCTGAACATGTATATCGAGTTCCGCGGCGGTTGGTTGCGCCACCAATTGAGATACCATGCGCTTAACGTAGGCGTTGTTTATAGAAGCAATGGTGACCGGCAACTGTTGGAAGAATGGTGTGAGCGGGCATCACAAAATCTTGGCGGGCACTCATTGGGAGCGATTGCCATGGATCAAGACGGGAAACCGCATAAATCGGACATTGACCCAGAATCAATATCCATGACCCAACCGATGAAACATGTGGTCATTATCAACGGTAGTCCGCGAACCCGTAAACACAGCAATACGGACAAGATTCTCCAGTCATTTGTCAAGGGATTTGATGAGACAGGATTGACCTACGAACTCTATTCTATATCGAACCGTAAGGAATGGGATACTGCCCGTGAGGCTTTTCTTACCAATGACCATATCCTCATCGCACTACCTCTCTATGTGGAGTGCGCTCCGAGCCTCCTACTCGAGTTTTTGGAATCTTTGCCCACGGAGCGCCAACGGCCTGCCATTCTGTCATTCATCCTCCACGGAGGTTTCGAAGAGGGACATCAACTACGCTTAGGTGAACGGTTTCTTCAGTCGCTGCCCGAGCAACTAGGGTGCTCATACGGAGGATGTTTAGTACGTGGCGGCAGTTTTTTAATCAGAATGGAAGACGAGAAAATGGAAAAGGCTCTGAGAAAGTTGATGGCATCCTTTACCAGCATGGGGCGCTTGTATGCCTATCACGGCAATTTTCTGACTACTGAAGCAAAGAAGTTCACCGGTCCTGAACGCTACCCATGGCTGCTTCGCCAGATAGTCGGCATACTCCTCAGGAAAGTGATCAACAAGAATTTTGAACGCTTCGCCAAGCAATGGGGTTGCACCCGACCGTTGGATGACAAGGTGTATGAATAGATTTGCCAACACATACTGAACATTAGTACCTTTGCATAGACAAACAGATTAAACCCATGAATATCAGATTAGAGCAACCAAAAGAGTATCACGAAGTGGAGAACCTGACGCGAGAGGCATTCTGGAATGTGTATCGCCCTGGATGTACGGAACATTACGTGCTCCATCAATACAGGACAAGCCCTGACTTCATCCCGGAATTGGATTTTGTGTTGGAGGAAGGTGGTAAGGTTATCGGTCACATCATGTTCTCAAAGGCGGAACTTGTGTGTGACATACCAGACACCAGAGAGGGAAAGAGAATTGTTCCTTCTTGGACATTCGGTCCCATCAGCATTCACCCTGACTACAAACGCCAAGGGTATGGTCTAAAATTGCTTCAATATGCACTGGAGAAGGCCCGCGAATCGGGTGTCGGTTTTCTCTGTATGGAGGGAAATATTGACTTTTACCGTCACGCTGGTTTTGTATTGGCAAGTCAGTTGGGCATTCATTATCATGCGGAGCCAAAAGATGCAGAAGTGCCATACTTCCTCGCCCAAGAACTCATTCCGGGCTGGTTGAAGTCGAATGGCATCACCGAGGCCACCTATTGCCCACCCAAGGGATATTTTGTCGCCGACGAGAATCCAGACGCCTTCGAGACCTTCGATGCCACATTCCCCACAAAAGAGAAACTGCGCCTGTCGGGACAGTTAGGGTACGAAGAGACGCCATCTCCCCGTTTCAATTTCAATACCGTCGGACTCTTCACCCGTGATAACAAAGAAACCGTAGAATTCTACACAAAGACCTTCGGTTTTACCACTGAATGGGATGGCATCCAACCCAATGTGGAAATGACATTAGGTAACATGCGCATCATTCTCTTTCCCCGCGTCGCTTTCGAGCAGATGGTATCGAGGAGTTTCCATTACCCCGAAGGATTCAACGGAACGATGGAATTGGCCTTCGACGTACCATCTTTCGCTGATGTAGATAAGGAATACTTGAACGCGCTGGAGCATGGCGCCAAATCGGTACTTCCCCCTACTACGGAACCGTGGGGCCAGCGCACCTGCTATGTTTCCGACCCTGACGGCAACTTGATAGAGATTGGTTCATTTATCGAATAAATTAGCCCTATATGTCTGAGCACTGGGAGATATACGCAGACTGGAATCCATGGCACGGGTGCACCAAGATAAGCACCGGGTGCAAGTATTGTTATGTTTACAGGCAAGATGAGATGTACGGCAGCGATATATCAAGCAGCGTGTGCAGAAAGACAGGCAACTTCAACCTGCCCATCAAGAAAAAACGCGACAAATCGTGGAAGATAGAGAGCGGGAAAATCGTGTTTACCTGCTTCACTTCCGACTTCCTTCTGAAAGACGCGGACCAATGGCGATCAGATTGTTGGAAGATGATGAAAGAACGTAGCGACCTATGGTTCTTTTTCTTCACCAAGCGCATCGACCGATTTATGGAGTGCGTACCAGATGATTGGGGCGACGGCTATGACAATGTCATCGTGGGGTGTACTGTGGAGAATCAGGAAATGGCTGATTATCGTTTGCCCATCTTCCTTTCTCTTCCCATCAAACATAAGAGCATCATCGTTGCTCCGATACTCACAGCCATAGACCTCACTCCTTATTTGAATGAAACGATAGATGAAGTGTCGGTAGGCGGAGAGTCAGGGGTTAACGCAAGACCTTGCGACTATGACTGGATACTTGCCATTAGGGAACAATGCGTTTCAAAAGGAGTTTCCTTCCGTTTTCACCAAACGGGAGCCCATTTCATCAAGGACGGGAAAATGTACCGCATACCACGGTGCTACCAACTTAGTCAGGCGCACAAGGCAAACATTGACTATAAGATAGGCAAGTACCTTGTACCCAAGACCGTAAAGTTCGAATGGAAAAACAGCGACTATCACAATTAACAAGAACTATGATGAGGAGTCTGCCGAATATTCTGTCAATGCTCAGGATGGTTGGGGCGGTTGGCATCGTCTTTTTAGACATCGACAGTGCGGCTTTTTGGATAGTCTATGGATTATGCGGTATCAGTGACATGGCTGACGGTTGGTTGGCACGAAAGTTCAATGCCGTGACCCAAACGGGAGCCTTGTTAGACAGCCTCGCAGACATATGCTTTGTGGCTTGTTGTGGTTTTCGCCTGCTGTCCGTTGTGGAATTGCCAGTATGGTTGTGGGCATGGGCAGGAGTGATTATCTTGATAAAAACCGTCAATCAGACTTCTGTTCTCATGATGTACGGGGAATTCCGTTTCCCTCATACCACGGCCAACAAGACGGCTGGATTTCTGCTGTTCTTAGCAGTGCCTATGATGTTTTGGTCACTCATCCCTATTACCCTTATAGCCGTAGTCGCAACATTTGCCGCCATCCAAGAAGGGCGTGTCATAAGAAAGAAAAAGGCAACTCATGAAATTATATCAAGCGAACATAGATGATTTCCTAAAAGACAAATAAAGAAATGGAAACAGACAGAATCATTTTGCGCCCTTGGTTCGACAATGACGCGAAAGCACTTTTCAAATATGCATCTGACCCAGATGTTGGTCCACGTGCGGGTTGGCCTCCTCACAAGAGCGAAGAGGAGAGTCTGGAGATTATCCGCACGTTGTTTCATAATGATACCACTTGGGCTATTGAACTGAAAGAAACCGGCGAGGCCATCGGTGCGATAGGTTATGGTCCTTCGTGTGAGTGTCAACTTCCAGCCCGCGAGGATGAGCCTCTTATCGGCTATTGGATAGCCAAACCTTATTGGAATCAAGGCATTTGTACAGAGGCGTTGCGGCTGATGTTGAACCATATACGTCAAACGACAGGAATCAAATCACTCATCAGCGGTCATTTCATCGACAATCCCGCCTCGGGGCGTGTGATGGAAAAATGCGGATTCGTCGCAACTGGCGAGACCTGTATCGACCCGGAACAGTATCAGGGAGAAAACCGCCCCATCAGAGTGTTGAGGTTAGAATTATCATAGAAGTTTTTTTACAATACGTTTAGGGGGATGAGAGGAGTCATGAAGGGGAGTCAATATAAGTAGTTATCAGGGGAAGTTATTATGAGCCATTACCAAATGAATCCCGTATCCCGGCGACTTTTGAACCAACAACTCATATGTCCACAATTTGCCCGCCCGGCCGATGTGGTCAACTATATGGGTGCTATGCAGGCACAGGAATATCGCATGATGCGCTGGGCTGTAGCCATGCGTACGCAAAAACCTTCAGCGAAGGCATTCAAGGAGGCGTATGACAGCGGTCAGATAATCCGTTTACACCTGATGCGTGGCACATGGCAACTTGTGTCGGCCGAGAATTATTGGCCATTGGTTGAACTATGCGCTCCAAAAGCCTTGGCTGTGACCAAAGGTTGGATGAGCAGCAATAACATCAATATCAGCGATAAGGAAGTGACGCAAATCCGAGAAATCATTTCCCAAACCGCAGCCGACAAAGGGAGTATCACGAAAGAAGACATAATCCAGGCATTGGCGGAAAAGGATATAGTCATGGACGACCACCGACTGTCATACCATATCCGAATTTCAGAGATTACAGGAACGATTTGCAGCGGCGACCTGTTGCCCATGAAGGCTACCTATGCGCTTACAGCCGATAAAGTGAAATCTAAAAGAATCATGGACCGCGACGAGACTTTGCTATTGTTAACCAGCAAATACTTTCAGAGCCGCCAACCCGCCACGCTGGAAGATTTCGTGTGGTGGTCAGGTATGAACATCGGCGATTGTCGCAGGGGCATCGCACTTATGGGGCATACAATCCATACAGAGAAATGGCAGGGACGTGAGTTCTACATGACAGACACATGCCGCACACGAGGATTCAACAAAGGAAAATATCTCTATATACCGCCCTATGATGAATATCTTATCAGTTATAAGAGCCGAGACATCGTGTTGTCGCCAGAATACAAACACAAGGCCCACAACAATAGTGGTATTTTCCAGCCTGTCATCGCCCATGACGGTATCATTTGTGGGAATTGGTCGCCTTTTAAGCAAGAGCACACCGCCGAGTTCTTTTTGGGAGAGCATAAAGATGACATACAATCTGAATGGTCGAGATACAAAAAGTATCAAATGAAATAGCACCATTCTTTTCCAATATTTCACACTTACCCTTTCTTATAGAAACCTTTATCTGTTATATAAATATCCTATAGTCAACACTGATTGAAAAGGCACAATTTTATAATTGCAATGGGCTCCTAATGCCTCGATTTTTGGAAATAATGCAGATATATGACTATAGTTAATTGATAACAAATAAAGGGAAAAAGGCGATGATTGTTTCTGTTGAAAGCAATCCGTTGCAAACTCATGCGTTCACAACGGATTGCTTTTGTTTTTCCACTCACCACGCAGAAATATTCAATCATAATATTTTCAGTAGTTTTTCCTTACCATGGCAATACCATTGACTTCCAAAGCATTGCGACTCTTCATATGAGATGTTGCTTATTTTATGGGGACGAATGCCACCCATCCCCAAAGAATGCCACTCGTCACAAAACCATGCAGAATATCCCAGATATTTGTGAGGGAAATAAATACGACTTACTTTTGCCGCAGAAAAACAGGTGAAGCCCGATTAGTTCATGCTGACACGAAAAAAATGAATTACAACATTTTTCTGTCATTCCAGGGTTGGTAAAAAGGACGAAAAAGGGTATTAGAAAAAAAGAATACAGAAATATTTAAAAAAGTGTAGTATTTTCGTATATAAGATGTCTAACATAATGAAGTATTTCGTATATAATTATGTCTAACATATAGGAAAGAACAACCTGCTGCGATAAAAGTATATATAAACACAATAGTATAAAAAGAATGAAAAAGATTAGTTTTCGACTGACAGCCTTGGTGGCTGCGATGATGATGACCGTGATGTCATTTGCCAAGACACACGATTTGGAAGGAAAGGTGATAGACGCTAAAGGCGAGCCGTTGCCCTTTGTAAATGTGGTGCTTCTCTCATTGCCCGATTCAACTTTTATTCAGGGAGCGATGACAGACGAGCAAGGCGTTTACAAGATTGTGACAGATATCAACAACGGATTGCTGAAGATATCAAGCATTGGCTATCAGACACAATACGTCAAGGCCGTCGACGGGCTGACCATCCGTTTAGAAGAAGACTCAAAAATGCTTGGTGAGGTTGTTGTGAAAGGCACATTGCCAAAGACCCATGTTAAGGGCGATGCCATGCGTACGACGATTGCGGGTACCATATTGGAAAAGGCTGGCACGGTGAGTGACGCGCTGAAACGGGTGCCATCATTAGAGGCAGAATGCGACGGTGCCGTCAAGGTACTAGGCCGTGGTGATGCCGAGGTGTATATCAACGGGCGCAGGGTGCAGGACATGAAAGAGTTGTCGCGTCTGCGTTCCGACCAGATACAACATGTGGACGTGATACAAAATCCCGGTGCCCGCTATGCGGCATCAGTGAAAGCAGTGGTCCGCATCCAGTTGAAAAAAGCGCAGGGCGAGGGCATCAGTTTCCAAGACAATGCAGAAGCCGTATATCAATATGGACACACGCTGACCAACAATCTCGACGTGAATTACCGTACCGGCGGACTCGATATCACCGCTTCTCTCTGGGCAGGTCGTTATGGACACAATAAATCACTGCAGGAGGACGACATGTTTTACCTGTGCGGTAAGGACGAATACTCGGGCTTTACCAAGCAAGACACGAAAAACATATGGAAAGGATGGTCACCTCAACTGCAAGTAAACTATATGTTCGACGAGAATCATAGTTTAGGTGCCTTCTACAAGTACGACCGCCACCCAAGCGGTGATATGACCAGCGACTTCAATACCGACAACTATGAAAACGGCACCTATATAGAACGCTCCGAGAGCCGTATCATCCAAAGCGAGCGTTTCACTAAGCACATATTCAACGCCTATTATAACGGCAAGTTGGGACAATTGGGCATCGATTTCAACCTTGACGGTCTCTTCGACGACACGAAGGCTCCCGGCAGTACCACTGAAACCATGACACCCGCTAATGCAGCAAGCGGTTCTGCTGTAGGAACGACCCGTACCATCGAGAGCAACACCAACAGCAGTAATAATTTTTGGGCGTCTAAACTCATTTTCAGTTATCCCGTCTGGAACGGAAATTTGTCACTCGGCGGCGAATATTCTTACAACCACCGCACCGACGCCTATTCTTACACCGCTTCAGATTACGTACCCGTGAATGCCACCGATACAGAAATCAACGAGTCAAGTACCGCCGCTTTTATGGAGTATGGCCGGGCATTCGGCAAAGTCTTCGTTCAGGCTGGCTTGCGCTACGAACATTTGAAAAATGACTATTTTAATTTCGGAGAACGCGAAGATGAGGTATGCCGCAACTACGGCGACTGGTTCCCCACCTTCGTTATCTCCGCCCCCATCGGCAAGATGCAACTCTCGCTGTCCTACCGTCGCGACATCGAACGTCCGAACTACAGTTTGCTGACCAGTTCGACTATCTATCTGAACCGTTACTCCTATCAGAGCGGTAACCCCTATCTGAAACCGACCTATACACACAGTCTTGTGCTGAATGCAGCATATCAGTGGGCAAACCTGTCGCTGAACTACGGCCGCATCAAGAATTCCGTCACCATGAGCACAGAGCCTTTCCCCGGTTCCGAAGACCCGCTCATCAGCCTCATTCGGTATATCAACAGTGCAGAGGACTACAACCAACTGTCCATCAGCCTCTCAGCCCGTCCTACTATCGGCTGCTGGCATCCTATGTGGTATGCATTTGCCGTTTTCCAAAACTACAAGTCGCTCACCGCAGACGGTTCCATGCTGACACTCAACCGTCCGTATCTCACTCTCGTGTGGCAGAATGACATCGATTTGCCGAAAGGCTGGCGTCTGAATGCCTCTTCCGAATGGGCTTCGCACGGTGATTACAATAACTTCCGCATCAATGCAAACCGTTTCAACGCCAGCCTCGGCATCCAGCGCGACTTCCACCTCCACAAACTTGGAACGCTGACCGCAGATTTACGCTGCGGTGATATTTTCAATTCAAACAAGACCGAAGCCATTGTCTATGGCATCCGCGAACTGACTGTTCGCAACCCGACCCGTCGCACTTTCTCGCTCAATATCACGTGGAAGTTCAACGAGGCCCGCAGCAAATACCGCGGTTCTGGCGCAGGCGAGAAGCAGAAGGCAAGAATGTAAGGACGTGAGATAAGATAACTTCGAAACGAAAGGAAAAAAGAAGAAAGAGGGATAACAAAAAAGAGTCTCCTATTAATGGAGACTCTTTTTTAGGTCTATTGGTCAAAATGGGTGATGAAAACGTCCTTAAAAACCTCTATTGGTCAAAATGGGTGATGGTTACGATTTAAAACTATGAAAAACACCGCGGCGGTTTGCCTCGCGGCTGGGGGCGCGAAGCCCCCAAAGAGCGT
>JAFZAH010000041.1 GCA_017548275.1 Prevotella sp.
ACATCCTCGCCTTGCCAGAACAATTCCTGAATAAAGTCGAAGGTAGGGCGAATGAACATGGTGAAGATGCTGAATATGTCATTGCGCTCAACCTCCTTTTGTGACACATGTAATCTGAGCCCACGAATGTAGTTGGCTTGACCGGCGGTCACTTTCAGTTTCACGAGTTCTTTGTCGTAATCATGGTCACGAATCACACCATAGCATCCCTCAAAATACTCCTCGGCGCTCCAGTCCTTGGGCATCTTGAAGGTCTCATCTCTAACCTGCAAATCCCTTATGCGCTCAAGAGAATAAATCCTTGGCCCGTCTTCATTGAGCTTCGGATAATGGTTGAGAGCGATCACGTACCATCGTTGTCTGAAAAGCCTCACACACAATGGCTGCAGTTTCAGGTCAAATTCATCATCCTTCCAAGGATTGTAATAGGTGATACGTATCTCCCGGTTCTCCTTCATCGCATCGATGATGGTCTGCAGATACTCTTGCCCAGTGGGCACATACTCCAGCAAAATGCGGTCCCTAATTCCCTTGCTGCTCGCCAACGCATTGCTTACAGAAAATGTGCTATAGAGCCAGGAACGAATCCCTTTTGTGGCAAGATTCTCGTCGTCATCGATGTAGTACCGATATTCACCACGGCCTTCATTCTCAATGATGATTCCAAACAAGACCTCAATGACGTCAAGCCATCGCTTCAATGTCCGTTTAGGGAGTTCTTCACCTCTGCTAAAATCAGTTTCATCTTTCCACCGCTCGTTGAGGTCGTTGTACGAGATCCGCTTGGCCCGATAGATTGTATCTATCAGCCAAACGTACTTGCTCATCTGGTCGGGCCCTCTCTCTTCTTGTTTCTTCGCCATATATTCTGCGATTTAAAAGTTGTCGTTGCAAAGATACAAAAAAGCCTCGGCCATTTTGTGACCGATGCTAAATATCTTTCATTTTCTTTAGATTAATTGCTTACTGGAGCAAAATTGCTATAATCAGCGAAAATATATAGAAAAATACCAATTTCCGCTGGTTATATACACTTTTTGGCGCTATTTCCAGCGGAAACATATAAAATATCATAGATTTCCGCTGATTATAGAAAACTAATTACTATATTTGCAGCGGAAAATCCGATTAAAGTAATACCGCTATGATCATAGGACGTGAAAAAGAACAACGAGAGTTGCTGGGGCTCCTCGAAAAAGAAGAGTCGCAGTTTTGTGCTGTCTATGGTAGACGGCGTGTAGGCAAGACGTATCTCATCCGCGAGACCTTCAACTACCAGTTCTGCTTTCAGCATACAGGAGTAGCCAAAGGAACGCTGAACCAGCAGTTGACGGCATTCCGCAACTCCCTTGTTGCTGCTGGCATGACGTGCTCTATACCAAAAACTTGGATTGAGGCCTTCGAGTTGTTGAAACAACTCATCAATAATGCCCCAGCAGGTAAAAAGGTTCTTTTTATAGACGAGCTCCCATGGATGGACACACCCAAGGGAAACCTGATTGGCGCCCTGGAAAATTTCTGGAACGGATGGGCCACAGCGCGTCGAGAGAAGGACATCGTGCTCATCGTATGCGGCAGTGCCACTTCATGGATCAGCAAGAAGCTCTTGAAGGACAAGGGCGGCCTTCGTGGACGTCTGACCAACCGCATAAAACTCGTCCCTTTCACGCTCCGCGAATGCGAGCTCTTTGCCAAGGCTACCAACCTTGCTTTTGGCAGGAAGGACGTTTTGGAACTCTACATGATTCTTGGCGGTATACCTTACTATTGGAGTTTCCTGAAGAAAGGGTTGAGCGTAGCACAAAATGTAGATCAACTGTTCTTCACTGAGACAGCACCGCTGCGCGATGAGTTTGAGGCACTTTATTCCATTCTGTTTAAACGTCCAGAGAATTATATCAAGGTCATAGAGTGCCTGAGTGATGGCAAAAAGTCGGGCATGACCAGGGACGATATACTGCGTGAAAGCAAACTATCGGACGGCGGCACATTCTCCACTATGCTGGAAGATCTGGAGGAGTGCGGATTCATTCGTCGCTTTGTGTCAGCCGATACTGCCGAAACGAACGCTTTATATCAGTTGATAGACAATTACACACTGTTCTATTACCTCTGCATCAAGAAGAATGCCTTTAGCGATGAGAGTTATTGGTCAAACACCTTCACGTCCACGTCCCATAACGCATGGAAGGGGCATGCCTATGAGCGCGTTTGCCTTCAACATGTGCCCCAGATCAAAGCTGCCCTTGGCATCTCCGGGGTCCAGACTAACGTTTGTTCATGGTTCACCCGAGGAACAGGCAAACGGCGTGGGGCACAAATTGACTTGGTAATGCAACGTGCCGATGGCTTTACAGACATCTGTGAGATGAAGCATTCAGTAAAAGCCTTCACCATCGACAAGGATTATGCACAGGCACTGCAAAACAAGCTTGATGCATACCAAGAGTTATCGAAAGACAAGCGCACCCTTCATCTTGTCATGGTAACGACGAACGGCGTTGTCCACAACAGCTACTACAACATGGTGCAGAAAGAGATAACCATGGATGACCTGTTTGCCGTTTAGGTTGCAATCCATATCGGCAAAATAGAATCTTTCTGCCCTTGAATAATTATCGCCGAAGCACCCTGGCGCAATCAGTGTAACAGCATGCTCCGTTTTTGCTGTAACAGTTTCCACCGTTTTTCCTCAAATGAGTGAACGGGTATCGGCCGGAATTGAACGGGTATCGGCTGGAAAAACACGAAGACCTTCCGCCCTAAGTGGTAAAAAAATGAGTTACGGCGGAAAGTCTTTTGTGATTTTTATGGCTATTTGCGGTAGCGGCGGGTGCGGTCGTCGACAATCAGGCCCTGCCAGTTGAGGCCGTAGGCGAAGTCGTAGCGATTGCCGTCGGCATCGACATGCGGCGTCAGGTCGTGTGGCACGTCCTCGCAATGCGTTTCAACGGTCTGCATGTCGGCGGGAAGTTGGAACGGCAAGAGACCCTGCGGCTCAAATTGCCCAGACAGGATGTCGAGTTTGGCCCGGTTCTGAATCCCGAAGCACAGCAGAATAGCATCGGCGTATGGCTCAAATTCGGCAACAACGGCGGGACGCGTGATGTTGAGCGTGACGATGACGGGTTTATCGCCCATCAGACGGCGCGTCTCCAGCACGAGGTCCAGGTCGCCCTCGTTGACGGTGCGGACGGTCTTGCCCCGATAGCTGCGGTCGGTG